>JBMNIR010000005.1:0-140029 GCA_050951125.1 Fermentimonas sp. | reverse complement strand
ATTGTTGCCATGGCGACATGGCTTATCCGTCGTATGATGAAAGCCAAGTCGCGTCCCGTTATAGGGGTCGTTGCCACGGTGCTTTGGGTGGGTGGACTTGTGAGCGCCAGTATGTTGGCGTCGCGCGTGCTCCACAAGTTCAGCGTGGAGTGTTCCAGTGAAAAAAACGTGTCAATTGCTCCCTTCAGCGCGGATAAGATGTACGTGGAGATGCTGCCTTACGGCGACGATTACGCTGAATTCACGGCAGTGGGTATTTGTGGTCGTAACCTTGCCACGCCTTGGTTCTTGGATGAGGTTGATGGTTGCCCCGTTTTGCCTTATTACACGGCTAACGAGGATTCCCTTCTCTTCGCGAACATCAACCTTCAGGTGTGTCATAGTCCTGACTCGCTTTTTCATGCGCGGGTTATCGCTTCTGTACGCGGGCGTACCCTGCGCTCCGCGAAAGCCGATGTGGTGCAACTCTATTACCCGGTTATTCAAAATGACTCCGTGCTGTTTTTGCCCGAGTTCCTATCGTTTCCCGTTGAGCAGGGATTTAGGAATCAGGGCATCACGGTGGAGATAGCGGTCCCTACCGGTAAAACCATCGAGGTGAGCGAAGCGCTGGATAAGTATAAAGACAGGATCCCGTCCGAGGTGGTTCGCAAACGGATGCGGCGACGGTGAGAGATGGGCTTCCCCTCAGATAGCTTTAACAAGAAAATCATATGAACACGAAAACAATTTTCACCCTTTTGTTGGTTGTCATGGTAATGGCAACGCGAGCGCGAGAAACGGAGCCGTTTACCCTGCAAGGGAAAATAAGCAATGTTTCAGACCCCCGGTTATTCCTCCTTATTGAATCCAAGAGTGGATTAAGTGAAATTGATACCATCTTGTTGCAACCCGATGGGAGTTTTCATTACACCACGAACAAAGTCACTTACCCGCGGAGAACAAGCCTTCAGAATAGGGATATACAGGTAAACGATTTTTTTATCGCCCCGGGGTATCAATTGACCATCACGGGAGACGGGAAGGATATTTTTACCTTGATGAAAACAACGAGAATAGAAGGTGCCGAAAGTAATCGCTACAAGCAATTGCACGATTCCATTAGGATTGCCCGCATGGATATGACACGGTGGTCCGATCTGAAAGGCGACTCTTTACTGCAATACATCCGGGCGGAAAAGCATTTTACAGATTCGCTTGAAAAAGTGGTTTTCCACGATAAGGTGACCACGGACCCCTATTTGGCACATTTTGGTCGAATGACCTATTTCGAGAACCTGTTTAATCGCCTTTACATGCTGATATCAAGCGTGATTAATTATGGAAACTTGGACGAGGAAAAGGCTTACGCTTTCGCTGCGGAAATAACCGATAAAGCCATTCTCGATGATCTGTTCGATGAAGAGTACATGATTTCGGAAACCTACAAAACGTGGTTTTTAGATGAATACAGGAGAGCTTTAGAAGCAAAGGATGCCCGGGAAAACCCGTCGCGAGAAAACAGTCGATTTCATCAGCTGGAAATAATAAATACCGAATTCCGGGGAAAAGCCAAGGAGTTTTCCCTGTTCAAGTTGATGCGTAGTGGCGTGGAACTAAACGTCCAAACAATGGAGCAATTGAACGAGTACAAGTCGGCTTTCGCATCCTATATCTCCAACTTAACCGACCCTGACTACAAACAGGCTATAGCCAATCTTTTTAGAGAAAAGGAGAAATTTTTAAGCACTACCCGAGTGGGGCAACCGGCTCCCGATTTCACCCTCGAAAGCAATACCGGGGAAACCTACTCGTTAGCAGATTTTCGTGGGAAAGTCGTTTATATCGATTTATGGTCCAGTTGGTGTAGACCGTGTAGGGAAGAAATTCCATCGCTCCGGGAACTATACGAGAAATACAAGAATGACCATCGAGTAGCCATTATCGGTATTTCCGTGAGCGATAGCTTTGACAGGTGGCAAAAAGCACTCTCCGAGGACAAGCCTGAATGGTTGCAGCTCTTTGACTCTGACGGTGCCGTTGATACCGCTTACGAAGCTTTTTTCATTCCCAAGTATATTTTGATTGACAAAAACGGGCATATTGTTGATATGAACGCGCCAAGGCCAAGCAACATAGCGGCTTTGGAAAACAGGCTGAAGAAAGAGATGGAAAAATAAAAGGGGCAAATGTTCGTTTGTTCCCAAAAAACTTGTACCTTTGCAACCGCGAATCGCGAAAAATAAATCGCGTGAATCGCGGAGATTACATATTGTGGATGCCCAGATGGCGGAATTGGTAGACGCGCTAGTTTCAGGGACTAGTGTTGGCAACAACGTGCAGGTTCGACCCCTGTTCTGGGCACCCCGATCGCGCAGGTGGTGAAATTGGTATACACGCTACTTTGAGGGGGTAGTGCCGGTTACGGCATGTGAGTTCGAGTCTCATCCTGCGCACGAACAGACCTTACGACGACATTCAAACTTTCTTGTTGTCATGAAGATTTTAACCTCAGAACAGATTCGCGAGATCGATGCCCAAACCGTCTTACGCGAGCGAATTTCATCGCTGGACTTAATGGAACGTGCGGCTACCGCTTTTTACCACTGGCTTATTGAAAAATATGACCGTGAGGATATCTCGATACTTGTTTTCGCGGGTGTTGGTAACAATGGCGGGGACGCGTTGGCGGTCGCCCGGATGCTTCACGGGGCGGGTTATCCCGTGAAAGTGGTTGTGGTGGAGTATAGTGCTTCCTATTCGAATGATTGCCTGCATAACCTTCGCCGGGCAATGGCGGCAGGTATTTCCTGCACGAAAATCGTTTCGGCGAGCGATATCCCACAAAGTAACTTTTTTCAAGGTGGTCTCCCCCAGGGCGGTTCTCCCCTGAACGATTCTCACAAACCGAATACCGGACCTAGTGTGCCTGAACTA
The DNA here is from genome assembly GCA_050951125.1 of Fermentimonas sp. GTDB lineage: Bacteria > Bacteroidota > Bacteroidia > Bacteroidales > Dysgonomonadaceae > Proteiniphilum. The sequence continues at coordinate 137,113 of JBMNIR010000005.1, read as the reverse complement.
GGTCTAAGCGATTTATCCCCGTTTGACGAGTATGACCTGCTAATTGATGGCCTCTTTGGTACGGGGTTTAACCGCGAGGTGAGTGGGCTAGCCCGCGAGGTGATCGCTCGAATGAACGAGAGCGGCAAGAGGATTGTCAGCATTGATGTGCCCAGTGGGCTATTCTTGGATCGGAAGACCGCCTTCGCCGTGGAGGCCTCGGAAACGGTAACATTTCAAATCCCCAAGTTGGCACTTTACCTGCCTGGGAACCAGCACTTCTGTGGGGAGGTGTGGCATGTGGAGATAGGGTTAAGCGAGACGGCGATTGCCGAAGCAGACAGCGATACCTTCTTTACCCGTGGTGAGGAGGCCAGGGGGTGGCTGAAGCTACTGCCTAGGTTTGCCCATAAAGGGACTCTGGGGCATGCGTTGGTGATTGGTGGCAGCCTTGGGATGATGGGCTCGGTTTGCCTGGCCGCGAAAGCAGCCCTGAGGTCAGGGTGCGGGCTTGTTACGGCCTACCTTCCTCATTCAGGTGTTCCCATTATTCAGGGATATTTCCCCGAGGCGATGGCGGTAGGTGATGCGCACGGTAGCCGTATTACCGCCATCGAGTACAACTTGAAACCCAACGCCATTGGCATCGGGATAGGTATGGGGCAACACCACGATACAACGCAAGCGCTCTACCGCTTCCTGAAGAAAATTCACGGGCTTGAAAATAGTGTTCCCCTGGTGGTCGACGCCGATGGGTTGAACATCCTCTCCAAACACCCTGGATGGCTTTCGTTGCTACCTCCGGGAACCGTCCTCACGCCGCATCCCAAAGAGTTGAGCCGGCTGATAGGGGAGTGGAGCGATGATTTCGATAAGATACAAAAAACCCGTGCGTTTGCTCGGGAGTATGGGGTTATCGTGGTCGTTAAGGGGGCTTTCTCGTTGGTTATCGACGCAGAGACCATCCATGTGAATAGCAGTGGTACGCCCGCCCTTGCTACGGCTGGCAGTGGGGATGTCCTTACCGGGATGATAACCGGCTTGCTTGCCCAAGGGTACCCGCCTCTGGATGCCGCGAGACTGGGCGTTTACCTGCACGGGTTGACGGCTAACCTGGCGACCGGCCGCATGCATGAACGCGCTTTCATCGCCTCCGATATCATCGATGGTATCGGGAGCGCTTACGCGTTCTTGGAAAACGTCCATCCCGAGGTGTTTTGAAACAATGAAGTTATATAGTTGCCGTTGCCATGAATCGCTTGAAAATCGTCCGGAAATTACAAATAAGTAATATATTGCTTGTATTTCACGAATAAAGTTCGTACTTTTGCACCTCATTTTGCCAATAGGCTCAACAAGAAGTCGTGTTACACGGCTCGCCTCAGGCTGGTAACGTAAAGTTATTTTTAGTATGTACGTCATTGTAGACATTCAGGGCCAGCAGTTTAAAGTATCTCAAGACCAAAAGTTATTTGTCCACAGGATCAACGCCAAACTGGGCAGCGAGCTCGAGTTCGAGAAGGTGATGCTGGTGGATGATGGGGAAAAGGTAACCGTGGGTGCTCCGTTGGTTGACGGGGCCAAGGTAGTGGTAGAGGTTCTCTCTCACGTGAAAGGCGACAAGGTTCTCGTTTTCAAGAAGAAGAGAAGGAAAGGGTACCAGAAGTTGAACGGGCATCGTCAACAGTTTTCTGAAGTACAAGTAAAGGAGATAGTTCATTAACATTAGACTATTTCTAGCCACGGCATAATCCAAGTAAACTTGTCTTCTGCCCGTTTGGCTTAACGAAATAGTTCATTAAAAATAGCACGAAAATGGCACATAAAAAAGGTGTAGGTAGTTCCAAGAATGGTCGCGAATCGGAAAGCAAACGATTGGGCGTTAAGATATATGGTGGTGAGTCGGTTAGGGCTGGTAATATTCTCGTTCGCCAGCGTGGTACCCAGCATCACCCGGGTAATAACGTGGGTATGGGGAAAGATCATACCCTGTATGCCTTGATCGATGGTACGGTGGTTTTCCGTAAACGGAAGAATAACCGCTCGTTTGTATCGGTACAGCCGTTCGCGGAAGCAGAGGCGTAAATACAATGCCTATGTCCCGATAAAAACGGAACTTGAATCGTAAAATAATAATGTATTGATGAGAGCAACCTGCCCGGTATCGAGCAGGTTGTTTTTTGTGTGCTACGCATACCATACATCTATAGGGTGCAAGTCCCGAACGTGCCTGCCAATAGGAAACGTTAGTCAACGGCAAGGGTGTTGCCCGCGAGGGCAAATCTGAAGGAAGCCAGCGACAAAGCCGTGAATGAACGGACAGGAACACGATACGAGGCTTACCTTGTGGGTAAGTGGGCATTGGACCACGAAGCCCGATAATTGGACGTAAAGCAAGGGTAGTAAATCGTGTCACTCACGGTGAAAGAGGTATGAGTTTACCGTAGGAGGTCTGTATAAGACAGGTGGAGGCGAAGACGAGCGAACTGTTGTAGCAAAGCCGTTATACAGAAGTCAGCAGACGCCATAGTAGCCAGGAAGCTCTTGTAACGAGAGTGGAGCGAAGGGCAGAAACATTAGAGCTGATGAGTTTTTTTTTAGAATAGCAAAAGCCAATGCCAAGGGGCAGAAAATAACCTTATACACAGATGAAGCGAAAGAAAGGAGCAGAATGTTGTATTCAAGGTAACCTTTTCGTCACGGACGTACCCGTATGGTACGAAAGTGACGGGAAGGTCAGCCCCGTGTGGCTTTCTATATGCGAAGAAGAACGTAATCAGACGAGAGATTTGATGGAACGTTTGACGGGCTATTCAAATTTGCACGAAGCCTATCAACAGGTACGCCGCAACGGCGGGAGCAGCGGTGTGGACAAGCAGAGTGTCGAAGAGTTCGGCACATGGTTCAGCAACCATTACAAGGAACTTCAAAACGATTTATTGTCCGGCACGTATGTTCCCCAACCGGTTAAAGGCGTTCAAATTCCCAAGCCGAAAGGCGGTTTCCGTCAGCTGGGCATTCCCACGGTCAAAGACCGGGTAGTCCAACAGGCGATAAACCAAGTCCTACAACCCATTTACGACCCGATGTTTTCCCCTTCGAGTTTCGGCTTCCGCCCACGACGAGGTGCTCACGATGCCCTGCGTCGAGCGTGCGAAATCGTTAAATCGGGGAAAAGTACCGTCGTTGATATAGACCTGGCCAAGTTCTTCGACGAGGTCAACCATCAACGCTTGCTTTGGCTTCTGAGTACACGGGTAGGGGATAAGCGCTTGCTATCCTTGATCAGTCGCATTCTGAAAACCGGTATACTTCGGGACGGGCTATGCAGTCAGCGTGTTAAAGGCACACCGCAAGGCAGTCCTTTAAGCCCATTGTTGTCTAACATCGTCTTGGACGAGTTAGACCAAGAGCTGACACGTCGGAACTTGGACTTCGTACGCTATGCCGATGACGTTCAGATATTCGTGGGCAGCTGCAAGGCAGCCGAACGAGTATATGATAGCATAATAGGTTTTATCGAAAACAGAATGCTCCTGAAAGTCAATCGAGAAAAGAGCGGTATCAAGCCGAGTTACAAGGTGAACTTTTTAGGCCATAGCCTTTTACGAGGAGGGAAGTTAGGACTAAGCAGGTCAAGCGAGGAACGATTAAAGATGAAGCTCAAATCCATTACCCGACGTAATCGCGGGGTAAGTTTCGAGCAAATCTTGCGAGAACTGGAAATGTTGCTAAGAGGTTGGTTACAATATTTCAAGTACGCTTCAATGAAAGGCAAACTTGAAAAGTTAGACGGTTGGCTTCGCCGCCGATTAAAATGTTACCGTCTAAAGCAATGTAAACGAGTAATCGGTATCGTTCGTTTCCTCACCTCACTTGGAGTTGAGGAAACATTAAGTTGGCGTACTGCCCTTAGTGGCAAGGGATGGTGGCGACTGTCTAACAGTCCCGCCCTGAACATAGGAATGAACAACGTTTGGTTTGCTAAACAAGGCTATTACAGTCTATCAGACAGCTACAAACAGTTGTTTCGTAATCCACTCTAATGTAACCGCCGTACACGTAAGTACATACGGTGGTGTGAGAGGTCGGAAAATAAAATAGGAGGAAAACCTATTTTATTTTCCTCCTACTCGATTTGGCCAATAAATTCCTACTTGTGCCTTTCGAGCAAAACCTGCTCGATATCCTGCAGTTTTAGCTTCTTCGTTTTTAGAAGTATGAGGAAGTGGTATAGCAGGTCGGCCGCCTCGTTCGAGAACAGATTGAGGTTGTCGTCTTTCGATTCAATCACCAGCTCTACCGCCTCTTCCCCCACTTTCTGGGCGACCTTGTTAACCCCTTGCTTGAATAACCGGGCGGTGTAGGAGCTTTCGGAGCCTCCCGCGATACGCTCTTCGATGACCTTCTCCAGTTCGTACAGGAACCCCTTGGACGTCTCCTCCTTGAAGCAGGAGGTGCTGCCCGTGTGGCAGGTGGGACCCTGTGGAAAGGCCTTGATCAGCAACGTGTCGTTGTCGCAGTCCACGAGGATCTCGTCTACCAGCAGGTAGTTCTTCGACTCTTCCCCTTTGGTCCATAGTCGGTTTTTGGATCGACTGAAAAAGGTGACTTTCCCCTCTGTCTTGGTTTTTTCGAGTGCCTCTTCGTTCATGTACCCCAGCATCAATACTTGCAGGGTGCTGGCGTGTTGGATGATTGCCGGGACCAATCCCCCGGTTTTGTTAAAATCTACGGTCATCGTACAGGTATATTTTGGTCGTTTAAGAACTTTTTGAGCGTGGGGATGGATATCTCCCCGAAGTGGAACACTGATGCGCCCAGTGCGGCGCTTGCCTTGGTCTGCTGGAACAGCTCCAGGAAGTGGGTAGGGGAGCCCGCCCCGCCCGATGCGATGACGGGAATGTTGATCGCTTCGCACACCTTCTGCGTGATATCGATGGCGAAGCCGTTCTTGGTGCCATCGTGGTTCATGGAGGTGAGCAGTATTTCGCCCGCGCCAAGTTGTTCCACCTCCCTTGCCCATTCGATCGTGCGCCGGGTGGTGGCTGTTCGCCCCCCATGCACGTGTACTATCCAGTCGTCACCGGTATGCTTGGTGTCAATGGCCACCACCACGCGGTGGCTCCCCAATCGGTCGGCCAGCTCGCTGATCAGTGCCGGGCGGTCTACCGCCGCGCTGCTGATGCTCACCTTATCGGCTCCCGCCCGGATGATCGCTTCCGCGTTGCTCACCGATCGAATGCCGCCTCCCACGGTAAGGGGAATATGGATTACTTGTGATACCCTTTTCACTAAATCGGTCAGCGTACCCCGGTTCTCCACCGTCGCGGTGATATCGAGGAAAACCAGCTCATCGGCTCCCTCATCCTCGTACCGCTTGGCGAGCTCCACGGCATCGCCCGCGTCACGGAGGCCAACGAAGTTGACCCCTTTTACCGTCCGCCCTTCCTTGATGTCGAGGCAGGGAATGATTCGTTTCGTTTGCATACTTATAACAATTTTTTCAGGAGCGAGAGCAGAATCATGTTTACTTGGATTCTGCCGAGCGACGACAGAAAATGTAGCGAAGCTAAATTAGCAATGAATTAACCGTTAAACTGTATCAGCTGTTTCAGGGATATCCTTCCCTCGTAAATCGCTTTACCGATGATGGCACCCTCGCACCCTATCTCCTTGAGCCGCTGCAGGTCCTCCACCGAGGTGACGCCCCCGCTGGCAATCAGTTGCACGTTGGTGGTCCCGAGTATCTCTTTGTAGAGGTCCACCGATGGGCCTTGGAGCATGCCGTCCTTCGCGATATCGGTACAAATCACGTATCGTATCCCTTTTCGCACGTACTCCTTGATAAATTCCACCACGTCCAGCTCCAGTTGCTGTTGCCACCCGTTGGTAGCTATTTTTCGTTGGTGGCTGTCCGCCCCCAGGATAATCTTGTCGCTCCCGTAGTGATTCAACCACTTGAGGAACAGTTCCGGCTGCTTCGCCGCAATGCTCCCCCCGGTAATCTGGTGCGCCCCGTTCTCGAAGGCGATGCGGACATCGTCGTCCGACTTAATCCCGCCGCCGAAATCAACCTTCAACGAGGTGCGGGTGGTGATCTCGCGTAGCATGCGGTGGTTGACCACGTGGTTTGACTTTGCCCCGTCGAGGTCCACAAGGTGCAAGTGCTTTATCCCGTGTTCCTCGAACTCCTTGGCCACCTCCAGCGGGTTGTCGCTGTACGTTTTCCGGGTGCTGTAATCGCCCTTGGTGAGGCGCACGCATTGTCCGTTGATGAGGTCTATGGCGGGTATGATTCGCATGTTCTTTATTAATTAATAATTTTCTTAGGAGTGAGAGCAGAATCAAGTTTACATGAACTTTTGCATTAAGTCGGTGAGCAGAAAACGAGCTTGATCGGATTATGCCACGACGAGCAAAAGTGTTGCGTAGTAAAACTTTGCCGAATGACGACAGAAAAGGCAGCGAAGCTGAATTAGCGAGGAGTGCTTGCCGTTACAGTACACCTTTGGTGCTGGGAATCTCCCCCGGGTGGTTTTTTTTCACTGCCATCCGGATGGCCCGTGCAAAGGCTTTGAAGATCGCTTCCATCTTGTGGTGCTCGTTCTCTCCCTCTGCCTCGATATTGAGGTTGCAGCGGGCGTTGTCGCTGAACGACTTGAAGAAGTGCATGCACATCTCGGTGGGCATCTCCCCGATGAACTCCCGTTGGAACGTTACGTTCCACACCAACCAGGGGCGACCCCCGAAGTCGATGGCCACCTGTGCCAGGCAGTCGTCCATGGGGAGCAGGAAACCGTAACGCTCCACCCCTTTCTTGCTGCCCAGGGCTTTGCTGAATGCCTCTCCCAGCGCGATGCCTACGTCTTCGATGGTGTGGTGTTCATCCACGTGCAGGTCTCCCTCGGCCAGAACGGTCAGGTCGATGTTCCCATGGCGGGCAATCTGCTCCAGCATATGGTCAAAGAAGCCCAGACCTGTGGAGATGTTGCTTTTTCCGCTACCATCGAGGTTCACCTCCACCGTGATACGGGTCTCGCTGGTTGCACGGGTCACCTTGCCTTTTCTGGGTTCGGCTTTCAGGAAGCGGTAGATCTCGCCCCAGTCGGTTGTCGTCAGCGTCGCTTTCAGCACCTCTGTCGTTTTCGGTGTCTTTATTTTCTCGGGAGACCCCGTTGTTCCCGGTGCTTTTGTCGTTGCTAACACCTCTGTCGCCCTTGTTTCGTTTGTCGCTTTCGCTTGTCGTGGGTCGCTCAGGAGGATTGATTGACACCCCATGTTTTTCGCCAACTGAACGTCGGTTATTCGGTCACCTATCACGAACGAGTTCTCCAGGTCGTAGTTCCCCTTCATGTAGTGGGTCACCATTCCCGTTCTCGGTTTTCGTGTCGGCAAGTTATCTCGTTCGAACGATCGGTCTATCAGCACCTCGCTGAACCGCACCCCCTCGTTCTCGAACGCTTTCAGTATCATGTTGTGCACCGGCCAGAAGGTCTCTTCCGGGAAGGAGGAGGTCCCCAGTCCATCTTGGTTGGTCACCATCACCAGCTCGTACTCCAGTTCCTTCGCTATCTGCGCGAGGTATTGAAATACGCCGGGGTAAAACTCCAGTTTCTCGAACGAGTCAATCTGCTCGTCTTCCGGCTCGATGATCAGGGTGCCGTCTCTATCGATAAACAGTACTTTCTTCATAATTTATGGCAAGTTTGTTTCTACTTGCAATTTTTTCATGTAACAGGTATACCCGTTTCCCGTGTAATAGGTACACCTGCTCCCTCATAGTTTATGACAATAATTTGTTAATGCCTGCAACAGCACACGGTTCTCCTCGGGCATACCCACCGTGATGCGGATACAGTTAGGCACGACCGAGTGTCGGTTACGCACGATCACCTTCTCTTCCACCAGGTGTTGGTACACGTTGTTGGCATCGTCTACCTCCACCAGCAGGAAGTTGGCGTGGGAGGGGTATATCTTTCTCACGATGGGCAGCTTCATCAGCTCCTCTTTTAGCAGCGTACGTTGCTTGAGGATAACGGCGAGTTGTTGCTCGAACTGACGCGGCTTGGAGAGTGCTTCAAGTGCGGCCATTTGGTTGAGTGCGCTCACGTTGTAGGGCGGCTTGGTCTTGTCCATCAGCCCGATGATCTTCTGGCTCGCGTAGGCGATGCCTACCCGTGCGGCGGCCAGTCCCCACGCCTTGCTGAACGTCCGAGCCACGATCAGGTTAGGCCAATCCTGCACCTTCTCGGCAAAGCCCAGGTGGTCACAAAAGTCGATGTACGCCTCATCCACTACCACGATGCCCCGGAACTCGTGGAGCAGCCGCTCCACGTTTTGCAGCCGGTTGCCGGTGGGGTTGTTAGGCGAGCAGACGAACAGGAGCTTGGCGGGGTGGGCGAGGATCTCGTCCACATCTAACTCGAACTGCTCGTTGAGCGGCACCTTCACTAGCTCCACGTCGTGGATATGGGCCGACACCTCGTACATGCCGTAGGTGGGGGGGCAGATAATCACCCGGTCGAGCGATGGCTTGCAGAAAACCCGGTAGATCGTGTCGATTACCTCGTCGCTCCCGTTCCCGATGAATATATTTTCCGCGGGGATGTTGTTTCGTTCCGATAGCGCCTTTTTCAGTTCCCGTTGGTGGGGGTCAGGATATCGGTTCCACTTCCCGTAAGGGTTCTCGTTCGCGTCAAGGAAGATACCTTCCTTGCCGGTGAACTCATCCCGTGCACTTGAGTAGGGTTTAAGCGCCAGGATGTTGGGTCGCACTAGCGCATCTATATCAAAGTTTACTTTGTTCATTTGGTTTCGTTTTGATCATTTTCGGGCGTTTCTCTTTCCTCCGTCTCTTCTGTTGCCTTTCCTATTACTCGCCCGATCGTTCCTTCTCTCGTTCCTTCAATAGCTCCCCTATCAAATGTCGTACCCTCTTCTATTAAGGAACTGGTGCTATTGGGTGATGCCCCCTCTTCCAGTAAAGAGTAGCTGCTACCGGTTGTTCGACCCTCTTTCGTGATAGATGCCAATCTCAACGTCATCGCGTTCTTGTGCCCGTGTAGCTCTTCCGCCTCGGCCATCGTCTCCACGGCCGTTCCTATGCTCTTAATTCCCTCTTCGGTGATGTATTGAAACGTGATTTTCTTCACGAAGCTATCCATCGATACCCCGCTGTAGGCTTTTGCATGTCCGCTGGTAGGCAGCGTATGGTTAGTTCCGCTCGCGTAGTCGCCTGCGCTTTCGGGGCTATAGTTCCCGAGGAAGACCGATCCTGCGCTGACCACATCTCGCCCCAGCAGGGTGGGGAACTCGGTCACCAAGATGAGGTGCTCCGGGGCGTAGTGGTTGCTGAAGTTCATACACTCTTCCAAGGTCTCGAACAGTATGGCCTTGCTGTTTTTCATCGCCTTTTTGGCCAGCTCTTTTCGTGGCAGACGTTCGATTTGCAGGTCGACCTCCTTAATTACATCTTTGATTACCCGTTTATCATCCGACAAGAGGATTACCTGGCTGTCGGGCCCATGCTCCGCTTGCGATAGTAGGTCAGCTGCCACGAATGCGGGGTTGCATGACCAATCAGCAATCACCAGCAACTCGCTGGGGCCGGCTGGCATATCGATGGCCACGCCGTAATAGTGTGCCGATCGTTTGGCAGCCATCACGTATTGGTTGCCCGGGCCGAAAATCTTGCTCACTTTGGGAATGCTCTCCGTGCCAAAGGTCATTGCCCCAATGGCCTGGATGCCTCCCACGGCGAATACGCGGGTCACGCCCACTAGGTTAGCCGTGTAGAGGATGGCGGGATGGATTACCCCCTCCTGATTGGGAGGCGTGCAGAGGATAATCTCTTGACAGCCGGACAGTTTAGCCGGTACTCCTAGCATCACCACGGTAGAGAAGAGGGGGGCGGTTCCACCTGGGACGTAGATGCCCACCCGCTCGATGGGACGGGATTCCCTCCAGCAGGTCACTCCCGGTGAGGTCTCCACCTTCCGTGTCTCTTCCCGTTGGGAGAGGTGGAACGTGGTGACGTTTCTCACCGCCAGATCGATGGCTTGTTTCAGCTGTTGCGGCACCTGATTGGCGGCTTGGGCGATGGTTTCCCGTTCCACTTCGAGGGACGTTTGCTCGGCGTAATCATGCTTCCGGCTGTACTCCAGTACCGCCTTGTCGCCCTTTCGGTGAATGTAGTAGAACATCTTCTCTACCAGTTTCATTAGCCGTTGTTGCTTGATTAGCGGCCGTTGTGCCAATTTATCCCATTTGTTTCGCGTGGGCTTGGATATCATCTTCATTTTATGTTGTTTTTAAAGGAGTTGCACGATTGTTTTCTATCATTCGAGTAGGTGTATCGTCTTTATAATGATTTATTTTAAAGGATCATCTTCTCGATGGGAACCACCAGGATCCCTTCTGCACCATGGCTTTTCAGCTCATCGATCACCTCCCAGAAATCATCGTCGTTGATGACCGAGTGCACGCTGCTCCATCCCTCGTCCGCCAAGGGCAAGATGCTGGGGGAGCGCATCCCGGGTAACAGCTTCACGATGCGGGGGATGGCTTCATTCGGTGCGTTCAGCAGCACGTATTTCTTGCCCTGTCCATTCTTGTATGCCTTTACACGGAAGAGCAGCTGTTCGAGGAGTTCGGTTTTTAGGTACGATAGGTTTTGGTTGCTGATCATCACCGCCTCGCTCCTTACGATCGTTTCCGCCTCTTTTAGCCCGTTCATGATCAGGGTGCTCCCAGTACTTACGATGTCGAAGATGCCGTCGGCCAGCCCGATGCCGGTGGCGATTTCCACGCTTCCGCTCAGCTCCTCGATCCTCACCTCTATTCCCTTTTCCTTGAAAAAATTGCCTAGTATCCTCGGGTAGCTAGTCGCCACGCGCTTGCCGTTGAAGTAAGTTAACCCCGTGTACTCCTCGTCTTTGGGTATCGCGAGCGAGAGCCGGCAGTGGGCGAACCCTAGTTTTTCGACCACCTTCACGTTTTTCTCTTTTTCCCACACCTCGTTCTCGCCGAGGATGCCTATGTCGGCTACCCCTTGTTCCACGTACTGGGGGATGTCGTCGTCTCGCAAGAAAAGGATCTCCATGGGGAAGTTGCTTGCGCTGGTCTTCAGCTTCCGGTCACTGTTAGAAACCTTAATCCCACACTCCTTAAGCAAATCGATCGATTTTTCACTCAATCGGCCGCTTTTTTGAATGGCTATTTTTAGTTTTTCCATCGTCTTGATTTTTTTCGCTCTTGCCTATCTTTTTTACTTAACTCTCTTATTGTAATTAATGTTGTTTATTTGCTTGTTTTCAAGGAGAAGACCTTGGCGAATTTTCAGCTTCGCTGCACTTTTACTCGCGATAACATAATTAAACTTCATTGCCTTTTCTGTCGTCTCTCAGCTAAGCTTGAAAACAAAAAAACAACACTACACGTGAAAGTTGAACAAGCAACTAAAAAAACCCGCCTGACAGGAATCAGACGGGCCGGTGCGTATGTGTGTTGAGGGTTCGTACACATCAACCTCACCTCGCCTGATTGCAAGTGTGAAAATGGTGGTGATGGAACCCGTTTGTTTTCATCTTTCTCGCTTTTACACCACAAAGATAATGGAATTATTTAAAATCAAACCTAAAATGGATGTTTTTTTTGATATTATTATTACCTTTGCGCCGTTTTACTGAAAGCCTGCAGGTCTACGAGTGTGAAGTGAAGAGGGTAGCTGGAGAAACCACAACGCATCAAGTCGAAAGCCTGAAAGGTAGAAGGGCTAACCAATCAATCATTTACAAATCCTATAAAATACTATTATTAAAAGTTATGTTATCTATGAAACGGTTTTATTCAATTGTGCTTGTGGCGGTCATTTTTTCCGTATTGCCCTTTACACCCGTGTCTGCCCAACGGGATGTTTCCTACGAGGTGGAACAACCAGTGGCGCCAAGCTACAAGGATTTTCGTTTTGCTATAGGTGGAGGGTACGCGCTTCGCTTGGGCAAGATTGAGAAAACGGGTGACGATCATTGGGACAACACGAGCAAGAAGTTGCGCCACGGCTTTACCGTGGATGCCGATGCCCAATACTTTTTCCGCGAAGGATGGGGGCTCGGGTTGAATGTGAACTATTGTTCTACCACCATTTCGGGCAACGACCTCTATTTTGCCGACTTAGGTCGCACGGCTAACAGCTACAAGGAGTCGCAGAACATCCTGTTCGTGGGGCCGTCGTACGTGGGGCGGAATCAATCGGAGAAGTTACTTTTGGTTTCGTCTATTGCTATTGGTCCGCTGTTTTACATGAACCCGGCTACACTCGACGGTGTGGTCATTAAGAGCAACGCTACGGCCTTGGGTATTAACGCGGGATTGTCCGGTGAGTACAAGGTAAACGCGACCACGGGAGTAGGGCTTAAGCTCTCCTATACCTTGGGGAACGTGAATTCCTTGAAGGTGGAAGGGACAAAGGTAAAGATGGAGGAAGCGTTTAACCTTTCTAACCTGATGCTTACGGCATTTATCAGTTTCCGTTCGTGGTAATCCCATGCCGTTAGGAGTAGGACTTGACTTTAATACTTTAAAATACAATCTGTTATGAGGGGAAAAACCGTATGCTTCATGGCGCTACTGCTCATGGCATTGCCTTCGTTCGCGCAGTTTCGTGCAGGTGTGAAGGGTGGGGGTAACATCTCCAGCATGAACATGACCATGGGAGGTGTGGAGCTCGATATTCACGAACCCCGGTTTGGGGTACACGGGGGATTGATGGGGGAGTATATGTTTTCGACCATCTTTGGGCTACAGGCCGAGTTGAACTATTTCTATTGCGGGGCAAACATCAACGCCGCGAGGTACACGCAGGGGATGGATGTTCCGGAGGGGTATTCCTTGGAAGGGTACGTCAGCCGGCACGTGTTTCATCTGCCCCTCTACCTGAAAACGAAATTCAGGCTCTCTGAAAACACCAAGCTCTACGTGATGGGCGGCGGGATAGCCTCTTTTTCCCCTGCTGCCCACCAGCATATCAAGCAGACGTACGAGGGAGAGTACCTGAAGACGAAGTGGAGCTTGTACGAACCGAAGATCCGTATCCTGGATGAAGAGTCGAGCAACGCCTACATGATACATCGGTGGAACGTGGGGCTCGCGGCCGAAGCCGGGATAGAAATCAATGACCGGGTGACCGTGGGTGTTGGGTTTAAACATGTGCTCAACAACATGTCTGCCATTAGTTACATGGGTACAATCATACAGCCAGAAACACGGATGTGGATCGCTTCTCTCTCGGTCGGTTATTTCTTCTAACCCCACATTCGCTGTGCTGTTGAAAAACGGTGAACACATCTCTTCGTGAAAATTCTCAAAAAAGAGGGAAAAACAGGAACTAACCCCCCGTGTGCGTTTTTTTATGTACATTTGCACGGTGTAACGACAGCCTTACGGCTCTATGTACATGTAAACCTCCGATGAAAGAGAAGTTGTTTATCTCCTTGTTGGTTTGCTTGGTGCACGTGGCCATCGCTTGGCCGCAGGCCCGGGTAATCCTACCCGATTCGTCAAAGATAACGACGAATCGGGACTCGTTGAACCTTCTGCCCCGGCAGGTACCGAATATTAGCGATTCCGATTTGTTACCGGATAGCGTCGACGACCGTTCATCAAGCTTAGACAGCCTGGTTCATGATCACGAGGTGAAGGCGGATTCGCTTCAACAAGTGGACAGGATGTTCCATTGGAAGCTAAACCCAAGGACGGGTGACCGGATCCACGCGGAGTCGGATACCGTGATCCATAATTTTCAGCACTCCACGCTGGCCGATGGCTATTCCGTGGCGATGGGGCATTTGGGGACGATGGGTTCACCGGTGATGTCGAAAGTATTTTGGGATCGGGGTGAAACGGAGACGTTCATATTCAACAACGCCTATTCCCCTTATTTGAGGAAGCCGGATGAGCTGCTTTTCCTGAATACCCGCGTGCCCTATTCGAAGATCGACTATTATCGCTCCGGAAACAACCAAACGCGGGAGGATCGGTTCAACGCGAGGCTCACTTCCAACTTCGGGAAAAGCTTGAACGTGGGTCTCGATGTGGATCTGATCAACGCTCGAGGGCACTACAATTCGCAGGCGACACGTCACAATAACTTCTCGCTTTTCGGTAACTACCTGTCCAATCGGATAGAGGCCCACGCTTACATGAACCTTGGTAAGCTTAGTAATTTCGAGAACGGGGGGATTACCGACGACCTGTTTATTACCGACCCCGATGCGATTCAACAGCAGTTTAACCCGAGGGATATCCCGGTGAAATTCACGAACACTTGGAACACGCTGGGGAACAATCGTTTTTTTCTTTCCGGGAGGTACAACCTGGGATATCACGAGGTTATTGGGAGTGATTCGCTCAAGGTGCAGCGAGGCGAATTCGTACCAGTGGCCAGCCTCAGTTTCTCATCGTCCTACACCGATCAATTTCGCCGTTTCTTGTCCCACGACACTACCTTGGTGAACGTAAATGGCGTCCCCATGCAGCGGATCGACCAGTTTTACCCGAACCGATACTACGAGGGGGCAGTTGATGATAGCGTGCGCTTCTCGTCTTTTAAGAACTGTGTGGCGTTAAGCCTCAGGGAGGGATTTAAAAAGTGGGTCAAGTTCGGCTTGACCGCTTTCCTCGAGTACGACCTGCGCAATTACTCCATGCGGGACACGGTGGGCACGGGGTACGTGCAACATCGGGAGAGTGCCGTTATTCTTGGGGGGGTGTTAAACAAGCAGCAGGGAGAGAACCTGTTGTTCAATATTCGTGCCGACTTGGGTGTGTTAGGGGTCAACCTGGGTGAGTTCAGGGCCATGGGCGACGTGCAGATCGGCTTCGATATCGCCGGCCGACGCACCACGCTCTCCGCCGAGGCGTACGTTAAGAACTTAAGACCAAAGTACTTGCAGGAAAACTACTTCTCAAAGTACTTCAGGTGGAACAAGGAGCTGGGCGATACGAGGCGGGTTTACCTGGGAGGGAAACTACATGTTCCGTTCATCAACACCACCGTGAGCGCGGGTGTGGAGAACCTACAGAACTTCATCTACTTCAATCGAGATAGAATGCTCTCGCAGGAGGGGGATAACGTGCAGTTATTAACAGTTCGGGTGGATCAGGATATTCGGCTGGGCGTCTTCAACTGGGATAACCAGGTGGTGTATCAAGCGTCGAGCAACCAAGAGGTGATTCCCGTTCCCACCTTGAGCGTCTATTCGAACCTCTACTTGCAAGCCAAGATCGTAAAGGTGCTTACGATGCAAGTCGGCGTTGATGCACATTGGCACACCAAGTACCACGTCCCGGGCTACGAGCCGGCGTTGTTGCAATTCTACAATCAGGACGAGAAAGAGATCGGCAATTACCCGATCTCCACCATTTACGCGAATTTCCACCTGCAACAGACCCGTTTCTTCGTGATGTTTTATAACGCGGCATCACAGCTGTTGAAGCCCACGGAGTATTTCTCGTTACCCAACTACCCGGTCAACCCTTTCCTCTTTAAAATGGGGGTTTCCGTGAACCTGCATAACTAATTCGTAAGCGATGAAGGTCTCCAGAAGGCTGGTTACGTATAGCGTGCTTTTGCTGATAGCCATTGCCGCCATGGTATGGCTCAAGAGTTATATGACCCGTTCCGGTGGAAAACCGTTGGCGGAAAGGGATTTGGTGGAGATTTTGGCCTCGGGTGAGCTGAACGTGGTTACCGATTACAACAGCATTGGTTATTTCGTGTCGGGCGATACGGTTCGAGGGTTTCAGTTGGAGATGATGCAAGCATTGGAAAACGAGTGGGGGGTACGGGTTAACCTGTTTTTAGAAAATAGCTTGGAGGATAACGTGAAGGGACTCCACGAGCAGCGGTACGATCTAATTGCGCGGAGCATCCCGGTGAATACGGAGTTAAGGCAACAGGTCGCCTTCACCATCCCCATCACCCTCAACAAGCAGGTACTGATTCAGCGGAAGGCCAAGTTTAACGATGGTACAGAACCGATTCGCCAACACTTGAACCTAGCGAAAAAGGTGATACACGTGGCAAGCAACTCGCCGGCCATCCTCCGGCTCAATAACCTGTCCTATGAGATTGGGGATACCATTTTTATCGTGGAAGATCCTACGTACGAGGTAGAGCAGCTGGTGATGATGGTGGCCGCGGGTGACATCGATTTCACCGTGTGCGATGAGAAGGTAGCATTGCGGTTAATCCATACTCTCCCCGAGATCGATACCGAGACCGATATCAGTTTCACGCAATTGGAATCCTGGGCGGTGAGGGCAGGATCGACCGCGTTGTTAGATAGCTTGAATAGCTGGCTTACCCGCTTTAAAGAGACGAAAGCGTTCCAACGGCTTCATGAGAAGTATTACGGTGCCGTTGGTTAACGCTTCAGGTTGTTCCCTGTTTAATCCTGGTTTGCTCTTTGCATTGATTAGCGCCCCAGGTTGGTTCTCGTTTTAAGTTGCTTAGCGCTTTTCGTGGGTTAGCTGTTCCACCGCTAACGTCTTCGAGGCGCATTGCGGCGTACCTGGCGGTTGGCGTTTCGGAAAACCCTTTGACGTTCTTCACGCAACTTCTTCCACTGCTCGGTTTTCTTCTTCCCGATGATTTTTTGTAATTCGGCATCTTGTTCGGCTACTGCCTTTTCACGAGGATACTTCTCTTCGACCTTGCTGAAGAAGTAGGAAGCCACGGTACCCACGATAAAGAGAATTGCGCAAAAGAGCAGCGAGCCGGCAAAACTGAGCCCCGATGCCGCGAGACTTTCCGTGGTGAATGCGGGGAAGACCACGGTGGGGAAGATAGCCAGTGAAGAGCCTAGCACCATCCCCAAGATGAAGTGGTAAGTACCTGAGTAATGATTCTTGAAGAGCCAGGCTGCTACCTTGGCGAACAGCAGCACACAGACGATAAAACCGATGGCAAGGGGGATGATGACGCCGAAGTCGAAATCCTTGATGCCGATAGCCATCTTGTCGTATAGCCCAAAGTATATTAGGAAGTTGGATGGGCTCATGCCGGGAACTATCAGCCCCAACCCCATTAAGAGGCCGGAACCGAGCCACACCAGCAGGTTGGGTGTTACCTCGGTGAGTTGTTTCCCCCCGAGCAACATCAACGTGAATATGGCCAGGGTGGAGAGTATCAGGATAAGGATGCTCGATTTTCCCCGGCCCTGCTTACCGGCTGTTTTGTACAGCGAGGGGAAAGTGCCGACCACGAAGCCGACGAAGAGGCAGACGAATTGGGCAGCGTATTTTCCGAATGCTTGTTCTACCACGATTGCGAAGAGGATGATCCCGATGGCCGCACCAATGCCCACGGGGAGAAAGTAGAGCACGTTTTTCAGGAACTTATCGCGGATGTTGGCCAGGAAGCGAATCAACGGATCGTAAATCCCAAAGATAACCGCCAACACCCCGCCCGACAGCCCGGGGAGGATAAAGCCGATACCTACCAGGGCGCCTTTTACGAGGCGGATAAACCAGTCAACGACCGGTCTGATTCTTTGGGGTGTTGTGCGTTCAGTGTTCCGTTCCGTGTGCTGTTCTACACACCGTTCCATGTTTCGTTTATTCTGCTATTTTTTAGATAACGCACCGAAGATGCCACGGGTGATGCTTCTTCCTATCTGGTAGCTAATCTGACGTTTGGTGCTTTTTCCAACTTGTTCGAGCAGGTCGCCTAGGATACCCTGGTCGGCTTTCCTTTGCCGTGCCGCGGCCCGTTTCGCCCTTTCCGCTTCCAGTGCCGCTTTCTGGGCCTCTTTCTGCTGACGAATGCGTTCCTTCTCTTCTTCCGCCTGCTTTCTTTCTTCTTCCAGCAACTCCTGTTTTTTGGATAGGATTTCATAGGCCGACTCCCGGTCGATGTATTTCTCGTACACCCCGTAGATAAGCGAATTTCGGAGCAGTTGATCCCGCTCGCCCACGGTGATGGGGCCAATCTGTCCCTCTGGGGGCAGGATATTGGCACGCTCTACCATCTGTGGTGCCCCTTTCTCGTCGAGGAACGAGACTAGTGCCTCACCGGTGTTGAGCTGGGTAATCGCCTCGACGGTATCGAACGCGGGGTTAGTGCGGAACGTGTTGGCCGCCACGCGGACCGCCTTCTGGTCGTTGGGCGTGTAGGCACGCAGAGCGTGTTGTACTCGGTTACCCAGTTGTCCGAGGATGGTCGGTGGAATATCCGCCGGGTTTTGCGTGCAGAAGTAGACGCCTACCCCCTTGGAGCGGATGAGTCGCACGATTTGCTCCACCTTTTCCAGCAGCGAGGGGGGCATATCGTTGAACAGCAGGTGCGCTTCGTCGAAGAAGAAGATCAGCTTCGGTTTATCGAGGTCGCCCACTTCGGGCAGGGTTTCGTATAGTTCATCGAGTAGCCACAAGAGAAAGGTAGTATATACCCGCGGTGAGTTCATTAGCTTATCGGCGGCCAAAATATTGATCACCCCTTTGCCCTGTTCCGTCTGGATGAAATCGGTGATCTCCAGATCCGGCTCACCAAAGAACTTGTCGGCCCCCTCGCTCTCCAGCCGCATCAGTCCCCGTTGTATGGCGCCAATACTGGCGGGGGAGATGTTGCCGTACCGGGTGATGAACTCTTGTCGGTTGTCGCCAATGAACTGCAGCATTTTCTGCAGGTCCTTCAGGTCGATCAGCAGCAGGTCGTTGTCATCCGCGATGCGGAAAGCCATCGTGAGGATGGCGCCCTGCGTCTCGTTCAGGTTAAGTAGCCGTTCCAGCAACAGGGGACCCATGGAGGTGACTGTGGTCCGCACCGGGTGTCCCTGCTCTCCAAACACGTCCCAGAAACGCACAGGGAAGGGCTTGTACTCGAACCCCTTCTCCCGGAGGTTGTACTGTTCAACCCGTTTGTTGACGCTCTCCTTGTTACCCCCTATCTTGGCCACCCCGGAGAGGTCGCCCTTCATATCTGCGGCGAACACGGGCACCCCCATATCGCTAAACGTTTCGGAGAGGGTTTGCAGCGTTACTGTCTTCCCCGTACCGGTGGCACCGGTAATAAGGCCGTGTCGGTTTGCCATACGGGGAACCAGGCATACCTCCTTTTCGTCGTTGATGGCTATAAAAGCACGATGGTTGTTGTCGAACATGGTGATGATGATTATGATATGGTTAGTAGGCTCGTGCGAACAGTACCCGTTGCGGTGAGGGTTTACCGGTGACCATGCATTTGCCCGGCGTTTTATCGCTCTCCAAGGGGATGCAGCGGATGGTGGCCTTCGTCTCCTCCTTGATAAGCGCTTCTGTTTCGGGGGTTCCGTCCCAATGGCACAGGAGGAATCCCCCTTTCTCGATCTCCTCCTTGAATTCGTCATAGGAGTTCACCTCCCTGGTTTGCGACTCCCGGAAATCGACCGCCTTCTTGTAGATGTTCTCCTGAATCTCGTCCAGCAGCTTCTTGATATGGTGCTCGATACCATCCATCGGCAAGGTCACTTTGGTGAGGGTATCGCGACGGGCTACCTCCACGGTGTTGTTCTCCAGGTCGCGGGCCCCTATGGCCAAGCGCACCGGTACCCCTTTGAGTTCGTATTCCGAGAACTTCCAGCCCGGTTTCTTGTTATCGGCGTTATCGTATTTGACGCTGATACCGAGTGCTTTCAGTCGCTCGATGATTCCCTTCACCTTTTCATCAATCTTTTGCAGTTGCTCCAGGTTCCTGTATATCGGTACGATGACCACTTGGTACGGCGCCAGCTTGGGCGGGAGTACCAGCCCGTTATCGTCGGAGTGTGACATGATCAGCGCCCCCATCAAACGGGTAGAGACACCCCACGAGGTAGCCCAAACGTATTCCAGCTTTCCGTTCTGGTCGGTAAACTGCACGTCGAACGCCTTCGCGAAGTTCTGTCCCAGGAAGTGAGAGGTACCCGACTGCAATGCCTTGCCATCTTGCATCAGCGCTTCAATGGTGTAGGTCTCTTCCGCTCCGGCGAACCGCTCAGACTCTGTTTTAAACCCTGTCACTACCGGCATGGCCATGTACTTCTCGGCGAACTCGGCGTAAACGTTGATCATCTGCTCGGTCTCCGCGATCGCCTCTTCCCGGGTGGCATGGGCAGTATGCCCTTCCTGCCACAGGAACTCGGTGGTACGTAAAAAGAGGCGGGTACGCATCTCCCAACGCACCACGTTGGCCCACTGGTTGACGAGGATGGGAAGGTCGCGGTAGGACTGTATCCAGTTCTTGTAGGCGCTCCATATGATGGTTTCCGAGGTGGGGCGTACCACTAGCTCCTCCTCCAGCTTCGCCTCGGGATCCACGATCAGGCCGCTGCCCTCCGGGTCGTTCTTCAGCCGGTAGTGCGTGACCACGGCGCACTCTTTCGCGAACCCCTCCACGTGGTCAGCCTCACGGCTCAGGTACGATTTTGGAATGAACAGGGGGAAGTACGCGTTCATGTGCCCCGTTTCTTTAAACATATCATCCAACTGGCGCTGCATCTTCTCCCATATCGCGAACCCGTAGGGCTTGATCACCATGCACCCCCGCACGGCGGAGTTTTCTGCCAAATCGGCCTTGATCACCAAATCTTGATACCATTGCGAGTAATCGTTCGCCCTGGAGGTAAGCTCCTTTAATTCTTTTGCCATTTCCTGTTGACTCTTATTTTAATTCGAAGAGGCAAAGATAATAAATATTGCGCATGCGAGCAATCTTGAAGCGTGAGACGTGTGGAGTTTTTTTAAGTGCGGTAAAGCAAGATACTTGCGCTTAACCACCCGCTAAACGGAGTTCCGCAACGAGGGCGAAGTCTAATGAGCTTGCTCGATTAGACTGTAAAGCCCGCAGATGCGGAGCCAAATTGCGTTTAGCAAACGTTCGGGCACGTTTTGGCTCGAAGCCCAGTTAAAGCTGTTGTAATAATACTCAACAACAAGCAATTTGGTTTAGCGGGTGGTTCAGGCACATTTCCAAAAGACCGAAAGTGCGAAGCACGTAGGGATTTTGGTCAGCTTTAGCTGAATGTGCCTGAACGTTTGGTTATACCGCGTGTTGGCCACGGTCATTTATTTATTTATTTATCATTATTTTAATCTTGTTGTATGTCTCTTCTGTTTCAATTTTATCTTTGAAATTGATGATTATTTTATCCCCACTATTTTTCGTCATTATTAAATATGGTGCTAAATCAGAATGAATTAACAGCCTATTTTTACCAAATTCATCAAGGTTGAAAAATCCTTTTTTGATATTACCAAAACTAAATCCATTACTCCGTGATGTAATTGTCGGTAATTTGTCAGAAAGTTCAACATGTTCAATCTCGCCAATACCTATTTCAAATCCGTACATTCCAGAAAATTTTATCGTATTATCGCCATAAATTGTCTTTGAAGGGATAAATCCATAAGTTATTAACCCAATCACGAATAAAAACACCAATCCAAGAATAAAATAGGCCATTTTACTATTCTTAGTCTTGTCATGGTCAAATTTTCGCGCTTTGATAACCATAATTGTTACCCCAACTAAAGTCGCTATTAGTATCATTGAATTGGCAATCATTGTAAAGCCAATCCATTTTAATAAATAATATCCGATTATAATGGATAAACCTATAGTGATAAATCCATTGCGTAAAAAAGTCGTTAAACCTTCAATGTCCACATTTTTCTTTTTCTCTTTGGACATAGCATTGTACCCAGCAATCAAGTTAGGTGTGGATTTAACTAAAAATCCTATGCTAATCATGATTAATCCAACTATCAAATTAAGTAAATCCATTGTCTGTCAGTTATTTACAATTGTGACTGATGTCTAATTTGCGATTAACGAATATACACCATTCGTAATATAAAACCAATAATATTCGTCTATGTTTTCTTGTAAGTTAAATCATTCTTGAAAATATTTGCTTAACACTTGCAGGTGTAAATATTTACATCCAAATTTGCATTGAAAACAATTACAGCATAGCTAGCGACCGCTAACTCCAAACCGTACACACCGGGCGGGAGCACTGGCATAGTTCGAAAGATTGTTTCCGGTATTTAACGGGTTTTACTCTGCTTTCAAGGGGGAGCACTAGCACAGTTCAAAAGATTGAGAAATGATAAAAAAATAACCTATGAGAAGCTTTGGAAGTGATAATAATTCAGGGGTGCATCCCCGTATAATGCAGGCGATTGTCGAGGCCAATACAGATCACACGGTTGCTTATGGTGATGATGAGTGGACACGGCGTGCCGAAGATGCGGTAAGGGAGTTGTTGGGCGAAAAAGAGATACAGCCGATGTTCGTTTTTAACGGGACGGGTGCCAACGTGGTAGCTTTGCAGGCTTGCGTGTTGCCGTTTCACTCCATTATCTGTGCGTCAACAGCGCATATCGCGGTGGATGAGTGTGGCGCACCCGCGAAATTCACGGGTTGTGTATTGAAAGAGATTGAGACACCCGACGGAAAACTTACCCCCGAATTGGTGCGACCGCTTTTGCACGGTTTCGGGTTCGAGCATCACTCGCAACCGAAGGTTATTGCTATATCGCAAACAACAGAGCTCGGAACGGCATACACCCCCGACGAATTGAAAGCTTTAGCTGATTTGGCTCATGAGCACGATATGTACCTTTTCGTTGACGGCACACGAATTGCCAATGCATGCGACTATTTGGATGTTACGTTGCGAGAGATCACGGTTGATTGTGGTGTGGATATTTTCACGTTGGGTGGCACGAAAAACGGTTTGTTGATGGGCGAAGCCATTGTTCCGCTACGCGAAGAACTGGCCGAAAACCTGAAATATTACCGAAAACAGACCACGCAGCTCTATTCTAAAATGCGTTTTATTTCGGCGCAATTTATCCCCTACCTGAAAGAGGGTATTTGGTTGGATAATGCGCATCGTTCCAACGCGGCCGCTCAAAAATTGGCTGCCGAAATGAAGAAAATCGGTGTCGAGTTAACCCAAAAGGTGGAATCGAACCAACTCTTTTTCACTCTCCCGAAAGAGATTACTGATAAGTTGTTAGAACGTTATTTCTTTTATCCCTGGAACGAAGAACGCGATGAATCGCGCTTGGTTTGTTCATGGGACACAACAGGTAAGGACATTGATGAGTTTATAGCTTATTTGAGCGGTTTGTTGGCGGATGATCGGTGATTGTTCACCCTACCTACAACTGCCCTGCCGTGTACATTTCCGCGTAGTGGCCGCCTTTTGCGAGCAACTCGGTATGGGTACCCACCTCGATAATAGAGCCCTTATCCATCACGATAATGCGGTCTGCGTCATGGATGGTGGAAAGCCTGTGAGCGATGACGAAACTGGTACTGTTGGATGTTAACTCCCACATGGCTTGCTGGATAGACAGCTCCGTGCGCGTGTCGACGGAAGATGTGGCTTCGTCCAAAATAATAATCGGCGCTTTTTTAATCATGGCTCGGGCGATGGTCAGCAATTGACGTTCACCCTGACTGATATTGGTCGCTCCTTCGCTCAACATCGTGTCGTATCCTTCCGGCAGGCACTCGATAAAGGTGTCGGCATGCGCCAGTTTAGCCGCCTCTTTGATGGCTGAAAACGGCACATCACACAGGTCCTCTTCGTTTGAAATATCTGCACCGTAGGCAATATTTTCGCGAATGGTGCCGGTGAAAAGCCAGATATCCTGTAACACCATGGAGTAGGCTTTTCTCAATTCGTCGGTATGGTACTGTTTCGTATCGTTCCCGTCCAAACTGATTTTACCGCCCTCGATTTCATAGAAGCGCATCAACAGGTTCACCAGCGTAGTTTTGCCCGCTCCCGTCGTGCCGACAATGGCCAACTGCTCACCGGGATTCACTTTCAGGTTGACGTTGTTAAACAGCAGTTCATCCGTATAACCAAAGTCCACGTTATTAAATTCGATCTCGCCGGTTGTCTTGCTGATATCGAGGGTTTCCGTGCCCGTTTGAACCGTCTCTTCCGCATCCAGGAATGAAAAAATACGTTCCGCCGAGGCCAGTGCGGACATGATGGTATTGAGGATGCCCAACACCTGGTTAAAGGGGTTGCGCAACATCTGCGTGTACTGGATAAAGGCCTGAAACGAACCCAAAGAGAGTGCACCGCTAATCACGTATTTACCGCCCAAAATGGCGATCAGCACGTAGTTCGCGTTTAAAATTAGGTCGCCCGCGGGTCGGGTAATGAAAGAGACTAGTGACGACTTCCATTCGCTTTCGTACAACCTTTCATTCAAAACCGATATCTCCTCTTTCAGCTCTTCACCCAGGTTGTAATGCTTTACAATATCCTCGCCGTTATAGATCTCCTCGATCTGCCCGTTGAAATGGCCGGTAAAATTGGCATTCCGTTGAAATATCGGCTTCGCTTTCTTGACCAGGTACTTGACCAGCAGGTAGGCGATGGGGACAACAATAAGTGCCAACAATGCCAACGTTACGTGAATGTTGAACATCATGATCACCACACCCACCAATATGACGACGGCGGTTAGGGAGCTGGTCAAGCCGCTTTGCAGGGTGTTGGACACGTTATCCAGGTCGTTGGTTAATAGCGATATTAAGTCACCCGTGGAGGAGCGGTCAAAGTAGTTCAAAGTTAGGCGATTCAGTTTCGCCTGCATCTGATCGCGGATAGAACGAATCAACTTTTGCGTCATCTTGACCAGCAGAACACTCGAAAAATAGTTCGCCCCAAACTGAACGATAAAGAGGAGGGCGAGAATGATTGCCACCTTTCGAAAGGCGATCCAATCGAGACCGATATCTTGCTGGAAAACTGAGGTGATGATATTGATAATATCACCAATCAAGCGGGGGATGAAGATTTGGGAACCCGAAGCCAACAGAGTCAGGATGATGGCGGTGATAAAAAACCATTTGAAGGGACCCACGTTTTTGAGCAATCTCAAAAACGTGCCCTTGTTGTCCTTCGCGCTGCCTGATGCCAGCAGACCCGCGACACGACCGGCACCGCCAACTCCTCTGGATACACCGGGCAAGCCATCATCCCTTTTATCTTCTGTCTGATTAGCGTTTTGCATCATTTGGCTCCCCCGTTATCTATCCTCTTTTGTGAGGTGATGATCTCTTGATACACTAGGCACCTCTCTTCGAGTTCCCGGTGGCTTCCCTTACCCACGATCTTCCCGTTGTCAATAACGAGAATCTCATCCGCGTCTTTTACCGTCGCTACCCGTTGCGCGATCACCAACACCCCTTTGTCTGACAATTTTTTCTGAATGGCTTGCCGCACCTTCTTCTCGGTCGAGTAGTCCAGGGCCGAAAAACAGTCGTCGAAAACGTAAAAATCGGTCTCTCTAATCAACCCGCGGGCGATAGAAATGCGTTGCTTCTGCCCACCCGAAAGGTTAACCGCATTTTGCGCGATATAAAAATCCAATCCCTCCTCGGCTTGGCGGAAGAAATCGCCCATTTGAACCATATCCAGCACCTCCCAAATCTCATCATCAGTCGCCTCTTTTTTACCCGTTTGAAGGTTCTCCCGAATGGTACCCGAAAAGAGGAAAGTGGTTTGGGGAATATGCGTTACGGTATGATTGATCTCCTCGTTGGTCAGGCTCGTTATATCTTGACCGTTATAGGTGATTTGACCCCGATACGCGTCATAATCCCGCATCATTAAACGGATCAGGGTCGACTTACCGCTGCCCGTTGAACCAATCACCGCTTTGGTTTCACCCTTGCTCAAATCAAAATGGATATTGTGCAACACGGCGGCGTTGGAGTTGGGATAGTAAAAATCGACATCCTCAAACCGCAGGACGTTTTCCTGCGAGACGTTCCCTTTCATCTCCGTGATCGTCTCTTTTATTTGCAACAACTCCTCTGTCGACAGAATCTCTTGTATCCTATCGATGGATACTTTAGAGCGCGGGAAAATGGTGATAATCGACGCGAATTGCTGGATATTGTTGAGGGCCATGATGGCGTATTCAATCAGACCGATCAGGGCACCCACGGTAATCGTTCCTAATACGGAGCGTACACCTCCCAGGTAGAGCAGGATAAGAATTAAAATGTTGGTAAAAAGCAAGACGAGGGGACTTAACAGCATCATGGTCGATTCCGCTTGCACGTTCGCCTGACACGCCTCTTTCATCGCCTCCTGGAACTTTTTCGTCTCGTAATCGGACTTGTTAAAAGCTTTCACCACGCGAATGCCCGTTACGTTTTCTCTGAAACGCCGGTTCATCTGGTCGATAGCCATGCGAATGCGGCTATATTTTGGAAGGGCTTTTGAGGTTAACCTGAGTGCGAGGACAAAGATAACCGGGATAATGACCAAGATGATCGATGCCATTTTCACATCGATGGAGAATGAGATGATCACTGCGCCGATTACCGTGATGGTAAGGGTGTAAATCTTGCGCAACGACATATCGATCAGTATCGACACCTGCTTCACGTCATTTACCGTTCTGGTGATTAAAGTAGAGTTGGAGAAACCCCCTCTAGTCTCCTTCGACCAGTCGATGATTCGTTCAAACAGATCGCCTCTTACATCTCTTGAAATACCTGCCGTTACCCTTGTCAAGAAATATAACGATATCAATAGGGAAACGATATTCACCACGGTTGCCAGCAACATAAGCATACCACGGTGTACGATTTGGTTCATATCGTTCACCATGATACCGTAGTCGATGATATCCACCATCAGTCGTGGAATCGCGAGTTGCGAAAGCACCCAAATGGTTGCAAACAGGAGTTGCCCGGCAATTAATTTGGAATATTTTTTCGCGTATTGTAATAACATAGCCGAGGATGACACTTTTTCTTGCTATGCCTTAACAAATTTCATAACCCTGTTTACGGCATCGTCAACCTGATCAATGGATTCCATTCCCAGTGTCATGCAATGGATATTTGCTTCGGTAAGCGCGAATTTAAATGACTGCTGGCGTTCCTCGACACTTACGTTACGGCCTTCACCAAATATTTTCATTCCAATTACGCCAATTCCGTTCTTTTTAGCTTTTCCAAGAAGTTCTTTTACTGCATCAGGTGTGTTGTCCATAAGGGTTTGAAACGGATTTACGCGTGCCATGATCACATCTACCCAGGGATTGTCCACTGCTTCAACCATGGCATCCCAGTTATGGCAAGAAACTCCTACGGCTTTGATGATCCCATCCTGTTTGGCTTTCGCAAGCCCATCCATGTAATGTTTGCGGTTATTGCTCCATCCGCCACTTGTGAGGCAGTGCATCAGCACAATATCGATATAATCGGTGCCCATTTCCTGCCTGTAACGGTCAAGGGATTCCCGTACGGGAGCATTGTTTTCTGAGCCGTCTACGTGTGTCCAGATTTTGGTGAGCAACGTGATTTTTTCGCGAGGCAGGGTCTTTATCGCTTCACCCACGTACGGATGCGATCCATACCCATCGGCCATGTCAAAGAAGCGTACTCCTCTGTCATAGGCGTGCCGGGCCATTTTTACAAATTGCTCCATGCCCAACCGGGTTTGATTCGATGCTTTTGAGTAACCTTTAGTGCCCGTTCCCAAAGCAATGCGTGAAACATTTAGTCCCGTGTTTCCCAGTTTGACCCTGTCAACCATAACTTCGCGGGAGGCAGCATTTAACTTACTTAATCCTGTACAGGCAGCTGTTATTCCGACGATTCCCGTAAGTCCGGTGCGAATAAAATTACGACGCGATAAATCTTTCATATTTTTATTTGTTGGCTTTTATTCATTGGTAATCACTGCTTCAGTGATCATAGACGTAGGTATTACCATTCCGTTTGGCTGTTCAGGAGTCGCTTTGATAATAGTTTCACCTTTTACCTTTTGATTTATTTTGGCTTCAATAATCCATCCACTCTGTGTGTCTACCTTAATTTCTGACTCCATGGTACCGGTCAAGTCATATTTCATGGGAGCTCCTTCTAATTCGACATGCGCGTCTTTATCGTCTGTTTTGATCGTCGAATGGCCTTTTATTAACGCGTAACCCGGGGTTAAGTCGACAAATTCATAATCCGTGCTCACTTGTGCAAGTATACCCGATTCGAGTCTTGTCTGAATCGTCCATTTATCTCCTTTTCTTACTGGCTTATCCGGGTAAATTGCCGTTACCGATTCAATGTTGCCTTTTTGTGCATACGCTCCGTATGATTTCGTCAACTGTGCTTTAATTTGCTCTTTTTGCGCGTCGGTAAGTATCTCAAATTGGTTTATCGCCGTTTCCCAAAGGTTTTCAATATCTTTAACTTCCTTTACCTTACCCGTTTTACTCATGATCACTTCGAAGGGTTTAGATTTCATAGCCCCTAAAATGGTGGAGAAAATATCATTTGGGTCTTTACTCTCGGAGTTAAAGCTCATTGTACCTTGTGGCATTTTCATAGACATGCCCAGCGTCTCGTATGTAGCGTCCATGATATATCCATTCTCGTTCACATCTTTAACGAAAAAAGTCAATGTGCCGCCAATAGTCGTGACGACATCAATTTTTTGCCCACTCATTTCTTGAACGAGAGTCACCTTTGATTGCGTAACATGTTTGTATTCTTTTCCTTTCTCAAGTTTTAGGGATAAGTCAGTACTTTGAGACTTACACGGTGTGAAAAGAATGAATGCAATGATTAGCGTGAAAATAGTTCTCATTTTTTTATCTTTTTAAGATGATAGGTAATTCTGTTTTAATCGTTCACTAAAGTTAGACTATTTCTCGCCATGGCATAGTACAAGTGAACTTGTCCTCTGCTCGTTTGGCTTAACGAAATAGTTCATATAAATTAGACTATTTCTCGCCATGGCATAGTACAAGTGAACTTGTCCTCTGCTCGTTTGGCTTAACGAAATAGTTCATATAAATTAGACTATTTCTCGCCATGGCATAGTACAAGTGAACTTGTCCTCTGCTCATTTGGCTTAACGAAATAGTTCTCATTTTATTGATTTTTACGGTATGTGAAATCCGAAATACCGATGTTTTTATACGTTTCTTTCAACGCCTTCTCATCGTCAGAAATTACCAACAATATATCGTTGGGATGCAATTCGGTTTGCCCTGTGGGAACGAAGTAGTTTTCGCCCCGTTTTACCATAACTGCCAACGTCTTACCGGGTAGAGGCATCTCCATCAGGTTTTTACCGTAACTTAGCGTCTCTTCGGTAATCAAGATCTCCGTCATTACCGACTTTATTTCTTCCGAAAAATCTACGTCGAAATCCTGAAAAGGTTTATATTGTTTCGGTTTTTCAGCTAGCCCAAGGAAACGTGCTACGGCCGGCAAAGTGGTCCCTTGCACCAGCAACGAAACGATGGTAAGCACAAACACGATGTTAAAAATCAACCGCGAACCGGGAACCCCGGCAGCCAATGGCAAAATGGCGAAAATAATGGGAACCGCACCACGCAGTCCCACCCACGATACGTACAGTTTGTCTCTAAAACCCACTTTTCGGAAAGGAATCAAACATAAGAAAACCATGATAGGACGTGCGAATACGATCATAAAGGCAGAGATGATAAGCGCGGGAACGATTACCTCAACCAACTCACTCGGATTAACCAGCAAACCGAGCGTAAGGAACAGCAAGATCTGGCTCATCCACGCGAACCCGTCCATAAATCTCATTGAAGAGCGTTTGTGCGCAAATCGGGAATTTCCGATTACCAAACCGGCAATGTAAACCGCCAAATAGCCGTTTCCTTTTAAATAGTAGGTGGAGGCGAAAATAAATACCCCGAAGACAAGCAGCATGATTGGATAAAATGAATCGTTATCCATTTTAACCCTGTTGATAATTTTTACCGCTAAACGTCCTAACAGAATCCCCATCGCGGTACCCACAACCAATTGAATCACCACATTTATTCCCACCATCAGGTAGTTAGGATTATCGCCATATTGAATGATATCGATAAACATTACCGTTAGCAAATAGGCCATCGGGTCGTTGCTACCGCTCTCCAGTTCAAGCATCGGGCGCAGGTTGTTTTTCAGCGTCAAGCCTTTGGAGCGCAAAATCGCGAAAACGGAAGCCGAATCGGTTGACGAAACAGTGGAAGCGAGCAGCATGCACGAAAGAAGTCCTAACCCCAACGCGGGAAAAAACCTATCGGTCAACAAATAGGTAAATAGCCCCGTAAAAATAGCCGTCATCAATACTCCCAAGGTAGCAAGTACCACCCCGGGGCCGATAACCGGTTTTATTTCCGAGAACCGGGTATCCAATCCTCCCGAAAACAGAATAATGGCCAAACAAACCGAGCCTATGGCTTGTGCCATTTGTATATTTTTAAATTCGAGTCCGAATCCATCGGAGCCGAATATCATTCCCACTAAAAGAAAAAGCAATAAAATAGGTACCCCAAAACGGTGCCCCGCTTGCCCTACCAGCATACTGATAAAAAACAAGACTGAACCGACCAGCAATATTAGTTCTGTTGAAATGGTCATCTATTATTGTTTAATTTATATGAACTATTTCGTTAAGCCAAACGAGCAGAGGACAAGTTCACTTGTACTATGCCGTGGCGAGAAATAGTCATTTTATTCACGTAACAAAAGTACCACATTCGAGAAAAAAAACCAAAACAGGGAGTATTAAGGATACTATGCTTATGCACAGCAGATAAATGTTTTATATACGATGTGGTGTGGTCGTACTTTATTCTATCCTTTCTCCAAGTATTATTTTCGGCATTGTTGTTAAACACCGGTTGAATTGTTTGTAATATTTTTCTAATCCGGATTTTGTTGCTTCGGCATGAATCAACTCGTTTTCAAGCTCCCAATATAAAACATAAGTCACGCTTTTCGGTTTTCTTGTCAGTCGGATGGCAGGTTCTCCATTTTTTACCGAAGTAAAGTCCTTTTGTCTATGTGTTCTTTTAATATATTTCACTTCAATCACACCTGCAAAAGATTTATGATGTTCTGCGACTTCTTTAATCAATTGTTCAAATTCATCAACCTTGTCAGGTTTTACCTCGTAAATGCAAATCTCTGAAAAAGTACTCATTTTTTATTCAAAGTTTTATTAATTGAAAATCCAAGTACTCCACCTGAAATTGTTGTCATGATTATTATGGGTATCAATGATACAGGCTCTTTCCAACCAATCAAAATCGCAGTTGGTAATAAAACCAAGAAAGCGATCAAAATATCCTTCTCTTTTTTGCATGCCGTACAACGATTTGAGGCTATAAAACGTGTGATTTTAGCCACGATGTGTTATTCCCTTTTCCTGTAAACTCTAACTCCAATTACCAGTGCAACTCCAATTAAGATAAATGGCCAAATATTGGTCAGTCCAATAAACAGCCAAATCAAGTTATCCCAACCGTTTCTAAGACCATTTTTGAATTTTTGCCCAAATTCCGTTTCGTTCGGAATAGTTTCGTAGAACGTCATTGTTAATGTTGAAAACGACACCCTGTCTTGTAGGTACTTTAGTCGACCTTCAATTGATTCAATAGAATAGTATCACCTGTGCGTTTACATTCAATTATTTAATAATGTATCGTTATCCAATATTACTTGCTTAATAGTCTGTAAAAATGCATTTAATTCAACAGGTAATTCATTTTCTTTCGGAAAATATAGCGATGTAGAATCTGATTTAATTGTTGTTTTATATGTCAATTTAGTTACAGGTAGATCCGTTGGATTGTTTTCATCATCAAATCCGTATTTGTCAGAAATGTCTACTTTAACCAAGCTGTTTAGCTTTTCTATAATCATCTTTATATCAGAATCAACCAATGTATATTCCGATTTTCTATTCGTTTTTGTCAGTCCATTTATCTCTGTAACTTGCATCAAACCATTTTGGTCAATTGTCGCGTTATAAAAATAGTCAAACCATGAATTACTCTTAGAATATGATATTGAAAAAATGTCTCTCTCTATCACTTTTTCCATATCGCAACTACAAAATGCTATAATTGCAAAAATGAGTCCAGTTAATAACAGTTTTGTTTTCATGTCTTTTTGTTTAAAGCCGTTAGTATTCCTACCAAGATGTCAAAAGCTGTAGTTAGGTTGCCTGTTATTTGCATTGTCACAACATCACTTTTGCGAAACAAATATACAAATTTGTAAATATAAAAGCAATAACAGTTGTATGTCATTTTAAATAATCGGCATATATCCTAATTATCTTCACACCCTCTATACTCGATTTGAAGGGTGATATGGTTTATGCCGAATTTGTCTCTCAACAAGGTTTCCACGTTTTGGCGGATGACTTGGGCTTCGCTAAGTGGCATATCCCGGGAGATATTGAGGTGAGCCTCTAGGTGTACGTGTTCGTCGTCCATTTGCCACACGTGCAGGTGGTGGATGTTTTCCACTTGAGCCAACGTCTCCACGCTCTGTTTGATTTTCTGAATATCGATATGGCGGGGTGTGGCCTGTATCAGAATATTTACCGTTTGACGTACCACGCCCCAGGTTTGGTAAATAATGTAAACGCCCACGGCAACGGTTATGAGCGGGTCAATCCAGTAAACTTCCCAAACGATAATGGCTATACTGCCTGCGATGACCGCTACCGACGAGAGCGTATCGCCTAACAGGTGAAGGTACGCGGCACGTACGTTCAAGTTATGCGACTTCTCTTTTTGTAACACCAATACCGAGATTAGATTGACCAGCAGCACGAAAACGGCTATCATCAGCATTACCCCGCCTTTGATGGGTTGCGGTTGCATCAACCGTTTGTATGCTTCCACGAGAAGAAAAATACAGATGCCGATAAGCACCACCCCGTTAAAGAGAGCCGCTAAGATCTCTATACGTTTGTAACCGAAAGTTTTTTTGGCATCAGGTTTTTTCCGGGCATATTTCCCGGCTAAAAAGGCGATGAATATGGTGGAGGTGTCGCCCAGATGGTGTATCGCGTCTGAAATAAGCGAGAGGCTGTTGGATAAAATGCCCCCCGTCACCTGCACCACGCTTATCGAAAATTTGAGCAGCGTAACCCACAGCAGTTTCTTCCCCCGCAATTTTTCGGTGTCTACGTGGTGATGATGGTTCCCTATTTCTTTATTCATAATCGTGCATTTTTTTAACCCATTTCTCACATTGTTTGCCTTTAACTTCTAGACTGTAAAAATAATTGTTCCTATCGGGACGTCCAACATCTCAATGCAAAAAATGATGGCTACATTTTATCTTATACTCTTGGAGAACCTCTTTTTTTCGTTTACTTTTGTAGCTGAATGAGAAAAAACAACGATATATCGTGTCCATTGAAATGGGGGTTGGTAATCCTCTTCTCGTTTTATATGGCGGGGATAACGCTTTTTTTTCATGAACACAATATTGGCAACGAACGGGTTGTTCACTCTCACCTTTTTGCTGATGCCGATCATAAGCACTCCGCATCCGGATACTTCCTGATAGAGCAGTTAAATAATTTTGCATCAACTGCCGATATTCTTTCCCAATTTGATTTGAAAATACCGGTTGTTACAGGTTTTCTGAACAGTAAATCAACCGACCATTTTTCACCTAAATTTTATTTTTTAACCATCTCCTTAAGGGCTCCTCCTGCATCGGTGGCCTAAATTTCGATAACATTTTTATATAATCTCGATTGCGAACTGATTCAAACGGATTCCCTTAAGTTATGCTATCGCTTTTGGTTGTTCGTAACGTGATAATGTTAAGCGTGAAATATTTGGAAAAGGTTCGGCTATGGTAATTTTACAATTCATAATGAACGGACAATCATATTTTCAAAGACTATTATATGCATTTGGCTTTCTACTTACCTTATTCGTGAACAGCCTGACTTCAAACTGCTTGTCTGCAAACACTTCATCTGCAAACTACCTGTTTGGCGATACGGTGACCAGTAGCCCAAAGGAACTTCCACCGGGGAATACGCACGCCGAAGGTGATTACACTTCAACTCTTAGGGGAAAAACAGATGCCAACGTTTTTGGACACGTGCTGGATGCCAGCACGAAAGAGCATTTGCCCTACGTTACCATTCAGTTGAAAGGTACAACGGTGGGAACTACAACCGATGCGACGGGACACTATTTAATCAACAACCTCCCTGTAGGACGATTCACCATTCTTGTCCAGTATGTAGGGTATAAAAACATAGAAAAGGAGGTGGTGTTCGAGAAAAACAGGACGGTTGAATTGGATTTCGAGTTAGAAAC
This sequence comes from Fermentimonas sp., assembly GCA_050951125.1. Classification (GTDB taxonomy): domain Bacteria; phylum Bacteroidota; class Bacteroidia; order Bacteroidales; family Dysgonomonadaceae; genus Proteiniphilum. The sequence goes on along the minus strand of JBMNIR010000005.1, from coordinate 102,949 downwards.
CGCGCCGTTGTCGCTAAACGAGGTGGTGGTTTCTGCCAATAGGAACGAAACATCCAGAAAAATGGCGCCTTCGCTGGTTACCATTCTCGATGTAAAAACCTTAGAGGTCACCAACTCCAGCGATCTTTCGCAAGGATTGCGGTTCCAGCCGGGACTTCGGGTAGAGAATGACTGTCAGAATTGCGGGTTCACGCAGGTGCGTATTAACGGGCTCGAAGGTCCCTACTCGCAGATACTTGTAAACTCCCGTCCCATGGTGGGTGCGCTTGCCTCTGTTTACGCGCTGGAGCAGATTCCCGCCAACATGATAGAGCGGGTGGAGGTGATGAGAGGTGGCGGTTCGGCGCTGTTTGGCTCTTCGGCCATTGGTGGGGTAGTAAATATCATCACCCGCGAGCCGATTCGCAACTCGGGTGAGATGAGTCATAATTCGCTCAACTACGATGGTACGGGTAGTTGGCAGAAAAATATGGCGTTTAACGCCTCTATTCTCACTGATAGCCGTAAAGCGGGTATCACCGTGTTTGGACAGAACAGGGTGAGGGATGCGTTTGATTACGATGGCGACGGTTTTTCGGACATCGCGGAGCTGAGAAACAGAACCATGGGATTTCTCTCTTTCCTCAAGATCGGTCTCTACTCTAAGCTCACGCTCGACTACCGCAATATACACGAGTATCGTCGTGGCGGCGATAATTTAAAATTTCAACCGTTCGAGGCCTATATAGCAGAGCAGTTGCAGCATTACATTAACGGGGGAGGGCTAAATTTCAGCAGAACCGATCCCGATGGCAATAACGCTTTATCCATTTACGCTTCGGCTCAACATGTTTTGCGCCTAAGCTATTACGGCGGCGGTGATCCCGTGGTACGTGAGGTGCCTGCCAGCCAAGTGAACGATGCTTTTGATAACAATAACGCCCGGATGAGTTCGTTTGGTCGCTCTACCAATCTTATGTTTCAAGTGGGTACACAATATATGCACCGGTTTAACCGGTTACTCTTTATGCCGGCCGAGGTAACGGGGGGATTAGAGTACCTGCAGGATAACCTGAACGATGCAAGCGGTTATCGCCGTGAGGGGATAGATCAGGTTGCCCGTAACGGTAGCGTGTTTTTGCAAAACGAGTGGAAAGACGAAAGGTGGAGCTTTTTGTTGGGGGGCAGGTTGGATAAGCATAATCTGGTTGAGGAACTTATATTCAGCCCGCGCGTTAATTTGCGTTACAATCCCACGCCGAACACCAATTTCAGGTTCTCCTACAGCGAAGGGTTTCGCGCACCGCAATATTTCGACGAGGATTTGCATGTGGACATCGCGGGAGGCGAGCAGCTTGTACGTCACCTGGCAAAAGGGTTGAAAGAGGAGCGTTCAAGGAGCCTAAGCGGTTCCGTTGATTATTATCACTCGTTCGGGGCCACACACCTAAACCTGATGCTCGAGGGTTTCTATACCCGACTGATTGACCCGTTCGAGTCGGTTACCAAGGGACGTGATGTTATCGTGCAAAACGCCGGTGATAGGGTCAGTGTGTATGGTGCCAATTTGGAGGGGCGATTGGCTTGGGGCAACAGGTTCCAGGTGCAGTCGGGTATTACACTCCAGAGAAGTCAGTACGATAACCCGCGCAAATGGTGGGAACCCGCTTCGGAAGAAGAAAAAGAACTAGATGGTGTTGAGGCTGTAAAAAGGGTGATGCGCACCCCCGACGCGTACGCCTATGCCGTTGCTACCTGGACACCGATAAGGCCGGTCGCGGTGACGCTTTCGGGTAATTACACCGGCTCTATGCTCGTGCCTCACTACGCGGGAGAAGGGGTTGAGGGTGTCGACAAGTTTTCAAAGCTAAATGTTACCGAAAAGAGTCCCTCGTTTTTTGAAGTAAACTTCAAGCTGGCTTACACTTTTAGATTGAATAGAGAGATAGAGTTGCAGCTTAACGGTGGTGTTCAGAATATATTCAACGCCTTTCAGGACGATTTCGACACGGGGGCGGGTAGGGATTCCAGCTACATCTACGGTCCCATGGCACCAAGAAGCTTTTTCGCGGGGGTGAAATTAGGTTTCTAAAAACGGTTCCTTTGCTTTCGCCATACCGGCTATCAGGCCGTGTATGGCGATGATGGTGTTTGCCGTATTCAAAAACGCGGTATTCTCAGTTATTGTTTACAATTGCCCACCCACGAAATGGCTTGTGAAAGAAGTTGTGAGAAAACCGGGTTTGCCCATGCCTGATTATCGTGTCCCAGCGTTAACGTGACCACTTTGGCGTTGGCATAATGATGGACCCAGCCTACCAAAGGGGCGCTTGCCGGTTCATCGGTAGCCAACAAAGGATGAACGCTTTCAAGGATTTCCGTTCCACTGTACGCTTCATCCGTTATTTGGAAATCGCTTATCCCTTTTGTAATCGGATGTTTATTGTCCACCACCTTAACATTCAGGACGAGATCATGTTTATACGTTGATGGTGCCTGCTCTTCTCCATCTTTTTGCCAGGGAAAATGATGGTAACGCCCCCCTACAATTTTCGTGTATTCCGGCCAAAAATCATAACTACAGAAAGCATGATGAAGCACAACAAGTCCCGTGCCTTTTTCGAGAATGGTTACAAAATCCTTTTTCGCGTCTTCGGGTATTTCAGAAGGCATATCATACAGCAAAACCGCGTCATAATTATCAATTTTTCCCGGTTTCAGATACTGGTACGCGTCAGGATGTTCAGCCACGTCGTAGGTTATACTCGGCAGTTTATCCATCATCGCGTAGAAAGGTTCTTCGTCAAAACCGTGTCCGCCAACAATCAGGAGCACATTCGTTTCCTTCTGCTGTCCACATGACGCCAACAATCCCATACCGCAGCACAGGAAAGATACAATCAACAAATTAAAAGCTGTTTTCATCTTGAATTACTTGATTGATTGGTTATTTACGGTAAATCATCCACTTTATAAATGATCACTCCATCCTATTCAACTGCTCAGACACGATATCTTCCGTTGCTTTCATCGCTTCCAATGTTTTACTTAACAAGGTGTCCAGCTCCCAACCCAACATTTCTGCACCGTTACCAATAATTTCACGGGAACAACCTGCCGCGAATGCTTTAGTCTTATATTTTTTCTTCAAACTGCTTAGCTCCATGTCGGAAACGCTTTTCGATGGTCGCATTAAGGCAGCGGCACCGATAATACCCGTCAATTCATCTACGGCATAGAGCACTTTTTCCATCTCATGTTCGGGTTTAATATCTACCATTACACCATAAGCATGAGAACAAATAGAACGAATAACATCCTCGCTATAATTCTCTGATTGTAGGATTTCCACTACCTTAATACAATGTTCTTCGGGATACATTTCAAAGTCAAGGTCGTGCAACAGACCAATTATTCCCCAATAGTTAGGGTCATAACCCAACTCCTTGGCATACCATCTCATCACTTGTTCAACCGTTAACGCGTGTTGAAGATGAAATTTTTCTTTATTGTACTTTTTCAACAGCTCAAGCGCTTTTTCTCTTTCCATTGGTTATATGTTTAAATTGTTGCTATTCCTTTTGTTTTCGATGTCGGAATGGCCATTTTGTCCTTGGTGAATATTCCGGTGATATGCACCCAGTGATTCCGGCGATATGCACCCACTTGTTAAACTATCATTTCTTGTTATTTGGGTTTGTCATAATTGTACCTAACGGTTTTTGGCTTTGCGTTCGGGCGGGTTTTTTAGCACTAAACTCGATACGAAGAACCCACTTAAATTATACACAAAATTGTCAATAGAAGCACGTCCCCCCACCTGACGCAAAACCGATGTTGGCTGCTGCCCTTTCTTGTTTCTGTAAATGAACATTCTTTGTCCTTTAGTTTAGATACTCCTTAAGCACTGAAAAAAGATTAGGATAAATATATTCATCATCACAGGCATAAAAATTTCGCCCGTTACTTTCGTGTCTTTGATTTAAGAATGCTGACTTAAATTCCGAATGACTTAATTGTTCTTGTTTTGATAACGAAGAAGACGTTAAGAAGTGAATCATCCATTTAACTTGATTGTCCGGTAAATACCTGATTACACCAATCTTTTTTGATTTTGCATAAGTTAATGCGCCACTTTGTAGAGCCGCTGTCGTTGCAAAGATTGCTTTTACATTGTCGCCTGCTATTTGTTGAACTTTGGAATGAAACTCTTCTATCTCGTCAACAGGAATTGGACTGCCATAATCCTTACATTCTATGATTGTAAGCAAGCTAAAATCGCTCGCATCGGGTAGGAATGTCTCTATCGATATGTCTGTTATTATTTCAGATTCCCTGTCTCTTGAATAATATCCCTTTTTTTGATATGCGTGACTTCTCTTTCCTGAAATATGAAGTCTGTCATTTCTAAGTTCATTGGTTATATGTCCGTAAACCTTGTCTTCAAATGCGTTACCTTTTTTTATCGTGCTCATATTTAATGTTTTGTTAGTGTTGGTTATAGTCCTGCGAAATTGTCCGTTTAGTCGTTAACCAAGTCCTGTCAACACGAGGCGAATGCAGGTGCTGGCTACAAAGGTTCAGTTTGCACGTTACCCCGCCTGACGTAAAACCCGTGTTACAGGCAGGTTTTATTATCTCGTTAATTCTATCCATACCTTCATTTTTTCGGGTAGTAAGTGTGTTTGTTCATATAAAAATTTTCGGATTTCGTCTGGGTCAACAGTTTTGATATTTGGTTTTGGTGTTCCGTGATATTGCCCCGAGGTAGCAAATAAAAAAATGTCAGTGTCAAGTTTGTCGTAATCGTCAATGTTTAAAGGTGTCCAACCGCTTTTTACTTGCACAACCGCACTCTTTCCTGTTTGTCTGTGTTTAAGTTCAAATTCGTAAGTCATTGTGTCGTCTTTGCACGAACTTGGAATAATGTAATAGCCTTGCTTAACTTGTAAATAAATTGCCAATGCATCTTCGCAACCGTCAGTTGATAATAGTGAAAAAATATCTTCTCCAGCTAAGTTGTCAACTTCGTAAAATGATTTTCCTACTTTTTGATTGTATGCAATTTGTGAGAAATAATACACTGTATCATCGTCAATTACTTGAACTGTCCTTGCTGGTCTAAAACTGCTAACAACTTTTCCTGGAACTGCTTCTTCTGTTCCGATTTTATGCCATTCGCATTTGCGAACATTTACGATGTCAGCTTTTGAACAGTCTTCGTCTGTGTCATAATACCAATCACTTATAATTCGTCCTAAAAAATAATTTCCAGACCAATCTCGTGTCCAAATTAAGTCGTCAACCTGTATTCTGTTTTTGATTGTATTTAGTGCTGCTTTCCAACTGCTATCTCCATAATCTCCTTTTGCTATTTCCCAATATTCATCCCAAGTAACGGGAACTATTTCGTAGTCTATTTGCCAACCTACACCAACAATTCCCTTGTCTAAACAAAGTTGTCGTTGGTCAATTCCAACTTGTGAGTCTGCCTTTAAATGTATTCGCCAAATATTCATTTTATTTTAAGTTTTTTGTTTTGGTTGTTTCTCTAAACTTGCCTGTAACGGTCGAGTGTAAGTGCCGTAAGGGATTGCGGGTGATTCCGTATCAAGTTACACGAAAAGTTAATGAGAACTTCTGACCTTCGCATACCTCTGAAACCCTTATGGCATTTACACTTTGTTGGTGGCTACCCTTTTTTCATTCGTAGTCTTCGTTTAAATATACAAGCATAGTTTTATTTACCTTTTAAATCGTCCGCAAACAATTCCAATGTCTTTGCTGACGGATAAGTAGAAAGCGAAGCTATATTGTTCGCAAGTTCAATCGGAAGCAATGCTCCTTCAAATTTATTACTTAAAATTTTAGGTAATGTGGCTACAATGTTTTTGAAATTAATTAAATGCTGTTGAGAAGGATTTTCTACAAATTCTCCTCGTTGCCCTGTAGGAATATTTATAACCATTTTATGATAATCATTTATCTTAACAAAGAGTTTTGCTCCATAGTTTGTGTCAGCACCATATAACGTTAATGTATTATTATGCTTAATCTTTTCTTGAATGTATGTGTTATCGGGAATGAAACAATGTCCAACAGGTGCAGAATTACCAATTAATTGTAAATGGTCATAAAATTGACCTGTTTTTTCTTGTCCAATCATTGCAATATCATAACCTTTTGATTTCGCAAATTCAAAAAATCTTCGGATTGGCGCTGAAAGTTTTGCAAGTGTCGCACGCAATGAAAGAGGCCCATCTTTGACAAATAAACAATTCTTTAAAATTTCTCGTTTATTATCCCAATAATATCGGATCGGTGTAAAAATCATCAATGTTTCGCTTACACTCATATAATCAGAAGCAACTTGATTCGGAGCAAAATCATCTGTCATACTTTGATGTAGGCCAAACATATCTGTAATAAAGATTTCACCTTTACATTCTGGACAATTACCTTTTTCCTCATCAAAAGAAAGAGTTGCAACATTCTTTTCGCAATGTGGGCAACCAAATTTCTCAAGTTCTGATTTTGGTGTGTCTAACCATTTTTCATAAGCAATCCACTTTAGTGTCTCCATCATTGCTCCTTCAAGGGAGTTGTTTAACCCTTCATCTTTGACAGATTCAAACATTATTTCTCTAATTGCATTATAATTTGATTTTCCTTCTATGTAAACATTGCGCAATGGAAATGCAGTTGAATGATACAACGCAGATTCTTTCATTATATCACGCAAAGCAAAAGGGTGCGGATTATCTTTGTCAATATTTGAAATTGCGTATTGGTCAATTCGCAAAAGTGCTGATTTAACAAAGGCAACTGCCTTAAACGGTGGATTTGGATTTTCAATTACTTGAATGGATCCGTCAGTTGAAAAAACAATTTTTAATTCCTTACCATCCTTTGGCAATGGTTCCCATTTAGAAACACTTCCTGTATGTTCAATAACTTCGGGGTCATTGAAACTCTTACAAAGTTTTTGCACAAGTTCACTTTGAATTACCTCTAGATGCCCCAACTTACTTGCACGTTCGAGCGGAAGCCTATTTCCTTTTCCTTGTTGATATGGCATTATTTATTAGTGTTTGTTGGTGGAGTAAATCTTTTTGCCTGCATAGAAACAACAAACCTATGTGAGCGAGTGAGCATTCGCATATATCCAGGAGTTTTTGCTTGTAGGATATCGTTTTTAATGCTGTCGTAAGCGATATTTACTTTTGCAAGTTTATTTACATCGTCTTGAGATGCTAAATGAGCAACGAAAAAGTTTTCTGTCTGTGCAAGTAAATCAGAATTTACGGTTGAAGGTGATTGCGTAGAATAAACCATTCCAATATGATATTTTGCACCTTCTTTAGCAAAACGTCTATAAATCCTTGTTTCATCACTATTATCATTGTAACCAAAAAGATTATGTGCTTCTTCAAAGTAGAGTTGCACAAAATGATTACCTAATTGATTGTTTGTAAATTTGTCTGTTTGATGATAAAATACTGCTTCTGATAATTGACGTGAGAAATAAGTCATTAAGATTTCATCAGCATTACCTAAATCAAGAATTACAGTTTGTCCTTGGTCAAGTAATTGTAAAATATTGGTTGTGTAATCTCCTGCCCGTTGGTCGTGATAAGTCTTAAATCTTAGCAAAATTGAAAAACCACTTCTACCTGGATTAGGTTCCAGCATTTCTAAAAGAGCATTGTCTTCTTGGTCAAAAATAGGATTACCGCTACTTGAACGTAAAGTTTGGTCAGCAGAATTAGTTTTTTTAAACCTATGAATAACTTCTAACTCAGTTTGAAGTGTGTTAAGTGAATTTGGGACTTGTGGCACTTGTAATTGAAACGCTGAGTAAGCTGCATTTCTCAAAGCTTCAGAAAAACCTGGATTAAATCCACGAACATTATTTGCACTCGGAATAAAGCCTCTGACAATATTTTCATCACAACCAAACTGACATTTATGAAGCAATGCATAGTAGAATTGTATTTTTCTAACTGCTCGTATTTTTTCATTCATACGATTATTAGGAATTGCAGTTACTTCTGAGAAGTCTGGAATATCAACTGAAATAAATGCATCAACATAATCAGAACCACTTCTCCCTGATTGACGAATAAGGGTATTCAAAACTTGTTTTGATGAATACGGTGTATGATAGAAGTTCAGTTTAAGAGGATGTGAAGGTGTATTTGTTTTAGGTGTTAAAGCATAAACAGTGCATCTGTCAGGATATGCACCTCTTATTGAAAGATTGTCGTCCTGAGGATTATCATTTGCATATTCACCATTAATGTCAAAAATCAATTGTCCTACATTTTTTGTATCTTTTGTTGTTTCCAATAAACTTTGAACGATTAATTTCACAACATTACTTTTACCTAATCTTGTTTTTCCAAACATAGCTGTTCTACAACCTTTAAAGTCATTTGTTGAAAGAACAATATCAACATCAGGTAATCTTTTACTTGGAAGTGGTAATCTATTTTCTGTTAAACGAAGTTTGCCAATTGCAAATCGGTTTTCTTTTGGAACAAGTTCGTTATTTACCAAATCCAATAATTTGTCATCAGGTGAAAATACCTTGTATTTATGTGCACTTACATAATTGTTTATATCCCCAGAGAATTCTATTGTTTCAAGCTGAGTCGGATGTGGGTAAAACATTCCAAGAACTTGTGTCTTGAGCGCACCCCACTGCAATTCACTCTGTGTGAAAATATCTAATTCAGGCATTGATTTTTTTTGCAGTTCAAAGTATGTTTGTTGAACTTCTTTTGTTAGTGGAGTTGGTGCAGAATCTAAAACTCGTAACAAAGTAAAATGTAGAGGAATTCCTGTTCCGTTTTGTTTAAATGAATTAGGAACCATGATTAGCAATGAATTTCTTGGAATGCCACCAACGTTTACTTTAAAAGGATCACAGGTAATAATTGTAATTTCATCGTAGCCTATTTCAAGTACATACCCAACGAATCGACTTTCACTGTAACGTTTTGCAGTTTCTATACTTTCTTCTGTACTAAGAAAATCTGAGAGAATTCTTAATGGATGATTTTGATTTGCAGCTTTCTCTAAAAATTGATTCATAAACTTTTTCAGTAATTTGTTATTAGTACTTCATTTGAATTTTTGGTTTGAATGCCAGGTTTATCACTTGTTCCAAACGGAATTTTTCTAATGTGAAAATCTTTGTATAATTTCAAAATGTCGTTGTGTGAAGAATTTGTCATTGCCCAACGAATATGTTTTGATTTTGGTAAACTTTTTAGTGCTTCAGATAAACGGATTTGTTCGTTAAATAGAAATTTACCATTACTATAATGTAATTCGTGTAAATCCTTTTCACCAGGTTTATATGGTGGGTCAAGAAAAATAAAATCATTTTTTGACGCACTCAAAATAACGTCTTCAAAATCGCTATTTAGTATATCAGCTTTGCGAAATAGTTTAGATAATTTTACAATGTTTTGATGTGTGATAACCCATCGCCTTTCTTCACCGCCATAGCCAACATTAAAATCTCCATTATTGTTATGTCTCCACATTCCTTTGAAACAAGTTCTGTTTAAGTACAGTGTTCGTGCGGCTTTATAATACAAATGTTTACCTTCTGCCCCTTTATTTCTAATTTCATAGTATGCAACTTTGCCTGATGGAAAAGACTGAAATGTTTCCCAAACTTTGTGTGGATATAATTTAATTCCTTTATAAAGAGTAATAAGTTCAGAGTTTAAATCTGAAATTAAAGCGTTATCGGGATTCACAAGAAAGAAAACAGAACCACCACCAACAAAAGGTTCAATGTATTTCCCTTTTATGTCTTTTTTTGTTGGTAAATGATTTACTAAATATGAAAGTAACTTAGACTTTCCGCCTGGGTATCTTAAAAATTTCATACCTATTATATTTTCAATTTATCTGTCGTTTTTGTGTTGTCGTTTCTCGTTTACTTGGTCGTTTGTAGGGTTGCCAACGGATGGGGGTTTGCGTTCGGGCGGGTTGGCGGGACGAAGTCCTGTCAACCTGAGACGAACGCAGGTGCGGGCTACAAAGTTCCAAGTTTGTACGTCCGCCCGCCTGATGCAAAACCCGTGTTGGCTGCTGGTGTTCTTGTCATTCGTTTAAATTATGCCAAGTCTTTTTAGTTCCCAAAAGCATTTAGCAGTCGCTGTTATATCAACGGCTGCATTGTGTGCTTCTTCAAAGCCTGTCCTAAAAAGTTTATAATGCAATTCAGAAAGTTTTGGCCACTTATACCCATAAGGTCCGTCAATGGCACAAAAATTTGTTGTCCTTTCCATTGTACATATTTTGTTTTTAGACGGAATACTATTTTGCATTCCATTTCTTAAAAATTCCGCGCCTACAATTTTTTCATCAAAGGACATATTATGAGCAACAAGATAACTTGCTTGTCCGATTAATGAATTAAAGTGTTGTAAAACTGACGTTAATGATTCTCCTTCTTTAATCGCTCTTTCTGTCGAAATTCCGTGAATTCTTGTAGCATCAGTCGGAATAGTAAATCCTTCTGGTTTAATAATAAAATCGCCACTTGAAATTTTATTGCCATTACTGTCATAATACAAGTAAGCAAGTTGTACAAGTCTTGGCCAATTGTTAAGGTCGGAAACTGGTGCTTTCCAATTTCTTGGTAAACCAGTTGTTTCAGTGTCAAAAAATAGGTACATATTTTAATTTTTTGTTTATTGCTTACTCTATCACAGTTTTCAGCATCCCTGTTGTTGTTCGCTGCCTCGTTACACTTGCAGCCATCGTTTAATTTACGTAACAAAAATACAACATTCGTATATATTAAACTTATAACATTCGTATATCATTTTCTATTTTGATTTCTGTTATTATTATAAATTTCAATATATCAATTAAATAATACAAATAAAAAGGATACTGTCCCAAAAAGTGTGTAAAGCGCATTTTTTCTATCTTTGATTTTTGAACTGAAAACTAAAAAATTAAAGATCACGCACTTTACACAGCCGCAAGTTAGTAAAATATTGGAAGATATTCTACAAAAAGAAGACGGGTTAAACACGATTTTAAAGTTAAGCCTTGAAGCCCTGATGAAATCGAAGCGGGAGCTATACAAGAGCAACGTTGAAGACTACAGCAACGGTTTTCGTATCCGCGAGGCTTTCGGGGACAAGCGAATAATCGAGCTGCGCGTTTTGCGCACGCGCAACGGTGGTTTTTATCCCGTGATCCTGGCCCTGTTGAAGAACCAGGAGCAGGAAGCCAGTTCTATCGCCTTCGAGTTGTACAGGTCAGGGTCAGGTTTAACCACGGAACGGGTAGGTAACGTTTTCGGGGAGATTTGCGGTTCCCATTACAGCAGCAGCCAGGTCAGCCGCATGTTCGACACTGCCCGGGAAGAAGTTGGCGCTTGGCTTAACCGCCCCTTGGAGCCGTATTACCCCATCGTGATGATCGACGCCTGCTTCATACCCACCCGGCGCGGGGACAGCGTGAGCAAGGAGGCCTACTACACGTTGCTGGCCGTTCGCCCTGACAGGAGGAGGGAAGTGCTCGGGGTGTACAATTATCCCACCGAGGGTAGCCTGGCTTGGGAATCCATCCTCGATGATTTACGTGATAGGGACCTGGAACGGGTTGACTTGTTCGTTTCGGATGGCCTTAACAACATAGAAGACGCCATTTGGAAATGCTTCCCCGGGTCGGAGATCCAGTTGTGCGTTGTTCACCTGCAAAGGGTGTTCTTGAAAGAGGTCAAGCCCAAGCACAAGAAAGAGCTCTCGGATGACTTCAAGGAGGTTTTCCACGCGGATGACCGGGGTGACAGCAAGGAGAATGCGATGCATCGCTTCTTGACCTTTCGCGAGAAGTGGGGCGAGCTTTACCCGTACTTCAAGAGACGACAAACGAAAGAGAGGAATTACCTGTACTTTACCTACGTGGGCTATCATTACCGGATCCGCTCGATGATCTACAGCACGAACTGGGTGGAACGTCTCAACAGGGATTACAAGCGTACCACGCGCATGCGTGGGGCCTTGCCCAACCCCGAGGCCACGTTGCTGTTACTGGGAAGGATGAGCATGAACCGCAAGGCTCACGGGCGTAAACTACCCAAGTTGGATTATGAACAAGTCAAGTTTGACTGGGAAGAAGAAGAGTAGCGGGCAGCTTCGCCTCGGTCACGCCTCTGCTTCATTGACCGCTACTCTTTGTGATATCAGAAATTATGAATAATTTTGTAACAAACAAGGATAGAAATTACACACTTTTTGGGATACTACCAAGTAAAGCGACACACACATTTTGACCGAAAATCATAAGTGTCCACTAAAAAAACGCAATTGCTCTTTGAAATACTTGATATTTAATTTATTACCATAGGTTTTCGAGTCAACGGATTTGAATTCGCCTTTACTGTCATAATCAGACTATTATGCATAAGGATAAACACGTTTTCTCCCGTTTAGTCGAGTTGCCAGATTGTTTTAAATTCCATCGCATCGTGGATATATATCAAAGTGACAGATACATAAAGTCGTTTATGACTCACTTATGTGATTTCTTCGACAAATCAAATATCAATTATGTCAGTGAACGATTCAGTTTTAGTGAACCTAGTTTATATGATTTTTAATCGTCTACTTTTTTAGTGGACAGTAGTGACCGAAAATCATAGATGTCAACAATAAAAAAGAGAGGATAAAACCTATTTTTAAAACACCTTGTCAACCACACGTATTCCCCCACCTTGTTCCATGTGCTAACTGCCTTGTTCGTTGCGATTTTTATAACGTTCGTATTCCTCTTTGGTAATGATCTTGCCACCTAAATAAGCATTCGTCGCTATATCAGTGGTACATTCTGCCTTATAAGGTTCATTGCCTTTAAATTTTATCTCACAGAAGTTACCATTGCCCATCCCCGTGAACTTGAAAACGGCATCTTCAAAAACATCATAGATATACAATGCGCCATAATTGATTAAAATTTCATCCTGTTTCATCTATACATATTGTATGGTAAACTCTTTGTTTTAAAATTTCTATACAGTTAGCGTTTTTTCGCAATTAAAATTACTTTTATACACTGTTTTTCAGCTAGCGACTTTAAGGTTAAATTTGGCTTTGTATCTTTTGTAAATAATCCGGTAAAACTGGGTTCCGGATTTAAATTGTATTTGTCTCGGTCTAGCTTTGTAAGTTCAGAATTTCAATTATGTGAAAAGTACTCATTTTATTATCAAAAACATTTATCTTTGCAAAAAGCACTTACTAATACTTGATGATATGAATATAAACAAGTTATTTTATTTCACTATCCTTTTTCTTATAATATTTTCTTGCGGGCCAAAAGAGGAACCTGATGTAGTTTCTGAAATAATAACAGAACTAAACATTGCGTCAGGATCAATCACACAATCTTTTAGTTTTAAAACAAATAAAAAATGGGAAGCTTCTATTACTTCTTCGCAAGGAGATAAGACATGGTGTACAATATTCCCCACAAGTGGTAATGCAGGTTCAGTTAATATTTCTGTGACGACAACGGAAAATACCGGATACGATGATAGGAGTGTTATCCTGGCCATCAAAACAGGTAACACTATCAAAAACATTACTATTACTCAAAAACAAAAAGACGCAATAATCATTTCAAAGGACAATTATGAAATATCTGAGGATGGTGGGGTAATTGAAATTGATGTTAATACGAACGTTGATTTAGAAGTTTTGATACCATCCGAGGTAAAATGGATAAAAGTTCAAGAATCTTCCACCAAAGCATTGAAAGCAAGGAAAATTTCTCTTGTAATTGAAAGAAATAATGGATATTCAGAGCGAGAAGCATCACTTACAATATCTGATAAGAATAGTACTGTGAAACAAAATATTTCCATTACTCAAAAACAAAAAGACGCAATAATCATTTTAAAGGATAATTCATTAGTGTCCCATTAAAATTGGGACGTTATTAAAAATCAAATAAATTTGGCTCATTAAGCCTAAAACGTTCTTTGTCATTTTGAAATTTAGTTTTATCAAAAAGGTCTTTCAGATGAGTTTTGTCTGTTAACGATATACTCAATATCTGTAAAACTTCATATGTGCTTCTGTCAATCTGCATGTCTTTTTGAACAATTGCTACTAAACAATAAGTACATATGGCAGTGTAAAGTTGAATTCTAACAGCATTTTCAGTTGTACCCCAGAATTTCTTAATTTTCAAATGTTGTTTTAACCATTTGAAAAACAGCTCAATCTGCCATCTGTTTTTGTAAAGTTCAGCTACTTGTAGCGCAGAGATATGCATCGAGTTTGTTAAGAAAACAAATTCACGCTTTTGCTCTTCATCCCAATATCTGACCATACGAATATGTTCGGGATAGTATTGTTTTGGATAGAATCCTGTTAATTCAATCTGAGCATCTGATAGCACGTTTTTAGGCAGCTTACGTTTCCACTTGATGGTTTTATATTGGATATTCTTTTTTGCTCTGATAACGAAAAAAGCACTTATCTGATTAATTTTATACAGCATCTTAAAGTTGTTGTAAGCACGGTCAAATATATAGTAAGAGTCAACTTCATATGGAATTTCCTTCATAACTTTTGAGTCGTGTAAAGAAGCTTCGGTAATATGAAAGAAAGTAGGTATCTGTGTTTCTACATCATATAACGTGTGAACTTTGATGCCACCCTTGCTCTTTCGAAACTTTGCCCACCAAAACACAGATAGACATAAATCTATTGTTGTCGAGTCAAAAGCATAAACATTACCACCTAGTTGGAATATATTGGAAATACGTTTTTTCCTTGCTTCATTTACCAGATAATAAGCAAATTCTTCAAAAATGTGATAATCTCTATCTTGATTGGCTCTTGCCAAGGATGTTCTTGATACATTTTTACCCATTCCTAAATGATAACATTTGGAATGATGAGCATCAAGAGCGACAATCAAATCTCTCAGACTTTCACGATTTGATAGTTGACCAAACATCATAGCAAGCAGTTGATTCCAGCAAGTGAAATGCTTCACATATCTATCACCTTTGTATTTGCTGACTATGCGGTTAAACTTACTGCGATTAAGAAATGAGACTAATTGAGCGAAAACGTATTTGTCTTGAAACATATGCGATCAGTTTTGTTTGACACAAAACTACAAATTCAAGTCCGTTCGCACGAAAAAGTCGTGTAACTAACTAAATTTCAAATATTTCAAAGAGCTTTTTTAGATTTTAATGGGACAGCAATGAGGATAATTATGAAATATCTGAAGATGGCGGAACTATTGAAGTTGAAGCTAACGCAAACGTTGAGTTAGCAGTTTTTATCCCAGCTAATATTGATTGGATAAAAGTACAAGAATCTGATACACGTGCACTCACAGTTAAAAAAATAACTTTCATTGTAGAAAAAAATGACTTATTTGAATCTCGTAGTGCTGAAATAACTGTAAAAGATCAAAATAGTGAACTCGCTCAATTAATAATAGTTACTCAATCTGCACAGAAAAAAGGAATAGTTGATGTACCTGAAGTTGGTAATTTAAAATCAATTTTAGGAGATAATTATTTACAAATACTTGAAATTAAAATAACTGGATTTATTAATGGTGATGATGTTCAAACACTTCGAGATATGTTAATGAAAGGGAAACTCTCTTCTATAGATATTTCAGATGTTTCAATTGTTGATGGTGGTAGCTATTTCGTTTCCGTTTATTCTTACAGTGCATATCTAAGTACTCAGGAAAATAAGATTTCAAAATATATGTTTTCAAGTTGTAGTAACTTGAAAACCATTATCCTCCCTCAAAATATTATATCTATTGATGAACTTGCTTTCTATGGATGTAAAGGTTTAATTTTAATTTCGATACCCAATACTGTAAAAACAATAAAAAGTTTAGCTTTTGGAGTTTGTTATAGTTTGGCATCTATAGATATTCCCAATAGTGTGACAAA
This sequence comes from Fermentimonas sp., assembly GCA_050951125.1. Lineage (GTDB taxonomy): Bacteria > Bacteroidota > Bacteroidia > Bacteroidales > Dysgonomonadaceae > Proteiniphilum. Next base: position 86,994 of record JBMNIR010000005.1, on the reverse strand, counting down.
TATTGGAGACAATGTTTTTTTTGAAAGTGGGTTACAAACAATTACTATACCTAATAGCATTACGAATATTGAATCTGGAACATTTAGATCTTGTAGACGCCTAGTTTCTATTTCTATTCCTAATAGTGTAACGTATATTGGCAGAGAGGCTTTTGGAAATTGTTCCAATCTTTTATCAATTAGCATTCCAAATAGTGTAACTGTTATTGAAAGTTATGCTTTTAAGGATTGTATAAGATTAACAGATGTAATACTTCCTAATAATATAAGTACTATTGAAGAATATACTTTCAAGGGTTGCTCTGCTTTAAAAGAAGTTGTTATTCCTGATCGTGTCAAAACAATTAAAGAAGGTGCATTTGAAGAGTGTGTTGGGTTAGCCTCTTTTGTCATCCCTAACAGTGTGTCTTTTATTGGTGAAAGAGCCTTTCGTAAATGTGTTGGATTAACGTCAATCATTATTCCAAATGGTGTTTCAACAATTGAAAGTCAGGTTTTTTCATTTTGTAGTGAATTATCATCAATAACAATTCCTAATAGTGTAACGAATATTAAATTTGCAGCATTTTACGGTTGTGAGAGCATTAAGTCAATAACACTCCCAGACAAAATTACAACAATTGGATCGCAAGCTTTTTCAGGATGCATAGGATTAACTTCTATTGAAATTCTCGAAGGTGTTACAACGATAGAACACAGTGCATTTGAAAATTGTATTGGGCTGACGTCTATTTCTTTACCAGAAACTGTTAAGTCGATAGGTTGGTCCGTTTTTTCTGGATGTACTGGATTGACTTCTTTTGATATTCCAAAAAGTTTTACTTCAATTCCAGTTAGCATGTTTTCTGGATGCACTGGATTAACATCAGCTGACATTCCAAGTCATATTACATTAATAGAAGAAGGTGCTTTTTCAAATTGTACTGGATTAACTTCTATTTCTTTACCCGATAACATTAAATCGATTGAAAGAACAGCTTTTAATGGATGTTCCAATCTTTTATCAATAATCATTCCAAGTAGTGTTACAATAATCAAAGAGTATACTTTCTTTAACTGTAAAAAGCTAGGTGTAATATTTCTCCCTGATAAAATTAATTCTATTGAAAGAGCCGCTTTTGCTAGTTGTCCGGAAATAAAAGAAGTTCACATAAAGTCTTTAATTCCACCCAACGGTAATGGAGACATTTCTTATCATAATAATATCAGCTTGTATGTCCCTTTCGGAACAAAAGAAGTATATCAAAATAATGAATATTGGAATGGATTTAAAGAATATATAGAGGAATAAATAAATGAAAAAGGAGCAAATAAAATGCTCCTTTTTCATTTACACATTTTATGGGCAGCGTACGTGTATGAAGAGATGGGGAATGCAGCTAGATTAGGTAGTGTTACATTTAGTGTGTCCCTAAAAAATATATTCGTAACCGAGTTCCTCGAACAATGAAATTACGAGTTGTTCTATGTGGAATTCAGTTATAATGTTCATTGCTTTGTTTTTATGATATTAAAAATCTTGTAAATATTAGAATAGGAACCGTTTTCTTTAGAAAAGATTTCTGCTCTTTGTTGAGCTAATTCCATTTTATTTTCTGCACATAAGTCTGCAACCCATTTTACTTTTTCTAAGAAAACTTTTTTCTTTTCGTACTGGTCTATAAATTTTCGCAGTTCTCTCTCAACCGACTTAGAATCCTTGAAATATTTATTAGTGTTGCAATAATGTAATAAAAACCAAAACTCTATAGATGGCAAACTATCACAGAAAATGATATTTTCCTCTCTTTCATATTTTTTACGAAGTTGTTCAAGTTTTTTCTTTTCACTTTCATTGCGTTCCGAAATATCTGCATCGAATACACACACGGCAATACCACCACCGGCAATAACCTCTCCGGCTTTTCTATCCATATCTTTTAATGAAGTTGTTCCGAAAAAATAAGGTTTTATGGTGTAGTGAAAATTGTATAAAGAACGAAGATGCGAAAAATAATATTGTTCAGTAAGACCTTCTCCAATAATCACTATCGGAGAGGACCTTAATCTGCGACTTTTCTTTGTTATTCTTGCCATAACCTATAAATCTATTTCAGGATATGCACCAAATTTCCTGTAGTTGTAGGCTTTTTGTATGGAAGAAAGCCTGTTCAAACCCTTAAAATCAGTCAAAGAATAGACATCGGTATGACCTGATTTCGTTTTTTCAGTAAACCAAACACTATCTTTTCTGAAAATTTCTCCAATATCATTTAATAAAGGATCATAGTGGGTTGTGATTAATAATTGTGATCTGGACGATTCTTTTCTTAAAAAGTTGAGCAAAATAAATCTGAGTAACTGTGGATGTAAAGAAGTTTCGACTTCGTCTATAAAAAGAAAACAATTATCTTGAATAGCACTGTAAATAGCAGCTTCTAAGCCAAAGATTCTTTTTGTGCCTTCTGACTGTAGATTTTCGGATAAACTGTATATTTCTTTGCCTCGCTCATTATGTACCGTATGCATAAAACTTGTTTTAGGTGTTGGTACAAAACGATTTTTTTTAAGTTCCTCTTTTTCTTGTTCTGTTGTCTCTGGGCTATTCATGAGGTAATCAACAACTTCTTGGGGTATTTCTCTTTTTTCTATTTGCGTGGAGATATCAACAATATTAAAATCCGCAGCACGTACAAAATTCAATAAATATGATTTGATATCCTTATTTTCCATCATTTGCTCTTCTGCGAATCGGAACATTAAAGTTCGAGGTGTTACGACCGGGTATATTTGATTTTTCAACCAATCTTTAGCTGTGTCGATTTCCGGAATAGTAGCATTTACTTTATCACGTGCTGCAAAGAAAGACATATTTTTCAGACATTCCACTGAAATTTTTTCTTTGACTATAGAACTTACTTTGACAGCTGCAGGATTAAAATTAATAACAGATTGCCCATCCATTAATTCTCTATGAAACAGAAGCGTGGGCTGAATAGTTTTGTAGTAAAATAATTTTTCCGTATAGACTTGCTTTTCGTCTAATTCTAATTGATACCAATATTTAGTGCTATTAACATAGAAGATTAATTCAAATGAAGAAGGTTTATTGGTTGTAATTTTATCCAATTTAAAGGGAATTATTCCTGTTCCCTCGTCCATATCATCCGGTTTGTTGAACCAGAAATTATGTAAGAAACCAAAAGCTTCCAATAAATTTGATTTTCCTGACGCATTTGCTCCATAAACCATTGCAAAACGCAACAACCGTACCCCTTTTGCAACTTCTTCCACTTGGTAATCTTCAGCAAAAGTGTCTTTGGTAGCTTCAAAACTAAACGTTACTTCTTCTTTAAAAGATAAGAAATTTTTTATCTTGATTTCTTGTATCATATCAAACGATTCTTTAATTTATGCCGCAAATTTATAAATAAAAAATGGAAAATGTATTGTTTTATTTTAGAAAAACGCATTTTTTATGCAAATATCACAAATTAAAAACTTAAATATATTTGAAGATGACTTTATCTTTATATATGGGTTGTTTCTTTATCAAAACTTTTAAAGTCCCTTCAAAATTCCGTAATTCATATTCGATCCATTCTTCTTTTTCTTGATTTTTGCCTATTTCTTCAGAAGTAATAATCAAATCTATTATTTGTTGTAATGTTTTTAGCGTAGTTGGAATATCCCAATATTTATTAGAACTTCCACCATATTTATATACTGTAGGTCTTTCATTAAATACTTTACTGCTTGAAGTCTCTTTTATATAGTGAGCTATTTGATCTTCAATTTTACTCAATTTTTTAGGGATACATATTTCTAACTCAAATTGTATTTGAATATCGCTCAAATTTTTTAATAATGGATATATATAATCTTCATAATATCCCATAGCAAGTGTAGCAGAAGGGATAGGTTTTAAACAGAAACTATTTTTTGTTTTGTTTAATTCCGCAATAATATCATTTATTTTGTCATCATTAATATCATTATTTGAATAACGGATCATTGTAACTCCGTTAAAATCAGACGGTAATGATATTTCAGAGTGTGTGATTAGAAATGCTCTGTTTAATCCTAAACTTCCTAAAAATAAACCCATTTCAAAAAGGACATTATCTCTCATTGTTTTATAACGCTTCCTTCTTTTAGAAACAGTATCATCGTTAGATGCTATGAAAATACCATAATCATATTTCCTTGATGCCTTGATTAGGGAATCTAAAGTTCCATTGTTAATGCTGAAAACTTTTCCTTCATTCCATAATTCACAATCAAGCCAATCTTGACATTTTTCATTAATGGCATCTTTTATTTTTTCTGCAACACTCAATCCTTCTCTCGAGGATCCAATAAATATTTTTCTTTTCATAATAATCTCATTAATTGAAAATCATTTTTAATTTGTTCCCACCCAATATTCTCCAATTCATACTCAATCAGCAAATGACACTTTTTATATTTTATATTGCTTCCACAATAACATGAACTATTTCTCTCAAACTTAGAGTTTCCCATTGCAATTCGCAAACATTTTTTCCATATATTAAAATCTTTTGAGCGGAATAAATTAGTGTAGAATTCATAAATACCTTTAGTGCCATGGGAATATTCGTTGAGATATTTACCCGTTTTTTTGCGATATAACTGATTCGCAAAGTACGGAATAGCATGTTCATTAATAAATCTAAGGACTGTAATTCCATTTTTACATGTTAAAATCTCATTTGCAGGTACCGTTAAACAACATGTGTTATCAGAATACTTGTGCCAATCTGCTTCACAAGGTATATCACCACCAACTTCTAATAATTTTGGAAATCGATAGGGAAATCCTGCGGTTGAGTATATTTCAACCGCAAAACTTCCAACTATATTGTTCTCATCATCAGGAATGTCTAAAATCCCTTTCAAAAAGAACATATTGTCTTCCTCTTTTATTCTTAATTGAGGAAATTTAGCAACAACGGTTTCAAGTTCTCTTTCAAAGTATATGTTTTTTCCTAACATTTAAAATATGGTTTAGAACCCCCAATAATGCTTGCTAGTTTTGAACTATTAGAAGACCCCTCATCCACATCATCTCCTTGCGGAAATCTATCTCCCAAATGCTTTCTCCAAAGATTGCTTGTTTTTAATTTGTTTTTTTCATCTATAGCTTTTCTCGCATCTTCAATAAACGAACTCAGGTTATTCATAAAATTGGTTTTCTTAGTTTCAGAATAATTTTCAAACAAGTCGTCATAAGGTGTAGTTGGCATTATACATTCAAACTTATTTTTCAAAGCCTTTTCAATTTCAATTAAAGTAAACTTTAATGAAACGTCGTCTCTAACATTTTCTTGATGATATTTTAAAGCAAGAATAGTCATTGCTAATCCACTTGGCATATCTTCCCTCTTATTATCACACCAAGATTTTAAGTATCTAACAACTCTAACCATCTGTTCTGTCTTTCTTTGTTTAAAGTAGTCCACAAATTCTTTTGGATCGTCTTTTGAAAATCCGAATTTTTGACTGCTAGATTTGGATGCGCTTCTTTCTTTTTATCAAAAACAAAAACAGGTAAGTCTATGTTATATCCTGCTTTATAATCTACTCGAATACACTTCTTTTTATGAATGGGTGTAGCATCTGTTGTGCCGTCAACCGCATTTTTTACCCATTGTTGCAAAGTTGTACCCGTAACATTGTCAGGATTTTTCTCGAAATAAACACCATCATCCATATCACAAGTGTCTTCTTTTGTCCTTATCATGGTTTTTAATTTATAAGAACCTTGTATGTAAAACATAGGAATATAGTTTTCGTGATGAATAGAGAAATAACCCTTGATTTTCTCACGCAAATTTTTCCGTGATAAAATCATTTTGTCTTTTTTGGTTTTTAATACATTTAATTCGTTATCGAATTGTTTAAATAAGGAATCTAAATTTGCCATATTAATTGGTTTTGGTTAATAAAAAATCAGGGTTTTATGAAACGAGTACCACCCAGAAAACTCGTTGGACATTTTATTTTTTGTTGGATGTCCTTTTCCCTTTTGATGTGTTGGGTGTTGATCTATAATGTGCCGGAACTTTAGTTCCATCTTCCTTCTCATGAGGACGCACATACACCTTCTTTTTGCCCTTTTCTGTTTGTGCCATTATTTACACCTCCTTTCTTGCACAATTGTCTAATGTTGAAATTTGAGTGTTTTCAAACAATATCAAACAATAATAGTGCCATTATTGCTTTTTATTTCCAAAAATAGCAATAAGTATGCAAATATCAAGAATAAAAGTGATTATTTTGTGTTTTTATGGCCAAATATGACAAGGATTGTGGAGAACATGACAAAATTTATACAGTCAGAAATCGTGTCAGTCTTCTATTGGCACCTTATCTCTCATCTACTTCGACAATAAAGTATCGCACAAATGAGGGTGAGCGAATATTTGATTAATTGTATTTCAAGATGCTATATATCAATGTCTTTTTCAATATGATGCTAACGTAGCATTTACGTAACAAATAAAAAACCAATAACATGTATGTTTTAATTCAAAATAATTCGAGATGTATTCTACATGCGTTAGTAAATCAGTAAAATAAATACATTCTCCTGCTATTTTGTTTTATCCCAACGAAAAATCAATTCATCGTTATCCTCGCACCCTTTATAAACAAACAATTTGCAGGGCGATGTGGCTGATACCAAGTTATCATGTTCGTTATCACCCAAGGAGCAGCAGGCTGAACGCCATCACCGCCATACCGGCTATCAGGCCGTAGATGGCGTGGTGGTGCTTGCCGTACTCCCTGGCGGCGGGGAGCAGCTCGTCCAGCGAGATAAAGACCATGATGCCGGCGATCGCGGCGAATATCAGCCCGAAAAGAGTGTCGTTGAGGAAAGGGGCTAAAATGAGGTAACCCACCAGCGCACCAAGGGGCTCTGCTAGCCCCGAGAGGAAGGAGAGCCAAAAGGCGCGTTTGCGGTTCCCGGTGGCGTAATAGATGGGTACCGATACCGCGATGCCCTCGGGAATGTTGTGTATGGCGATAGCCACGGCGATGGGGATGGCAATGTGTATATCCTTGAGCGCGGCAAGGAAGGTGGCCATCCCCTCGGGGAAGTTGTGGATGGCCAGCACCAGGGCGGTCATTAGTCCCGTGCGAAGCAGCTTGGAGTCCTGAGTTTTGGGCTTTCGTTTGGTATTTCCTAGCTCCGTTATCTCTTCCACGCTTTTCATCTCGTGGGGATTTTCATCGTGCGGAATCAAGCGATCGATGATCAATATCAGCATTACGCCCCCGAAGAAAGCCAGTATGGCGTAGAGGCCTCCCAGCTTCTCGCCGTGAAGCTCACCGAGGGTGTCGAAGGCACCGGCCAGCAGTTCCACGAACGAAACGTATAGCATCACGCCGGTAGAGAACCCCAGCGCGACCGTCAGGAAGGTGGTGTTGGTGCGCCGAGCGAAGAGGGCGATGGCGCTGCCTATTCCGGTGGATAGCCCGGCAAAGAGGGTGAGGGCAAAGGCGAAGAATACCATGGCGATGCAGTATAACTTAATAGGCCGGAAAAACTTAATAGGTTTCCCGGACGTGCTTGAGCGTGATGGGCGTTCTGTCGGCCGCCTTCAGCTCAGGGGAAGTGATCACGATGGTGCGCTTCTCGCCCGGTAGGAGGTCGATGAAGTTGTCGCTGAAACGGGCCCCTTGTATGGGGATCTCTAAGAACAGGTCCTTCGCTAGATATTTGCTCGATAGGGTGACCTGGTACTCGCCGTCGCTGTACTTTATTCTCGTCTTTACTTCCGTTTCCGGCAAGTTCAGCTTGTTGGGCCAATAGAAGAAGTGATCCTTGGTGGAGATCACGTTCCCCCTGCGGTCGGTCAGGAAAGCACGGATCATGGTGTGTGCCTTCTCCTCCTCGGTCACCAGGTCGGCCACGTTAAACGTCTTCACGACCCGGCTGTCGTTGGCATTGGCCTTCACCCACTCCTTGAACTCCTTCCGCTTTCCGGACGTGAAGTCGACCACCTGCACGGTGAGTTGTAGGTCGTCTTGGTCTTGCAGGTAATCCGACATGGTGTAGTAGCGCAGCTTGTCGTCCTTCTGCTCCACGCCCAGCGCGAGCGAGGCCAGCACATCCCTCATCCGGTAGTGCTGCGCCTTCCAGTTGTTGTAGTAATCGATGCTCGACCAGGAGACCACGGGCCAGTCGTCGTTGATCTGCCAGTAGAGCGCCCCCATGCAGTAGGGGCGGCCGCGGCGCATCGCCTCCACCGACTCCTCCATGCCGTTGCCCTGCATCACCAGGCCGATATAGACGAAGTCCTCGAAGTTCTTCGGTTCGTGGTAATACATATCCATGTATTTCTTGATGAGCGAGTTGCCAGTAGAGGCTTTCTGGTGTACCTTCATCACCTCGCTCTCGAGGCTCCACTGCTCTTCGGGAGCGAACGAGCGGATGGTTTTCATCTCGGGGAACGACTGGAAGCCGAACTCGCTGGCGAAGCGGGGCAGCCGGTCGGCCATCCCCTCGAACGGCAGGTGGCCGTACCACAAGGCCCAGTCGTGCGCGTCGCTCGCCGCGAATTTCTCGGGATTCGCCCAGTTGGAGGCGTAGGGCGACCCGTGGATGTAGCTCCTCGTGCCGTCGTATTCCTCTACCAGCCCGGGGATCAGTTCCCGGAAGGTCTTGTCGTACCCCTCGAACCAGCCCTTCATCACCTCCGCGGGGTACAGCTTGTCCCAGTCCCAGTGGCGGAGACCCTCCTCTACCTCGTTGTTGCCGCACCAGAAGGCAAGCGATGCGTGGTTGCGGAGCCGCTTGATGTTATAGATGACCTCTTCTCGCACGTTGGCCAGGAAGGCATCGTCGGAGGGGTAGGGGACGCAGCCAAAGATAAAGTCCTGCCACACCAGAATGCCCTTCTCGTCGGCAAGGCGGTAAAACTCCTCGTTCTCGTAGATGCCGCCGCCCCAGACGCGTACGAAGTTCATGTTGGCCGAGAGGATGTTGTCGAACAGCCGGTCGTAGTATTCCCCCGACTGTTGGGTGGTGAAGATCTCGCCGGGGATGTAGTTGGCACCTTTCGCGAAGAGGGGGATGCCGTTCACCTCGAAGTAGAAGGTGCGACCCTGTAAGTCGGGTTTCTGCACCAGCCGCACCGAGCGCAAGCCAATCTTCTCCTCTTTCTCGTCCACCAGCTGATTTCCCACCTGTAGTGTGACGAAAAAGTCGTACAGGTGTTGCGATCCCCAGTCGACGGGCATCCAGAGGTTGGGGTTGTCGATGACCATCTCGATGGGGATCACGTTCTTGCCCCGCTTCAGCATGACCTCCTTATCGATGGACTCAGACTGGTTTCGGGACTCTTTGTTGAACGACTTCGCCTTCTTGGTATCGAACGAGTACCCCACGGTGAGGGTGGCGGGGGTGTCGATGAGCGAGTAGACCTCGATCTGGTTCTCGATGGTTGCCCTCTCCGGGGTGACGCGCTGCTGCTTCACGTGAAAATCATCGATGCGGGCCTTGTCGTAAAAGGTGAGCGATACCGGCTTCCAGATACCCATTTGCACGATGCGGATACCCCAGTCCCACCCAAAGTGGTAGGGAGCCTTCCGGTTGTAGATGCTGAGCTTCTCTTTCCGGTGGTCGTTCCCTGCCGGGTAGTCGTGCCCGAAGGTGGCACGTGCCGGCATCATCATTTGCACGGGCGAGTAGAAGCGGATGTAGAGCTTGTTTTCTCCCTCTTGCAGCAGATGCTTTACCGATACCTGGTGCCCGAGGAACATGTTCTCCGACCTGAGGATGCGCGAGCCGTTCAGGAAGACGTCGGCATGGGTGTCAAGCCCCTCGAAGAAGAGGAGCGCATCATCGCGCTGCAGTTGCTCGGCCGTCACCGTGAAGCTCTTCCGGAAATCCCAGTTCTCGTCTTCCACCCACTGCACCTTCTCCTCGTTGGTGCCGTAAAACGGGTCCGGTAAAACACCGTGGCGCACGAGGTCGCATTGCACCGATCCCGGCACTTCGGCATCGTACCATTGATCCTTGTTCATTTGGGAGAACTGCCACCCGTCGTTCAACGAGATTGTCTCCCCGGTCTGGGCGGAAAGGGAAAGGACTATGAGTAAAAAGGTTAGGAGTAGAGTTAGCTTTTTCATATGATTATTATGTTTTTATTTTTCCGTGTATAGAACCTTGGGTGACTTTCAACATCATGTGGGATTCATTGTTCGTGCATCATTTTTAAAGGGTTTGCTACGCGAATATAGCATAAGTTCCTGAATGGTCAATTGATTTTGGTCGGTATGATTTTTCATGCCGTGGAGCGCCATTCATTGGGGAAAAAGTTGTAAATTTGCGTGAGGACGACCTGCATGGGGAGCGATGGATGAAATAATAACTCAGGAATTTCTACAACTGTATCGCGGGCTTTACCCGTTTTTTCGGGAGGCTTGGGAGAGGGAGCAGGTTGACGCACTCAAGGAGATGCGTCAGCGCTTTCTAACGGGCGAAGGTAAAGCGGACCTAACGGTTGGGACCGCTCCCTCGGGTGGGGGTGGTCGCCAAGCGAAGGGGGGCGAAAGTGCGGGTGAAAAGGTGAATAAGGAGGAGGCATGGCGGCTGCTGCTTGATATGAAGACGGCGGCGGTGCTTATCCACGAGATTGGTCTGAAGCAGTCGACCGCTTGCGCCGCACTCCTCTATTGGCCCGTCTGGAAGCACGGGGTGCCGCTGAGCGAGATCAAGAAACGCTTCGGGGCGGAGGTGGAGCTCCTGCTGAAGGGGTTGCTGAACGTGAACCGGTTCAGCGACAAGAAGGGGGCGGTGGAGTCGGAGAACTACATCAAGCTGCTGCTTTCGATGGCCGAGGACGTGCGGGTGGTCTTCATCATGATCGCCCGGCAGTTGCAGCTGATGCGCGACGCGAAGGAGTTGACAGCGCAAGGGCGATTAGACCTTTCGGTGGAGTCGATATACCTCTACGCGCCCCTCGCGCACCGTCTGGGGCTCTACTCGATCAAGTCGGAGTTAGAGGACCTCTCCCTGAAGTACACCGACCGGGAGCGGTACGACTATATCGCGCACAAGCTGAACGAGACGAAGCGTTCGCGGGACAGGTACATCGAGGAGTTTATCAAGCCGGTCAGCGAACGGCTGAATAAAACGGGACTGAAATACGAGATCAAGGGGCGGACGAAGTCGATCCACTCCATCAACAACAAGCTGAAGAAGCAGAAGATCGAGTTCGAGAGCGTTTACGATCTGTTTGCCATCCGGGTGATACTTGATTCGCCCGCGGAGCTGGAGAAAGCGCACTGCTGGCAGGTCTACTCCGTGATCACCGATATGTACCAACCCAACCCCAAGCGGCTGAAAGATTGGCTGTCGATCCCCAAGAGCAACGGTTACGAGTCGCTCCACATCACCGTGATGGGGCCCGAGTCGAAGTGGGTGGAGGTGCAGATACGCACCCGGCGGATGGACGAGATCGCCGAGCGGGGCTTGGCCGCGCACTGGAAGTACAAGGGGGTGAAGGAGGAGTCGACCCTCGACAGCTGGCTGGCCTCGCTGCGCGAATCGCTGGAGGATAGCGGTAGCGACGTGAACCAGAAGCTGACCGACTTCAAACTTAACCTGTACGACGAGGAGATTTTTGTCTTCTCGCCCAAGGGGGACCTGTTCAAGCTCCCTAAAGGGGCCACGGTGCTCGATTTTGGCTTCGCGGTACACACCAATGTCGGTGCCACCTGCGTTTCGGGCCGGGTGAACGGGAGGAACGTACCCATCCGTTACCAGTTGAAGAGCGGTGATCAGGTGGAGATCAACACCTCCTCGAACCAAACACCCAAGCAGGATTGGCTGAGCTTCGTGGTCACCTCGAAGGCGCGCACCAAGATCAGGCAACTGCTGAAGGAGGAGGCGGCCAAACAGGCGAATATCGCCAAGGAGACGCTGCAGAGGCGGATGAAGAACCGCAAGATCGAACCCGACGAGTCGCACCTGATGCAGCTCATCAAGAAGTTGCACTACAAGACGGTGACCGATTTCTACGCGGACATCGCGAGCGGCAAGCTGGACGTGAACTGGGTGATGGACCGCTACATGGAGGTGGAGAGCCGGGAGGGGGAGGGTAGGGATGCTTACCCCACGGTGAGCGCCGAGCAGTTTACCTTGAAGACGCCGGTACGTGAAGAGAGCGGTGGCGATGAGCTGATTATCGATCAGAACCTGACGGGGATAGACTACCGGCTCGCGAAGTGTTGCAACCCCATCTTTGGTGATGAGATCTTCGGATTCGTATCATCGCAGGGGATCAAGATACACCGCGTTACCTGCCCCAACGCACACGACCTCTTCTCGAGGTTCGGCTACCGGGTCATCAAGGCCCGCTGGTCAATCTCGACCGGCTCCTCAAGCTACACCATCGTGTTGCGGGTTATCGGCAACGATCAGCTCAATATCGTGACCAACCTCATGTCGATTATCTCCAAAGAGGAGGGGGTGCAGATGCGCTCCATCTCCATCGACTCGAACGACGGGCTGTTTCAGGGCAACATCTCGGTGACGCTGGCCAACACCTCCATGCTGGAGCGATTGATCAAAAAGCTCAAGGTGGTGAAAGGGGTGAAGTCGGTTGAGCGATTGAATTAAGACTTGACTGGCTCAAGGCGGTGCAAAGGGGCGACGTGAAGTCGGTAGAGAGGCTGAATTAGGGTGTACAGTGCCGGTGAGGAATTAACATCCGGGGTTCAGCAGGCGGGAAATTGGCCTAGTTGTCACTTGTCGACATGTCCGTTTCCGTGGGTTCTACCTCGCTGGAATCGGGTAGCTCCGATGCTTCTTGGTCGGCCTGAACGTCTTGAAAATCAAGTGTGTCCTTGTCGGTTTCGGTTGCCACCCCTGCTTGTGCGTCGATTTCATCGGTATCGGGTTGGGGGACCGTCACTTCCTCTTCGGGAAGATCCATCGTGGCCAAAAGGTGTTGCACGTACTCCCTTTCGTAATCATTGGGTCGCAGGATGGTGTCGCCGTACTTGATGAGGTCGATATCGATAACCATCTTCCCTACATACTTATCCCTAGGGGTGCGCCCAACGGCGCGCTCCGTCTGCTTGATCTTGCTGATTACCTCCTCGGGGCGCATATCGGTATCGACCACGGCCAAGACGTTCCTGAACAGGTAGGAGTACCTGTCGTCCTCCGGCTCCGTCAGGATGGGTTCACTAAAGATGATATCTGGAAATAGAAACGTAAGCATTCGTTTCGCCTTGTCGATGTTCGTTTTAGCGAAAGTATTGGATCCTAGGGTAAGTAAAATTCTGCTCATAATAGATGAATTGAGGTGCAAATATAACACATTTTTGCCGAAAAGGTGCAAGTCAGGTCAAAATAGATTACCTTTGTTTCACTAAACATCTTGAAAATGAAAAATTCCTGGTTCGTTCCTTTCCTTTTTTCCCTTTTCATGTGCGTGAATCTGCATGCCGAGGAAACCCGTCCGCTGGTATACCAAATCAACATCAAGGAGAATATTGGTAGTAACACCTGGATTTACCTGAAGAATGGGATGCATGAAGCCAATGAAAGCGATGCGAGCGCGATCCTGCTGCATATGAACACCTATGGTGGCGCGGTGCTGGAAGCCGACTCCATGCGGACGGCCATCCTGAATTCGTCGATTCCCGTTTACGTCTTCATCGATAACAACGCGGCGTCGGCGGGCGCCCTCGTCTCCATAGCGTGCGACAGCATCTTCATGAGGGAGAGTGGCTCCATTGGCGCGGCTACCGTCGTGGATGGCTGGTTCGGGCGAGCAAGCTCCCGATAAGTACCAATCGTACATGCGGGCTATCATGCGAGCCACGGCCGAGAGCCACGGCAAAGAGGTGATCGTGCAGAAACGGCGATACCATTGAACGGTGGCGGAGAGACCCGGCCATCGCCGAGGCGATGGTCGACGAGCGGGTCGTGATACCTGGTTACGTTGACTCCACGCAGGTGCTCACCCTGACCGCTTCCCAGGCCATGGAGCTGAGGTATTGCGAAGGCATCGCCGAGAGCGTGCATGAGGTGATCGTGACCCATTTGGAGTACGGCGACTACCGGTTGGAGACCTACAATCCTTCTTTTTACGACAAGATTAAAGGTTTCCTCACCAACGGTGTGGTGCAAGCACTTTTGATCATGTTCATCATCGGGGGGATCTACTTCGAACTGCAATCTCCCGGCGTGGGCTTCCCCACGGCTGTAGCCATCACGGCGGCGCTGCTCTACTTCACGCCCCTATACCTTACCGGGTACGCCGAGAGCTGGGAGGTGTTGATTTTCGTGTTGGGACTTATCTTTATCGTCTTCGAGATATTCGTGATTCCCGGTTTCGGGGTGGTCGGCATCACGGGGATCGTGTTGGTATTGGTAGCACTTATTTTAGCGGCAATAGGCAACATCCGGTTTAACTTCGGGGTTATCCCCTTCCGGGAGGTCTTTAAGGCTTCGATGACGGTCCTCGGGGGCTTGGGATTGGGGATCATAGGGATTATATACATGTCAAGCCGGATAGGGAAGAGGGGACTCCTCAAGAAGGTGGCGTTGAGTGCCGATCAGGAGGGCTTTATCTCCGTTCCCATGGAACCGGCCTCCCTGGTGGGCAACGTGGGGGTGGCGGCGACCGACCTGAGGCCTTCGGGACGGGTATTGATGGACGGGGAGTATTACGATGCCAACTCGCTCAAAGGCTTTATCGATAAGGGCGATGAAGTGGTGGTAGTGCGTTACGAGAACTTTCAACTGTACGTGAGGAGGAAAAGATGAGAACAGTAGCCTCGTTCCTGTATCAATGGATCGTTTTTATACCGTTGTTCCTCCTGTTGACCTTGATCACAGCGCTAGTAGTGATAATCATGGCACCCCTTTTCGGTAGCCGGTTTTGGGGGTATCAGCCGCCCAAGTGGTGGTCGCGGTTCACTTGCTGGCTGGCGCTGTGCCGCATACAGACGAGCGGTCACGAATATCTTGACCCTGAACAGTCGTACGTGTTCGTGGCCAACCACCAGAGCGCGTTCGATATCTTCCTGGTGTATGGCTTTTTGAGGCACCCTATCATATGGATGCAGAAAAAGAGCCTGCGTACCATCCCTTTCGTCGGGTTTGCTTCTGAGAAGGCGGGACATGTGTTCGTCGATAACTCGAGCGTGGCTTCGCGTGCGGCGACCATCGAGAAAGCCAAGGAGAGTATTACCAGTGGTATATCGATGGTGATCTTTCCCGAGGGAGCGAGAACCAGAAGTGGGAAGATGGGGCGCTTTAAGCGGGGTGCCTTTCAGATAGCTTATGATATGAAGCTACCCATCGTGCCATTGACGCTCAACGGCCCCTACGAGGTGCTGAAACGCAACTCGCTCCGTCTCTCCCTGGGTAAGCTGATGGAGTTGATCATCCATCCGCCAATACAGACGGACAATCTTTCGCGGGATGAACTGCCAGGGTTGATGGAGAAGACGCGTGAAATCATCCACGGCTCATTGTGGGAAAGATATCGGTAGAGATACACGTGGGTACATGAGGCTACATTACGTTCGGCGAAAAATATTATCTTTTGGGTTGATAATAGGGGGATTACTATCGGATAGTGAAATACCCTAGGGGCTATTAAAAAGGAAAGGTTGTCTCACGACAACCAATCTTCATTGTTAACCTTAAATCTAATACCATGAAAAACACGTGGCAAAGATAGGCCAATTCTCCTTTCCCTCCAAATGTTTTCATCGAAAAGAGGCGGTTTTTAAACTTATTTAGTGGTTCTACCCATTGCTACAGGCTTATTTGAGCGGATGTTTGGAATTGTTTGCATATTTTGATGGGGTATCTGTGGTGATGCTTTGGCTGTGTTTGTGTGTGACGCCCGGGGTGCTTTGGTGTGGTTAAGTGTGAGGCTTAATGCGTTTGGTGTGTGCTTTGGCAGACGCTTGGACTAATCGTAAATTTTTAACGCGAAAAAATTAAACAACGACCAGTTAAAGCGGTACCACCGTCTGGTAGCCTTCTGCTTGCCGCCAAATTGAAGCAGGAAGCGTGCCCTCCCCGTGCTTTTATTTAGAAAGCTCACGTCCATGAAGTCGAAGTAATGAAAACCTTCGTCTTCAGCTAATTGCATGGCCGAGTAGATGGTGAAGATAGTGGGGTAGAGCATTTTATATCGCTTCGATTTACCCCAGTAGTAGAGGCAGTAGACGGTCTCTCTCCTCTCGAACCCCAAGATGGCCCCACCGATGATCTTTCCCTGGTAGCGCGTGAGCAGGATTTTCCCCTTCCCCTCGAGGATGTAGTGGCGGTAGAAATTCTCGAAATAGGCGAACGGTGGGAACCGACGTGATACCTTTTTGTGGTTGGTCTCCTTGACGAGGGTGTAAATCTCCTCCAAGCGGTCGGGCGAGTTGAACTCCTCCATTACCACCCCCTTTCGTCGGGCTTTGTTGACCTGGTTTTTACGGGTAGTCGATAGCTGATCCCATATCTTTCGTTTGCGCTGTAACGAGTTGCGGACGTTGATCCACTTGATGGAGTAGAACTTGTTTTCCCGAAATCCCTTGTAGCCGAAGATGGCGTTGCCCAAGTTCTCGTAACGAATTAGAAACGCCTTCCCTTTCACCTCCTGCACCAGGTGGGTGATGAGCGCGTGAAAAACGTCGATAGGTGAGTAGGAGTCGTCAAAAAATGCCGGTTGCTGCGATACAAAGCACCGCTTAAACAGTTTACCTCTAAAGAGACGGTTAATCCGGGTGATGTTCGCGAACAGTGCAGCTACAGGTTTCTCCCCGTCAAAAGCGACCAACATCAAGGGGGTGTAGGTGGGGGAGTGGCTGTACCAATCGAATGACGAGTAGTCATGGAAAAACGTGGTCTCACCCAAAAGCGGGAGCTCCTCCTTACGGTAATAGGCTTTAACAGAAAACTTCATGCTTCTTAGGTATAACTTCCCGTGTAGATTAACAGCACTTTAAAAGCCTTTCGCTTTTCACTCTTCCGGGGCTTTGCCTTGAAAGCAAATAGCAATATTGCCTCATGCGAAAGCAAACATAGTAAAAAAACAGGGAATAAGAAAGGGATAGTTTCTCCATTTTTTTGGTTATTTTTGTGAATTAACAACCGACCTGCTTGTTATCAAGGGACTACATCCACGAGCGAGCTAGGGCGAAATCAACTGAAAAGAAGATTAACAGCAAAAAATTAACAGTAATAACTGACTTATGACGAAAAAAATTCTTGTAACAGGGGGTACCGGATACATTGGTTCACACACGGTGGTGGAATTGCAGCAGACTGGGTATGAAGTAATGATCGTAGACGACCTTTCGAATTCGAGCACCGATGTATTGGAGGGAATTACCCGGATTACCGGTGAACGTCCCATATTCGAGAAACTAGATTGCACCGATATGAAGGCGCTGAAAAGGTTGTTTGAACAGCATCGGTTTGATGGCATTATTCATTTTGCCGCTAGCAAGGCGGTGAACGAATCGGTACAAAAACCGTTGTTGTACTACCGCAACAACCTGGTGTCGTTAATCAACCTCCTGGAGTTGATGCCCACCCACGGGGTAAAGGGGATTGTCTTTTCCTCCTCGTGTACTGTGTACGGGGAGCCCGACCTGAACCCGATCGACGAGAACGCACCCATCAAGCCTGCCACGTCGCCTTACGGCAACACGAAGCAGATCAACGAGGAGATCATTCAGGATTTCGTGCATTCCGGGGCACCCATCAAGAGCATTATCCTGCGCTACTTTAACCCCATAGGGGCTCACCCCTCGGCCGAGATTGGCGAGTTGCCCATAGGCGTGCCACAGAACCTGGTGCCTTTCATCACGCAAACCGCGATCGGTATCCGTGAACAGCTGAGCGTGTTTGGCGATGATTACAACACGCCGGATGGTTCATGCATCCGCGACTTCATCAACGTGGTGGATCTGGCGAAGGCACACGTGGTGGCCATCGAGCGGATGCTAGAGGATAAGTCCAATGATGCGGTCGAGATATTTAACCTGGGAACGGGTACAGGGCTATCGGTCTTGGAACTCATAAAGGTGTTCGAGAAGGTTTCCGGTAAGCCGTTGAATTACAAGATAGTGGGTCGTCGTGAAGGCGATATCGAGCAGATATGGGCTCAACCTGATAAGGCGAACAACGTGCTGGGTTGGAAGGCCGAGGCAACCGTAGAAGATACCATGGCTTCAGCCTGGAAGTGGCAACAACGCCTTAAGGAAAAAGGAGTCATGTAGAAAGGGAGGGGTGAAAAACCTTTCCCTACACTGCAAAGTAGTAGATAACGTTCAGGTAGAGAAGGGCAGCCGGCGCGGCGACGAGCAGGCTGTCAATCCGGTCGAGTATGCCCCCGTGGCCGGGCATAAGGTTGCCCGAGTCCTTCACGCCGAACGTGCGCTTGATAAGCGACTCGAATAGGTCGCCTACCGTCCCGAACAGCGATACCACGATGGCGAAACCGATCCAGATAAGGGTGCTGTAAGCGGGGTACAGGTGAGCGAACAGCAACGAGGCCAGCACCGTGAAAGCGATGCCCGAGAGAAACCCCTCTACCGATTTCTTGGGGGAGACGTGTTCCATTAACTTCCGCTTGCCTATAAGTGAGCCGAAAAAGTAGGCCGCGGTGTCGTTCACCCAAATGAAAACGAAGAGCGCCAATACCGGCACCCAGTTGTAGCTGCCGGGGTTCCTGCCCGTCTCGGAGTAGGACAGGAGCATAAGGAGGCTAAGTGGCATGGTGAGGTACATTTGCCCGAACCCCGAGTAGATGGTGCTATGAAGGATGTCGTCCCTTCGCAGGAAGATGGCTACCGCTATGAGGGCGAGCAGGTATAGCAAGATGAGCGTGGGTAGGGCATAAGCGGAAAGGCCCTCCAGGTAGAGGAACACCGAGAGGAAGAGGAGAACACCCGACGCGATGTTGAATGCTTTGCTGATGACGTGTGACATTTTTTTCTCCACCATCCGGTAGAACTCGAACAGGGCTATACCTAGTATGCTACCAAAGACGAGGAGGAACGTGAAACGCCCTCCCAGTACACCAAGCAGTATGACCAGGATGTAGATGACTCCTGTCACCGCACGTGTCGCGATCTCCCTTACTTTCAAATTACTGGGTCTCCTTTATATGATTTGCCTGCATTAGTCGCCTCTTTTCCTTCGATTCCCTTTCGTTCTATTCGCTTGATTGCCGCTATTCTTACTCTGCCCCCTCTTTATCTTGCTCTCCCTTTTCTTCCTGTTGTTCTTCTTCAAAGTCAATTCCATGTTCCGTGAGCAAGTTGTACCACGCTACAATTTTCTTCACGTCGCTCGCGTAAACGCTTTCACGTCTGTAATTGGGCAGCACCTCTTCGAGGAAAGAGAAGAGCTCTTTGCTGGTGGACTTAGCACCTAGCGAGATCTTTTGATCCCCCTGTTTCTCACGAATGGTTTTAAACACTTCCCGCAATGGGGTGTCGGCCTCATTGGTGTAGATCGACACGTCGCTCAAGGTGATTACCTTTTCACGCGCATGCAGAGGAACGCGTTTTCCATCAGAAAGGGATTCTATGATATTCAGGCTCTTGTTCGTCGAAATAAGCTTATAAAGGCCGGATCTTCCAGCGACAGACAAAATGTTGGATAGCATAATACATCTATTGTTTACCTTTCAGGTTTCTTTTTAACAGTACAAAAGTAAGCAGTAGAGTTCATATTCGCAAATTTAATTTATCTTTCGCATTCAAATGCATGTCGCTTTTAAGGTGATGGCATTGAAATATATTCTACATGTACTATCTTTGGCATGAACATTGATGGAGTAATAACGAAAGGAGGAATCATGATCAAGAAAATTGGGATAGCATGCATCGTGGCTACCCTGTTGGTTGGATGTACCGGTAACCGTTCGGGAAATACGGGTAGTCGTTTGGGGCGAATCGAGGATAACGAGCAGGTGGAGGAGGTCACGTGGGGCATGGATAGCACGAGTGGGGTTCTTTTACTACTCGTTGGGACTTACACAGCGAAAGGGGGGAGCGAAGGAATCTACCTGTTTCGGTTTGACGGCGAGACGGGGGAGACTGATTCGCTGGGAGTGACCGAGGTGGACAATCCCTCTTACCTCACGTTGAGTCCCGATGAAAGATTCGTTTACGCGGTTAGTGAAGAGAACGGGAAAAGAAGCGCGGTGCACGCGTTTGCATTAGATAAACAACGGGGTTGTCTTGAACCCTTGAATTCACGGCCAGTCAACAGCAAGGGGCCTTGTTACATCACGATCGATAGCAGGGGTAAGAACATTCATACCGCGAATTACGGGGGAGGGAGCATCTCCTCACTTCGGGTTGATGAAGATGGATACCTCGTTGGGGGGACGTTGGTCATGTCGTTCCGCGGTTCTGGCCCAGATCCCAAGCGACAGGAAAGCCCCCACCTCCATTCGGTAAGATACACGCCCGATGGGCAATTCCTCTTCGCGGCCGATTTGGGGACGGACAAGCTTTACCGATTTGAAGTGAACGATACCCCTTTCGAGGGGCAACCTGCTCTGCGGGAAGGCAGTTATAGCGAGTGGGAGCTGCCTCCCGGGACTGGACCGCGTCATTTTGATTTTCATCCGGACGGGGGTCGGTTCATGTACCTGTTGGGAGAGCTATCGGGTGAGGTGATCGTTTTCGATTATCATCGCGGGACACTTCGGCAGAAGCAGGTGATTCAAGCCGATTCCCTCGCCGCACGCGGGAGTGCTGACATTCATGTTTCTCCTGACGGTCGTTTTCTGTACGCTTCCAACCGCCTCCAGGGTGATGGGATCGCTATTTTCGCCGTCGACCAGGAGGAGGGTACGTTGACCCGGATTGGGTATCAGCTCACCGCGCAACATCCTCGCAACTTCGTGATTACGCCCAACGGCGATTACCTGTTGCTGGCAGGCAAGAACGACGATAAGATTCAAGTTTTTAGTGTCGACAGGCAAACCGGGCTGCTGACTGATACCGGTAAGGATATTCACGTAGCTCAACCGGCTTGCTTGAAGTTCGCGGCCACAAAATAATTGAATGTTACCGTGTTGTATCGCATGAATAGGAACGATAAAACGGGTTGGACGGTGTGAGAAATGTTAGGTAGACGAACAACACCCATGAATTGAACCGTCACTTACAGCTCGTTTAACCGTGCGATCTCCTCGATTTTGTACGGGGTGGCCTGGTAGACGAAATAGTTGAGCCAGTTGATGTAGAGCAGGTTGGCATGCGAGCGCCACTGCACGATAGGGGGATTGGACGGGTCGTCATCGCGGTAGTAGTTTACTGGTATCCCAACATTATCCAACCCTTTTTTAAGGTCGCGCGTGTATTCGTTGTGAAGGGTTAACGGAGAGTACTCAGAGTGGCCGGTCACGTAAAACTCCCGTCCCCCGCGCGAGGTTATAATATAAACGCCGGCCTCTTCCGATTCAGAGAGAATGGTTAGTTCCGATCGCCGCTTAATCTCTTCTGCCAGGATGGTCGTGTGTCGACTGTGCGGCGCGTAAAACTCATCATCGAAACCTCGGAAAAGCGGGAAGGTGGGGTCGTTCAAGGTGTGGCGGAATACCCCGAACAGCTTCGTTTCCAGCGTATGCTTATCGATCCCGTAAAAGTGGTGCAACGCGGCTTGCGCACCCCAGCAGATGTAAAAGGTGGAGGTGACGTGCGAGCGTGCCCAATCCATTATCTTGGTCAGTTCATCCCAATAGGTGACCTCGTGGAAGGGCAACATCTCTACGGGTGCACCGGTAATGATCATGCCATCGTAAAAAGTATCTTTCACGCGCGAGAAGCTGGTGTAAAACATCATGAGGTGCTCTATGGGCGTATTTTTGGGGGTGTGGGTGCTGAGGCTCAGGAACTCCACCTCGATTTGCAAGGGCGAGTTGGCCAAAAGTCGGATTAAATCGGTCTCGGTGGTTATCTTCAACGGCATCAGGTTGAGGATAAGTATCTTCAGTGGGCGAATATCTTGCGTGGAAGCGCGCAGCTCGCTCATCACGAAGATATGTTCCTTCTTCAGCAATTCTATCGCCGGTAGTTTATCGGGTAAATTAAGGGGCATACTACACTTTTTTCCCTATAGAAGAACCACTTCCTCTTTTTGGATCTTTAATTCACAATAGTGGCACTGCAGCACCACGTTCTCCTTATCAATCACGTGAAATCGCGTTTTCATCGGTTCGTTGTTGGTGATGCACTTCGGGTTGTTGCACTTCATGATTTCCATGATCTCATCGGGCAGCACTACCTTCCTTTTTTCCGCCACCTCGAAGTCCCGGATAATGTTGAGGTTCACGTTGGGTGCCACGAGTGCTATGCGGTTAAGTTCGTCCTCACGGAAGAACTTGTCGGCTACCTTGATGATTCCCTTACTCTTCATCTTGTTGCTCTTTAGGTTGTTTCCGATAGTGATACGGTTGCTTAGCTTTTGAAGCTGAAGGAGCGACACCACTTTAAACACCGCGGAGGTGGGTATGTGGTCAATGGCGGTACCGTTTTCAAGAGCGGCCACTTGTAATTCTTTTCCCATATAGCGTTAAAATAAATAATCGTTTAATTTACTGAGCATCGATACCCATCAGGTCACAAATGATGGCTTGCCGTGTGTACATCCCGTTTTTAGCTTGTTCAAAATAGTAGGCCTTAGGGTTCTTGTCGACATCTTGACTAATCTCTTTCACTCGGGGGAGCGGGTGCAACACTTTCAAGTTCCCTTTCGAATGCTCCAGCATTTGGTCGTGAAGGATATAGACGTTTTTTACCTTCTCGTACTCCATCAGGTCGGTAAATCGCTCCTTTTGTACTCGGGTCATGTAGAGGATGTCGGCGCTGTTGATCGCCTCCGGCGCGAATTCGGTGAACTCTTGATATGGAATCCCTTTCTTGTCACAGTATTGCTTGTACTTTTCCGGGATGTGCAACTCGTCCGGTGCCACGAAGTTGAAGGTGGGCCGGAAGTACGACAAGCCTTGAATAAGGGAGTGTACGGTACGCCCGTACTTCAGGTCACCCACGATGGTGATGGTGAGGTCTTCCAGCGTGCCCTGCGTTTCGTAAATGGTGAACAGGTCGAGCATGGTCTGCGTGGGGTGCTGGTTGGCACCGTCGCCCGCGTTAATCACGGGCACGGGGGAGACTTCCGAGGCGTACCGGGCCGACCCCTCCAGGTGGTGGCGTATGACGATCAAGTCGGCGTAATTGCTCACCATTACAATAGTGTCTTTTAGAGACTCCCCTTTAGTGGAGCTGCTGGTAGCCGAATCGGAGAAACCTATAACGCGCCCCCCTAGTCGATTCACCGCGGTTTCGAAGCTGAGTCGTGTTCGGGTAGAGGGTTCAAAGAAAAGGGTGGCGATCACTTTCCCTTTCAAGAGATCGCGATCCGGGTTAACTTTGAACCGAGCCGCACTTTTTAGTATGCGAAGGATATCAACCTGGCTGTAATCGCCGATGTTTACTAAGCTTTTCGGGTTCATTTGAACAAGTTTTTACGAATCCATTTTAAAGTTCCAAATCCACGTCAAACAACTCATGCCATGGTAACCCCTGCTTATTGAGCTGCTCCATAAACGGATCGGGATCAAACTCCTCCACGTTGAAGACACCCGGCTTCTTCCATATACCTTGTAGGCACATCATGGCGCCGATGGTAGCCGGTACACCCGTGGTGTAGCTGACCCCCTGGGCACCGGTTTCCTTGTAGGCCGCCTCGTGGCTGCAGTTGTTATAAATGTAGTAGGTTCGTTCCTTGCCATCCTTTATTCCACGGATGCGGCACCCGATTGAGGTTTCGCCGGTGTAGTTTTCTCCCAGCTCGCCGGGATCTGGGAGTACCGCCTTCAGGAACTGGATCGGCACGATTTTTTGGCCGTTATACTCCACCTCGTCAATGCGTGCCATCCCGATATTCTGGATCACGCGTAGGTGGGTCAGGTACTCCTCCCCGAAGGTCATCCAGAAGCGGGCGCGCTTAAGGGTGGGGAAGTTCTTCACGAGCGACTCCAGTTCCTCGTGGTAGATAAGGTACGACTCTCTGGGGCCGATATTGGGGTAGGTGAGGGGCTTGTGAATCTCGTGGGGCTCGGTCTCTATCCATTGCCCGTTCTCCCAGTACTTTCCCTTCTGGGTCACCTCCCGGATATTGATCTCCGGGTTGAAGTTGGTCGCGAACGCCTTGCCGTGGTCGCCCGCGTTACAGTCCACGATATCCAGGTAATGGATCTCGTCGAAGTGATGCTTGGCGGCGTACGCGGTGAAGATGCTGGTCACGCCGGGGTCGAACCCGCAACCCAGTATGGCGGTCAGCCCGGCCTCCTTGAACCGGTCGTGGTACGCCCACTGCCACTTGTATTCGAATTTGGCCTCATCTTTAGGCTCGTAGTTGGCAGTGTCCAGGTAGTGTACTTCTGCCTCAAGGCACGCATCCATAATGGTTAGGTCTTGGTAGGGCAGCGCCACGTTGATCACGATGTCCGGTTTAAAGCGATTCATCAGCTCAACCAACTCGGGCACGATGTCTGCGTCTACCCTGGCTGTTTTTATTTCCACGCCGGTACGCTTCTTTACATCTGCAGTAATGGCGTCGCACTTGCTTTTGGTACGGCTCGCTAACAGGATATCGGTGAAGACGTCGCTGTTTTGTGCCACCTTGTTAGCCACCACCGTTCCCACGCCACCTGCACCAATAATCAGAACTTTCCCCATGTTTTCTATATTAGTCGTTTTGTTTTATTATTTTCTCTTGTCTCCCTGCTTTGTTTCTTGACTCGTTCCGTTTTTTGTTTCATTTTCTCGTTTTCTTCCCTTCCCTCGTTTCGTGTGATCAAATCAATTTTACTCTTTTCCACCCAAGGCTCTCTTGGGGTTTGGGATTTCACAAATATACAACGATTCCATGAAACAGCACTCGGTTTGTGGCTAAAAAAAAGTGATTTTGCCTGCTCCTTTAAAAAGTATACCTTTGTGGTTTCATAAATCTGAAAAATGAAACTGTTATGAACGAAGAGAAAATTGAACAAATCTCGCAATCCACACATGCGATTAGTGAATGCTCTACCCAACTGCTGAGTGGGTTTGGCATCTCCGAAAAATGGGTAAACACGATAAACCTGTTGTTCCTTGGTACCCTGTTAGTAGTGTTAGCGTTGATCCTTCAGTACGTTACGAGGGCATTCCTGCAGTGTTTACTTAACCGTGCAGCCCGTTACTCGAAGACCGTTTTTATAAGGAAGTTGTCGAAAAGCCGCTTCGCGCACTTCATGGCCATGGTGGTCCCGTTCAGTTTGGTCAAGGGCTCCATTCCCATCCTTTTTGAAGTTTTTCCAAAACTGATGAACGTGATGGATAAGTTGGCCGATATCTTCTTTATATTCTACATGGTTTGGTTGATCATGTCGGTGGTGAACGCTTTTACAGAAACCTTGCGACAGAAGCCCGGCTTAAAAGATAAGCCTCTGGACAGCTTCGCGCAAGTAGTGAAGATCGTGCTTTATTTTATCGCTGTCATCATCCTCTTTTCCATCTTGACCAGTCAAAAACCGGGTGCCATCATCGCTGGGTTGGGTGCCGCATCCGCCATCTTCATGCTGATTTTCAAGGACTCCATACTTGGGTTCGTGGCTAGCCTGCAAGTGTCTGCTAACGACATGGTTCGGATAGGCGATTGGATTACCATGCCCAAGCACGGGGCCGATGGCAACGTGATCCAGATCACGCTTACCACGGTTAAGGTGCAGAACTTCGACAAGACGATTACCACCATTCCTCCTTACGCGTTGGTTTCAGATTCATTTCAAAATTGGCGGGGTATGCAAGAGGCCGGAGGGAGAAGGCGAAAACGCTCGATTTTCATCAAACACTCCACCGTCCGTTTCCTACGTGAAGAAGAACTAGAGGCGCTATCGAAAATCACCCTTATCTCGGACTACATCCGTGAACGAAGCCAGGAAATTGATGAATACAATAAGTCGGTAGATGTTGATAAGTCATTGCTCATCAATGGTCGCAACCTCACCAACTTGGGGCTTTACAGGCGGTATATTAAGTCTTACTTGGACTATCATCCCGATGTCCGTGATGACCTGTCGTTGATGGTTAGGCAACTGGATCCCACCTCCAAAGGGCTTCCCCTTGAGCTCTACTTCTTTACCGACACCATCGTATGGGCGCAATACGAGGATATCGTTTCTGACATCTTCGATCACGTGATCGCCGCTGCAGGATATTTTCACTTGGAGCTCTTTGAAGATGTCTCCAACCCGATAACCGCGTCTGTATCGTCTGAAGCTACTGCGTTACCTTTGGAAACCGCAACGTCAATTTCTGGAAATCGGCGCTAATTCTGCTCAAAAATCAACACAGTGTGCAATCCTAGGATTCAATGTGGCATTGATTTTAAACCGATTTGGTAATAAAGAAAAATATCTACTATCTTTGTACGAAATCGGATAACAAAAACGGTGGTAAAAGTGTTATATTCGTATCAACATGTAACAAGGAATAAGAATGAAGAAGCTATATAGCGTGTTTACTGGAACGGGAAGCTACGTCCCTACCAAGCGAATCGGGAACGACTTCTTTCTCGATTACGAGTTCTACGATTCAACGGGGGAGAAGTTTGAAAATCCAAACGAGGAGATCACCACGAAGTTCGAGGAGATCACCACGATTGCCGAGAGGCGTTACGCCGAGGATAACCAGGTGACTTCAGACTTGGCATTGATCGCTGCCCAGCGTGCCATTGAAGCCGCGGGGATCGACAAAGAGGAGCTCGACTACATTATCTTTGCCCATAATTTCGGAGAGACCCGGATGGATAACATACAGGTGGACGTGGTACCCACGTTGGCAGCTCGGCTAAAAGAGAAGCTGGATATCGCCAACCCCTCGGCCGTGGCGTACGACGTGCTGTTCGGTTGCCCCGGGTGGATACAGGCGGTAATCCAGGCCGACTATTACATCCGCTCTGGCGATGCGAAGAGGGTACTGGTGGTGGGGGCCGATGTGCTTTCGCGTGTATCGGACCCGCACGATCGTGATAGCATGATCTACGCCGATGGAGCTGGTGCCGTGATCATGGAAGGGGTAGAGAGTGATGAACCCGTGGGCGTACTTGGTCACAACTCGCGGAGTGACGCGGTGAGGTACGTGAACATGCTACGGATGGGTTACTCCTACAAGTTGGAGTTGGCCGAGAAGAAAAACTTTTACTTGAAGATGAATGGCCGACGACTCTACCAGTACGCGCTGGAAAACGTGCCCAAGTTGATAAAGTCGGGGCTTGATAAACTGAAAATGCATATCTCGGAAATTGGCAAGGTACTTATTCATCAAGCCAACGGGAAGATGGACGATGCTATCTTGGCGAGGCTGTTCAAACTGTACAACATTGACAAGATACCCGAATTAATCATGCCGATGACTATCTCGTGGTTGGGTAACTCGTCTGTGGCTACCGTGCCCACGCTGCTTGATATCATACTCCGGGGTGGTATGAAGGGACATACGATTAGAAGGGGTGATAACCTGGTGCTGGCATCGGTGGGAGCCGGTATGAACATCAACAGTGTCGTTTATAAGATGATGTGATGTAATAAATAACCTTGTCGATAACATGAAAGAACACGTTAGGTATAGAGAACCCGCGATGGCAGGTAGGTTTTATCCTGAGAATCCCCACAAGTTGAAGCGGGAGGTTGAGGGATACTTTAAAAAGAGTGTCGCTAGGAAGCCAGGAAACATCAGGGCACTGATTGTGCCCCACGCGGGTTACGTTTTTTCGGGCAAAATCGCCGCCTCCGGATTTAACCAGTTGTCGCCCGATGCTGCCTATAAGCGAATTTTCATCTTGTCTTCTTCACACAGAAGCAGTTTTGATGGGGCTTCCCTCTACCTCGCGGGAGACTATCGGATGCCTTTCGGCAACGTTAAGGTGGATACCGAGCTGTCAGAACAACTTCTGCAACAGTACCCAAGCCTTTTTACAGACAACTACACACCTCATATGGGGGAGCATTCTATCGAGGTGCAATTGCCGTTTCTACACCATCATCTTAAAAACGACTTTTCCATTGTCCCGATAGTTTTGGGGACATCCGATCCCGACATTTGTCGTGTGGTATCCGATGCCCTTAAGCCCTACATGACCGATGAAAACCTGTTCGTGATCAGTTCTGATTTTTCGCACTATCCCGATTATGACGATGCCAACCGGGTAGATGCGATTACCAAGGATGCGATACTCACAAATCAACCCGAGGAACTGTTGTCGACCCTCTCTGCAAACCAGGGCGAGATGGTTCCGAATCTGTTTACCTCCCTTTGCGGGTGGACCTCGGTACTTACCCTGTTGTATATGACGACTGGGGATACCACGTACCGGTATGAGGCGATAGATTACTGCAACTCGGGTGATGAGGAGCGCTATGGCGATTTGGATGAAGTGGTGGGGTATTGGGCAATAGCACTGTATAAGATATGACGAAAACGGTGAAAGATCAATCAATCGATAGCGGGTTTCAGGTGACCGAAACCGATAAGAAGTTCCTGTTGCAGGAGGCACGAGCAAGTATCATGCGTCTCTTTTCGAAAGGGGCGATAGAGTGGGAGGAGGCCTCGGTAGAGGGCGGGGTGACCGTTTCCGAGTGCTCCAAATCGATCAAGGCGCATTGCGGTGCCTTTGTCACGCTCACCAAAGGTGACAAGCTCAGGGGTTGCATGGGTATGATGATGAGCGATAAGCCCCTATTGAATACCGTAAGGGAGATGGCAGTTTCCGCCGCGGTGGAAGATCCCAGGTTCCCCCCGGTTTCATTTAAAGAGATGGAAGAGGTAGAGATAGAGATCTCTGTGCTTTCGCCCTTGAAGAAAATCGACCATATTTCGGAGATCGTTCTTGGTAAGCACGGTATCTATCTGTTGAAAGGGTGGTCGAGCGGTGTTTATCTTCCGCAAGTTGCTACCGAAGCGGGGTGGGACGTAGAGCAGTTTCTCGGGCATTGCGCACGGGAGAAGGCAAGAATTGGTTGGGACGGCTGGAAAAAAGCCGATATCTATACTTTCACTTCAACGGCTTTCTCTGAAGAGGGCTTTTTGTAAATAACCTTTCTCATGTGATGGGTCGTAAAATTTATGTCAGTCGAGCTTGAAAGCGAAAAGAGAAAATATAAACAAGCGAAGGTTGGGCGAAAAATCATTTAGTCGTTGTGCCAGCGACCGGGAATATCCGTACCGCAATCGGAGCATTTACCATTTTCAAGGAGATACTCACGGATAGCGTAATTGTCGCGTTCGATCAACAGCGAGTCGCAGTTATGGCAGTAGCTGTCCTCATCTTTCGTGTGGGCTACATTACCCAAATAGATATATTGAATATCGTGTTGCAAGGCAATCTCCTTGGCTTGCAGGAGGGTTTTCACAGGGGTGGGGGGCGTGTCGGTGAGCTTGTAGGTGGGGTAGAAGCGACTAAAGTGCAACGGTGTGTCTTTAAACCCGTTGTTGGCCAGCCAGTCGCACATCTCTTCAATCGCTTTCGGGCTGTCGTTACGGTGTGGAATAACCAGGTTAGTTATCTCGAGCCAGACACCGCTCTCCTTTACGGTTTTTAACGTTCGCAATACCGGGTTCAGTGAGCCGGTGGTTGTGTTTCTGTAGTGGCTGTTATCGAAAAACTTCAGGTCGATATTCATCGCGTCAATAAACGGAATCAGCTCCAGGAGAGGATCGCGATTGATATAACCGTTTGAGATCATAACCGTCTTGATACCCTGTTGGTGCGCTAGCTTAGCTATATCGAGCATGTATTCGTAATAGATGGTGGGTTCCGTGTAGGTGAAAGCGATTAGCTTGCATGGGTGCGATAGGGTGATGGCTATCACCTCTTTAGCCGACAGTTCGTGGTAGGGGATAGCGTCTGGGCGTACTTGCGATATGTGGCTATTCTGACAGTGCAGGCAGTGAAAATTACAACCCGCGGTGGAAAGCGACAGGATGGGAGTGCCCGGGAAAAAATGAAAGAGCGGTTTCTTCTCAATCGGATCAATAGCTATAGAACAGACCTTTTCGTAACTTAACGAATAGAGGATGCCATCCACGTTTTTTCGGGCATAGCACTTTCCAAGCTCACCATCTTGCAACAGGCAGATGTGGGGACAGAGCAGGCACCTCACTTTTTTCCCCGTCTCTTGCTTCTGAAAGCTTGCCTTATGTAAACCGTTTTTGAGATTCATGTTGTACGCGGGTGTGCCGAACGGGTGGTTTCCCATTAATGTGATTTATGACGTTACTTATTGATTATTAGTAAAGTGGTAACGATACATGTTAGATTCCCGTTTCTCAAATCCCATCTTCTGGTATAGGCTATTGGCGGCTTGTCGCCACGGCATAGAGGTGAGGTCGGCTTTCAGGGCACCCTTTTCGCGTGCCACCTGAAGCGCGTGCTTCAGTAGCGCGGTGGCTACCCCTTTGCCGCGAGCCTGCTCATCCACGATCACATCCTCTATCCACGCTTTTAGTCCCGAGGGGAGTTGATAAAACACCAGCGTGAGGGTTCCGATTACCTCCCCGTTTTCGGTCGCGAAAAAGAGAAACCTCTCATCCGACTGAATCACTCGTTGCAACTCCTCCAGCGAGGGGTGTTTATCCTTACCGGTCAGTTGGGGCATTAGCTTCTTGAAAACTTCCACCGTGCTCTCGTCCACTTGGGAAATTCGTTCTATCTTCATTTCGTCATCTTTTTTCGTTGTTTTACTCTACCGCGCTGTTCGCGTTATGAATGGGAATCAGCATGCTTGTATCTATCTACCGCTTCCTTCACGGAACCGCAAAGCAGCAATAGATTTCGTGCCTGCTCGTACGATAAGCCAAGTTCATCCACGATCATCCTTGTCCCTCTGTCCACTAGCTTTTGGTTGGTTAGTTGCATGTTCACCATCCGGTTCCCTTTCACCCTTCCCAGCTTGATCATGGTGCTGGTTGTTATCATGTTAAGCACCATTTTTTGGGCACTGCCGGCTTTCATGCGGGTACTTCCGGTAACGTACTCGGGGCCGACGATCGGTTCAATTTTAATCTCCGCTTCCGCGGCCACGGGTGAACCTGGGTTACAGCAGATGGCCGCCGTGAGGATGCCCTCGGCATGCGCTCGACGGAGCGCCCCGATCACGTAGGGTGTAGTCCCCGATGCGGCGATACCCACCAGCACATCGTTTTGATTGATCCCGTACGCCTGTAGTTTCTCCCAGCCGATTTCGGGGTCGTCTTCAGCGGCTTCCACCGGGTTACGTAGGGCCGTGTCACCGCCCGCGATTAACCCGATGACGTAGGTGTTGGGCATTCCGAAAGTGGGTGGGATTTCGGAGGCATCTAGCACGCCCAATCGCCCACTGGTTCCTGCCCCTATGTAAAAGAGGCGTCCCCCGCGTCGCATTCGCCTCACGATACCGGTGACCAGTTTTTCGATTTGCGGGATAACCCGTTGTACGGCTAGTGCCACCTTTTGATCCTCCTGGTTGATTTCGGTTAGTATTTCGCGGATCGACTTTTTTTCTAGGTCGTTGTACAGCGATGGTTGCTCGGTTACTTTAATGAAACTCATGTTCTGCTTTCATGTTTACCTCGTTACTCATTATGAAATGTAATCAGTCCCTCCATGGGCGATGATCTGATTTTGCCTACCTTGATCCCTTTTTCAGATGCTACCTCCCGTAGGGTGGTTTCGTGATGCCAGGCGATGGAACCCACGAAATGAACGTTGTTTTTTCGGTAATCATACTTCATCACGTTTCTTTCCAAAAAATCGGAGAAACTCCCACGGACGATGCGATAAATCGTTGGATCGTCGATATGCTTGAGCAGGAAAGGCGAAAGGCTTGCCAGAAAACGACTGGGGAACGGTTGACGGTACACCTTATCGATCACGAGAGCAGGAGTGAGTTGGTACTCCTCAAACAACGCCTCTTTCAACCCCTTCGTGAGGCGCTCTTTTAAGGCGTCGGCCAGCAGTTGCTTGCCTAGCGATGCTCCGCTCCCTTCATCTCCTAAAATAAAACCGAGCGCTGGAATCTGTTTAATCACCCGGCGGCCATCCCATTCGCACGAGTTGTTTCCCGTACCCATGATACAGGCGATTCCCGGCTCGTTCCCGCAAAGTGCGCGAGCCGCCGCTATCAAATCGCTATGTACCTCGATGGAATTCAGTGGGAACGATGCATCTAAGGCCTCTTTTACGACGGGCACTTTTTCCGGTAAGCACCCCGATCCGTAAAAGTGGATGGACCGTATGTTTGCCTCCTTGAATTGGGGCAACACGCCTTCTTGGAGTTCTTGCCTTATCTCCTCTCGCGTTTGGAACACTGGACTGATGCCTTTGCCCTTGTACCGATGAATCATCTCGCCACCTTGTATTAGGCACCAGTCGGTTTTCGTGGCACCGCTATCAGCTATTAGAATCGCATGATCTTTCGATGGTCCCATTGGTTATTTCTGCTTTTAGTTTGTATGCTTTTTCACGTACGTTTGAAACGAAAAGCTATGGTCATGCTTGTCGTCTTTCTCGTGCCTCTTTTCTTCCACTAACTCCCATTTATCGGTGTTTACCTCCGGGAAGAAGGTGTCCACCTCGTCAAAAGTGTGGTGTACGCGCGTTATGTAGAGCGTATCGGCCAAGTGTAGGGAGGAACGGTAGACCCTTTCACCCCCAATGATGAACGCGATCTCCTTATCGTTGGTACATGCGAACGCCTCTTCGAGGGAGCGTACCACGATGCATCCGGGATAATCCTCCGTTTTTTTATCGGAGGTGAGAACGATGTTCCTTCGGTTGGGCAGGGCACCTTTCGGGAGTGACTCGTAGGTTTTCCTACCCATGATGATGACGTGACCGGTCGTGATCTCCTTGAAATGTTTTAGGTCGGCCGGGAGGTGGCATAGGAGTTCCCCTTTCCTGCCGATTCCGTTTTGCTCGTCCACTGCGACGATAATCGCTACCCGGGGTCTTTTTTCGTTTCGATTCATCATACGCTCACGGCGCCTTTAATATGTGGATGTGGGTCGTATCCGATTAGTTCAAAATCGTCGTACCGGAAACCAAAGATATCCTCCACGTCCGGGTTGATCTTCATTCGCGGTAAAGCCCTAGGTGTTCGCGACAGTTGTAGGTTCACCTGCTCCATGTGGTTCAGGTAGATATGCGCGTCGCCAAAGGTGTGCACGAAATCTCCCTCCTCCAGCCCGGTCACTTGTGCCATCATCTTCAGGAGCAGGGCGTACGAAGCGATATTAAATGGCACACCCAAGAAGATATCGGCGCTGCGTTGGTAGAGTTGCAGGCTCAGTTTGCCATCGGCCACGTAGAACTGGAAAAAAGCGTGGCAGGGCGGGAGGTTCATGTTTGGCAGGTCGGCCACGTTCCACGAGCTGACGATAATTCGCCGTGAACCTGGGTTGTTTTTAATCGCCTCCACGGTGCGCGATATCTGGTCGATGCTGCCCCCGTTATAGTCCGGCCAGGAACGCCATTGATACCCGTAGATATGGCCCAGGTCACCATCTTCGTCCGCCCACTCGTTCCAAATACGTACCCCGTTGTCGTTCAGGTACTTAATGTTGGTGTCACCGTTCAGGAACCAAAGCAGCTCGTGAATGATCGACTTTAGGTGTAACTTCTTGGTCGTGAGTACCGGGAAGCCGTCGCTCATCCGGTAGCGACTTTGGTGACCAAAAATGCTGATGGTGCCCGTGCCGGTGCGGTCTTCTTTCTTCACGCCTTCATCAAGGACACGTCGCAGTAAATCGAGGTATTGAATCATATTGATTGGTTGTTAGTTATTCAACTATGGCTGACATCTTCGCCTTGAAAGCAGGAATGGATGTGAACAGAAATGCCCGTGAACATGAAAGCTTGCTTTACCCTTTCCTTGCCTGTGACGCGAATATACCCTTTTTTTGGCATTTCCGTTAAACGCTCGAGATGTTTTCGAGTCATATTACCGTAATCCGATTAAAAACTAACTGATATGATACAGAAAATTACCAAACCACTCTTGGCCTCCCTGCTGTTTGCCATGTTGCTGCTGGTTAGCTACTCTTGTGCCAATGACGATTACCTCTCTGAGCATGATGTGCGAAGGATGATCGAGGAGGCGTTGCGACAAAACAACGAAAAGCTTGAGTTCACCCAGTGGAGTATTGTCAATATCACCGTGAGAAAGAGCGACTGGCAGTGGGATGATGATGTGAAGCACTACTTCGCCATCTGTGATTTACCTGAATTGACGGAATTTATCTACGAGAACGGTGCGAATATTGGTTACCTGTTTTTAGGCGAGCAAAACTACAGTGAAGTGCAAAAATTGCTTCCCTATGTTCATACCTATTACGAGACGAACGATAACGGGGAGGTTACCTACATCTACACCTACACTATCAGTTATGATGTTCAGTATAAGGTGAATGGGGTGGTTGATCCCATCGTGGCTTTTTTCATTCAGCCCTCCGACGTGTACAGGGACGATCGGTACGTTTTTGATTACAACTTCCGGATCGTGTTAATCTGGTAATACACGCGACAAGCTCATATGCAGGAACACAATGGCGGTCTTTAGGATCGTTCTAATTTGATAATACGGTTAGTAACGAAAGCGCTTCCGCGACGATAAAGGCACTACCGCTGATAAAGAGGAGGTCTCTCTCTTTGTCGGCGTTTTTTCGTGCCGCGTTAACCGCGTCGGGAACGGTGGGGTAGGTGAGGCCTTTCAGCCCATGCGCGGTCGCCTTGGTAGCCAGCTCCTCTTCGTTGAGCGCCCGATCGATTGTCGCCCGGGTGAAATAGTAGGTAGCCTCCTTTGGCAGGAGAGAGAGGACAGCATCCACCTCTTTATCGTTGGCCATCCCGAACACGATATGGAGATGGTCATATGGCTCCGACCGTAACTGTTCGGCCACGTGGCGGATGCCGTGGGCGTTGTGCGCGATGTCGCAGATGGTTCGTGGTGAAGAGGGTGACGACTGCAAAGATTGCCACCGTCCCATCAGCCCGGTGGTGTCAACTACGCGGGCGAACCCGATAAGTACCGCTTCCCGTGGTATTGTATACCCTTTTTCGAGAAGCAGGTCCACTGCCGTTAATACTGTTCGCGCGTTCTTGTCTTGTGCCCAGCCGTTCAATTGGCTGGTGAAGGGTGGGTACCCATTGGCGTGAAACAGCCAGTGAGACTGATTTTGTTTTATGGTGGGAGGAGGGGGCAGTTCTGTCCTGGAGCCGATCAGTTGCCTCTTGGTGAAGTCGGTTTGCCGTTCTACGGTAGAGTTCGCCTCTTTTCGCATGGCAATAAAGTCTGCCCGCTTTCGTTCCGCGAAGAAGAGGGGCGCGTTGAGCGAGGCGGCTTTTTCAGTAAATACCCGCTCGACATCGCTGTTTCCCGCCTCACCGATCAGCACAGGGGTGTGGGGCTTGATAATCCCCGCTTTCTCGGCAGCTATCTCGGGGAGGCTGTTCCCCAATATCTTCACGTGGTCCCGCCCGATATTGGTAATCACGCTTAAGTCGGGAGAGATGATGTTGGTGCTATCGAGCCGACCACCCAGTCCCACTTCCACCACGGCTACCTCTACCGCCTGTTCGGCGAAATAGAGAAACGCCATCGCCATGGTCAGCTCGAAGAATGAGGGCATCACCGGCTCGAAAAGTGCTTTGTACCTATCCACGAACTCCACCACGTACTCCTCGGGGATCATCCGCCCGTTCACCTTGATCCGTTCCCGAAAGTCGATCAGGTGAGGTGAGGTGTAGAGCCCCACCCGGTAGCCTGCCTCCTGCAAGATGGCAGCCAACAGGTGGGAGACAGAACCCTTGCCGTTGGTCCCTCCCACGTGGATGCTCTTGAACCGGTAATGCGGGTGGTTGAATATCCCGTCCAGCGCGAGGCTATTGTCCAGCCCCTCCTTGTATGCCTTGTGACCAATCCATTGGTACTCTGGCATCTGGCTGTACAGGTACTCCAGCGTCTCCGGGTAGGTCATGCTAATTATTGAGCGGCAGCACCGAGTATTGTCGTGAGTAGCGCATCTGCTGGTCCGCGTAATTCTCGTCGTACGAAACGGTCACGTCCGTGACCTTCCCTTTTTCGTCGGTCACCAGCTTGTATACCGGGTTCACGAACCCCTTGTAGGGGGCGATGTTCAGCGCCTCGTAACGTGTCAGCACCTCCTGGTGCAGGGTTGGGTCGACCTTTACCGCGTAGGTTTCCACCAGGTTCTTCCCGGCTTCGAAGTCGCCTTCCGACTTGATCCGCTGTACCTCCGTCAGCAGCTCACCGAACAGCAGGCGCAGCTTTTCGTAATCGTTGACGACCACGTAGGTCTTATCGTCCCGTTTTTGCATGGACACCACGTTTTCGTCCGCCCCTTTCTCGATTACCCAGTTGGAGATCAGCGCCCGGTTACGCATATGCGCCTGTTCGATATCTTTCCCCGGCTGTATGCGGGTCAGTTGTGTCATCGCGCCGTTCATGACGTAAGAATAGTACTCCGTTTTATACGCCTCTTCGTCCGGCAGTAGTCCCAGTTCCACCATTTTCGGGTCAGCCAGGTAGTAAAGCGCGAACAGGTCGGCCCTCGTCTCTTCCAGCGGCGAGCCGTACGCTTTCAGCGCATCGCCGTCTACCCCGGGAAGCAGCTTACCCGAACCGTGCCCGAGGCATTCGTGCAGGTCGGTATGAATGTTGTCGGTCACCGTGCCATATTGCTTAGCCCGCTCCCGCTCCGTGTCGCTCCACATGAACTCCTCCCTAAAGCCGTTTCCTTCGGCCGCTTTGGCGTACGCGAAGGTGATGTTATCGATGGTGACCGACTTAGAGCCGTGATCCCGGCGTATCCAGTCGGCATTGGGCAAGTTGATACCGATGGGCGTAGCGGGGTAAGTGTCTCCGCCAAGAATGGCCGCGGTGATCACTTTGGCCGACACCCCTTTCACCTCCTCCTTCTTGAAGCGCTCATCGATGGGTGAGTTGTCTTCGAACCACTGCGCGTTCTCGCTGATTACGCGGGTGCGCTCCGAGGCCTCCAGGCTCTTGAAGTTCACCAGTGCCTCCCATGATCCCTTCAATCCCAGCGGATCGGTGTAGGTTTCGATGAACCCGTTGATAAAGTCAATCCGCGAATCGGTATCTTTTACCCACTTCACCGAGTAATCGTCAAATGTTTCCAGGTCGCCCGTCTGGTAGAAGCTGATGAGCGCGCGGATAATCTCCTTTTGCTGGTTGTTCTCAGCCACCGCTTCCGCCTTTTCCAGCCAACCGATGATCCTTTCGATGGCCTTGTCGTACATGCCACCCAGCTTCCAGACCTGTTCGGTCACCTGCCCGTTTTCCTTCACCACCTTGCTGTTGAGGCCGTAGGAAACCGGCGTGTTGTCGTTGGGATCTTTCATGGCGTTGTAGAATGCCTCCACCTCTTTCTGGGTAACCCCCTCGTAGAAGTTCACGGCGGAGGTGGCCACGATGTCCGCGCCGGCTGCCTGGTTCATCCGCTTGGGCATCACGTTGGGGTCGAACATCACCGGCAGTATCTCTTTCAGCGTCTCGTCGGCTGCCATCCCGTCGCGGAAAGGCATGCGTCCCGGGTCCACGCTCTTGACGAGGGAAACGAAGTAGTCCTGGGGGAATCCCGGCATTATCTTGTCTTCCGAGTAGTGGTGATGGATGCCGTTGGCCATCCATATCTGTTTCAGGTAGGTCTCGAACAGCTTCCAGTTCTCGGTCGATTTATCCCCCATGTAGTTCTCGTACAGTCCTTCGCACACGCGGCGGATGGTGAGGTTGTACCGGTTGTGTTGGTCCCACAAGATGTCGCGTCCCTCGAGGGCAGCTTGCGAGAGGTAGTACACCAGCTCTTTTTGTTGAAGCGTTAAGGCGTTGAATCCCGGTACCGGGTAGCGAAGTATTTCGATATCGGCAAACCGGTCCACCTTGTACTCGAACGTGGCGTAATCGATCCCGTCGTCCACTGGCGTTTGCTTGCCCGCGTTGTTGCAGGCGATCAGCGTGAGAGCTGCTGTTAACATATAAAGTATCTTTTTCATACGGTTGTTTCGCGATAGTTTAATTTGTCTTGTATAGATAGGAGACGGAAGCAAGCTCTTTGTTGGCCTGCTTCACCTTCGTTTTCAATCCCTCCTTGTACTTATTGAGTTTGACCTGCAGGGATTTATCGTCCGCGGCGATTATCTGCAGTGCCAGTATGGCCGCGTTGAGGGCCCCGTTAATACCGACCGTTGCCACCGGTATTCCCGGGGGCATTTGGACGATCGCGAGCAGCGCGTCCAAACCCTCGAGCGATGCGTTTATCGGTACGCCAATTACCGGCAGCGGGGTCATGGAGGCGATAATCCCCGGTAGGTGAGCAGCCATCCCCGCGGCGGCGATAATCACTTTGATACCTTTCTTCTTGGCGTTTTTCGCGAACCGTTCCACCTCTTCCGGGGTGCGGTGCGCCGAAAGCGCATTCATCTCAAACGGCACTTCCATCTCGTTAAGGAAATGGGCAGCCTTCTCCATCACGGGCAAATCCGAAGTGCTGCCCATGATGATGCTAATAACAGGTTTCATGAGTGTTGTTTACTTTCCGATGAATTCCTTGTACTCTGCTGCCGTCATCAGGTTGGACAGCTCCTCTGCATCATCTATGGCTACCTTGATGATCCACCCTTCACCATACGGGTCCTTGTTGACCAAATCAGGGGCATCGTCAAGCTCGGCATTCAACTCTAGCACCTCCCCACCGACCGGCATCAACAGGTCAGACACGGTTTTCACCGCCTCGATGCTTCCAAATACTTCGCCCTTCTCCAAGGTTTCGCCTTCGCTACTAACATCAACGTAAACGATATCACCCAATTCGTCCTGTGCAAAATCGGTAATGCCCACGTATGCTTCACTCCCTTCCACTCTCACCCATTCGTGATCGGAAGAATACTTTAAATTTTCAGGAAATTTCATATTCATTCAAATTTTAAAATTGGCTTATCGCATTTAGCTCTCTTATTGTATCCGTTTTCGGCGATAATTGTCCTCCCTTCCATCGCTGTCCCACGTGGTAAAAATACAACTTTATTCCCGTTTCTCAAAATGCTTGGACGTGGTCGTCGCTTATTTGACTCCCATCCAGACGAAGGCGAACGAGACAATGAAGCCGAGTAGAAAACCAACGTTTACTTGCGAAAGGTTGTGGTGCTTAAGTATGATGCGTGACGAACCGATTATCCCCGCCAAGATGAACAAACCCATGAACATGTAATAGGGGTTGCAGCGCTCCACGAAATAACTAACTGACATGGCTCCCCCGATAAGTCCCCCGATGCCAAACATGTGTGCGCTGATCTTCCAAGCTAAGGTGATCAGGGTAGCAATAATCAAGATGGCGATCGGGGCGGCTATCATCATCAGGAACCAGGTGGGCATCTGCATCCTATAGTAGAAAATCGCCATCGCACCGTACGAGAGCAAGGTGACCAGGTAAGGAAAAAACCGTTGCCGCCTCACCTTGATAGAAAGGTCAGAGACCAGCCCCATTCGATAAAGCATGCCTATAAGGATGGCCGGGATTACAAACGAGAAAAGGAAGACGGGAGCAACTATCAACCAGAACCGTTGGGTGTACATCACGCCAAAGTAGGTGTACACGAAAAGCAGCATTACCCCGTAAGTAGGCATTAAGAGGGGCTGAAAAACGATGGAGATTACATGAGCTATCGACTTCTTCATCCTGCTTTATATCCTTATCTATGACTGACAACGTTGCAACCGAAGTTAGAAATAGCGTTTATAAATGACTGCCACGGTAAACGTCGCGATGAATGTGCAAAGTTATATTTTTTTTCTCAAACGAGCGACAGGTATGTTCAATTGTTCGCGGTATTTGGCAACCGTACGCCGAGCGATAATGTACCCCCTCTCGTTTAAAAGCTGGGTAAGTTGCTCGTCCGTATAGGGCTTGCCCGGGTCTTCCCCCTCCACGCACTCTTTTAGCACTGCTTTTATTTCCCTTGATGAGATGTCTTCGCCGTCGCTCGTTTGCATCGCCTCTGAGAAGAAGAATTTCAATGGGTAGACGCCGCCGTTCGTCTGCACGTATTTGCTGTTGCTTACTCTTGAGATGGTGGAGATGTCGAACCCGGTTCGTTCCGCCACGTCCTTCAAGATCATCGGCTTGAGTGAGGCCTCATCCTCGGTAAGGAAAAAGTCGTACTGGATGCTCACGATCGTTTCCATGGTACGTTGCAAGGTGTTTTGCCGCTGCCTCATCGCGTCGATGAACCATTTAGCCGAGTCCACTTTTTGCTTCATGAAGAGCATCGCCTGCTTGTCGTCCGACGACATGCTCTCCTTGTTATCGCTGTACCCTTTCAACATTTCCGAGAAGGTGCGGTTCACCTTTAATGTAGGGATATTGCTGTTATTCAGTTGTATGGTGATTTCACCGTTGTACGATTCGACAAGGAAATCAGGGGTGATCTTGTTCATCGCGGTTTGCATCTTCCCGCCCACTGCATAGCCCGGCTTGGGGTTGAGTGAGACCACCTCTTTGATGGCTTCACGCAGCTCATCTTCACCGATATTCATCTGCCGCATGATCTTATCGTAATGCTTTCGGGAGAACTCTTCGAAGTAGTCGGCAACCATCTCTATCGCGCGTTCTATAGGCGGGTTGCTCTTCAATCGATGAAGTTGCAGGAGAAGGCATTCCTGCAAGTCGCGTGCACCCACACCCGCGGGGTCTAGGTCTTGAATTTCGTACAGCACGTCTTCCAGTTGCAAGGGTGATACCTCTAATTGCTGTTGGAACAGGAGGTCGTTCGAGATCGCTTGCAGGTCCCTCTCCAAGTAGCCGTTCTCATCAAGGTTACCAATGATGTACTCGGCGATAAGCTGCTTTCGGGCGTCGAGCTTGAGCAGTCCAATCTGTTCCATGAGCGACTCGCTAAGCGACTTTTCATCGAAGTTCCCTGTTTCTATAAAGCTGGGCTCGCTTGTTCGGCTCGTCGGCGTGTTAAGCCGGTAATCAGGGATATCGTCCTCCGAGAAGTAATCCCCCAGGATGATATCCTCTTCCAACATCACCTCCCTTTCGTTCTCGTTTTGGTCGTCCTCCTCGTTGTAGAGTTCATCGCTCTCGTTATAAAACTCATTTTCAGCGGCTTCTAATGCCGGGTTATCCTCCAGTTCCTGCTTAACGCGATCTTCGACCTCAACAGTGTTTAACTCCACCAGCTTTATCACCTGCATCTGCAAGGGTGATAGCCGTTGAACCTGTTTCAATTCCTGTTGTTGCTTGAGCGCCATACATTTTTATTGATTACCAATTCAAAAACAAAAATAGGTGATTTTCTCCCTATATCCAAGCGGGTGAAATATAAAACTTTTTGTTACCTTTGAATTTTAATAGTAAAAACAGCCGTTACGATGATATTCAAGTTTCTAATCTTATCCGATGAGGTGGACGACTTCAAAAGGGCGATTGAACTGGACGCCGATGCCACTTTCTTTGATTTTTACAAGGCGATTTTAGACTGCACCGGTTTCAGCAACAAGGAGATGGCCTCGTTTTACCTTTGTGATAACAAGTGGCGCAAGAAACTGGAGATCACTCTCGTGGAGATGGATACCTACTCCGATGAAGATGCATACACGATGGAAAACAGCGTGTTGAGCGATCACTTGGAGGACGAGAAGCAAAAACTCATGTTCGTGTTTGACTACCTCACCGAGCGAGCCCTTTTCATTGAGCTTTCCGAGATTATCCCGGGGAAGAACTTGGAATCGCCCGTCTGCACGCTCTCAACCGGTCAAGCCCCTGTTCAGATCATGGAGTCTGAAGAGGTGTTGCCGATCAATATCATCATTGATACCGAGGAGATCCTGTACGGTGACGAGAGCTTCGACCTCGATGAGCTGGATGCCGATGGTTTTGAAGCGTTGGACGACCTTTATTGATGGCTACCTAGATGTTCGATTGACCCCTTCGCAACAATGAAAACCCTTCTCGTGCTGCTTGGGCCTACCGGGGTGGGAAAGACTGACTGGAGCCTATCCATCGCTGAAGCGTTACGATGCCCTATTATTTCGGCCGATTCGCGGCAACTGTACCGTGGCCTCTCTATCGGCACCGCGGCACCCACATCTGAGCAGATGCAACGCGTGCCACACCACTTCGTGGGAATCCTTGCTCCAACCGACTACTACAGTGCGAGCGACTTCGAGCGGGAGGTGTTGTCGCTACTCGCCACACTCCATCAGGAACACCCGGTGGTCATCATGTCGGGCGGATCCATGATGTACATCGATGCCGTCTGCGACGGTATCGATGAAATCCCCAACATTGACGAGACGTTGAGAAGCGACTTGCAGGCGTTGTACCGCCGGGAGGGACTCGCCCCCATCCGCCAGCAGCTAAAGATTTTGGATCCCGCTTTTTATAACGAGGTAGATTTGAAAAACTCCAAGCGGGTGATTCACGCCCTGGAGATCTGCCTGATGACGGGGAAGCCCTACTCTTCGTTACGTACCAACCCGCGGAAGGAACGGCCGTTCCGAATTGTTAAGGTGGGGTTCACGCGTGACCGGGCGGAGCTGTATGACCGCATTAACCGGCGGGTCGAACAGATGGTGGACGACGGGCTGGTGGAGGAGGCGTGGGGTTTCTTTCCCATGCGGCACCTGAACGCGTTGAATACGGTAGGGTACAAGGAGCTGTTCGTCCACTTCGAGGGGAAGTGTACCCTCGAGTTCGCCATCAACAAGATCAAGCAGCACTCCCGCAATTACGCGCGAAAGCAGCTCTCTTGGTTTCGGCGAGACAAGAAGATTCATTGGATAAATCTTTCACGCGAAGGCGTGAACGTGGTACGGGAAACGTTGTCTCTTTTAAAAGGGTAATCCCGTCCTACTCCCGTGAAAATGTTTAACGTACTTTTTTCAGGGAGCTGTTGGATAGTTCGGAAATTTATACTACTTTTGCATCGCTTTCCATAGGGAGCCAACACTCTTCCTTAGCTCAGTTGGTTAGAGCACCTGACTGTTAATCAGGGGGTCCTTGGTTCAAGTCCAAGAGGAAGAGCGAAGGTGGTGAGCAAAATATTCTTCCTTAGCTCAGTTGGTTAGAGCACCTGACTGTTAATCAGGGGGTCCTTGGTTCAAGTCCAAGAGGAAGAGCACGATGAAGAACAAGGAGGGTACGGGTCGTAAGACCCGTTTCTATATTGAAGAGATCTCTTCATACAAAGTAACATGTAACTAAACCATTATTTAACTAAAACAACTGAATTATGAAAAAAATGAGATCAACTTTTGTCGTTGCCATGCTTGCCGTGGCCGTATCTGCCAGCGCTCAGTTAAACTTTGGAGTAAAAGGTGGCATGACCATGTCCAACTACTATGGCGATGAGTTGAGCGACAAAAACGTGAAGATTGGCTTTAACGTGGGGTTGCTTGCCGATTTTGAGATTGGCTACAATAGCGCGGTCCAGACGGGACTTTTGTTCTTGACTAAGGGGTCACAGTACAAAGGGTCGTTTGGAAGCATCTCAGGCGAAGTGACCGTTAACCCGATGTACCTACAGGTTCCGGTGCATTACGCTTATAAGATCGCGGTTACCCCTGGAACGCGTGTTGTGCTGCATGCTGGTCCTTATGCCGCTTACGGGGTGGGGGGCAAATCAAACGTGAAGCTTTCCATTTCCGATAAGTCGGTGGAATCGAAAGGGGTAGATGTCTTTGGTGACAACGGCTTCAAGCCTTTTGATGCCGGGCTGGGTCTTGGTGTAGGTGCCGAACTCGGTTCTTTCCTGGTCGACCTAGGCTGGGACATGGGGCTGGTTAATATCGCCAGAAGCGACAATGCGACCCTCAAAAATCAGAGCGCTTACCTATCGATAGGATTCAAGTTCTGATAAAGGGATTCATTTAAACAAAAGACCATCACGTAACGCACGTGATGGTCTTTTGTTAATGGTTACAACCTTGATCATTTTGGCCCGATGAACCTTATATTACAG
Source organism: Fermentimonas sp. (assembly GCA_050951125.1). Lineage (GTDB taxonomy): Bacteria > Bacteroidota > Bacteroidia > Bacteroidales > Dysgonomonadaceae > Proteiniphilum. The sequence continues at coordinate 42,908 of JBMNIR010000005.1, read as the reverse complement.
CCCCAACAGAAACTGCTCAATAGCCTTTCTTACCTCGTTTCGCGTACCGTTGAACTTGTTTACCATCACGGTAAACGCGTACTTTTTCTCTCCATCGATGAGATAGCCCGCAAAGCACTGTACACCCCCGATGCTACCACTTTTGGCCGTAACCTTGCCAGTGAGCCGGGTGTCACGTAAAAAGTTCTTTAGGGTTCCCTCTTGCCCCGCCTTGGGCAGCGAGTTAAAGAAAGCATTGGAATTATTGCTCCGGTTATACATGTAAACCAGCATATCGGTTAAGAACCTTGCACTCACCGCGTTTTGAGGTGCCAGTCCGCTTCCATCATGCATGGTTAGTGGGGAGGGATCTATCCCCTTATCCTTCCAATGGCTCACGCTGAAATCGACCCCTTCTGTCAAGGCATTGGTGTATATATCGCTATTGGCATGGCGACCGATAGTCCGGATCAGGTGCTCCGCGTAATGGTTATTGCTCTCCACGTTCACCTCCCTGATAATCTCTTTTAACGGCCTTGAAACAAGGGTAAACAGCACGTTACCCACCCGGTAGGGTGGTTTCTGCTCGTTCGTACTGCTCCGAGAGAGGTGGTCTTGCCGGGTCGTTTCGATGGCTCCGACTTGATATCCTGCTTGATTCAGGTACTCCCCGAGCGTTTCACCCACCAGTCGCCCTGGGTCGGGAATATCCCCTTTAATGGCGAATTCGCTCCTGCCGGACGGAATATCACCTCTCAGCTCTTTTTCGTAACTGAAGGGTACCCCGTAGATATAACCGTTATCCCGTCCCGTGTCGTTCAGCGTGAGGGAGTTTTGGAAGGTCAGCCCTTTGATCTCCGGCTCCGTACGCAGGATTTTCGGTTGACTCTTTCTATCCATGGTGTTGAACACCAACTTGTAATTGTTATCGAAGATGCTGATGCCGTACGCCCCTGCCGCGTAATAATTGCCGATATCAATCCAGGTCCATTCCGGTGAGATGCCATCGTACCCGAATAGGTTATCTACAACGAGGATGGCGTACTCCCTACCTGTTGGCAAACTCCTTGTTAAGGCTTTCACCCCGTTGATAAAGAAAGTGTACGGGTTTTCGGGGAACACCTCACTTCCCAGCGTTGGATCGCCACCTCCCAAAACAAGGATACGTGAAGGATCGTTCGCATCCATGGCAATTTTCGTCTTGTAACGGTAATTCTCACCAAGCATTTCTAACGCCGTGGCCGTGGTGATGAGCTTGAGCAAAGATGCGGGCGTGAGTGATTTTTCCGCATCGTGGTTCACAATGCTCTTTCCGCTTTCCAGTTCCACCACAGAGATCCCCACCGATGCATGTTTCAGAGCCGGGTGATCTATGAAGCGCTGCAGCAAGCTTTGGGGATACGCCAGGCGAGGGAGGAGGCATACCAAGAGGGGTAAGAGCAGGTAGCGAGCAAGTTTTTTCATGGCTATCGTTTCGTGATCACTCCACGATTTCGATCAGTTTGATTTCGAACACCAAAGTGGTGTACCCTGGGATAGAGTTCCCGTACCCCTTTTCTCCGTATCCCAATCCCCAAGGGATCCAGACCTCCCATTTATCGCCCACCTGCATATGTTGCAAAGCGGTGGAGAAACCATCGATGACCCCGACACCCGTTCTCGCATTGGGGTTCACTGAAAACGTGCTGGGGATGTTGTTCCGGTTCTCCGTGGAATCGAAAATGATCTTGTTGGTGATCACGTTCCCCTTATCGTCGCTATACGTGTCGGGTTTCTCCCAGTCGTACTTGTACCACCCCGAATAATGCACCTTTACCTGGTCGGTAAAGAGCGGGGTTGCCCCGTCGCCCTCTTCCAACTCCTTGTACATGATGTATCCCCTGTTTGAAAAAGAGACTAGCCGGGTATAGTCCGTGTTGGCTGAAATCTTTACAAATTGCGCCTCGTTATCAAGCCTCCAGGGGTCGTCTTTCGATTCGTCTTTATCGCAAGCGGCGAGCGAGAAGAGCATGCAAAGCACTATAAACAGTGGTATTCGTAGTTTCATCGTATGGTTTTTTATCGGGTTAATTGTTTCAGTAACTGCCTCATATCTGTCTTTTCGGCAATATTCCGCTGCAGCGAGTTGATGGGGACCCTTTCCTGTTCCATCGTGTCCCGGTCGCGGACGGTTACCTTGTTATCTTCCAGCGTTTGATGGTCGATGGTAACGCAGCAGGGGGTGCCGATGGCGTCCTGTCGGCGGTACCGCTTTCCAATACTGTCTTTCTCGTCGTACTGGCAGGTGAAACTGAATTTGAGCTCGTCCACGATTGCCCGTGCTTTTTCCGGTAGCCCGTCTTTCCGGATTAACGGGAGTACGGCCAATTTTACCGGTGCCAGGGCGGGGGGCAGCTTGAGCAGCACGCGGGTCTCTCCTCCCTCCAGGATCTCTTCCTGGTAGGAGGCCGATATCACCGAGAGGAACATCCTGTCGAGACCGATGGAAGTTTCTACCACGTATGGGATGTACGATTCTCCCAACTCGGGGTCGTAATACTGCATCTTCTTCCCGGAGAACTTTTCGTGCTGGCTTAGGTCAAACCCGGTGCGGGAGTGAATCCCTTCTACCTCTTTAAAGCCGAACGGCATCTCGTACTCGATGTCGGTCGCCGCGTTCGCGTAGTGCGCCAGCTTGTCGTGATCGTGGAAACGGTATTTCTCTTTCCCGAAGCCCAAGGCCTGGTGCCACTTCATGCGTTCGTTCTTCCAGTACTCGAACCACTCTAGCTCCTCACCGGGTGTGACGAAGAACTGCATCTCCATCTGCTCGAACTCCCTTGTCCGGAAGATAAACTGCCGGGCTACGATCTCGTTACGAAAAGCCTTCCCGATCTGTGCGATCCCGAAGGGCACTTTCATGCGCCCGGTTTTCTGCACGTTCAGGAAGTTGACGAAGATTCCCTGAGCTGTTTCGGGGCGAAGGTACACCTTCATTGCACCGTCGGCCGTGGAGCCCATCTCGGTCGAGAACATCAGGTTGAACTGCCTCACCTCCGTCCAATCGCGAGAGCCACTTACCGGGCAGGCAATCCCGCAATCGACAATGATTTGTCGCATCTCGTTCAAGTCGTTATCGTTCATCGCCTTAACGTATCGGGCGTGTACGTCGTCCCGCTCTTGCTGGTACCTCAGCACCCTTGGGTTGGTTTCGCGGTACATCGTTTCGTTGAACGCGTCGCCAAACCGTTTTGCCGCCTTCTGCACTTCTTTGTCGGTTTTCTCATCAAGCTTGGCTAAATGCTCCTCGATCAATACATCGGCACGATATCGCTTCTTGCTGTCACGGTTATCTATAAGCGGGTCGTTAAAAGCGTCCACGTGTCCCGATGCCTTCCAGATAGTAGGGTGCATAAAGATGGCGGAATCGATTCCCACGATGTTTTCGTTCAACATTATCATGCTGTCCCACCAGTATTTTTTCAGGTTGTTTTTGAGCTCTACGCCCATCTGCCCGTAGTCGTACACGGCGCCTAACCCGTCGTATATCTCGCTCGATTGGAATACGAATCCATACTCTTTACAATGCGAAACCAGTTTCTTGAAAACGTCGTCTTGTACCATAGTTGCTGAATGGCATGTTGATTGGCCGTTCATGGCAAACAACACGCGTATAAAATAGTTTATAAATCGCTTGAATGTTTCAACCTACAAAGTAAACACTTTTTTTTGATCTTTTCGCCTTGCCCACTCAAATATACCCGTAAAAATGCTATCTTCGCGAACGTCGCGGGCGTGTACTTATCGCGTACCCCGTTACTTTTTTACCGTAGAAGATCGTGTCGGCTTGATATTTGAGGCGATGATGAAACGTGTTCTTTATTACGGTTTTATTGTGGAAGATCGTGTTGACCCGATTTCAGCGAAAGGCGCGTGATAACATATCTCGAATGAGCATGGCAGGAGGAATGAAAACGTTGGCAAAGGAGACCCTTTATTACGGGATAGGGAGTGCGCTTCCCCGGTTATTGAGTTGGTTGCTATCGCTTTACTGGGCATTTGCCCTGCCGGAGATAAAAGATATTGGCGTGCTCACCAATTTTTACGCGTGGGTGGCCCTTCTGCAGGTGATCCTGACCTACGGTATGGAGACCGGTTTCTTCCGTTACGCCAACAAGGATGACAACCCGATAAAGGTTTTTTCCACCACCTTTATCAGCATCGCCAGCACCACGCTTCTCTTTTTCCTTATCTCCATGGCTTTCCTAAAGCCGGTCGCGTTCGCGCTGGGCGGCACGGCCATGAAACCACGTTACCTGCTTATGATGGTGCTCATTCTTTGCATCGACGTGCTGGCATCCATCCCGTTTGCCAACCTTCGCTTCAAGCAACGCCCTATACGGTTTGCCACCATCAAGGTGTTGAACGTGGTGCTTACCATCCTCTTCAATCTCTTTTTCTTTCTCGCTTGCCCCTGGCTGCAGGCTCAGTTTCCCGATGCCTTCTCGTGGTTCACGCTGGATAAGGGGATCGATTACATCCTGATATCCAACCTCGCGGCGTCGGTGATCCAGTTCCTGCTGGTCTCCCCCGAACTGCGGATCAAGTTCACGTTTGATAAAACGCTGCTCCGGCAGATGTTGAAGTACTCTTTCCCCATTTTGATCTTGGGGATAGCCGGTATCCTGAACCAAACGGTTGACAAGATCGTCTTCCCCTGGCTCTTCCCCGATGCCCACCCCGATAAGGTCAACGCGTTCCACGAGCTGGGCATTTACGGCCAAAACTTCAAGATCGCTGTCATCATGGTGATGTTCACCCAAGCTTTCCGATATGCCTTTGAGCCGTTTATCTTCGCGCGAAACCGGGAAGATTCGAACGATCGCCAGTCGTTCAGCGATGCGACCCGTTACTTCATCCTATTCGGGTTGCTCATCTTCCTGCTCACCACCGGCTACATCGATATTATCAAGTATCTTCTTCCCGAACGATACCATGTTGGCTTGAAGGTGGTCCCCATCGTCCTCCTTGGAGAGCTCTTCTTCGGGATCTACTTCAACCTGTCGCTCTGGTACAAGCTGACCGACCAGACGAGGTGGGGCGCCTATATGTCGCTCTTTGGACTTGCCATCACCCTGCTTATCAATATATTATTTATTCCTCGGCACGGCTACATGGCTTGTGCCTGGGCATCGTTCTTCGCCAACCTTGCCATGATGCTCTCCTCCTATTTCCTAGGACAGAAGCATTACCCCATTCCCTATAACTTGAAGTCTGCCTCCCTTTCGTTTTTCCTGGCGATGATACTGTTTGCCGGAATCGCGCTCGTGTACCGACAGGTGGATGCCCTATGGTCACGGTTGCTGCTCAACACGCTGCTTATCGCGGTGTACGTGGTTATCGTGGTTGCTAAAGATCCGGGGCTTAAGGGATTGATAATAAGAATAGGACATGGCGGTTCCGGTAATCAAGTTGGAGGTAACGCTTAAAGGATTGATTGATAGCATAGAAGACGTTATTTGTTAAGCAAAACGTGAAGATAAGAAATAGATGAGAACTAAATTGACGGTATAAAACGCTGGTTAGGTTTAATGAGGATTGTTATGAAGAGACTACTTTTATGTATAGCGGTAGCGGGAGCCTGTTTCATCGCGAAGGCTGATGAGGGGATGTGGCTGTTAAAGGAGCTGAACGCACAAAACGTGGCCCGGATGCAGGAGTTGGGCTTTCGCTTCCCGGTGAGCAACCTTTACGATGAGGAAACCTCGTCGCTTAAGGATGCAGTCGTGATTTTCGGGGGAGGCTGCTCCGGTGTGGTTGTATCCAAGCAGGGGATGATTTTCACCAACCATCATTGTGGGTATGATGCCATCCAGAAGTTGAGCTCTGTGGAACGGAACTACTTGAAGGATGGGTTTGTCGCTCAAAATCAGTCGGAAGAGTTGCCCGTGGATGGGCTTACCGTATCGTTCCTACGATCCATGGAAGAGGTGACCGACCGGTTTATCCCTCACTTGCCATCGGTGTTGAGCGAAATTCAACGCGAGCTGACCATCGACTCTCTCTCTAACGAGCTCATCAAGGAGTATGAAAACGATCCGTTCACCCATGCACAAGTGGTTCCTTTCTTCGCGGGTAATCGGTATTACGTAATACTGTATGACCTGTTCCGTGACGTGCGCCTCGTGTTAGCACCGCCCACGTCGATTGGCAAGTTCGGTGGTGATACCGATAACTGGATGTGGCCCCGCCATACGGGCGACTTCGCGGTGTTTCGCGTGTACGCCGGGAAGGGGAACAAACCGGCGGATTACAGCGACGAGAATGTGCCATATATGCCTAAGCACGTGGTGCCTGTTTCTCTCTCGGGGGTGCGGGATGGGGATTACGTGATGACGGTCGGCTTCCCTGGTAGCACTCAGCGTTATGCCTCCTCTTGGGCTATTCGCCAACGGATGAAGTCTGAGAACCAACCTCGTGTAGAGGTACGTGCTGCGAAACAGGCTATCTGGCGGGAAGCTATGACCTCTAACGACACCATTCGCATCAAGTACGCCAGTAAGTACGCAAGCAGCTCGAACTATTGGAAGAACTCCATGGGCATGAACGAAGCTATTGTTAACATGGGTGTGCTGGCCGAAAAGGAGAAATTAGAAGCGAGGCTCCGGGAGTGGATACAAAGCGATTCAACAAGAACGGCGAAGTATGGCCACACGCTGCCCACGCTAGAGGAGGCCTACACCCGCTCCGACGAAATGGCCCGCCACATGACTTACTTCGTGGAAGTGTTCGAGTACGGTATCGAGCTTATCCGCTTTGCCAATGCCATCCTTCATTTTGATACCGACGCATCGGAAGGGGAAAGGCAGGCATTCATCAACGATCGCCTTATAGAATCTTACAAGAATTACGAACCGGGATTGGACAGGCAGGTGTTGCCCGTACTAATGCAGCTATACGCCGAGAGGGTACCGGCAGAACTTCATCCCGACATTTATGGGACCATCCGGGAGAAGTTTAACGGCGATTATGAACGGTATGCCGAATGGCTTTTTTCCAATACCCGTTTTACTTCTCTCGAAGAGCTTTTGGTGCTCCTTAAGGCTACCGACGTGGGGTTACTCACCCAAGACCCAGCCATGGAGCTTGCCCTCTCTGCCTCGGGTACGGGTTACGATATATCGTCGCAAATGATGAACGCTTACGAGGAGATATTCCGCGGTGAACGGGAGTTCATGGCCGCGCTGATGGAGATGGAGGTGCGAAAGACGTTCTACCCCGACGCCAACTTCACTCAACGGATGAGCTACGGTTCGATAGAAGGATACGAGCCGCGTGATGGGGTGTGGTACGATTCCTTTACCACAACGGACGGGGTGTTGGAAAAAGAGATGCCCGGCGACCCCGAGTTTGACGTGCAGGATTACGTCCTTAATGCCATCCGATTAGGCGATTTTGGTCGGTATGCCGACGAAGAGGGGAGGATGCGAGTTAACTTCCTTTCCAACAATGATATCACGGGAGGTAACTCCGGTAGCCCCGTTCTTAACGCTCACGCCGAGCTGGTTGGCCTAGCATTTGACGGCAACTGGGAATCGTTGAGCGGCGACATCCTTTTCAACCCCGAGATGCAACGGACCATCAGCGTCGATATTCTCTACGTGCTTTACGTGATCGACAAGGTGATGGAGGCCCCTTGGGTCATCGAGGAGTTGAAACTGGTGGAGTAAGAGGAGTACGTAAAACATCCAAAGATTTTTTTAAAAACGATATGGCAAAAAGACTTCTTTCACTACTTGCCTTCACGGCAATGTTAATGGGTTGTAAACAAGTTTTACAGCCAGATACAGACGAAATGCGGCTGCTTTTTCACGAGCCGGCTAAAACTTGGGAGGCTACTCTACCCCTTGGAAACGGACGCATTGGTATGATGCCCGATGGAGGTGTCGACTCTGAACTTATCGTGCTGAACGATATCACCATGTGGTCAGGCAGCGAAGACCCAGAAGCCCTTAATCCTGAAGCGCTAAGCTACCTGCCTGAAATCAGGCGTTTGTTGCTGGAGGGTGATAATTTGCAGGCCCAAAATATGATGTATGCTCATTTTCGATGCGGGGGGCTGGGTTCCGGTGGCGGGAAAGATGCCCCATACGGCTGTTTTCAGATGTTGGGCAACCTGAATCTGCATCATATCTACCCTACAAGCGAACCTGTGGAGGAGTACCAACGCTTGCTCTCGCTGAATGACGCTGTGGCGTTTACCGAGTTCAAAAAGGGAGAAACAACTTATTTCCGCGAATATTTTGCTTCTCACGCTGACGATGTGTTAATAATCAGGTTGTCTGCAAACAAACGGGGGGTGGTGTCATTTGAAGCCACGCTGAGTCGCCCCGAGCGGGCTACCGTTTCTTCAGACGGCCACATCTTGCAGATGGAGGGACAACTAAACGATGGACACAACGGCGATAAAGGGGTGCGTTACCTCACGAAGCTGCAGGTTATCAACAAAGGTGGGATGCAGGAGGTCGACAACTCCCTGATCAGGCTGACCGATGCCGATGAGGCTATATTGGTGATTTCCACCTCTACCGATATGCTCGACAAAAACTACCAGGAAACGGTCGATGCTCTTTTAAGTGGTGCTGCAAAAATCAGTTACACTGCACTGAAAAAGAGCCACATGAAAACCTACCGTGAGAAGTTTAACCGGGTCGACCTCAACTTGGGGGAACAGGATAACCATACACCTACTCATGAACGGTTAACCCGTTTTCAAGAGAGTGATGAACCCGCTTTTGCTGCCCTCTACTTTCAGTACGGGCGATATCTCATGATTTCGGGAACCCGTGAAAACAGTTTGCCGCTCAACCTGCAGGGGTTGTGGGCTAATGGAGTGCAAACGCCGTGGAATGGCGACTACCACCTGAATATTAACGTGCAGATGAACTATTGGCCGGCCGAGGTGTGTAATCTGTCGGAGCTGCACAAACCGCTCATCGACTTTACTCAATCCCTCGTACCCTCGGGCGAAGCCACGGCAAAAACATTTTACGGTGCCAATGGATGGTTGGCGCATATGATGAGCAACCCGTGGAGGTTTACCGCCCCCGGGCAACATGCCTCGTGGGGAGCTACCAACACGGGAGGTGCTTGGCTGTGTGCTCATCTATGGGAGCATTGGGCTTTTACGAGGGACGAAAATTACTTGCGTTCCATCTACCCAACGCTGGTAGGTGCGGCACAATTCTTCCTCTCTGCCATGATTGAAGAGCCCTCACACGGCTGGCTGGTTACAGCTCCCTCTTCATCCCCTGAAAATGCTTTTTATCTCGATGGGGACAACAATCCGGTGTACGTTTGTATGGGTCCCACGATGGATGCCCAGTTAATCAAAGAGTTATTTGGCAATATTCTGTCTGCTTCCGAGATCCTCGGTATAGAGAATGAAACGACAGCGAAAATACGGGAAGTACTGCCTAAACTTCCACCCATGCAGATAAGTCCCAATGGCTACCTGCAAGAGTGGTTAGAAGATTATAGGGAGGCAGAACCCATTCACCGACACGTTTCGCATCTCTACGGTCTCCATCCATCCAACCAAATATCACCTTACACTACTCCTGAATTGGCCGCGGCTGCCCGTGAAACGTTAGAGCGTAGGGGCGATGGAGGTACGGGGTGGTCACGCGCTTGGAAAATTAATTTCTGGGCACGACTGCACGATGGGAATAGGGCATACAAGCTGCTGAAAAGCTTGCTGGAACCAACTTTTGGAAGTGACATACAGATGAACAGAGGTGGCGGCACTTATTCCAACCTGTTCTGCGCGCATCCGCCATTCCAGATCGATGGAAATTTTGGCGGTACTGCCGGAATTGCCGAGATGTTGATACAGAGCCAGGACGGCTACATTGAGTTTCTGCCTGCTCTGCCCGACAAGTGGTCGCATGGAAGCTTCAGGGGACTCCGTGTACGTGGTGGCGCCGAAGCGGGTGCCCAATGGACAACATCGAAGCTAAACCATATTTCGCTAATGGCCCATGTTGATAACAGTTTTACCATTAAACTCCCCGATTACGTGACAGCGGTCAAGCTCAAGGGCAAGGAGTTGCCTGTTGACAACGGCTTCGTGCAAGTTGAACTGAAGAGAGGTGAAGAGGTGAAGCTTCAGCTCGATTGATAGTAGAGAAATAATCTGATTTTAGCTTTTACAACCATTCGATGAGGATGGTTTGTCTCAGTTATGATTTACCTTAAGGAAAAAATAATTCCTATATTTTGAACATATGTTCAAAACTTTTGTTATATTTGTAGTGTAATTCAAGAAAAAATGGTATGTCGCGTCCCAAACAGTATAGAAGAATCCAATCGCCCCCCTTGATGTCGGGGTTCAAGCCGTTCGGCGTTCCCCGCTCGATTACGGGAGAGGTCGTTTTGCAATACGATGAGTATGAGGCTATTCGGCTATTGGATTACGAGGGCTTGCTCCAAGAGGAGGCCGCCGAGCGGATGAATGTTTCGCGTCCTACGCTTACACGGATCTATGCCAAGGCGAGACAAACGGTTGCCCAGGCTTTTGTGGAAGGGAAATCATTGGTAATCGAGGGTGGCAGCGTGGAGTTCGGTAGACAACGGCACCGTTGTCGCCGTTGCGACAGGTTGATGGATGACAACAAGACAGATCATTCTTGTGGTAACCGACGTAGGCATAGGGGAGGGGAGTTTCGGTAAATCAGGTGAACACGGTGATTTAAAAAGATAGTTAATCATGAGGGTTGTAGTATTATCGGATAATAGGGCATTGAAAACGGATTTTGAGACCGAACATGCTCTCTCTGTTTACCTTGAAACAGACAATTATACATGTTTGCTCGATGTGGGAGCTTCAGGTTTGTTTACACGCAACGCGAAGCTCATGAATATTGACTTAAGGGATGTAGACTATCTCTTTGTCTCTCACGGACATGCTGACCATATAGGCGGACTACCGGCTTTTTTAGAAATAAACGAGAAGGCGAAAATAGTTCTCTCTTCTCACTTATTGCAGTGGGAGTTTTATTCTACGAGAGGCAAGTCGAGGAAAATAAGCATTGACTTTGATTTCGATGCCCTCGAAGATCGTCTGATCGCGGTTGAAGAAAGAGCCTCTTTTGAAGAAGATATAGCTGTTTTCAGGGGTAACATCACAAAACACCCGATGCCGAAAGCCAATCAAACACTCTTTAAAAGCAGTTCGACTGGATTGGTAAACGATGATTTTGACCATGAACTGATCATTACCTTTGGAAAAGAGAGGCGATTCCTGTTCACGGGGTGTGGTCATCGCGGTTTGCTCAATATCCTGGAGAGTGCAACGGCTGACGGGGTGGGGCAGATCGATTGGGTGATGGGAGGGTTTCACCTCTTGGACAGTCAGGGCGACCTCGATTTTGAGTCCGCGGAAGAGATTGATAGGCTGGGACAAACGCTTAAGCACCGTTTCCCTTTAACTCGTTTCGTGACGGGACACTGTACTGGCGAGGCTGCCTTTAATCAGTTGAAAAGCGTGTTAAGAAATCAGCTCACACAATTTCATGTTGGATATGAATTAGAAATTAAAACTAACAAGTAAAATACTATACATTAACATTTTAAAAAATAATCACATGAGAATTGCCATTGTATCAGAAAAAAAGAGTTTAGACGCGAGGATAGACAGTCGTTTCGGGCGCTGTGCCTATTTTGCTATCTACGATAGCGATAGCAAAACCACCGAGTTTTTCCCCAATCCAGCCAAGGACTCCCTCGAGGGAGCCGGACCGGAAGCCGTGAAATTCATCGCATCGAAAGGGGTGAAGAAGGTCGTGGCGCCGGAATTTGGAAGAAAAGCAGAAGCCATGTTAAACAAGCTTCAAATCGAAATAGTACATGACAAGGATAAAACCATTTCGGATATCATTAAAGAACTTGACTAATTCAACGCTAATTTATTAACATTACAAAAAGGAGACATATTATGCCAAGATTTGATCAACAAGGTCCCATGGGAGAAGGTCCTATGACCGGACGTAAAATGGGCAAATGCACCAATTACGGTGCTGAAAAAGGAGGTTCTGAAACTGTAGAAGAGCCCCAATATGAAAACGTGAATAGAGACGAGAGAGGCTTCGGTTTTGGCCGGGGTCGTGCAGGACAAGGCTTTGGTTGGGGGCGAGGCTTTGGTTGGAGACAAGGTTTTGGACGAGGCTGTTTCGGAAAAGGTTTTGGTCGAAGACGAGGTTTTGGCCAAGGAGGAGGAAGGAACAGGCAAGGCAGAGGCATGGGTTTGAGGGGTTTTTAATTGGATTCATAACAGTAAGTAACGATGACAAAAAAAATTGCTATCCCGATGAAAGACGGGATGCTTGCTACCCATTTCGGCCATTGCCAATACTTCGCAATCGTTGATGTGCAAAACAATCAGATTGTGGAAGTAAGCAAACAGGTACCACCGGAGCATCAGCCGGGTGTATATCCTAGATGGATTGCCTTGTTTGGGGTTACCGACGTGATTGCAGGGGGGATAGGGCAACGAGCCATCGATTTGTTCAATCAGCAAGGGATCAACGTTTTTGTAGGGGCACCCATGCAAAATGAGATGGAGATCGTAACCGACTTTTTAGCCGGGAAGCTATCCCTAAGTGTCAACTACTGCAACCATGACAGCGATGACTATAGCCATTGCTAGTGGTAAAGGGGGCACCGGCAAGACCTTCATTTCCACCAACCTTTTCAACGCGCTGCTGGGCAGCGGATTGAATATGGCGCTGGTCGATTGCGATGCGGAGGCGCCCAACGATAGGGAGTTCCTCCGGGAGGGAGTGTTGCAAGATACGAAAGCAGTTACCCAAAAGGTGCCGGTTATCGAGAAATTGAAGTGCACCTATTGCGGGAAATGCGATGAATACTGCAACTTTAACGCTATTTTCTTCCTGGAAGAGCCACCGACCATTGAGGTGCTGGAGGAGCTGTGCCACGGGTGCGGTGCTTGTTCCGTTGCATGCGAATATGGGGCCGTATCTGAAAAAGAGGACCTTCTAGGGTATGTCAACCGGTACCGCTTCCCCACGGGTAACGAGCTGATCGAGGGTAGGATGGAGGTTGGAGTTCACGTATCGGTAGAGATTATTAAGGCGGCAATTAACGCGGCTAGCGCATTTGATTTGGTCTTGCTGGATTCACCGCCCGGCACCGGGTGCCCGTTTATTCAAACGGTTTACAGGGCCGATTTCGTGGTGCTGGTGACGGAACCCACCCCCTTTGGTCTTAGCGATTTAAAGCAGTCTCTGGCGATTTTAAAAGAGATGGGGATACCGTGCGGGGTTATTATCAATCGGGCCGATATGGGAACCGATGATGCCCTTAACTACCTGAAACAGGAGAATATCCCCCTGCTTATGAGCGTGCCGTTTGACCGGGAGATTGCTGTTGCCTACTCGAAAGGCGAACTGGTTACCAATCTGAGTTCCGACTGGAAAACAAGGTTTATTCAGTTGTATCATAGTGTTAAAGAGCTGTTTGAAAAAATAATATAAAGTGATGGTTCTTTCGTGTGCTTTAGTTATTGTTTCCACTTTCAGGGTAATGACCTCGTAAATATTTGTGATAAGCCGAACACAAAGTCAAGCTTGCTTGAATTATGCTGAGGCGAGAAAATATCTACCGTGTGAAAATTTTTGTGGGAACACATCTGTTAAGATTGCGTTAAAAAAGAAAAATTGTTTGAAGCGAAGCTGAACTTTTGCGTTAAGCAATACGAGCAGAAATGAACTTGTTCGTATATGCCGTTGCGAGCAAAAGTGCTGTAAAACAGAATTTTTTTCTTTTAGCAATCAAGTAGAAGATGGGGCGCAAAATTTACATCAGTCGAGCCTGGAAGAGATAAAACAGTTACATGCGAAAGCTAAAAAAAGTAACTATGGAGTTGGCGATAATCAGTGGAAAGGGTGGGACGGGGAAAAGTAGCATCAGTGCAGCATTCGCCACCTTACAAAACGAAATGGTGCTGGCGGATTGCGACGTGGATGCGGCCAATCTCTACCTGCTCTTTAACCCGGTTTGCGATGAGGAGCATATTTTTGTCTCAGGACATAAGGCGATACTCCATCACGAAAAATGCATAAATTGCGGTATCTGTGTGGATTATTGTAGATTCGATGCTATAGTGGAGAATGAATATGGGTTATCCATCGTGGATACTTTGTGTGAGGGGTGTCTGTTATGTTCCCGCATCTGTCCACATGGTGCCATCACCATTGCCGAGGAGGATAGAAGCCGTTTCTATGCCGGGCGTTTTAAAAATGGCAGAATGGTATACGGTCGGCTTGCACCGGGGGAGGAGAACTCGGGCAAATTGGTTAGCAAGGTTCGTGAAAAGGCAAAACAGATAGCGAAAGAATCCAAGATAAAGCGCATTATCATTGACGGCCCCCCGGGTATCGGATGCTCTGCAATCAGCGCTATAACGGGCGTTGATGCTGTTCTTGTGGTGACGGAACCCTCTGTCTCGGGTGTGCACGACCTTAAACGTACGCTTCAACTTACTGCTGGCTTTAACCTGCCAACCAGCGTATTAATTAACAAGTTTGATATCAACCGGGAATTATCTGCCGAAATTGAAGCCTATTGCAGCGAGAACGACATTAAGGTTGTAGGCAAGTTACCCTTTGATCCACTCGTGGTGGAGGCTATGGTTAACTGCGCCTCCATTACCGATTATGCACCCGATGCTGAAATAAGCAAGTTGATTAGAAAAACCCACTCGGCTGTCTTCCCGGCTAGCCCTTAACCATGGCCAGGAGGATAGTGCTATCATACTACCTCTCAATTACGTTAATCACGGCTAGCAGCGATAGCTCTACCTTTATTTTAACCAAATCTTAGCGGAAAGGCGTCCACGTAATAAAAACTTAACAAAATCTTAACAGCCTTTCTTTCATACCTATAAACAAGATGAATATTTTTGTATTGGTCTTAATGTTAGGTGGATGAAAACGAAATCACTCTTTTGGGTATTTATTCCAATCGCGGTTTTTTATACCTGTTGGGGAGTTTCTCAACTCATTAGTATCAAGACGCGATATTCACTGCTGTCAAGCTTATTGTTTTCTATTGTTTTTACTGGTCTAATAGGGTGCTTCGTTCCTATTTATTTCAAGAATAGGTTTCGTTGGAGCTACAATGAGACAGGGTCAAACAGGTTAATAGGTTATCTTTTCTTGCTTGTAGCCATTCTGTTTTCAACCATACTATCGGGGGCTCTTTTTAAGGTCGTCGCACTGCAATATTCCTGGCTTTTGCTTCTGAAATATATCCTGCTGTTTTTTCCCATGTCACTTGGTATTGGTTTGTTCGCGTTTTTATTGATTCCCAACATGGTGACAGGTTGGAGAAACGACAAGAAGAAAAGCGTACTATTGGTTATTGCAATCGGCATCTTTTTCTTTCTCTCATTTTACATTGACTCACTGTTCCAAGATTTAGAGCTCGCTGCGACTATGGGAGTTATAGGATTGTTATTGGGATTTGCTTATCTCTTTCTTAGAAATTTTTGGGTTGTCTGCTCGGCGCTTTTTGTCATCATGTTGGTGAACACCTTGGCAGACAACAAGTATGACGATTATAGTTATTGGGTTGTTATTGTCAGCACCCTACTGTCTTTGACAATCCTAACGTTTGACATTTTAATGAACAATAAGCTCAAATATAGAAACCATTCAAAAGAATTTAATTATGACAACGGATAAAGAAAAATCACTTCAAGCCGTATTGGATAAAGTGGTTGACGGCAAAAAAGTGTTTGGAACATCTTTTGTTGTAAAAAAAGATGCGTTTACCTGGCAAGGGGCATCGGGTAATTTAACCATAGACCGACCTTACTTCATTGCCAGTACCACGAAACTGTTTACCACCGCGATTATTCTGAAGCTGAGAGAAGAGGGCATGCTAAATCTTAAAGATAAAATAGCCAAATATATCGATGCTTCCATTTTATCCGGACTGCATGTTTATAAAGGGAAAGAGTATTCCCAAGAATTAACGATAAAGCATCTCCTTTCTCACACATCGGGACTTCCCGACTATTTTCAAGACAAGGGAGCAAGCGGGAAGAGCTTGGAAGATGAATTAATGGCGGGTAATGATCAGTTTTGGACTTTTGAGGAATCCATTGAAAGGTCAAAAAAAATGTCTCCTCTTTTTGTGCCTGGAACGAAAGGAAAAGCGAAGTATTCCGATGCCAATTTTCAGCTTTTAGGAAAAATCATTGAGGCTGTCACGGGTAAATCCTATTCTGAAAATTGTCAAGAATCTATTATTCAGCCTCTTGGTTTGACAAAGACCTATCTCTATCAAGATGCCACCGATGAAACACCCAAGATGTTGTACCACAAAAGCAATAAGTTGAATATACCCAAGGCAATGACCTCTTTTGGAGCGGATGGTGGAATCGTTTCAGTTTCCGCGGATATGCTTGTTTTTATTGAGGCATTTTTCATGGGCAAGCTGTTCTCATTAGGCTATATACAAAAATTGCAAGAATGGAACAGAATCTTCCCCCCAATGCGTGCAGGGATTGGCATTCATCTGTTCAAGCTTCCTCGGATTTTTGATCCTACAGGTGCCATTCCATACTTTATAGGACATTCAGGACTTTCAGGCGCTTTGGCATTTTACAGTCCAAAAGAAAACATCTATATCGCCGGTACTGTCAATCAAACAGCGCACCCGGATATCTCTTTTAAGACAATGATTTCATTAACTCAGAGAATATTGAAAAGATGAAATAGCCAAATGAGATCCCCTTCAAACACGAGGAGATGATTGATGGTGTATCCCATTTGACAAGATAATAAACAGATGAAATGCAAAACAACAGCAATCCTGTTATAATTTCTCATGCCCGGGTTATCGGTGCTTTTTTCTTGTTGGCCTTCTTAGCCTATGGTCTCGGAAGCCAACTTTTCGACAGCACGAATAACCCGGAAAAACAGGTAGGTGCATTACTCATTATTGCCAACTCGATAATGGTACTGTTTATCGGGATTTTACTGAGAAAAACATTAATCCGATACAATTATCTGGTTGGTGATATTTATCTTTTAACAAGATTGTTTGAAGCGATAGCCCTCTCAAGTAGTATAGTTGTTACGACATTCCTGAAGGTAAACCTATCTGATGACTTTGGATATTATCTTGCTATGTTGGTTTTAGGCATTGGCAGTATTCCAATGTGTTTGACATTGTACAAGCATAAAATCTCGCCGCCTTGGTTGGCCATTTGGGGAGCGATAGGCTACGCCGTTTTTGCCTTTGGCTTTCTCATGGAGCTGTTTGGAAAGGCGTGGAGTATGTATCTTCTCGCCCCCGGCGGACTTTGGGAGGTGACTTTTGCCATTTGGTTAATGGTTTGCGGTAGCAGAAATGTAAAACGAAAACAAGGAGTAGAGAAGCATGGTTCATGATTTATGGTGAAATTCAAGGGTGGCATTGGATATGAAAATTCAGGTTGTCGTGATCATTGGAATAGTAACACTAACGGTTATCGTAGCTGTTGCTGTTTTTGCTTATCGGAATATGCATCACGACATCCTCAATGAGCGTTTTTTAGAAAAAAAAGGATATAAATTAGGTTTTAGGGAGGATATAGCCAAGTTGGATGATGGCTCTGAAATCTATTATATAGAGGGTCCTGACAATGGGCCAGAACTTTTTTTGCTTCACGGTCAACAGGTGAGCTGCTACGATTACGCGAAGGTCTTACCAAAACTATCCCAACATTTTCATATTTACGCTCTCGATTACTACGGTCACGGGAATTCATCTAAAAACCCCGATAAGTACAAAGCGGTAGAAATAGGAAACGATATCATTTGGTTTATCGAAAAGGTAATCAAGGGAAAGGTGTATATATCTGGCCACTCTTCAGGGGCCTTGCTTGCCGCTTACGTTTCTGCCAAAGCACCTGACCATGTTATAGCCACCGTCTTAGAAGATGGTCCCTTCTTTTCTACCCTTCCCGGGAGGGCGGAAAAAACCATTTCATGGCTGGGTTTTAAAAATATGTACGACTATCTCCATCAAGATGAGATCGATACCTTTATGGAGTATTCATTAGAGCATGACTACACGCGGGAAGTGTTTAATAGCAAAGACCCACGAGCGTGGGACAAGATTGTAAAAGAGCCTGCCCTGAGTTATTTAGAGAAGCACCCCGGTGAAATTCCCAAGGTATGGTATTACCCACCGAAGTTGGGGATAAACGCTCTCTACGCCTTAAACGCCAATATGCAGGATGGAACCGCCGATTATGATTTACGGTTTGGTGTAACGTTTTACGACTTTTCATGGTTCGAAGGATTTGACCTGGAAGAGATTTTAGAAAATATTCAATCGCCTACCATCGTGATGCATGTTGCACCCGGTGAAATGATTGCACCTAGCTATTACGATGAAAACGGGATTCTACTTGCCGCGATGGACGAAACAGATGCGCGTAAAGTCGTTGATTTAGTGTCTAACAGTAAATATATCGGAGGTTTTAAATCCTATCACGATATTCATGCAGACTTGCCCGACGACTATATTGAGGTTTTACTTGATCTGAAAGCTCAAATAGAAGAAAACGACAAGCTATATTTCAAATGAAACCGACATGTTCGAAGCAATCATTAAACCCACAAGGTCACTGCCTCATATACTGAAATACAATATTAAAACAATCGTATGAAAAGGACAGTATCTGTATTATTACTGTTGTTGATGTTTACAAGCTGCGCCAGTATGGAAAGCGTTTTCACGAAAGAAAAATCCGAATTAATTGAAAGGAACAGGGGTCATAAGATCGAAACATTCACCGAAGAATTAATCAAAGATCTACCTGAACCTTTGAAAAAGTACCTGAGGGTTTGTGGATACATGAACAAACCTGTTCCCGTGAATGCCAATGTCTGTTGGACCGAGAGTTGGTTGAAAATGTCTCCCGACAAAGAGTGGAAAAAACTTCATACAACACAATTCAATTCCGTGAAGCCCATAGGAAGGTTGGCCTATATGAAGATTTCCGGTATGCCGGTGGCTGCAAGAGACCTGTATCGAGATGGCTATGGAGAGATGAATGTAAAGTTGATGAATCTAATCAAAGTAGCTTTTGATAACAGTAAAGAGGTGGCTCAATCGGCATTGATAACCACCTTCTGCGAGTTTATGCTTATCCCGGGCTACCTGTTGTTGGATAATGTAAAATGGGAACCGATAGATGATTATTCGGTTCGTGGGACAGTCGTGGATAACGGGATTGAAGTTTCAGGGATATTCTATTTTAACGAAGAGGGACTGTTTACCCATTTTGAAACCCTCGACCGCTATTTTACAACCGGCAAAAACAGCTATAAGAAAGTGAGGTTCTCGGTTATTGTGGAGGGTTATAAAACCCAGGACAACTTGAATATTTCCGAGAACGTTAAAGTAATGTGGCATTTGCCGGAAGGAGAATACGCGTATTACAAAGGGACGATTGATAGACTAGAATTTAATCGGTTTGAATAAATAGTAAGTTGAAAAGAATATGAAGAAAGTCCTGGTTGTTATCATAATACTATTAGCCACTTACCTTCTAATACAGGGTGTTAGGTGCTATTTGGATTTAGGGAAAGTTAAGGACAAATTGAATGCGTACGATAAAAGAGAACTGAATTTATCGTACGGCAAAGTCACCTATATAGATGAAGGAGAAGGAGAAGTTATTCTGTCTGTTCACGGAATTTTTGGTGGTTTTGACCAAGCTTACGAGAATATAAAGAGCAGAGTCGGGAAAAATCGCGTTATCGCACCATCCCGTTTTGGATATTTGGGTTCTTCTTTAAAGGAAGATGCTACACCAAGGCAACAAGCTAAGGTTTTTAATGAGTTGTTAGACAGTTTTGAGATTGAACAGGTTTTTGTTTTAGGAACTTCCGCCGGAGGTACTCCGGCTATTCGTTTTGCATTAGATTATCCGGAACGAGTAAAAGGGTTAATATTATATTGTTCAGCTATGCCAGTCAATGAAAGGCCAGATAAATATCTGGAATATCAAGCGCCTCCAGAACCACTTCTATCTAATTACGCCATGTATTTAATCAGTCCGCTTATGCCCCTGGTATTAGGCATGCCGATATCAACCGTAAAAGATATTATGCCTATTGCGGAAAGAAAAGAGGGGGTAGTTATTGATGGGAAAGTAACCAATCCGGATATGGAAAGGAATTTTGAGGAGTATCCTATTGAGGAATTAAAAGTACCGACTTTAATTGTTCATTCAGAAGATGATAATGTAGCAAGTTTTAAGAAGGTTGAAGCAGCCAAACATCGCTTTCCAAATCTCACATTAGTAACCTTTCCTGATGGGGGGCATATGATGAAGGGGCATAGTGAAGAGATAGATAAAGCATTGGATGATTTCATATATACATATCATTAAAAGGAGGATTATAAAATGAACGGAATATTCTATTTTTCATCAACGGGCAATAGTCTTTTTATCGCGGAGCAAATTAAAACTGAATTAGGTGGCGAAATCCGCTATATTCCCAAGTTTACAGGGGAGGTGAACCTGTATGATAAGATTATCATTGTTTCTCCTATCCATAGTTATGGCTTACCTACACTTGTGTATAATTTTATTGCCAATATGAAATCTGCCAGGCCACTGTACATTGTACTCAATTGTGGTGGATTGCAAGCCAATGCCCCATACTTTGCTTATCAACTTTGCAAAGAAATCGGGCTTAACATTCGCTCCGTTCAGGTTGTTATGATGCCCGAAATTTACACCTTGACCTTTTCTCAGCCAAAGTTTGCCATAAAAAGCGCTCTACGGATGGCTCCTGAGCGTTTAATACCTGTTATTGGTACCATCCGGGATGATAAAGAGATTATCATTCCGAAGCCTAAGAAAGATAGATGGACCCCAAAACATCTTGCAAACCGCGAAAAATGGCATATGCTGGCTACACATTTCAGTATCACGGAGGATTGTAACAATTGTCAGAAATGTATTAGAATATGTCCGGTCGGCAACATCAAGCGTGAAAACGAGCACATCGTCTTTAGCGATAAATGTGTTGCCTGTTTGAGCTGCTACCACCGCTGCCCGGAGAAGGCGATAGTGTATAAAAACAGACGTAAAAAAGATAGGTATATCAATCCCCTTATTCAGGAGAGAAATATTGGTGCCGACCAGTTGTGAGAACGATATTGATTTTTGAATAACAACAATTGTTGAACAAAATAAAAATGGAGGAACAGAGAAATGAAAAATAGTGAACGAATCATTTATGGGACGCTTTTAACAATAATAGCGTTCGTATTAGCCACTTTAGCGGGTAGAATCATCAAGTTGAATGTTGATTTTCTTCCTTACTCGTTTGTAACGCACACGACTATGCTGGTACTTTCCATTGCTTTTATTTTCGGTTTAAAAAAACATGTGAAGTATAACATTGCATGGCCAAAGTTCAAAAAGACACTGAAGCCAATTCTGTTTGGCTTCTTGGCGGCGGTGATCGTCAATACCCTGATGGTAGCTCTGACGAAAGGCTTGGGAGGCGAGGTCGAGTCCCATTTTGCCTTTGATGTAATGTCCCCATTGCAGTTTTTCCTCTTTATATTCATCTGTGCAAGCGTGGCAGAGGAGGTTTTGTTTAGGGGCTTTTTCAGAACATATTAAATCCACTGAAAAGTAAGGGGATAAAATTATTTAAGAGGCATATTAGCGTTCCGGTAATTATTGCTGCTCTTGCATTTAGTTTAGCGCATTTAATCCTGATAAAATCAGGTGCAAACGCTTTTTTCATCGTTAGAACGCTGGTATTCACCTTCGTTCTTGGATTGATTGCCGGTTATTATCAAGAAAAATATGATAACAATGCGTACGCGATTATTGTCCATATGGGAGGTAACTTGATGGGGCTAATAACGGCGTTAGTAACAACATTAACGCCCTGATTTTATGAAAACAAGAAATCTATTGGTTGCTCTTTTACTGTTCCTTTCAGTTGGGGCTTTATTTGGTGGCGGAGCTTTCTTATTATTTCCTGAAGGATGGATGGGAATGACACCGGAGTTAATGCTGCAACATTCGCCATTTAAAAATTTTCTGATACCCGGGCTGATTTTATTCACCGTACATGGGCTGATGCCGATTTTCGTTGTCTGGGGACTCATCAAGCGCAAGGATTGTAAGTTGGCACAGCTGGTAAACATATATCCCGATATGCATTGGTCATGGTCGTGGTCGGTGTACACCGGTTTCGCGCTTGTTATTTGGATTTACATGGAGGTCTATTTCATGCGAGGATTTCATTGGCTACATTCATTTTATTTTTTCTATGGTGTGTTGCTGTTGGTGGTAGTGCTTTTAAAGCCCATGCGTCAGCACTATTCTGTAAGGCAAAAGGCAGATTAACGCTACCTTTTGGAGTATCGATTTTCTAGTAATATGACATTGACAACAATGAGGAATTATTTTATCACAGCCATCCTTGTTTTGTTTTGCGCGCATGCATATTCTCAGAATTTCACCAATACCGTGAAAGGTGTAGTTAAAGATGCTTTCACGGGTGAAACATTGGTCCATGCCACGATCGAGCTCACTGTGGACACGTTGATCTTATACACCACTTCCAATCTTGAGGGAAAGTTTAGTTTTGAAAAGGTAAAAGCGGGTAGGGTGAATTTGCAAATCAACCATGTGGGTTATGAGCCCTATTTCGCGAACAACCTGATACTGGCCAGTGGAAAAGCGCTTGAAGTCGAAATAAAAATGGAGCAATCCATTCAAAGCTTGGCGGAAGTAACTGTAGTGGCAAGAAAACAGGGTGAGGTGAACAACGAGTTGGCTTACGTAAGTTCACGCTCTTTCGATGTGAAAGAGACAGAGCGGTATGCCGGGACAAGTGGCGATCCCGCGAGGATGGCTTCCTATTTTGCCGGTGTGCAGGCAACGGGTGATTCTCGTAATGATATCATCATCAGGGGAAATTCACCGCTTGGATTACTCTATATGCTGGAAGGAATCCCCATTCCCAACCCCAACCATTTTGCCACCATAGGGACCAACGGGGGTGCCATTTCGATGCTGAATAACAATCAGTTATCCAATTCCGATTTTTTGACGGGTGCCTTCCCGGCTCAATATGGGAACGCCACTTCAGGGGCGTTTGATTTAGCCATGCGAAAAGGGAACAGCGATAATTTTGAATATACCCTTCAAATGGGTACAGGCGGTCTGGAAGCGGGCTTTGAAGGTCCACTTTCTAAAAACGAAAAATCAAGCTTCATGGTGAACTACCGCTACGCTTTTTTAGAGCTTTTCGACAAAATCGGGATAAAGTTCGATACGCCCTCGATACCTAAATATCAGGATGTAACCTTCAAATCTGATTTTACATTCGGTAAAACTTCCCTGTCGTTGTGGGGCTTAGGTGGTATTTGTTCAATGACATTGGAACCCGACAAAAACACGTTGAATTTCACCAAAAATCTTAGAACAGAAATGGGGGGGCAGACAAATGTAACCTCGATAACCATGAAAAACTTCATGAATTCAAAATCCAACTTGCGAACTTCATTGGCTTTTACAACCTCCAAATCAAGCGTAGCTGTGGATAGTGTTTTCAATAACGGTAATGACTTTCATTTCTTTGGGGGTGATTACAGTGAAAACAAATTCATCGCCACAACCCAATACAGATACCGTTTCGACCCGAAAAACAGAATCATTGCCGGAGCATCTTATATCCATTCATTTATACATTTCGCGGATAGTGCAAGAATTCAACATCAATACGTTTATGGTACTAAAAACAGTGGGGACTACGGACTCGCGCAGTTGAATGCTCAATACCAACATAGTTTTAATGAGAAACTCGAAACGACTTTGGGACTCTTTTCTCAATTTTCACTGTTGAATCATTCATTTTCTGCAGAACCTCGAGCAGCCATTAAATATTCACCCGATCAACGTAGTCATATTAGTTTTGCCTATGGCCTTCATTCTCAAACTCACCCCGGGAACATATACTTTCACCAAACGCTTACGGATACTATACGCCAAACATATAGGCTGACCAATACCGATTTGGATTTTTCAAAAAGTCATCACTTCGTATTGGGTTATAACCTGAATTTTGGAGGGAATTTTAATTTGAAAACCGAATTTTATTATCAAAACCTGTTCAACATCCCGGTAGAGATGAAACCATCACACTATTCGGTGATAAATTATGGCGCTGATTTTTACGAGATTGTCAACGACAGCTTGGTGAACCGGGGTAAAGGGAAAAACTGGGGTGTTGAATTCACATTGGAGAAATATTTTTCCGATAATTACTATTTGTTGATAACGGCATCGCTGTTTAATTCAAAATATTTGGCGTCAGACAACGTCTGGCGAAACACCATTTATAACAGCCATTATATTTTCAATGCACTTGGCGGTTACGAATTTAAATTGCCCAAGCAACAATCATTGACGGTAAACGCGAATGTAATTTACGCGGGAGGATTGCGCAATATCCCGATAGATATAGAGAAATCAAAAATTGATGGTTACACGGTTTACGATTATGAAAATGCTTATAGGGACAAAAATCCGGATTTCTTTAAAGCAAATATTAAGCTGTTATACCGTGTCAATATGAAGAAAATGAGTTATGAAACGGGGCTCGAACTTACCAATATCACGAACCGAAAGAATATTTGGCGACAAATTTACGACGCCGAAACAGAAACTATAAAAACTGATTATCAAATGGGTATTATGCCCGGGGGTATGTTTAGGTTATATTTTTAATAAACATCAAAGGTTCACTAAAGTTAGACTATTCCTCGCCATGGCATAATCCAAGTAAACTTGTCTTCTGCTCATTTGGCTTAACGGAATAGTTCTCATACACCGAAATGTAAAATAATTAAATAATCGTATGAAAAGATTGTGGTTGTCATTGGTACTATTTATATCAGTATCAGCAGTTATTGCGCAAAATGATTTAACGGAGATAGTCAGGGGCGAGGTGCTCTCGGCCGATCCCAACGTTGAACTGTTTCAGGTTTCCGTGTACGTTGAAGGGAGCGACCCGGTTATAGGAACGGTAACGGACGAAGATGGCCATTTCGCTTTTAGCGTTCCCGTGGGGAGACAAAGACTGCGTTTCAGTTGCGTGGGCTTCTTCTCTGAAGAGGTTGATATACTGGTGAATACCGGTAAGGAGGTGGTGCTAAACATGGTTATGGTGCCCTCTACCATTGAACTGCAAGACGTGGAGGTGATTGCAAGGCACGATAAAAGTCAGCCCATCAACAAGCTAAGCGTTACGGGAGCCAGGACGTTCAGTACGGAGGAGACCTTTCGGTTCGCCGGCTCGCTGGGTGACCCGGCGCGTATGGTGCGTAGCTTCCCGGGAGTTATCCCTGCCAACGATTCACGCAACGATATCATTATCAGGGGTAACTCTCCAATAGGTGTTCAGTGGGTTCTCGAAGGGGTGGAAATTCCTAACTTGAATCACTTTAATACCGGTGTAGGTATGACAGGAGGGCAGGTTACGATGCTGAACACCAATCTGCTATCGAATTCAGACTTCCACATGAGCGCATGGCCGGCCCCTTACGGTAATGCGATGGCGGGAATTTTCGACTTGAAGATGAGAAAGGGAAATAATCAAAAACATGAGTTTTGGGGACAAACGGGCTTTAACGGTTTTGAACTTGGGTCTGAAGGTTATTTTTCCAAGAAGAGCACCTCCTCCTACCTGGTTTCGTATAGGTATTCTATCCCGGACTTGATGGAGAAGATGGGTTTTTATTCAGGTATAACACCTAAATATCAAGACCTTTCCATGAAGCTCGACTTTGATATCAACAAGAACAATCATCTTTCTGTCATTGGATTATTTGGTATCAGCGGAATTGAATTTGTTGCATCGGAAGTGGGAATAGTTGAATTTGATGACGATTTACTTGGGAAGTTTGATCAACGTATCAAGATAGATGCCAAAACATACGTTCTTGGAGCCACGCACACCGTTGATTTTACACCGAAAACAAAGCTAACCACGCTGCTTTCCTTCGTGAGAAGCGATACCCATATGCCTGTGGATACGATGTCTCTGAGACAGCCGAATGCCGAGTGGAAAACGCTGTGGGATGAGCGGGCATTGGAAGATAAATATTCGCTCTACGCTAAGATAGAACATCGTTTCTCCTACACTTCGTCAATCGAAAATGGGGTGAAGTATGATTTGTATGATGTGAATTACCTGGAAAAAGAGTCATTCAGCGATGAGAGGGGACTGTTCACCAACGTTGATAAGAAAGGGGCTTTCAGCCTTTGGCGGGCTTACGCGCAGTACAGGAAAAATGTGACGTCTAAGTTGTTACTGACGAGCGGTTTGCACGGGATGTACCTCGATTTTAATCAAACCTACGCGGTGGAACCCCGGTTGGGTACACGCTACAGACCCGCCGAAAAGCACACCTTCGCGTTGGCAGGTGGACTGTATAGCCAGATGATTCCCCGCTCGTTCTACTTTATCAGAACGCTTTCCCCGCATGGTGATATTGAACATAGCAACAAGCAGTTGGGATTTATGAAGAGCGCCCATGTCGATTTCTCGTACGACTGGGGATTTGCTCCCGATTGGCATGTGAAAGCAGAGGCTTACTATCAACACCTCTACAATATTCCCGTGAAAAACGACCCCGATGAAACGTATACTATTTTGCAGGCGGGTGGGGCAGGTGATAACGTGATCATGCGGGAGGGAAACCTGGTGAATAAGGGAACGGGTAAAAACTACGGGGTGGAGTTCACCATTGAAAAGTTCATGAGTAACAACTACTACCTGCTGTTTAACTCCACGTTTTACCGGTCGACCTACACGAACGGGTTTAATAAAAAGGAGTGGAGTACCGTTTTCGACGGGAAATACCTTTTTAACCTTGCCTCGGGTTACGAGTTGCCGCTGAAGAAAGGGTGGACGCTTTTTGCCGATGTAAAAAGCTCATTGGCAGGTGGCACACGCTATACTCCCGTATTTGAGGAGGAGAGTAAGCAGCAGCGCAAATTGGTGTTCGATAACAGCCGTGTAAATGAGTTGCAAGTACGTCATTATTTCAGAACAGACTTACGAATAGGTTATAGGAAAAACAGGAAACGGGTTACCGACGAATTGGCTATTGACTTGCAAAACGTAACCAATCGGAAAAATATTTTTGGTCTATCGTTTGACATTGATAAAGGTACCTATACAGAGATACTGTTGCAGGGATTTATGCCCATGGTTACCTATAGGGTTAACTTTTCATTGTAGTTACTTCAGTGTTCAGCCACTCTACTGAGAGGAGAGAGGTGATAGGTTAATTTTATGGACAAAGCCTTCGATTAACTGATTGACAATCTCCGGTTTGTCCGTATTCGAGTTATGACCGGCATCTTTTATCCATTCAATAGGGATTCCGGTGTTCTTATGCCATGCCATGTTAAACCTAAGGGTTGAGCCCGCCTTGTCCTTTTCTCCGCAAATCAATAGGGTGGGGCAGATGATCTCATACGGCAAATCTTTTTCATACGCTTCGGCAAGGATTTTAAAACCGTGTCCGGCAAGTTTAGCGTATCGTTTCTTATCCCCATCGTAAACCATCATGATGTCATAAATCAGTTTTCTGCCGTATTCGGACTCCGCGGTCCCTTTTGTTCCATCCCTCAATAAACAGTTCCATGGGTACAATAGGTAGATAGGCTCCATCCTTTTCAGCAGCCAAAGCTCTATGCCTGAGATGTACTTCCTTTGAAGTGGGGCAGAATCGATGGAGATAAAGCCTTGTAATTGTTCAGGGTACAGTTCGGCAAAAGCCTGCCCCACGTAGCAACCCATCGATTGACCGACGATAACAGGACGTGTGATTTTTTCTCGCTCGAGTATTTCATGTAACCATTTCGCTTTGTCAAACAAATTGAAATCGAACTTGAATGGCCATGAAGAGGCATGGGCGGGAGGGTCCCAGACAAAAACATTTAGTGTGCCCTTGAAGTATTCAATCTGTTTTTCAAACAGTCGGTGGTCTGCTGTTAGTCCCGGAAGAAAGACCAATGTCACAACATCGGCATCGATCTTGTCAATCCAATAATGGATTATGCCGGATACTGTTTCGTATGTTTTTTCTGTCAACTGTTTTCGAATCGTGTCCATCTTCTTGAAATGCTTCCAGCTACCCCTTAAGCACGGCCAGGGGCGACAGTTCTACCTTGATTTTGACCAAATCTTCCTGGTCGGCCATAACCCGAACGATATTCTTGTACGCGGAAGGTGCCTCATCCAAATCCTTTTTCCTTCTGATCGCGTGAAGAACGCCCAGCCTGTCGAGTTTGCGCTGCTCCTCCTCAAGGCTTAAGGAGCGTATCGCCTCGTTACGCCCCATCTTGCGACCAGCCCCATGTGAGCAGCTCGCGAAGCTCTCCGGGTTCCCCAACCCCTCCACGATATAGGAGCTTGTGCCCTGCGAGCCGGGTATAATGCCAAGCTCCCCTTTGTGCGCGGAGGTGGCGCCTTTGCGGTGTACCACCACCTTCTTGTCGAAATGTTTTTCCCACGCGGCGTAGTTATGGGCAATGTTGATTATCTCGCCAAAAGCGATGTTGGGGAAATAGGTGCGAAACACCTCCTGTACCCTTGTGAGCATCAGCTTGCGGTTGGCCAGCGCGAAATCAACACAATAGTTCATCTCGTTGTAATACTGGTGCGCCTCATCGGTTTTAAAGGGTAGGTAAGCGAGATCAACTTTGGGGTTTACCGGCGAGTCCCACTGCTTGTTCAGCTTTTTAGCGAGCCTGTTGTAGTGGTCTGCCACCTGCTTGCCCAGGTTCCGGCTGCCCGAGTGAATCATGATCCAAATGGTGTTCTCCCTGTCTTTCTGGACCTCGATAAAGTGGTTCCCTCCACCAAGCGTTCCCAGCTGCCTTAATGCCGATGCGTATTCCGTTTTTACCACGGGCAAGCTTTTCAGATCGTATTTTTGGGGCATAAGTCGTTCGTCTTGAGCCTTTTTATGGTGCGAAAAGCCTACCGGAACCTTTCTTCTGATATCGTCTAAGATATCTTCGAATTTTTTTCGTATGGATGGCGTAAATGTTACATCAGTCTTCACCGCTAACATACCACACCCTATATCCACGCCCACGGCATTGGGTACGATCACGTTGTCAGCAGCCATCACTCCACCGATGGGCATCCCGTATCCCGAGTGTGCGTCGGGCATCAGGCAAATATGCTTGAAGGCGAACGGCAAATTGGCCAGGTTTTTCGCCTGGTACAGCGTTTGGTCGTCCACCTCATCAAGCCAAAGTTTAATGGGTATTCTTTCTGTATCTATAATTTTCTTCATGCGATTCTTATATCTTAGTATTTCGGTGTATCACGTGCCACTTTCACAAAGATATAAAAAATAAGCTACTTAGTAGGTACGCCATGATAGCGAGCAAGTGTGCTGCCTGTTTTTTACATACTTTTTCAAACGCCATGTGTAACCTATTTCGTGGGTAAACCAGACTCTTGGGAATCGCGAAGTAATCGTGAAAACCTTATTGAAATAATAAAAAATGAACAAAAAGGACAAGTTGAAAACATGAACAAATAAGTTAGAAATAACATCCCGAAAAAATGAATCGATAACAAAGCGTAAAATAAAGATTATCAAGAAGATACAAAGCGAAGAAAATAACAGCAAAAAAAATCTCAATTATCAAAAATCGTTCAAATTTTTTTTATAAATTCGCATTCAAAAAAAATTGTAATTGCCAGTTGAATCTACCTGCTTTAGCCCAAGTTTAATGCGATAAATTTTGGCTAAAAGTCTGTAAAAGCATCAAATAGTCCCACGACTTTAAAGACGTAGCCGCTCGTACTTGTTCACTCGTTTTGACGAGAATTGAATGCCCTGATGGGTCATTTTCATAATTAATTAACCATTTCACCATGTAATTTTCTAATAAATGAAAACAATGAAAATAGTATCAATCATTTTAATTCTCGCGCTGACGGTAACAGTAACCGTACAAGCGCAACAGCCGACTGAACAGTTGTCGGCAGCAAGTGTTTCGGGAATCACGCCCGATTTGCGAAACGGGTTTCAATTCTCGCTCAGGGGCGGGTACGACATTCCCAATTTTCCAACACTGGAAGAGTACTATAAGGATTCGAAGTTAAAAAGCAAAGGCGGCGTTATGGGCGGGCTCTCTGCCGACTACTACTGGGAGTGGATAGGCGTGGGCGTATGTGCTGATTATATCCGCAATACACTCGTGCATCCGTACAACAAAAAAATGTCTTTAGCTGAGGGAAACAGATACGACGACATGCCCACAACCCGTATATTCGTGGGAGCGGGTCCCGACTTCCGCTACCTCAATCCATTGGCGAATTTCTCGGCAGAACTGAACACCTGCGCCGGTTTGGGCTATATATCGGGGGAAGACGTCCACCTATTAAATGCATTTAATGCAAAAAACGTTTTCAGCATCAAAGCACAAGCTCGGTTTACCTATTTCGTTAACACGTGGCTCGGATTTCATACCGGTGCCTACTATATGCACCATTT
Organism: Fermentimonas sp.; assembly: GCA_050951125.1. Lineage (GTDB taxonomy): Bacteria > Bacteroidota > Bacteroidia > Bacteroidales > Dysgonomonadaceae > Proteiniphilum. The sequence continues at coordinate 12,299 of JBMNIR010000005.1, read as the reverse complement.
TGACGTGCCATACGCACCAATAAATAATGCAGATGAAATCAAAACCGCTATCTCCTCCATCGGTGCGTTTGCCGGCGTAACGTTCCGCCTTTCACCTTTGCCCATGGCGCCCAAAGCGCCCATAGCACCTGAAGCGCCCCAAGCCCTGGTTATAAACGGCGTGGTGGTGATCTGCAAAACCTCGACGCCCATAGAGGGAGTAAACATTATCGTCACTGAAAAGAAAAACGGACAGGAACGGCGGTTGCTTTCCGACAATAAAGGCCAGTTTTCCTTTACCGTTACCCCCGCTTCCGAAATTACTATTTACGGTAAAAAATCCAACTATTTCTCGCAAGTGGTAACGTTGGGTCCGGCAGATTTCAAACGCTACCGCGATGTACGTCTTGAAATATGCATGGAGCGCGTGGATTGCGACGAGAGCGTGCGTTTGGAAAACATCCACTACGACCTGGATAAGTACGACATTCGCCCCGATGCCCGTCCCGAACTCGACCGCTTGGTGCAGTTCCTGCGTGATAATCCTGAAGTGCGGGTAGAGCTTTCGTCGCATACCGACTCGCGGGCATCGCACGAGTACAACGAGCGGCTTTCACAAAACCGTGCCAATTCGGCCCGCCAATACGTCATTTCACGAGGAATCGATCCCTCACGCGTAATCTCGGTAGGATACGGTGAAACACGTTTGCTCAACCATTGTGCCGACGGCGTGAATTGCTCCGAAGCCGAGCATCAACTCAACCGCCGCACCGAGATGAAGGTGATTTGCCCCGAGTAAATCGGGAGTTGTAATTTATATTTTCTCGTAGTTTGATGGTAACACCGGGCGGACAGGATAAGCCCTGAAAAGTTCGTCCGGTGTTTACAAAACGAAAAGAGTTCCGGAAACCCCGTATCCCACTTCCCCCTTTGGAGGATTTGAGAAGGACTTAACAAACAAACAATTATAAACAGATGAAAACAACACTAAAAATCGCAACCTGGAGCTTAGCAGCTTTAATTGCCGCGGGCTTTACCGCCTGTAAAAAAGATGATATCGAAATTACTGAGCCGCAGATGACCCTCACCAATAATTTAGGTTATATAGAACTTGATATTATTGATGCCGAATCGGAAGTATGGATAGACCTTAACAACAACGGAATAAAAGAGAACAACGAAGTAATTTCCTCGTTTCATAACAAATATGGTTACTCCTTTAGTTCGAAAACCGTAACCATTTACGGTAAAGTAACAGAGTTGGACTGCTCCGGTAACCAACTTACCGCACTTGACGTAAGCAAAAACAGTGCGTTGATTATATTGGAGTGCGAACAAAACCGGCTTACTGCACTTGACGTAAGCAAAAACAGTGCGTTGACAAATTTGGAATGCTACTACAACCAACTTAAAGCGCTTGATGTAAGCAAAAACAGTGCGTTGAAGTGGCTGAACTGCACCGGCAACCAACTTACTAATCTTAACCTTAGCAAAAATACCAATTTGTCGGTTCTGGTCTGCAGTATAAACCATCTTACCGAACTTAACGTTAGCAAAAACAGTGCGTTGAAGTGGCTGCACTGCAACGACAACCAACTTACCGAACTTAACGTAAGCAAAAATACCAAGTTAGAGTATCTGTATTGCTACAACAATAACATATACGACAGCAAGATGGACGCATTGGTAAACAGCTTGCCTGACCGCACGGCAAGTACTAAAGGGAGTTTTTATGTAATTAAAACCGGCTACGGTGAAGGCAACGCATGCAACCCTGCACAGGTTTACATCGCTAAAAATAAAAACTGGAAGGTGTTGAATTCTGACGGACAGCCCTACAACGGGCAGTAATTAAATCAACTACTCCGCAAGGCGGTACAAAACCGCCTTGCGGAGTATGGAAGTAATATTTGATATGTAGTTCTAAAGAGCGCAGAGTGGAGAGTGTGGAACAACGAAATCACACCACGAAACACGCACCACGAAACACGTAACCCGCTTCCCTGCTTACTGATAAAACAGACTTTTTCATTTTTCGCCAACAGACGGATAGAGGTTAGGTCTAACAAATAAACAATTTAACGAATTAACTAATTGACAATTTATAAACAATTAAAAGCAATGAAAAAATTAAAACTATTATTTCTAATTACAGGAGTTGTATGTGTGGTTGTGCCGGCAACGGCGCAAGTCTCTTTTGCCGTAAAAGGCGGTGTAAACCTGACGAATATGTACGGTAAATATTCTGACTCTTTTTCGCCCAAATTCGGGTTTAACGCGGGAATAATGGGTGAATACGGTTTTGCGAACAATTTTTGCCTGCAATCGGGGCTGATGGTGCACTCAAAGGGAGATAAAATAAAGTTTGATTCCGGATGTGATACCTATAATTTTATATATCTGCAATTACCAATTCATGCAGGGTATAAAGTAGATGTTGCGCCAACAACAAAAATTGTTTTTCATGCCGGTCCATATATAGCCTACGGCATCGACGGAAAATGGAAAAGAGACGGTGAACTTCTATATCATCTTTTTAATGACTTACACTACCAAAGATTCGATGTAGGAGCCGGAATAGGTGTAGGAGCGGAATATGGTAACTTCTTGTTGGATTTGGGAGTTGATATGGGCTTTTTGATTGTTGATGAAACTTTTAAACAAATAAGTTCTTATCTATCCGTAGGATATAGGTTTTAAAAAGCACAAACGTTGCTCTCAAGCTAATCCCTTCGCGAGGTAATCAACCACGCGATAAAATTGTGCGGTGGCAATGGATAACCTAACTAATAAAAATTATAAACAATGAAAAAATTAAAACTATTATTTCTGATTACAGTAGTTGCATGTATGGCTGTACCGGCAACGGCACAAATTTCTTTTGCCGGGAAAGGCGGTGTAAACCTGACGAATTTCTATGGTGAAGATACGGAAGATTTGACTCCCAAAATCGGGTTTAACGCGGGAGTTGCAAGTGAATATAATTTTGCGAACAATTTTTGCCTGCAATCGGGACTGATGCTGCACTCCAAAGGGACGAAAACAAAACGTATCAATGGATGGAAAACTTATACCATGATATACCTGCAATTACCGGTCCATGCAGGATATAAAGTGGATATTACACCGGCTACAAAAATTGTTTTTCATGCCGGTCCTTATATAGCCTACGGCATTATCGGAAAAGAGCAATACATGGAGTCTACTACTAATCTTTTTGAAGACTTGCATTACCAGAGATTCGATGCAGGAGCCGGAATGGGTGTAGGAGCAGAGTTCGCTCACTTCCTATTGGATTTGGGAGTAGATATGGGTTTTCTGAGCTTTACAGAAACTTGTAAAAACCTGAGTTCCTATCTATCCGTAGGATACAGGTTTTAAAAAGTACAAACGTTGCTCTCAAGCTAATCCCTTCACGTGCCAATAAGTCACAAGCTAGAACCGCATAATAGCAATGAATTTAAACATTTTAAAAAATGAAAACGACAAAATTAATTATCGCGATTCTTTGTTTCGTTACGGCAGTTGCCGCCAACGCGCAATTGAAAGTAGGCTTCAGGGCGGGAGGCAATATCTCCAACTTTTTGATGGACAATTACATAGATAAAACAAACAAACTCGGATTACAAGGAGGAATAACTGCAGAATACATGTACTCGCCCAACATGGGCATACAAACTGCCTTTCTTTACAGTGAAAAAGGTACCAAAATGTATATTCACAAAGAGGAGTCACTTAATCCCAACGGAAAAATTGATTATACATTATTCATAATCCCCAAGTTGGGATACCTTGAGTTACCGCTCCATCTGGTTTATAAAGCAGCAATAGCGGCTGATTCGCGGATAAGTTTCTCTGCTGGGCCTTACCTTGCATACGGTTTGTCAAGCAGGTATCTTGTTAAAGACAAATTCATTTTGTCGGGAGAGATATCGGATTTCGCAAGACAAGAAGCAGAGGAGTCGGTAATCGAAATAAAAAGAACCGCAGAAAATGAGTACCAAAATATTTACATATTTGATAAGTATTCCCCTTTCGATTTTGGCGGGGGTGTGGCAATCGGTTACGAAGTGAACCCATTTGAGGTAAAATTAGGCTGCGACATAAGCATCATCAATATCCGGCGAGATAAAAATGATCAGAGGCGAAATAGAAATATTTATATTTCGTTGGAAGCCAAATTTTAATGCAAAAAAAAGGTCAAGCCAAACCTACACCCCACTCCCCATTGGCTTTAATCTAACTACAACAATATACTACATTAATGACCAAATCTCATGGAAAAAGTGTTTACATTTGCAACGCCACACGTTAATCATTAACTGAGAATATGTTCTAAAACTACCATATGAGACCAAAAACATTCCTTGCCATTTTGCTGGTTGCCGTGGCGATATCGGCACAAGCACAACAAGAAAAAATAATCGAGCAACCACACGCAGTGTTTGCCAATACCCGTGCGTTGGAAATCGCCAAGGTGACGTTATCGGACACGGAGACCGTGCTGGATATCGATGCCTATTACCGTCCTGGTAATTGGATTAAAGTTGTGTCGGACAGCTATCTGCTGGCTGATGGTCAAAAGTACATGATTCGCGGTGGCGAAGGCATTGACCTTGACTCGTTGTTCTGGATGCCCAAGTCGGGTGAAGCCGAGTTCAAGCTGGTATTTGAACCACTGCCGATTGAAACAGCCAAGTTCGATTTTATAGAGAGCGATTGCGATGACTGTTTCAAAATATACGGCATTCATCTGGCAGACCAACGGGTACCCCTTCCCGATATCCCGGAAGAGTTCACACGAGAATATCCCATTGAAACCGCTTTCCAAACACAACTACAAAAAGGGGAAGCACATGTAAGCGGTAAAATAATGGGGTATGTTCCCACCCACGAAAAATACAGGTTATATTACCTGAACCCGATAACGGGTACTGAAACAAGCAGTCCGTTGACGATTCATCCTGACGGTTCATTTTCATCGTCTATAACGGTGTATAGCCCAACGCAGATTTTCCTGACAGACAGAAGATTTTTCAGCATCCCTATACGGGTGGCACCTGACCAGGAATCAAAAGTATGGGTAAACTTCCCCGAGATTTACCGTTCCGGTTCACGATTGTTGAAAGATGCATCATCGTATGGGAATGAAGCCTACTTCGCGGGCTATTTTGCCGGTTTGAATACCGATTTGAATAGCGTTCTTGATTCCGACTTCAGGCCACCTTTTGAGTTAACCGATTCTGTTGCGGGGATGAATGCCAACGAGTATAAATCGTTTTTGCTAAAGGAGTTCAATAACTCGACAAAACGCGTCGAAGATCTCGACATTCAACCATTGGCAAAGAAATTGTTGAAAGCCGAATTGGCATTTACACTCTACGGTAATATGGAGAGGATGGAGTCCTACTTAATACAGGCGCATATGAAGAAAGAGGGCCTCTCGTACCAGGAAGCCATGAAGACGTTTAAACCACCCGTGCTACCCGCTGGTTTTTCCGACTATTGCCAACTTATCCCTCACGATGATCCTGATATCATGCTTGCTTCCAACTTGGGGAATCATGTTGAATGGTTCGGGTATTGCAGGGGGGATTCCCGTGATCCGCTCGAAATTCCACGTTATTTAGCCACACACGAAAACGTCTCGTCGGAAGAGCAAGAGCTCCTGAAAGCCTTTATCTCGGCACGAGAAAAGCAGGAGGAGTTTAAAGAAATTGCTACGATTAATAACATACTTGGCAAATACAAAGAGCTGTCGGCACAATACATGCAAGACAAAACAGGGGTGGGCTTTCTTTCCAAAATATGGGATACCGAAGATGCTTTTTTGCTGAATTTGGTTAAATCGATGAAAATATCAAGTGGTTTGAAAGACTTTAACCCGCTTACCGATAAGCAAAAAGAAGAACTCGCCACGCTCTCCCCGTTTATTCAGGAAGTGCTCTTGAAAGAAAACGATGATATGCTGGCAAAAATAGAGGAGAATAAGAGGAAAACAGGTTATACCGTTTTCGCACCCCCTTCCAATGTGGATGAACAGCTGTTCTTGGACTTGATAAAGCCTTTCAAGGGGAAAGTGATACTGGTAGATATATGGGCTACTTGGTGTGGTCCTTGTCGGGCGGCACACCCGCTCATGGAACCGGTAAAAGCGCAGTTTGCCGATAAGGACGTGGTGTTTTTGTACCTCGCGGGAGAGGATTCGCCCGAGAACACGTGGAAAAACATGATCGCGGATATTCCCGGGTCACACTATCGTTTGAATAAAGAGCAATGGGATTACCTGAGTAAAAGCCTTAACGTGAGGGGTGTTCCTACCTACTTGATTTTAGACAGAGACGGTAATCAAACTTACTACACCGCGGGTTTCCCCGGCGCAGATACCATGAAACGCGAATTAAATAAAGCGTTAAATAAATGATGATGAGCAAACAATCTGGAAACGATGAAGCCAAAAACATTACTAATCATTTTGTTAGTTGCCGTAGCGATTACCGAATGCGACCGGAAACAGGTCAATACGCCTCCCATGTTTGCAGGGGAGGAATTTGATCAGGGAGAAAAAGCGATTATAACCGGGAAGATAAGCAATCGCGACGTCTACCCACACGTTAGGTGGTTAGAGATTAAACTGCTCGATTTCGGGGGAACATGCGCCGAGTTGAACAAGCAGATCAGCGCCTTCCGAAACAAATACCTGGGGCGATACTTGCAACCGTATGAACTGTCGTATATGGAGTTTAAGGCAGCCGCGAAAAAGTAGTACGAAGAGACGTTGTATAAACTCGCCGCGTTTCAGCGTAAGCACAACACGTCAAAAACGTTTGATACACCTGGGCGAAAAAGCAGCTTCCTGAAGAGAAATACCTGAAAATAGAGAAAAAATGTTGATAGATAGAGATGAGGAGTTGGAATAATTAAGATCGAATTCAACAAACGACTATTTGTCGCAATTTGCTGTTGCCAACTTTGTAAATAGCGTCTATCTCAAAGCGAACAGGAGCGATTGGATTGACAGTAATCGAGCGATGATAAATAAAACGATTACGACCCATTTCTGCGAACCACGCTTAATAACCGGTACAATCAGGTAAAAGCCTATAACACCAATCCGCTCGTATACTCCGATGCGGTTTTAGGAAAAAAAGCGTTGAGCTGCATGGAAGCGGTTCGCTGATAACCGATTCTGCCAACGTGATGAAGCACATTGTCGACTCCAATCCCGGGCAAGTGCCGTACGTGGATGTTTGGGCGCCGTGGTGTAACGGCTGTGTTAGGGAAATACCTTACAGCAAGAAGCTTCAGGACTATTTCGAGGGGAAACCCATCACGTTCGTTTACCTGTGCATGAGCGGCACGCCTGAAGCGCAACAAGAAGTCATCAACAAGTATGACCTCACGGGTATCCACCATTTTTTAAACGACAAAGAGTAGCAAGACATGGTGAAGCGCTTTAACATGAAAAGCACCATCCCCTATTACCTGCTTTTCGACAAAAACGGCGTGATGGTTAATTTTGGATTACATTTACGTCCCTCTATACCTGATACAAAGGTGGAGATTGAGAAGCTGTTGGAGGAATGAAAGGACCACGGCCAACGAACCCTCACCTGATGCCCCTTTTTGAAACTGCCGGTAAATAAATTTTGTATAAAGCGAACTAATGATTACCTTTGCACCCGCTAATGCAAAAATATTCATTTTAAAGAATTACTAAATGGCAACAAAATTGCGTTTACAAAGAAGAGGGCGCAAGCACTATCCCTTCTACCAGATTATTGTTGCAGATAGCAGAGCACCACGAGATGGAAAGTACATTGAGAGGATAGGTTCTTACAATCCGAACACACATCCTGCTACGATCACTTTAGATTTCGATAGAGCTTTGTATTGGCTGCAAATAGGGGCTCAGCCCACGGATACCGTTCGTAGTATCCTGTCGAAAGAGGGTGTCTATTTAAAAAAGCACCTCCTGGGAGGTGTGGCGAAAGGGGCCTTCGATGAGGCGGAAGCCGAAAGAAGGTTTAACGCGTGGAAGACGGAGAAGTTACAAGCTGCCCGCTCGATCCAGTCAGAAGATGAAGCAAAACGCCGCGCCGAAGAAAAGGCACGTTTAGAGGCTGAGAAAGAGATTCATAAGGCAAAAGCGGAAGAGCTAGCTAAGAAGAAGGCTGAAGAGAGAGCCGCGAATGCACCGGAGCCTGTCGTGGAAGAGACAGCAGTTGCGGCGGAAGAAGCTCCCAAGGCGGAAGAAGCTCCCAAGGCAGAAGAAGCTCCCAAGGCAGAAGAAGCTCCCAAGGCAGAAGAAGCTCCCATAGTAGAGGAGGCACCTAAGGTAGAGGAGAAGAAGGTTGAAGAAAAACCTAAAGCTGAAGAAGAATCCAAGATTGAGGAAGCACCCAAGGCTGATGCTATTGAAGAAAAAGCGGAGTAGGTTCACTTCACACGAGAATATTTAAAAAAAGCTGCCTCTAAAAAATTACTCGAGGCAGCTTTTTTATGACTCAACTTCACCAGTTTCCCAATTTTCCAGTTGTTGCTTGGTCGTTGTTACCGCTTTCAAGGCGAGGCCCTTGGATGTCACTCTTCCAGAACCTTCCAAAAGCTCTCGGGAAGGTGAATGTTGGGTATGCTTACCGCTTGCGCGAAGAGGGGAGCCATTTCAGAATCATAGAACCCGGCAATACCACACCCCACTCGCGTGACCAAGAAGGTCAGTTCGGGGTGGAAACGTGCGAACTCGATGAACTCATCCACGTACGGCTTGATCTCCTCGATACCTCCATGCATGGTGGGTATCCCGTACGATTGCCCTTGCAGGCCGACACCTTGTCCCCATACGGCGCCAAACCTCTGGCGAGCGATCCGGGCTGCCCCGGCACCATGGGCACCGTCAAGGTTGCTGCCAAACACGAACACCTCGTTCGCTTTTAAATCAGATATAAAATCGGGTGATACTCGTTTATCCATGAAATATAAATTTATAGGTTAAAACCTGAGCAGCAATTCCACCGTGACCTTATCGGATCCCACCTCTTGGTTCTTGAATATGGTCGGTGAATCCGTCCCAAAATACCACTCGTAATTAACACGGAGGATTGACGTGAAACGATCTCGTTTGCTTCCGAAGCCAACTCCGGCTGTTAAACGCTTCACGTCGAAGCCGACATCCCCTTGAGTGTCACTTATGCCGTCCCATCGCAGCGCGGGCTGTAGGCTATCAAATAGCTTCGTTTTGAGCGATAGCACGTAAGCACCTTGCAGGTAGTACGAAAGCAGGTCAGTATGAAATTCGGTCTTGCTTTTCCGTTTCATCACCTCAGTTTCCAGTATCCAATTCGACCCTTCGTAACGTAGGTCGGCCCCGTAAAACAGGTGGTGGGTTTCTTCCTCCTTCGGGTAGTCGTAGATTTTGGCGGATAACCGTGCCCCCTTCATGCTTCCCACGATAACTCGCCCACCGTACGCCATTTTCTTTTTCCAAACAGGACTGTTGATGGCGTTCCCGTTGAATAGCCCAAACTCCAGTCGGGTAGGCATTTCCCCGAGGTGAAGGTCGTACCTCGTGAGAAAGCCCAGGTCGCGAGTGCTTAGAAAGTATTTCCCAATGAAAGCACGATTCGCGAACATCATCTCGTTAGGACTGACGATATAACTATTGAACAGCGGTATGCTGGTCTGTCCCAAAGTGAACGAAAGCCCCTTCACGGGCTTAATGGTACCACTAAGGTCCAATACCTTGAATTGTCCCTCGTCGCTCCACTCCACCTGCACGCGGTAACCGTAAGCTCCGTTTATGTCCCCGGCAATACCCATGCGGGAATTGCGTACTGTGAACCTCGAGGTGCCAATCTCGGTGGCATGCTCGAATTTGTTTTTTAACACACCGTCTAACTTGTAGGTATGTGAGGGCTTTGCATCCTCTCGTGAAACAGCGAAAGCACCGTGGGAGATAACCGTTAGTAGGAAAATGGACAAAGGGTGAAAAAATCGGATCTTCATAGAATTATCGTAATTAAATAATTATTGCATAGAAAATGTAATAAGTTTGCTATTAGCCTATTATGAATCGTTTATAAATCTTTGCTTAATATTTTATTGATTCGTTATGAACCTGTTATTCACTATAGTTAGTAACTATCTTGCAAATCATTATTTATTTGTTGTGAATTCTTAGATATCACGTCACGGGTTCTTGTCAATCTCCTAAATCCACGATAAACCGTTGAAAACCATCAGAGCAGGTGACCCCGTAACTACCATCTTCGCTCTCGTAAATTAGGTAGTAATCCAATCCGGGAAGGCGATCGGCCAGTCTCTTCGATTCATCCAATCCCAGTGCCATGAAAGCGGTGGCGTACGCATCAGCAGTCATGCAATCATCGGCAATTATCGAGACACTTAAGAGTTCGTTCTGGGAGGGGTAACCGGTATGAGGGTCGATGGTATGTGCATACCGCTTTCCATCCAAAACGTAGAAGTTGCGGTAATTCCCCGACGTGGCCAACGATTTGTCGCACAGGCCTAAAACAACCTGTGGCTCGTGGATAATACCAATCGTGTCGTCAACGGGTCTGTCGACCTGTATGCGCCAGCAGATTCCCCTATCGTTCAGACCCCGGGCGGAAATCTCCCCACCGATCGACACCAGGTAATGTTTAATCCCGTGGCGTTCGAGAAGGTGTGCGATCACGTCACAGGCATACCCCTTAGCAATGGCCGAGGTGTTAAGCTGCACCCGGGGGTCGCTCTTCATGATCTTACCTTGCGGGTCGATAGAGATCTTCTCTTGACCGATGAACTCCTTTAGACTATCGACCATTTCAGGGGTAATGCGCCCCAGGTTCTGAAAGCCAAAGCCCCATGCATTAATAAGGGGCGATAGTGTGATATCGAACTTACCGCCCGAATTTTTATAGACTTCTTCCGATTTACGAAAAACGGTCAGGAAGAGCGAGTCAAGCTCCACCGGTTCGTTACAGTTCACCTTCGAGATGATGGAGTTCTCCATGAAAGGGTTCAGCGAGAGGCTAAAAGCTTGAAACGCCGCCTCGATCTCCTCTTGTAACGAGCGGTTATAGGCGTATTTTATAGAGTAGCTGGTGGCGAATACAGTGCCTTGGTCGTGAAAGTAGCTCCAATTCTCTTCTTACTCGCCGAATTACATGCCGCGAGGAGTGTCATCCCAAGTAGGAAAATGATATTCCGTACAGCCCAATTACACCTTCCGTTCGTATAGGTTGTCGTTAATATTAACTCCATTATTATTTCTTTTTTCTTCCCCGTTAATACTTTTTCTTCGCTGAAAACGCCTCTTTCGTAGGTATTTCTTCTCCGCTACAACTCCTCATCGATCCGGTAGTTGTTCCTATCCGGGGCGTTCCTCGTGATGAGCTCCCCAAGGAAGCCGGCTAAGAATAGGAGGGTTCCCAGGATCATCATGGTGAGCGAAATGTAAAAGTAGGGCGATTCCGTGACCAAGCGGTAGGGGTTGCCGTGGTGCATATCGTACAGTTTTATTGCTCCCACTAGGATGATGGCAACCAGCCCCAGGAGAAACATGATGCTTCCCCAGAGCCCGAAGATGTGCATTGGCTTTTTGCCGAACCGGTTCAAAAACCAGAGTGTCATCAGGTCGAGGTACCCGTTCACGAAGCGCCTGGCCCCGAACTTGCTTTTCCCGTACTTCCGGGGCTGGTGTTGTACCACCTTCTCCCCGATTCGGGTGAAACCCGCGTCCTTGGCCAGTATCGGTATGTAACGATGCATATCGTTATACACCTCGATGCTTTTGGCCAACGATGAGCGGTAAGCCTTTAACCCGCAGTTGAAGTCGTGAAGCTTGATGCCAGACACCCTTCGAGCAGTAGCGTTGAACAGCCTGGAGGGGAGATTCTTTGTCAACTTGTTGTCGTATCGCTTTTTCTTCCACCCCGAAACCAGGTCATATCCTTCCTCCGTGATCATCCTGTACAGCCCGGGGATCTCGTCGGGACTGTCCTGCAGATCGGCGTCCATGGTGATGATAACATCGCCCTTGGCTTTTTGAAACGCGCATTGCAAGGCGGGTGATTTCCCGTAATTCCGCTTGAACTTGATCGCTTTCACGTGATCGGATTGATTGCGAAGCCGCTTGATGACTTCCCAGGAGCCATCGGTACTCCCATCGTCCACGAAGATGATCTCGTACGAGAAGCCATGCTCCTCCATGACCCGCATTATCCAATCGTGCAGCTCGTTAATAGACTCCTCCTCGTTAAGCAAAGGGATGACTACTGATATATCTATTGGTACCATTTATTATGAGTTGTTTTGTC
>JBMNIR010000004.1:0-181730 GCA_050951125.1 Fermentimonas sp. | reverse complement strand
GCTTACGGTGGAGCGGCGATCGATTCTCGTGGAGGAGTTAACCACCTTGAAGAGGCGGGTGCATGCGGAACCGCCGCGGTAATTAGTCCCATTTCACGGATTGACGATCTGAGTGAAAACCGCACCTACACGTTCTCGAAAGACGGCAAGCCGGGCCCCATCTGTGAAAAGCTCTACAACAAGCTTCGGGCCATCCAGTACGGCGATGAACCCGACAAATATGGTTGGGTTACCATAGTTGAGTAGGTACAGTGTATACTTGGTTTAAAGCCAAGTAAGGGACAATGCATGAAACGTTGGGTTAAAACGTTTTTCAGATAGTATCACAAAATCATGTTAGAATAAAACGTGTGGTGGGGGCAAAAAAAATAACTATGTTTTTAAGCCTCCGTAATCGCTACGCAGCGAATAAAAACATAGTTAAGGTTTTGGTTGGATTAAAAAATCAATGCGCGTAATTCAATTATTAATGAATCTACATGCGAAAGTAACCAAAAAGAGGGAAAGAAACCATTTCTTCTCCCTCTTTTTATTGAAACCGTGGAAAAATTCCACAGTTTAGGAAACAATTCCTTAATTTGTCTCTTTATCTACGCTGTAGTTAGAATTATTTATTGGAGGATGAAAACCGCAAATTTTTTTTATTCTCGGATTTACTGTACTTTTGCAGCTTGAAAGAAACCGGGGTCCGGTAGCTCAGCTGGATAGAGCAACAGCCTTCTAAGCTGTGGGTCGTGGGTTCGAATCCCGCCGGATCACACTAACAACAAGACACTTATCGATTAATCTCGTTAGGTGTTTTTTCTTTTTTACGGTATTAGTGTACTCGAGGGGTTGCATTTATTAATTTTCTCGTGAGTATTATTCATACATTATTCATAATGTATTCATTCTTTCAACAAGGTGAGGGCCCTATTTTTGCCGCCGATTAATGCAATACATATGGGACCTCCCACGATAAAAAACCGGGAACAAAAAGTAAGTGACATTTTATTTATCCTTTGGGGCGGGGGATCTGCATTGTTGGCCTATTTCCTGGTCTACACGCTGAGAAAATCATACACCGCGGCAACGTTCGATGGTTACACGCTTTGGGGCATGGACTTCAAGGTGGTTATAAACATAAGTCAAGTACTAGGTTACCTTCTTGCCAAATTCTACGGGTTAAAATTATTTCCGAGTTAAAAAGAAATTTTCGGTTACCGCTATTATCCTTTCTGCAACGGGAGCCGAGATTTCCCTGGTTCTATTTGGATTAATCCCTTCCCATTCAAGTTCTTTTGTCTATTTTTAAATGGACTATGCCTAGGATGCATGTGGGGGTTTTTGTTTTCCTATTTAGAGGGCAGAAGATTGACCGATATACTGGCCAGCTTTCTGGGGGTAAGCATCGTGATTAGTTCCGGGGCAGCCAAATCTTTTGGATTATTCGTTCTTGACCTGGGGGTTAATCACTTTTGGATGCCCGCGTTAATCGGGGTCGTTGCCCTACCCCTACTCGTGGGGATTACTTATCTGTTAGACCGATTACCGGATCCGGACTCAAATGATATGTTTCAAAAACAGAAAGGGTTCCCTCAACCATCAACAACGCGTAAAACTTTTCAAAAAATACGCCGCCCTGCTAATCCCCCTATTGCTAGTAAACACGTTGTACACGGTACTCAGGGATATCAAGGAAGATTTTCTAGTTAATATCTTAACCCATACGACCATCCATTTAACCCCTTTTTTATTCGTTAAAATTGATGGCATAGTAACCCTTCTGCTCCTTTTCATGTTAGGGGCGATGATTGTCGTTAAACATAACGGAAAGGCCATGATTGTTTTACTTTCCATTATGCTGGGAGGCTCTTTCCTCGTTTTGCTGACATCGATCTTTTTTGATGCACTGATATCGATGCCTGTTGTTTGGCTCTTTTTACAGAGCTTGGGTATTTACAGCGCTTACTTATCTTTTCAGACGATTTTTTTCGATCGATTTATCGCCTTTTTCAAAATATCGGGAAATGTGGGTTTCTTTATTTACTTGGCCGATTTTCTCGGTTACCTGGCATCCTGTATTTTTATTCTTGGAAAATCCTTCTTTTCGTTCGAAATAAACTGGCTGGATTATTACAATATCCTAGCGGCAAGCATTGTTTTATCTGCCTAATTTCTATTATCTTTACCTTTATAGCAATAACCCGAAAGAGCAAAAAGGAACAGTTGCAATTATTATAAATTATCGAGAGAATGAAATAGTTCCATACACTTTAATAGGAAAATAAAAAATGCGTGTGAAACCAACATGATTAAAATAATCATTAAACACCCTTGAAAATGATTATTTTAAACATCAAAGGTTCCATACACCGAAATGTAAAAGAGTAAAATAATCGTATGAAACAAGTAGAATGCATTATCATGGACTGGCTGGGACGGCCATTGATTTTGGGTGCTTTGCCCCGGTTGAAGCTTTTGCCAAAACTTTTGAAGAGATAGAAGTCCCTCTCTCAACAGACGAGATCCGGTTACCGATGGGGTTAGCCAAAAAGGAGCATATACGGCAATTACTGCAAATGGAACGGGTAAATGAGCTGTTTTTGGAGAAACAGAAAAGGGAGTGGAACGAAGAAGATGTCGATACGTTAAATAAAGCCTTCGAAAGGCACCTGTTCGCTCAACTGTCAACCTACACCACTCCTATCCCCAACGTGATCAAGACCCTAGAGGATTTAAAAAAAGAGAATATAAAGATCGGTTCAACCACGGGCTACACGGCCAAAATGATGGAAATAGTTCGTCCCGCGGCTTCTCATAAAGGCTACAACGTGGACAGTTGCGTAACGCCTGATGGTTTTGCCGCGGGTAGACCCGCACCTTACATGATTTTTCAAAACATGATAAATCTTGATATACGATTTTTAGACAGGGTGGTAAAGGTGGGGGACACCATAGAGGACATCAAAGAGGGCGCCAGGGCCAAGGTGTGGACCGTGGGCGTGATCACGGGTGGAAGTATGTTAGGTTTAACGGAACATGAAGTTAACAATACTCCCAGAGAAGAGTTAAAAACAAAAGGGGAAAGCATCAAAAAAGAGATGTTACAAGCGGGTGCCGATTTTGTAATTAACACGATAGCCGAGCTTCCCGAAATTATCGAATCTATAAACAGTAAATTATAAACAGATGGAACAACCTTACATCCTTCTAACCCCGGGTCCGTTAATGACCTCAAGGAGCGTTAAAGAGACCATGCTGCGCGATTGGTGCACATGGGATGATGACTATAACGTGCATATCGTACAAAACATTCGTGCCAGGTTGGTAGATTTGGCTACCCGACGAAAAGAGGAGTATACCAGTGTCTTAATGCAAGGTAGCGGGACGTTTTCCGTCGAAGCAACCCTTATTAGCGCCGTACCTTCTGACGGGAAACTATTGATATTAAGCAACGGGGCTTACGGTAACCGCATGGGCGAAATAGCCCATTGCGCCCGGCTAAATCATGACGTTCTAAGATGGAAAGAGACCGAAACGATTAAGCCGGAGGAGGTGGATCGCTACTTAAGTTCACACGGTGATATCACACACGTCTCGTTTGTCCATTGTGAAACAACAACAGGCCTACTTAACCCCCTTGAAGATTTATGCCGCGTGATAAAAAAGCACGACAAGGGCTTAATCGTTGATGCCATTAGCAGTTTTGGGGGAATCCCGTATGACGTGGGAAACCTTGAAATCGACTTTTTAGTGGGTTCAGCCAATAAGTGTATTCAGGGAGTGCCGGGTTTTGGGTTTGTCATCGCCAAGATAGCCTCTATATCACGGTGCGAAGACCGTTCAAGCAGTTTATCCCTCGATCTACACGGCGCAATGGAAAACAATGGAGGGTTTCTCGGGTAAATGGCGCTTCACATCTCCAACCCACGTGGTAAGAGCCTTTAAACAGGCCCTGGATGAATTAAACCAAGAGGGAGGGATAGAAGCCCGTTACAGACGTTACAAGGAGAATTACCGGGTCCTGATGCAGGGCATGGAGAAGTTGGACTTTACCCCTTTACCTTACAGCATCACTACGGTCTCCAATAATTAGCTCGTTCCTTTACCCGAACCCCTCTTTTTCCTTCACCTCGTTCTATAACAAACTCAAAGAGAGGGGGTTCGTGATATATCCTGGCAAAGTGTCTGAAAAAGAGACGTTTAGAATAGGTACAATTGGTCATGTATTCCCTGAAGACTTTGAAAAGTTAATAAGAACCATCGAAAGTATCATGTAATAAATAACCACACCAACAATCGAGTAGGAGGAAAATAAAATAGGTTTTCCTCCTATTTTATTTTCCGACCTCTCACCACCACCGTATGTACTTACGTGTACGGCGGTTACATTAGAGTGGATTACGAAACAACTGTTTGTAGCTGTCTGATAGACTGTAATAGCCTTGTTTAGCAAACCAAACGTTGTTCATTCCTATGTTCAGGGCGGGACTGTTAGACAGTCGCCACCATCCCTTGCCACTAAGGGCAGTACGCCAACTTAATGTTTCCTCAACTCCAAGTGAGGTGAGAAAACGAACGATACCGATTACTCGTTTACATTGCTTTAGACGGTAACATTTTAATCGGCGGCGAAGCCAACCGTCTAACTTTTCAAGTTTGCCTTTCATTGAAGCGTACTTGAAATATTGTAACCAACCTCTTAGCAACATTTCCAGTTCTCGCAAGATTTGCTCGAAACTTACCCCGCGATTACGTCGGGTAATGGATTTGAGCTTCATCTTTAATCGTTCCTCGCTTGACCTGCTTAGTCCTAACTTCCCTCCTCGTAAAAGGCTATGGCCTAAAAAGTTCACCTTGTAACTCGGCTTGATACCGCTCTTTTCTCGATTGACTTTCAGGAGCATTCTGTTTTCGATAAAACCTATTATGCTATCATATACTCGTTCGGCTGCCTTGCAGCTGCCCACGAATATCTGAACGTCATCGGCATAGCGTACGAAGTCCAAGTTCCGACGTGTCAGCTCTTGGTCTAACTCGTCCAAGACGATGTTAGACAACAATGGGCTTAAAGGACTGCCTTGCGGTGTGCCTTTAACACGCTGACTGCATAGCCCGTCCCGAAGTATACCGGTTTTCAGAATGCGACTGATCAAGGATAGCAAGCGCTTATCCCCTACCCGTGTACTCAGAAGCCAAAGCAAGCGTTGATGGTTGACCTCGTCGAAGAACTTGGCCAGGTCTATATCAACGACGGTACTTTTCCCCGATTTAACGATTTCGCACGCTCGACGCAGGGCATCGTGAGCACCTCGTCGTGGGCGGAAGCCGAAACTCGAAGGGGAAAACATCGGGTCGTAAATGGGTTGTAGGACTTGGTTTATCGCCTGTTGGACTACCCGGTCTTTGACCGTGGGAATGCCCAGCTGACGGAAACCGCCTTTCGGCTTGGGAATTTGAACGCCTTTAACCGGTTGGGGAACATACGTGCCGGACAATAAATCGTTTTGAAGTTCCTTGTAATGGTTGCTGAACCATGTGCCGAACTCTTCGACACTCTGCTTGTCCACACCGCTGCTCCCGCCGTTGCGGCGTACCTGTTGATAGGCTTCGTGCAAATTTGAATAGCCCGTCAAACGTTCCATCAAATCTCTCGTCTGATTACGTTCTTCTTCGCAGATAGAAAGCCACACGGGGCTGACCTTCCCGTCACTTTCGTACCATACGGGTACGTCCGTGACGAAAAGGTTACCTTGAATACAACATTCTGCTCCTTTCTTTCGCTTCATCTGTGTATAAGGTTATTTTCTGCCCCTTGGCATTGGCTTTTACTATTCTAAAAAAAAACTCATCAGCTCTAATGTTTCTGCCCTTCGCTCCACTCTCGTTACAAGAGCTTCCTGGCTACTATGGCGTCTGCTGACTTCTGTATAACGGCTTTGCTACAACAGTTCGCTCGTCTTCGCCTCCACCTGTCTTATACAGACCTCCCACGGTAAACTCATACCTCTTTCACCGTGAGTGACACGATTTACTACCCTTGCTTTACGTCCAATTATCGGGCTTCGTGGTCCAATGCCCACTTACCCACAAGGTAAGCCTCGTATCGTGTTCCTGTCCGTTCATTCACGGCTTTGTCGCTGGCTTCCTTCAGATTTGCCCTCGCGGGCAACACCCTTGCCGTTGACTAACGTTTCCTATTGGCAGGCACGTTCGGGACTTGCACCCTATAGATGTATGGTATGCGTAGCGCACAAAAAGGAGGGGCTATCTGATAAAAATCAAGACAGCCCCTCCTTTTAATTATTTAATATTCATACAATAACATGTGATTTGCACCAAGAAAAAAATGTAACAAAATCGTAACAATAAAGCACTATCTTTGTAGGCAATACACTGTAAACGTGAACTTTCATGATGATTGAATTGTCAGAAAAAGTATATGCCCTGATAAGTGATTTACGAGGCAAAGGGATTAAAATGAAGGATATAGCCAAATCTTCGGGTATACAACCTAGCGTGTTGTCAGCTTTAAACTCTACTGTCTTGCCTACTTTTATTGATAAGAGCAAAGAGTTAGATCAAGAAGAAGCTTTAAGCTATGCCCTTTCACAAGTGAACAATATTTCTAAAAAAAAGCTTATAAAATTGCTACCTTACTTACATGATAGGTTATTATTTCTTAGCTCTAATCAGATAACAGCTCAAAAAGAGACCTTCTTTCGTTCACTAGAGAATTTTGCCTGTATTAAAGACGAGACCAGTTTGAACTACACGGGGCTTTATAAAAGCTATAGCATATCCTCGGCGCATGATGCCTTAAAAATTGAACCTTTCCTTTTCAGGACCGGAGAAAATAACACCATCAAGGTCTGGAGAAAAAGCGCGTATAACACGGTAAATGAAGGAGCTGCTATTTTTGTGAATAGAAATAACTTATACGTTCTGCTCAATGAATCTGATGAAACTTACTTGGCTTTAGTGACTATATTTATACAACTTCCTTTTTACCAGGATGCTGATCTTTTAAGGGGATTGTATTTGGCATTGGATTACAATAGGAACCCGGTTGCTCGTAGAATTTTATTGATAAAAGAGTCCGATAAGAGTGACGAAAATGATCTCTCTTCTCTTGATGGAAAAATCGTAGATCAATCAGAATTGACGTCAGATTTAAGACTATATTATGACTATTTATCAGGCTCTTCTGACGTGATTAAAATGTATTCAATCCCTTTTCCTAAATTTAACCATGAAGATTTAATCATGGAGAAAAAAATACTATCCACATTTAGTAAATCACAATAAGCAACAAAATAATCGTATGAACCTTTTATTAATGTATTCCTATTGGTTTTTTTTTATATATAGAGTGAATCATCCTGTCACAAAACGTTTATTTTTGTAAAACGAGTAACGTTAACGACAAAAACGGGGAATCTTTAGAAAAAACAGCTATTTTTGTCGTTCCGTAATAACAGACTTTAATAGGGAAAATCAAATATAGTTAATGTAAATGGACTCAATTTACTTGGTGATTGTAATCATACTCCTGGCTCTGGCCGTTTTAGACCTGATAGTGGGAGTATCGAATGATGCGGTGAATTTCCTCAACTCAAGCATCGGTTCAAAAGTGGCCCCCCTGTGGGTCATTTTCCTTATGGCCTCGATTGGCGTGATGGTCGGCACCCTTTTTTCAAGTGGGATGATGGAGATAGCCCGAAGCGGGGTATTTTACCCGGCCAAGTTCACCTTCCCCACCATCATGATACTTTTCTTGACGGTTATGCTGACCGATGTGGTGCTTTTGGACCTATTTAACACCTTTGGATTGCCCACCTCCACCACCGTCTCGTTGGTGTTCGAACTGTTGGGGGCAGCCGTGGCCGTCTCGCTGTTCATAGTATGGACCTCCGAGTCGGGGGAAAGTCTAGCAGAATATATTAACAGCGGGAAAGCGTTGGCCATCATCGGGGGTATCTTTATCTCCATCGCGATCGCGTTTGTCCTGGGTACCATCATCATGTACCTCTCTCGCCTCATTTTCTCGTTTAATTACGCTAAACCCTTCAAGTACCTTGGCGCCTTGTGGGGAGGTATCGCGCTCACCACGATCACCTATTTCGCCATTTTCAAAGGGCTAAAGGGGAGCGTGTTGGTTACCGATGAGTTCCTTTTTTACCTCGAGCACAACATGGGCAGCGCCCTCCTCTACACCTTAATCGGGTGGACGTTGTTGATGGCTCTCCTGCAGCACCTCTTTAGGGTAAACATCCTGAGGGTAATCGTTCTGGCCGGTACGGCCGCCCTGGCGATGGCTTTCGCGGGGAACGACCTGGTGAACTTCATCGGGGTCTTCATGGCAGGGTTCGACTCGTTCCAGATCGCTCAAGGTGTGGCCGCGGCGGGCGGGAATATCAACGAGCTATACATGGGTAAGCTCTCTGAACCGGTAGTAGCGCACTTTGGCTGGCTGTTAGGGGCCGGGATCATCATGGTGCTTGCCCTTTGCTTCTCTAAAAAATCGCGCACGGTAACGCAAACGGAGGTGAACCTGTCGCGAAAGGGGGAGGGTATCGAGCGTTTTTCATCCTCACCGCTCTCCCGCTCCATCGTGAGGGGCAGTATCGCCATCAGCAAGCCGATTGGCAAGCTTATCCCAAAAACGGTAAAGGATTTTATCGACAAACGGTTTGCGCCGGTACCGCTTGAGAACAACGCGTCGTTCGACCTGATACGCGCATCGGTCAACCTCACCATCTCGGCGCTCCTCATCTCGCTCGGCACATCGTTAAAGCTCCCATTATCCACCACGTTCGTCACCTTCATGGTGGCTATGGGGACGTCGCTCGCAGACCGCGCCTGGGGACGCGAAAGTGCCGTTTACCGGGTCAACGGGGTGTTGACCGTGATATCGGGTTGGTTGTTGACGGCATTCGTTGCGTTTACCGCGGCCTTCCTGGTGGGATTGCTCCTGATGTGGGGCGGCAAAATCGCGATCGCGATCATGGTGCTACTCGTGTTTATCATGTTATACAAATCGAGCCGGTTACATACCCGGCTAAGGGACCGAGAAGAGAGACAACAACAATTTTTGTCAACCGAAGCGGAATTCATTACTGAAACCAATAAAGAGTTACACCGGGTGATGGAAAAAACGTTGTCGGTCTACAAAAGAAACATCGAAGGCTTGAAGAATGAAGACAGGAGGGTAATGAGGAAAGCACAGAAAGAATCCAACGAGCTTTATGAACGACTGAAGGATAAACGAAAGTACGAGGTGGTGCCCACATTAGAAAACATCCAGCTTAACGCGCTCGACGTGGAGCAGGAGTACGTGCAACTTGTAGATTACTCATACGAGATAAGCAAAGCACTTAAAGCCATGACGGAAGCCACGTTCGAATACATTGACAACAACCATACCGCCTTCTCAATAGAACAGATTGACGACCTCACGGGCACGTACGAAACGCTGTCGGAGGTGTACACCAGCTACGCCGCGATGGAAAAAACGGGCGACTACTCACGGTTCAGCACGGTAACCAGCCTACGTGAGACCATCCTCGAGCTGATACCGAAAATGACCAAACGGCAAATCAAACGGGTTAAAGCAGGCGAGTCTAGCACCCGAAGCAGTATCCTCTTCCTGGATATCGTGAACGAATCGAAAATTATCACCCTGCAATCGGGTAACTTGATGAAATCGCACCGCAACTTTAAGGTGCAATACGACCAGGTGAAAAAAATAGAGGGCAAGCCGAAAAGCGTTCACTCCATCGCTAATTTGTAAGCTATCGTCTGCTCGCCAATTTTAGCTCGCCCTACTATTGTCACCTTGCCAGTTACTCCGTCCCGCGCAAGTGAGCTTGTACTGCGCGGACATGAACGAGGGATACGTGGATTACTTTTGCAACAACTTAATCGTAATCGTTTTATCTCTGCTGCCATCGACCTCTACCGACACCGGTTCATAAGAGATTAGCTCAATGGTCAATTCTTGTTTACCGGACTTAACGTGAGGAATGGTGAACTTTCCATCCAGGTCGGAATAATATTTCTCACCGTTAACGATGATTGAAGCCCCGGCGAGCGTTTCGTTGTTTTCTGCATCCACGATGATCCCATCAAGTTGCGAAACATTCACGCTTTCAATAACGACCACGTGGTTTGAGCCGGTCTCTTTTTGCACGTTACCCTTCTCGGTATCCGCGTGCAGCGATAGAGAAATCAAAAAAGCCGCCGTAAGCAAGATAAAAGGTTTTACACGATGCATATTTTTAGTTTTAAAGGGTCTCTCGTTACGCGAAGATACATGTACCAAGAGAATGTTCCGGTTACGTTTTGATGAAGTTTTTGTTAAGTTATTGTGAATTTACCTTGAATTAATATTGTTTTTCATCCACCAGCTCTCCCCGCTCGTTCCACATCCTCCAGCTGCCCACTTTCTTGCCATCGCGGTAACCCATCTCGTAACGGAGGTTCCCCAGCTCATCCCATATTCGCCAGGTACCGTGCTTTAACCCGTTTCGGTACTCGGCCTCAGATATAAGCTGTCCCGATAAATCGTAACCCCTCCACAAGCCATGCAATTTACCCTCTCTATAGGAACGCACCTCCTTGGGTTTCCGGTTTTCAAAGTAGACGATATAGGTTCCCTCCGGCTGCCCGTTGCGTATCTGCATCTCCAGCTTCAGGGTATTGTTGTCGTGATACTCCCTATACTCACCCGTGTAAAGCCGGGTCTGCGCCCGGTCGATATAATAGAGTCGCCCAGACTGGAACAGTTGCGGGATTCCCTTGGAGGGTCCGTCTGCATTCTCCACCGGTTGTTGCGCCAACAGGGTAATGGCAAAGAGGAAAGCGGCTAAGAAAGAGTAAGTCCAAATCTTTTTCCGGTTGTAATTCTCATATATTTTCATATGATTCCTTTGATGATTAAAGCGACTGGTTAATCAACGTCAAAAAAGTACCTCGATGCAATTCGAGGCACTTCTTTCAACAGATCGAGAAGGATTCTCTTTTAAGAATCCCCTACCCGTTAAAACTCGTATCCTGTCCAGCCGAAAATATCTGTTGGGCAACCGGTGTTGTCATCTTTAAAGGTTACCTTAGCTTCACCATTAATCTCTTTATCCATAAGCGGAGTGGTAAGTTTTGTGGTGATATCGATAACTGTTTCGGGATTTCCATTGCCCAGCTTATCGGTCATATCGATAAGATCTTTTGCCTGGCCCTGACCTATAATAAGGGCGTTCTTTATGGTTGCCTTAGCACCGCGTCTAACCTTAATAACATCGTGCATATAGAAACCTTCATCTGTTTTAGGATCAAGACGAAGGTCGATAGTCATGTTTTCTACTGTGAAATCGGACTGATATGCAGCGTCGGGACTTTTTCCGTCGTGGTTGCCATCGGCTTCGATTCCGCGTGGATCACTTTCACCGCTCTCGTAACCTTTTTGCCAAATACCGTAGCAGTTTTTAAGGGTACCTCTATAGCCCTGTGTAAAGTCGAACATATCGTCATCAGAATCTACAACGAGCAGGTTTGTAACATTTACTGTACCGCCAAAAAACTCAATTCCATCATCAGCCGCGTAGGGAATATAGATATTCTCAATTTTTGTACCGTTACCTACTCCGTTAAGGGTTAATCCATTATGCTCAATATCGGCACTTGCACGGGCACCGGTATACTCCAATTTGAGGTAGGTGAGTACTCCTGAGTTATCATCGGGCTTATCGCCACCATATTTATAATCGGAGTTGACCTCCGTGGAGAAAGTACCTCCATTTGTAATAGGGGCTTTTCCGTTGATAATAAGACCGCCCCATGCACCCTGTTGAGGTTTTTTGGAGCTTGATGTCATCGTAACCGGCTTTTCGGCAGTTCCCTTGGCGAAAATTTTTCCTCCCTGCAGTACAAGTATATAGTTAGCGAAACCTTCGTTTGCCTTGATAACTGTTCCGGCAGGTATATGCAGCTCTCCGCCTTCGCCTACCAAAAAACTTCCGGTAAGTTCGTAAACAACATCAGCTTTCAGAGTCAGCTTCTGTGTCAGCGTTCCGCCCATCAGTATACCTTCATCTTCGGCCATTTTAACCATAAGTGGACGATTATCTTCTTTTTCTACCTCTTTAATCACCTCTTTCTCTACCTCTACCTCCTTGATAACTTCTTTAACCTTTTCTTCGCAAGAGGTAAAACCAGCAATAGCTACTACCAGAGCCATTGATAACAGTGTTTTAAAAATGTTCTTTTTCATTTTTCTTGTTTTAAAAGTTAATTAATTAAATTATTAATACTGGCATTGTATTTTTATATTTCTAAAATTCATAACTGAGTCCCAGACTTATATTTTGTCCCTTTTTATACTCATCTAAGATTACCTTTTCGCTTTCACCTACACTCTCTCTGGTAAGCCTGTATGGATCGTTCAAAATATTTGAACAGTTAAGCTTGGCCGAGAAGTGACGATTGAAGTTATAAGAGAGCACAAAATTCATGCTCGGTACCCCCTCTTCTACTATATCCTTATATCCCAAAGCGCCAATAGTGTGTACACGATCGCTAAAATAGTTTAAGATAAGCGAGGCTATCAAACCTCTATCATTTTTTGAATAGTGATATGAGATATCAAAATTGACCAAAATAGGTGAAGCACCCTCAAGTTGGGTATGTCGCGGCTCGGTTCCCGTTACATCGAACAGTAAATCGGTGTAGATATAAGAGGCATTAAGACCCACGGAGAGACGATTAACAGTTTCGCTAACCGTGTTAAACCTGTTGAAAATATTCTTCTTAACCTCCAGTTCAACACCTGCAACAGTAGCTTTATCCGATATATTATCGTATGAAAGAATACTTGCCGAGCTACCCATATCAACCCGACCAATAGGCGATTTTATATGTTTATAGAACAGGGTTGTTGAAAACAGCTCACCCGGACTGAGATAGTAGTCCCATTTCAGATCTAAGTTATAGTTATCAGAGGGTTTTAAATCGGCATTACCCTGACTGGCAAACGAAATACTTACATATCGGTATGGCGAAATCTCTTTCGACTGTGGCAGGGTATAGGTTTTGCTTAATCCCAGACGTAACGCGTTTTTGCTGTTCAGGTCATACTTCAAGTTCAGGCCGGGCAGATAGTAGTTCTCTACAATCTCTCTCTCCCCGGGATTTGTATGCTCAACCGCGTAATCTACGGCGAGATCGACAAAATCTACACGAAACCCAACATTTGCACTAAAGGAACTGAGCAGTTGATACGAGAGTTCGGTAAACGCGGAGTGTATATATCGCTTTACATGGTAACTATTTGAATTACCTGTTTTCATCTCGCTATTTTCTCTAAACAACTTATCGGTGTCGAGCCCGACAAGTGAAAAGTTTTGAATTGCGCCTCTTGGATTGGTATTATACTCAAGAGCATCAAAACTATCATCCACCACCCTACCGTTGTAGCCTATACTGATTCGCGAATTTTCCGTTCCAAATCTGTCGGAGAGGCGATAGGAAAGAGCGGTTTTAACATTAAAGTCCCAATTGTTGAGTTCTGAGTAGAACCGCTTATTCCTGTTGCTCCGCGTAATATTATAGAGATCCTTTTCTAAATCTTTTTTAGAGAAATAGGTCTCGCGCCTGTCCGGTTCATTACCCGAAATAGTATTATAGGAGATACCCAGATCTAACTTAAATCTGTCGGTCAGGCTCCAATTGGTAATTAACTGATTCACCAACAATATATTGTCGTTCGTCTGCTGACGCCTGATAAAACCGAGAGACCCCAAATCATCCACATCCTGAAACCGCTCGGAATTCATACCGCTATACTCACCCACAAACTGATCGTTGGAGTGAATCATCATAAAATGGTAACTTATATCGTGCTTCTTGTTGATGCCGAAATGCACGGTACCGAGTAGCAACTGATTGGTATTTTGCGAATATTTTTTACCGGTCTGGTCTTTCCATATAACCCCGTTTGGTTGAGTATCTCTCACAATTTCGTCGGTAAAGGTAAAATTGTTGCTATGAGAGCCTATAAGATAAACAGAGAGCGGATTGCCTGAAATTTTGAACTGTTTTCCCACTGTAAGACCATACCCGTGATTCAGGGGGGTAACTTTATAGGGGTCGAGACTATTCGGAAAATCGAAATTGCCACCGGTGGGGTGAGTTTTATTGGCAAACCCAAAGTAGCTTGACCCCTCTTGACGGAAAAAATCTATATTAATGCCCGAAGCATTGAAGCCTCCTGAAAGGTCAAAAGTCAATTCATATTCACTTATCAACTCTTTTGATGAAATATCTATCAGCGCGCCGCCAACATCGGAGTAATCCCTGCCACTGAATGCCTTGCTGACACCTATATTCTGAATAATATCGGTACCAAAAAACTCTAACGCGATATTCTTGTACTCCGGATCTTCGGAAGGAACCGGGAAGCCATTCAGTAGAGTCGCGTTATATCTATCTCCCAAACCTCTTACGAAAACATTCTTTACCCCCTCCTGTTTAGAGATCCCGGAAATTTGAGTAACTGCCGCCTCGGCATCACCAATTCCTTTGCGAGAAAGCTCACGCACCCCCACCGATTGGGTGGCCACTAAAGCTTGCTGTCGATCCATCATCAGGATATTTTCGCTCTCGCGATTAGCTCGAGCGACAACCTCTACCTCGCTCAGACTAATATCGTCCGGTAATAGCAAAATTTGAACGGTGGTTTCTTCATTAGCACCAACCTTTATCCCCTCTATGGTATCCGTGAGGCAGGCTACGTAAGAGGCGATAAGCGTGTGTTCACCCGGGGGTACGTTCCGTATTGCGAAGTTGCCATCCAAATCGGTGGCAACGCCCATGGTGGTTCCTTCTATCATGACCGAGGCTCCAATCAGTGGCTCATCGGTTTTCGAGTCTATTACCTTCCCTTTTATGATGCCGCTTTGGCCAAATAATCCTGCTGAAAAGGATAGGGACAGGATCAAGGGAATTATTGACAATAAGAATCTCCGCGACACAAACAATAAAAATTATTTACGCCACAAAGGTCTTTCTAAAATGTTACAGGATGGTTACAACCTCGTTAATTTTTGGTTAAGAAATAGGGCCAGTCATTTCTATTATGTATACCGGTGGGTGTAAGAAATTTTCAGAGTACTCACTAGGTAAAAAATTAATTACCGGTATTTTCGTTGGTTTGCTCGGGGTTTCTTACATTTTTTTGTCCGGTCACTTTTTGCATTTCTCTTGTCCCCCTTCGGATCATCACCGTCCAACCGGACCACCAGCTTCCTATCTTCCAGATACATCCCGGTGAACGACTTCAGCACCCTACCAACAAGCTCTTCCGGCACTTCAAAGAGTGAGAAGCTTTTCATCACGTTAATCTTCCCCACCGGCACTTTCCCCTTCACGTGGTCGTTGATAAAGCCCATCAAAATGGTTGGGTTAACCCCGTCGACCTTACCTACATTCATAAAAAGGCGAGCATACCCCCTCCTCGACTGCCTAACGTTTTCCTCTTCCCTAGACTTACGGGAAAAAAGACCCTTCTCCTTGCGTGCAGAAGAAGTCTCAGAGGGTTCATGAATCTCGTCGGCCTGCTGATAATAATCGATGAGCCGGTTGAACTCGAGCGACACCACCCGTTTAATGATATCCTCCTTTTCCAACCACTCCAACTTCCGAAAGATGGAAGGCAACAAGCGCTCGATCTCCGCCACGTTGACTTTCACCTTCTCGATCTTATCCACGAAGTTAAACAACTGCTTCTCGCAAATAATGTCGCCAGAAGGGATCGGTCGCTTTTCGAACGTCTTGTTAATCGCTTTCTCAATGCGGGCAATCTTTCCTTTATCCTTCAGGTGAACCAACGAGATGGAAGTACCTGTTTTGCCGGCCCTTCCCGTCCGTCCACTTCGGTGGGTGTAGATATCGTTGTCTTCCGGCAACCCGTAATTGATGATATGCGATATGCTCTCCACGTCAAGTCCCCGTGCGGCCACATCGGTCGCCACCAGTAGTTGCAGGTTACGGTTCCTGAACTTGTTCATCACGTGATCGCGTTGCGCTTGAGAAAGGTCACCGTGCAACGAGTCGGCATTGTACCCATCCTTCATCAGGTTATCCGCGATTTCTTGGGTTTCTTTTCGGGTCCTGCAAAAAACGATGCCGTAAATATTGGGATAATAATCCACCACCCTCTTTAGAGCCAAATACTTATCCTTTGGATGCACCATGTAATAGATATGGCGTACGTTGGTGGCACCCTCGTTCTTTCTCCCGATGGTGATTTCAACCGGGTCATTCATGTAGTTCCGCGTGATCTTGGCGATCTCTTGTGGCATCGTGGCAGAAAAGAGCAACATGCCGCGTTCATCGGGTATGTTCGACAATATCTGGTCGATATCCTCCGCGAAACCCATGTTGAGCATCTCGTCCGCCTCGTCAAGAACAACGGTTCGCACGTTTTCAAGGGAGACGGTGCCCCGTTTAATCAAATCAATAAGCCTTCCCGGCGTTGCCACGATGATATGCACCCCACGTGTCAGCGACCTAATTTGACTTTCGATACTGGATCCACCGTACACCGGCAAAATTTTTATCCCTTCCACGTAAACCGAGAGGTCACTGAGGTCGCCGGCAATCTGTAGGCATAATTCACGGGTTGGACAAAGCACAAGCGTTTGCGGAACCCGGTTAGTCGTGTCTGTTTTTTGGATGATGGGAATACCAAACGCGGCGGTCTTTCCGGTTCCCGTTTGAGCCAACGCGATGATATCCCGTGTATCGCCTAACAAATGCGGGATCACCTCGCTTTGTACCGGCATGGGTTGTTGAAAGCCAAGTTCATTGATGGCTTTCAGTATCTGGGGTATAATCCCCAACTCTTCAAATGTTTTCATTCTTACGAAAAGAGATAACCTAAACGTTTAAATCGGCCGCGAAGGTATGAAAATAAATTGGATATAAGACCCTTAAAAAGAGTAGAGAAGGTATTTTCGCAATAAGCTTCGCTTTCCAGGGGTTACCCGCAGCTCTTTTTCCAGGTAATTATCTACCGAACCATACGTTTTGTTGATATGTTCAATCGCGTAATTCAGGTAAGCCCGGTTGACAGACAACATAGCCGTTACCGCTTCTTGCATCGGTTCCGAAAGGCTGGTGGCATCAATTTTTTCTTTAGCTGGATCAATACATTTGTTGGATAACATGTAGTCCTGTTCCAACACGATTGGTGAAACGCCCAAAACGTGCAGGACAAGATAACTAACCAATCCTACGCCATCCTTCCCTAACGATCCTGTTAAAAGAATCGGGTAGTTGCTATCGTTTGCAAGCAGATCAAAAAGTTCACTAAATTCCTCCTTGTGGTTTTCAAGAATATCCACGTATGAATCTTGAACGTAACGTATCGCAGCGCTGCGGTCAAAATTACCTTTACTCACCTGTTCATCTAGCTTAGCCGCATCCATGGGTGTAAGGGGAAGCGCTATCTTCCGAATAGAAGGATGAAGAAGAACGGGATATCGTTTCGCCGTTTTTTCAGAACGAAAATCAATTACCGTCTTTATATTTAACCGACGTATCTTGTCTTGATCGTGCAAAGTGGCACTGCTCAGGTCGGCCGAACGAAACATCTTACCCCACCTTACTTGATAGTTATCTATCGTGAAATAACCTCCTATATCCCTGAAGTTCTTTATATTGTCCATATCAATAATCCGATTAGCCACCACACCGGAATGGACACCCGCGGTTCGCAAGATAAAAAATTCCCTTAAACCTGTACCAGTAGGATTAACACGCATCACTTGATCGGACACATTAGCTGAAGTAAGTTGAGTGAAATTTTCGAGGATACTATCAGTTGAGGAAGAGTAAATATCGATTATCCCTTCCCGATCAGGACTCACTTCCCATTTTAACAGCAAATCTCCTTCCGGCTCTTTCTCAACAACGGAAGCGATTTTAACGGTTGAAGCGCAGTTGCTAATAAAAACGAACAGTGCCAAAGAAAAAAATAGTTGGCGTAATCCCTTAATCATTGTTATATTTGTAGAAATAAACTGCTGCATGAGGCATATACTATTTACCCTACCTACTACACCATAAAACTCGATAAATAATTATACAAAGTTATTAGCGTATCCACATGTGCGCAAAAATACGAAAAAGTTTGTTTCAAATAAAGAATGGAAAAACGAGAATGTACCTATATTTTAAATATTTAAAGTGTTTTGACGAATGGTTTTTGATTTGTTGATAAGTTGTGCATGAACTGCGCGTAGAATTTGAAAAATAAATTTGGAAATTTAAAAAATAGTGTGATAAAAAAATATCAAAGACAACCAAATCTATTTATTCTTTTTTATCTTCTCGTTATCTTATTATTATCCACAACCAACTTGTAACAGAAACGAAATAAATTATTAACTTTGCTACTTGTAAACAACATATGATAACTTTTATAATCAACTGAATTTCAGTATCTAGTGAATTTATAGCTTGTTGATAATTCAAGAAAATCTTTATTTTATTTTTAATAACGAATAATCCAAATGATTCAAGCAGTTTTAATCAACAGTTTCAACAAACTATCATTATCATCATTATTGATTTTAAATTTGAAAAAATATAATAATAGATATGTCGAAAAAAGAGGAATTCATCCAAAATTTAGCAAAACTAAAAAGAGAGAAGAACGCAATCGTCTTAGCGCACTACTATCAGAAGGCAGAGGTTCAAGATGTAGCTGATTTCGTGGGTGACAGCCTCGTTCTTGCGCAATGGGCGGCGAAGACCACGGCCGATGTGATTGTACTGTGCGGAGTACACTTTATGGCTGAAACTGCGAAGATATTGAGTCCCGAGAAAAGGGTATTCGTTCCCGATATGGAGGCTGGTTGCTCGTTGGCCGATAGTTGTACAGTCGACTCATTTGAAGCGTTTGTTAAGGCGCATCCCGACCATACCGTCATCTCGTACGTTAATACTACCGCGGCGGTCAAAGCGCTGACCGATATAGTGATCACTTCCACCAATGCCATGCTTATCGTGGATTCCCTTCCCAAGGATGAGAAAATAATTTTTGGGCCCGATAGAAACTTAGGTGAGTATATCAATCAGCTTACTGGTAGGAACATGGTGTTGTGGGATGGCGGTTGTCATGTTCATGAGCGGTTCTCTGTTGAACGTATTGAGGAGTTAAAGAAGATGTACCCTTTGGCGTTGGTGTTGGCTCACCCCGAGTGCCCCGGATCTTTGTTACATATGGCCGACCACGTGGGTTCTACCTCCTCCATGCTTCAATTTGTCAATCGCTCTCATCATGATAAGTTTATCGTGGTCACCGAGCCGGGTATCCTCCATCAGATGCGGTTAGCTAATCCTGGAAAAATGTTTATACCTGCTCCCCCTGAAGATTCCTCAACTGATTGTAACGAATGTTCTTACATGAAATTGAATACGTTGGAAAAAGTGTATCTATGTCTTAAAAACGAAAGCCCGGAGATTTTCGTTGATGAAGTGCTTCGGGTAAGAGCAGTGAAGCCGATCGAGCGGATGTTGGAAATCTCTGCAAAGCACGGGTTGTGACAAATTTTATTACCTTTGTTATCGCACAAAAAAATGAGTTGCTTTTTTCCAAGTAGGTTCATTAGGCTTATTATAGCCGACTCTAAATTTTAATGAAATGGCTCTTAAATGCGGCATCGTGGGACTTCCTAACGTGGGAAAGTCAACCCTTTTTAACTGTTTATCCAGTGCGAAAGCGCAAGTGGCTAACTTCCCATTTTGCACCATCGAACCCAATGTAGGTGTAATTACGGTTCCAGATGAGCGGTTGAATACTTTGGCCAAATTGGTTAAACCATGTAAGGTTGTACCTGCCACAGTGGAGATCGTGGATATTGCCGGTTTGGTGAAAGGAGCCAATAAAGGAGATGGACTGGGTAACAAATTCTTAGCCAATATACGGGAAACAAATGCGATTTTGCACCTCTTACGCTGCTTCGAAGATGAGAATGTGACGCACGTGGATGGTTCGATTAATCCAGTACGGGACAAGGAGATTATTGATGTTGAGCTGCAACTTAAAGACCTCGAAACCATTGAGACTCGCATCGAAAAGGTGGAGAAAAGAGCCGTTACTGGTGGTGACAAAAATGCCAAGGTGGCTTTCAATGTCTATTCAAAAATACGGGAGGCCTTGTTAAAAGGTGAATCGGCAAGAACTGTTTCGTTTGATACCTATGAAGAACAGAAAGTGGCCGACAATCTTTACCTGCTTACTTCGAAGCCTGTACTTTACGTGTGTAACGTGGACGAGGATAGCGTGGTTAACGGAAATCGTCATGTGAAGGCAGTAATGGAATCGGTAAAGGATGAGAATGCACAAATTCTGGTGGTCGCCGCAAAGGTGGAATCGGAGATTACCGAGCTTGATACATATGAAGAGAGACAAGAGTTTCTCAACGAATTGGGCCTGAAAGAGTCCGGTATGAACCGGTTGATACAATCCGCATATCGACTCTTAAACCTTCAAACTTTTTTTACTATCGGGTCTGATGAAGTGCACGCGTGGACCTATCGGAAGGGTTGGAAGGCCATCCAATGTGCTGGTATAATCCATACTGATTTCGAGAGAGGATTCATACGTGCCGAGGTAATCAAGTACGAAGATTTCATCGCGTACAAGACGGAAAACGCTGTTAAAGAGGTAGGAAAAATGGCTGTTGAAGGAAAGGAGTACATCGTGCAAGACGGTGATATCATCTATTTTAGGTTTAACGTATGACGTGCTCATTTCATCAGTTGCCAAAATACTCTCGACGGTAGACTGGAATAATAAGTATTTCAATAGAAAATTCACCATAAAAAGTAAAATAGTATGATTAATCGAAGAGAATTTATTAAACGGGCAGCGATTGGATCCACTTTACTTACCGTTCCGCATTCCTTTATTTATATGCGAGATAAAATGCCATCTTCTAACATTCAAATTGCTTTGATTGGTGCCGGTGGAATGGGCACGTCAGACACGATTACCGCTTTATCGATCGATGGGATAAAATTGGTGGGTGTATGTGATTTGTATGACAAACGTTTGGAAGAGTCGAAAAAAAGATGGGGAGAGCACCTCTTTATTACTAAGGATTACCGGGAGATTTTAGCCCTTGACAGCGTGGATGCCGTAATTATCGCTACCCCGGATCATTGGCACCATGCCATCGCTATGGATGCCATGAAAGCTGGCAAGCATGTATATTGTGAGAAGCCGATAATTCATAAGTTATATGAAGGACAAGAGCTTATAGACGCTCAAAGGCAAAGTAAAACCTGTTTTCAAATAGGTAGCCAAGGAATGGCTTCGGTAGGTAATAAGATCGCAAAGGTTATTATTCAGAACGGGGTTATTGGAAAGGTGAATCGGGTCGATGGACAGTTCACGAGCGCACCTAGCCCGTTACAACCTTACAATCCACCTGTTGATGCGACTCCCGAATCTATTTGGTGGAAACAGTTTTTAGGAAATGCGCCCGACATCCCGTTTGATGCTCAAAAATTTTTCGCGTGGAGAAAATGGAAAGATTACGGAACGACCATTGCTGGTGACCTATTCGTACACGTGATATCAAGTATTCACTTTATCATGGATGCGAGGGGTCCTGAAAAGGTTTATACCACTGGTGGAATTCACCATTATACGGATGGATCAAGGGATACACCGGATATCATGCTGGGATACCTAGATTACCCTGATCAAAACGACTTGGGTGCATTTACTCTCTCGATGGGTGCTAACTACGTGGATGGAATCTCCAAGAAGTGGGGGAGTACCAATTTTAACATTATCGGTTCTAAGGGAACCTTGCAGGTGGGATGGAATGAGGTGACCCTAAAGACCACGTATGAACTGGATGAGAGTCAAATAATAATAGGGGATCAAGTGGGCCCCCACTTGGGAACCGTAACGAAAGTCTCTCCCAATGAATATACATTTTACGCGGTGGAAGGATACCGAGGGGGACATTATCACCATTTCCTCAATTTTTTCGATGGGATACGTCACAATAGCCCCATTGTTGCAGATGTTACCTTCGGTGTATGTGCATCTGCGCCCGCGCTGTTATGTTACGAGAGCTATTTGAGGGAGGAAGCCATTCGTTGGGATTCTCACAAATTGATGCTTAAGGAGATTTAATTTTGGGTAGTTTGGCGTTTCCCTCCTGCACGGGTAACGCAAATAAAATCATCGTGAAAAATGGGTTCGACGTATGAAAGAGGGACGTTCGGATATGACATGAATTACCTGTCCGAAAAAGACCCCAATTTGATCGTGTTGAAGTCGAAAAATGAAAAAGCGCAACTGATTCTCTCTTCGAAGTACCAGGCAAAAGTGTTTACCTCCACGGCCAACGGACTGGGAGGAAACAGTCATGGTTTCGTGAATTACCGATTTTTCGACATTGGGGTAGTAAATGAGCATATAAACAGTTTTGGTGGTGAAAATCGTTTTTGGTTGGGACCCGAAGGGGGACAATACTCTATCTTCTTCAAACCTGGCAGCGAACAACAGTACGACCATTGGTACGTTCCCAGACCCATCGATATTGAAGTATGGGAAACAAAGGACGTTACGAGTAATGAAGCGGAATTCATCAAGGAGATGACATTGCCCAACTACCTTGGAAATACGCTGCATCTTGAGGTGAAGCGAAAGGTTGCCCTGCTGGAAAATGAACAGGTAGAAAAAGCGTTGCATGTAGCCCTACCAAAAGGGATAGATATGGTGGGTTACACTACAGAAAACAGGATTACAAACTTGAACGATTTTGAATGGACCGAAAAGACGGGAACCGTTTGTATCTGGATGCTTGATATGTACCCGCCTTCCGAGAAGGCGGTGACCGTGATTCCATATAATAAAGGGTGTGAAACGGAATTAGGAACTGTTGTAACCTCTGATTATTTCGGGGATATACCGGCTAATCGACTGATTGACGAGGGTGGTGTTCTCTATTTTAAAACTGATGGGAAATCAAGAGGTAAGTTAGGTTTAAACGCCAAACGGACTACAGGTGTATCCGGTAATTATGACCCGCTTACACGATGCCTTACCATCATTACTTTCGATGTGCATCCCGAGGCTACTTACCTTAACCAAGAGTGGAATCCCGAGCGAAACCCACTTGTCGGTGATATTTTTAACGCGTATAACGATGGGCCCCTTGAAGATGGTAGCTTAATGGGTCCCTTCTATGAGTTGGAAAGCAGTTCCCCGGCTGCCTTTTTGAAACCGGGTGAAACGCTCACTCACAAACACGATGTCTTTCATTTTATTGGCGAATCGGACGATTTAACGCTTATATCGGAAGCATTATTGGGCGTCGGTATTAACAAGATTGCTTCGATTTTACAACAGTAGTAAATACTCTTTTAGGATTCGCAATTAACTTACTGGCTGATAATCTCGGTCAGACGTTGTGTAGGTTAAGTAAAGTGTTTACCTTTAAGGTGAAAATATGGTTCCCCTATTGTATAACGAGCTTCGCTTCCTGTTGGAGGCGTTTAAAAATAGTTTAAAATTCAAGTTATGAAACGAATTCAATTATCACTTTTTGTCTTTTTATCGCTTTTACTTTGTCAATGTACCTCTGCCCAGAAATCGGGGGCGCAAGAGGAGAAGTCTTCAGTTAAAAACGTGATCGTCATGATTGGTGATGGCATGGGGGTAAGTCAAGTTTATGCCGGTATGACGGCCAATAAAGGGTCACTTTACCTCGAAAAATGTCAATTCGTGGGTCTTTCGAAAACGTACTCCGCCAATGGCTATATAACCGATTCAGCAGCCGGTGGTACGGCCATCGCAACGGGAACGAAAACGAACAACGGGGCCATTGGTGTGGATCCTGATGGGAACCCGGTAAAATCGATTCTTGAGTATGCAGCAGAAAACGGTTTATCTACCGGGGTAGTAGCCAGTTGCGCGATCACTCACGCCACGCCGGCATCATTTGTTGCGCACCAACTCAAGCGCGGTATGCAGGAGGAGATTGCCATCGATTTTTTAAATTCCGATATCACCCTTTTCATCGGGGGTGGGAAGCGCTACTTCAGTGACCGATCCGACGGTGTAAACTTGTTACCGAAACTTGCCGATAAGGGGTTTCAACTGGCTTTCACGATAGAGGATGTGAAGAAGGTGACTAGCGGAAGGTTAGCGGGACTCGTGGCGGACGAGCACCAGGCATCATACCCGGAGAGGGGTGAGTTTCTTCCCGAAAGCGTGGAGGCCGCAATCAACCTGCTTAAAGGCAATGATAAAGGTTTTTTCCTGATGGTTGAGGGATCGCAAATAGATTGGGCGGGCCACGGGAACGATACGGAGGCCGTTATTAACGAGATGCTGGATTTCGATAGAGCGATAAAGGTAGCGTTTGATTATGCGGACCAAGACCCAAATACGCTGGTTGTGATCACGGCCGATCACGAAACGGGAGGTATGGCACTCACAGGAGGCGATTTGTCGACCGGTGAAGTAGAAGGTACCTTCGCGACCACCGGGCATACTGCCGTTATGGTTCCCGTGTTTGCGTACGGAGCTGGTGCAGAGAAGTTCGCTGGAATATACGAGAATACGGAGATTATCGCTAAACTGTTGGCGCTATATGGTTTTTAGTACCTTACCTTAACAAGGTACCAAAAACTTTACCAAGGCACGTACAGCTAGTTAGAATGACTTTTAGGGTGCACGATTTGATTTCTATCTTTCCAGTCAAATAATGGCTGCATGTGAATAAAACCATATTCAAAAATGACAAAGAACGAAGCGGTTCAAGTGAGCCTAATTTATTAAATTTTTAAATCGTCCATTTTTTAGTGGACACAAGTGAATCTTTCTATTTAATGTGTATAAAATAGAATAGAATACACGCATCAATCTGTTTTTTCTGAATATTAACATTTTGTAAAACGAATCTTAGCTTGCTGAATATGAAAACTAATACCTGGTTTATAATATTTAACCCCTAAATTTTCCCGACAAATGCCTGTTTTCTTAACTTTGGCGTTACAAGAAATAAAAAAGCAAAATATGAAAAACTTTATCTTTCAGAATCCGACCAAACTTGTTTTCGGGAAAGGACAAATTTCCAAATTAAACGAATTAATTCCTATCGATGTAAATTTAATGATTACGTTTGGCGGTGGAAGTGTGAAAAAGAACGGTGTTTACGAACAAGTTACAGAATCGCTTAAAGGACGCGAATACATTGAATTTTGGGGAATTGAAGCCAACCCGAAAGTGGAAACTTTAAGAAAAGCAATTGAGTTGGGAAAAGAAAAAAATATTGATTTCGTGCTTGCCGTAGGTGGCGGCTCGGTGTTGGACGGGACCAAGCTTGTAGCTGCCGGAATAGCATCAGATAAAGATGCGTGGGATATTGTGCTGAGCAAAATTGCTGAAAAACAAATTCCGTTTGCTTCCGTGATGACTGTTCCTGCAACAGGTTCAGAAATGAATGGCGGAGCGGTTATTTCTCGTGAAGAAACACAGGAAAAGTATTCGTTTGGTGGCAATTATCCTCATTTTTCAATTTTAGACCCCGAAGTAACCTATTCGCTTTCGGAACATCAAATTGCTTGTGGATTGGCAGATGCCTATTCGCACGTTTTGGAGCAATATATGACCACACCGGGACAGTCTCGAATAATGGATCGTTGGGCAGAAGGCTTGTTGCTTTCGATCATTGAAATAGCGCCGAAAATTAAAGAAAATCCCCAAGATTACGATTTAATGGCAGACTATATGCTTGCTGCCACACTGGCTCTCAACGATTTTATTGGTATGGGAATTACGCAAGATTGGGCAACACATCAAATCGGACACGAATTAACTGCGCTGCACGGTGTTACTCACGGGCATTCACTCGCGATTGTTTTCCCAGCAACATTGCGCGTGCTTCGGGAACAAAAACAGGGCAAATTGGTGCAATATGCCGAACGAATTTTCAATATAACCGAAGGTAACGAGCAGGCACGCGCAGAGAAAGCGATTGAAAAAACCGAACAGTTTTATCGTTCGTTGGGCTTGACAACCCGTTTATCGGAGCTAAATATCGGGAACGAGACCATTGAAATCATCGCTAAAAGGTTTAACGAAAGGGGTGTGGCCTTTGGCGAAAACCGAAATGTTACGGGCGACGTGGCAAGAGAGATTCTAAAAAATTGTCTCTAAATTCTTCATCGCGAATTTACCGTTCCTTTTCTTTGTTTGGCCACTTTGTCATGAATGTGCTTGTATGGTTTTTAGTACCTTGCCTGGGCACGTAACCGCTCTCCGCAATGATCGTTTTCGTCTTATCGGAGCAAAGGAGCCGGTATAACCTATACGCGTTGGTGTTTTTTCCCGTATCGGCGCGAATTGCCGTGTAAACCTCGGTTGTATAGGGATAGGTCCGGTCCCTGATGGCTTGTGGCGTGGGTACGATCCCATCGACGGCCAGTTGTTTGACAAGGTCGGGTTGCATGAAAAAGCGGTTGTAATAGTAAAGCGAGTAACATATCGCGCTTTCATCGGTTCGTAGCCGCTCGAACGGGTCTCCCATTCCAAGTAAAGAGGTAAATTGCCATTTGGGCATCTCCAGCCCTTTCATGACGATCGTTTCCATTTTCTCTTGGCTGCCGGAATTGGGTTCCCGGATGTAAGGGGTAATGGCAAGGTCTTTTCCGCCCACCTCTTTCCTGTTGGTGATCTCGCCCATGTAAATCCCCCGTATCTGCTCCCTCGTAAGCGTTTTAACAGGATTATTCTTATGGGTGATGAAGATAAACCCATCCAAGGCGATGGGGGTTTCATCGAGGGTGACACTTTTCTTGTTCGCGTAGGCTTTTTCATCCCTTGAAATGCCTTCAATCACGAATGGATCAGGCAGTTCATCTTTCGAACATCCCATTAAAACAGACAACGATAGCATGATGGCTGTAAATGATTTACATGCTCGT
Source organism: Fermentimonas sp. (assembly GCA_050951125.1). Lineage (GTDB taxonomy): Bacteria > Bacteroidota > Bacteroidia > Bacteroidales > Dysgonomonadaceae > Proteiniphilum. The sequence continues at coordinate 154,733 of JBMNIR010000004.1, read as the reverse complement.
TTCATAATAATATACGTTTAATGCAATTACCCTGCGATGTTGGTTTTTATCCCCAGCTGCTCTACCCGTTCGGCGATTTTAAGTAGTTCGTCGTACGGGACCTTTTCAAGCCCTTTCATGGGCGTTTCACGGGCGAAGGTGTAGATCATCACTTCGCGGGGGTTAAGCGCTCTCACGAGCTCCAACCAAGCTGAAACCTCCTCTTCGGTGGCATTGTCTACTCTCTTTCCTTCAAATGCACCCCTTAAAAACAGGGTCTGCAGGATATAATCGTTCCCGAACCGTTGGTAAAGTTCCACCTGTCGTGCCACGCTGTAATCGGGCGAATTGGGGCGGTTAATCAGCCGTACGGTCTCATCGTAAGCCGAATCGAGCTTCAATATGGGGTTCTCAACCCTTTTTAGCGCGTTGAATACCTCGGTTTTATTCAAGTGCATCCCGTTGGAAAGCACGCTGATCTTCGTCTTGGGGTAGTAAACGTTGCGCAGTGCGATGGTGTCATCGATGATCCCTCCGAATTCCGGGTGTATGGTAGGCTCCCCGTTCCCTGCAAAGGTGATCACATCTAAGTCAACTTTCTCTTTTAGGAGCGACTTTAATCTATCCTCCAGTGCGGCACGTACACTTACACGGTCGGGCAACTGGGTCCGTGTCCGGAAATCCTTGTTGAGCCCGCACTCGCAATAGATGCAGTCGAATGAGCAGAGCTTGCCGTCGTACGGCAGCAGGTTCATCCCCAAGGAGGTACCCATCCGGCGGCTATGTACCGGGCCAAAAACAATCTCGTCAAATAGTATCGTTGCCATGTTGTTGGTTCTGTTAATGGGCGACCAACCAGTTCTCCCCCACGCCGAAGTCGGTTTTCAGCGGTACCGATAGCCGGCAGGCGTTCTCCATCTCTTCCACCACGATTTTTCGTATCAACTCCAGTTCATCCGGAAGCACGTTGAAATCGAGTTCGTCGTGCACTTGAAGGATCATCTTGGAATGCAGCTTCTCCTCTTGGAAACGGTTAGCGATGCGTACCATGGCTATTTTGATGATGTCGGCGGCACTTCCCTGGATGGGTGCGTTGATGGCGTTCCGTTCCGCGTAGCCCCGCACGGTAGCGTTGCGGGAGTTGATATCGGGTAAAAACCGTTTCCGCCCGAGAAGGGTTTCCACGTAACCATTCTCCCGGGCCACGGCGATGCTCTCGTCCATGTAGCGCTTCACCCCGGGGAAGGTGGCAAAGTATTCATCGATCAAGTCCCTTGCTTCCCCCCTGGGGATATTGAGCCGCTCCGACAGGCCAAATGGCGTGATGCCGTATATAATACCGAAGTTCGCGGTTTTTGCCTTGCCCCGCATTTCACTGCTGACCTGCTCTAGAGGCACCTTGAATATTTTTGATGCGGTCGCCGCGTGGATGTCCTGCCCCTCGTTAAAGGCTTCCACCATGTTGGCATCACCGCTCAGGTGCGCCATGATGCGCAACTCGATCTGCGAGTAGTCCGATGAGGCGAATAGCGCCCCTTCGTCGGGGATAAACAGCTTGCGCAACTCCCGTCCCCGTTCGTCCCGTATCGGGATGTTCTGGAGGTTCGGGTCACTGCTGCTCAGTCGCCCCGTGGCCGCTACCGTTTGGTTGAACGAGGTGTGTATCTTGCCGGTACGCGGGTTAACCAGCAGAGGGAAGGCATCGATGTAGGTTCCCAACAGCTTCTTTAATCCCCGCTGTTCCAATATCTTGTCGACGATGGGGTGGAGCCTCCTTATTTTCATTAGCTCCTCCTCGTTGGTCCGGTATTGTCCCGTCTTGGTCTTCTTGGGGTTGCTGGATATCTTCATGTGATCGAACAGTACCTCGCCGGTCTGCTTGGGCGAGTTCACGTTGAAATCGACCCCCGCCATCTCGATGATCTCTCGTTCCACTTTCTGCAGTTCTCCCGTGTAGAGGGTCGACAGCTCGTCGAGCGCCTCGAGGTCGAGCCTCACCCCGCTCCACTCCATATCGGCCAACACCCTCGTTAGAGGCATCTCTACCTCGTGAAACAGTTGCTCTAGTTCGCTCTCCTGAATCTCTTTCTCAAGGATGTTTTTCAGGCGCAGCGTTACGTCGGCATCCTCCGCTGCGTAATCCTTCACGGCGTTAGGATCCGCGTCGCGCATCGACCGTTGGTTCTTTCCTTTCGGGCCTATCAGCTCTTCGATACGTATCGTTCGATAGTTCAAGTAGGTTTCCGCCATGTAGTCCATTCCGTGGCGGATCTCCGGGTTCAGCAGGTAGTGGGCGATCATGGTGTCGAATAGGGGACCTTTCACTTCAACTTGATACCGGCGCAAGACCAATAGGTCGTACTTGATGTTTTGTCCCACTTTTTCTATCGTTTCCGCCTCGAAAAAGGGTTTGAAAAAGGCCACCTGCCGATGCGCTTCCTCCTGATCGGCTGATATAGGAACGTAAAACGCTTCCCCCTCTGTATAGGCGAACGAAAGCCCCACCAGTTCGCACCGGAGGGGATCCACGCCGGTGGTCTCGGTATCGAAACAGACGCTTTTTTCCTTCAGTAACCGCTTGGCTAGCGATACCATCTCCTTTTCCGTTTGTACAAGGGAGTAGTCGTGAGGGGTACTTTCGAGGGTAGCCATGCCGGTAGGTGTTGCCTCCATTCCCGTGTTTTGATTACCATTTTTGTCCCTTGTTCCATCTGTGTTCCCTATTCCTTTAACTTCTACTGCTCCTTCCGTTCTTCCCTTTATTTTCGTTATTTCTGTTTCGTTTGTTCTTGCCGCTCCTCCCGTTCTTCCGGTTTCTCCCTTTACCTCAGTACTTCTTGTTCTCTCTGCACTGTCCATAAAGCCAAAGAGCTCCCCTTGTATTGGACCTTTTTTCTCGCCCGCTTCCACGTACTCCGCGTGTGTTTCCTGTTTCAATACACGGGTTAGCAGGGTACGGAATTCGAGATCCTCGAAGATCTCCCTTATTTTACCTAGGTCTTTTTCTCCCAGGATAAGGTCGTCGGCGGTCGTATCTATCGGGACATCGGTCTTGATGGTGGCCAGGAATTTCGAGAAGAGGATCTGTTCCCGGTTCTCTTCTACCCTTTTTTTAAGCGCGCCTTTTAGCTGGTTCGTGTTTGCCAGTAGATTCTCGATCGTATCGAATTCGCTCAACAGCTTGACCGCTGTTTTTTCGCCCACGCCGGGACACCCCGGGATATTGTCCGAGGCGTCGCCCATCAATCCCAGTAGATCGATCACCTGCGACGGGCGCTCGATGTCGTATTTCTCAACAACCTTTTGGTCGTCTAATATTTCATAATCGCTACTTCCGTATTTAGGTCGGTACATGAAGATGTGTGGTTCGGTGAGCTGCCCGTAATCTTTGTCGGAAGTCATCATGTAGACATCGAACCGGTTTTTATCCGCCTGCTTGGCAAGGGTTCCAATCACGTCATCGGCTTCGTACCCGGGCATCTCCAGAACTTGGATGTTATATGCGCGGATAATCTCCTTGATGATGGGAACCGACAACTTGATCACTTCGGGCGTGGCTTCTCGCTGTGCCTTGTAATCCTCGAACTCCTGATGGCGAAAGGTGGGCCCCTCGGGGTCGAAGGCCACCGCGATATGCGTGGGCTCCTCTTTCCGGAGCACCTCCTCGAGCGTGCTCACAAAGCCAAAGATGGCCGACGTATTTCGCCCTTTTGAATCGATTCTCGGGAACTTGATGAAAGCGTAGTAGGAGCGATAAATTAGTGCGTACGCGTCCAAAAGGAAAAGTTTATTTTTTGTCATAGATTACTCTAAAAACCGTTTAGTGGAGGTAAAGTTACAAATATTTGTTGCTATGATGAGAATTATTTCTACTTTTGTAGATTAAATTGGTTTCCTATGAGTCAAAGTGAGGTGATAAAAGAATACCTTCGGGATGAATTAGCACTTTTTGAAAAGTACCTGTGCGCATCGCTCAAGAGCGATAACGAACGCCTATCCGAAATGATCACCTACGTATTTGATACCAATGGAAAACGGTTAAGGCCCACACTTGTGCTGTTGACCGCAAGGGCCTGCGGGGGGATCGTACCGGAGACGTACCATGGGGCGGTTGCCGTGGAGTTGCTTCATACGGCTACCTTGATACACGATGATCTAATTGACAAATCCGATATTCGACGAGGTAAAAGTGCGCTGCATGTCATGTATGATGACACGAGCGCCGTGCTGGTGGGCGATTACCTGCTTTCATCATCGTTATCTGAGATCGTGAAGACTAACAACCTGGAAATTATTCGCATTTTCTCCGAGCAGGGAAAAGAGCTGGTTGTGGGCGAAATCGACCAGTTTACCCTAGCCAAAGAGGCCATCATCGATGAGGAGGCTTACTTCGAGATAATCGACAAGAAAACTGCCTCGTTAATGCGCACGAGTATCGCCATCGGGGCCATCACCGGAGGGGCCGAAAAGGCTTTGATTTCTCAATTTACACGTATGGGGAGCATCCTGGGCACCTGCTTCCAGATTCGCGACGATATATTCGATTACTATAATAACGACGTGGGGAAGCCTACTGGCAACGATATCAAGGAGGGCAAAATAACACTTCCACTAATTTACGCCCTGAACAACGCGCCTGCTTGCCTATGCGATGAGATGACACGGCTAATTGAATCGAAAGAGTACAGCGATGAAAACATCAGCCGGTTGATTCAATTCGCTAAAGAGCAGGGCGGGATTGACTACGCATACGGAAAGATTGATAAACTGTTGGCCGAGGGTGAGGAGATTATTTCGAACTTTCCTTTTTCTGATGAGAACAAAGCGTTAATGCGTACGTTTCTAGCCTATTTGAAAGAGCGTTCTTACTAACGGTCAATATACAAAAAAACCACTCCACTAAAATCATGAAGTGGTTCCTAGAACCGGTATTAACCGTTTTTTCTCGTTACTTGATTTCAATCAACTTGGCTTCCTTGAGTTTCTGCTCTTTTACCGTGGGAATGTCAACGGTTAACACGCCGTTTTCAACCTTTGCCTCGATTTTGTCCTTCTCTACGTTATCCGGTAGAACCATGGTTCTTTGGAATTGAGAGTAAGAGAACTCGCGCCGCAGGTAGGTTCCTTTCTTGTCCTTATCTTCCTGTTCGGTTTTCTTTTCGAAAGAGATTACCAGGTTGTTGTCCTCATCTAAGTGAACTACGCAATCCTCTTTTGTCATTCCCGGGGCAGCTACCTCCACGGTGAACCCGTCTTCGTTTTGCTGAATGTTTACCGCGGGAACCGATCGGCTACTGCGCTCCATCCATTCGTTGCCGAAAAAGTCATTGAAAACACTGGGCAACCAGCTGTTTGAACGTCTAATAATTGTCATAATATTTGTCCTTTCTTTTTTGTTGTTACTGTTTTGAACCCTTCGAGGGTTGTTTTACACCCTTCAAGGTGCAAAGGATGTGCCGATGAAAAAACGCCCTCTTTTTCGAGGAGGCAACTGACAAAACGGCTTAAAAAGGAGGCTTTTCGGCCAATTGTCTGACAAAATGGCGCTTAGGTTGCCAATACCTGACTTCGTCAACGTGTCACCCAAAAATTCTCATCAAATAATTTAGCTATTTTTTTATGCCTGCGCATAATCATAGTTTTTCTTACAGTTTTCCTGTTCTTTGGCAGTCTTATCTCTATCGTTGTAATAGTTTTAGACAAGTTTAAAACCTTGTCCACGCTTAGTTCTATTCGCGCCTCTTTCAGAATCCTATCAAGCTCTTTATAAACCTTTAAAGCCACGAAACAGATACAAACATGAGCCTCGATCCTGCGTCGTGTAAAATGGAACATGGGACGTATCTCTATCCTGGATTTAGTTATTCTAAAGGCTCTCTCTACATGCCAAAGGTTTTGATAAGCCATGTAAACCTTATCAGAAGTTATGGTGGTATTGGTAAGGTAGCCTTTCAGCCCGTCCCACCGTTCATCCTCCTTTATTTTATCATAATCTATCTCCACTTTTACATCCCCACGCATTGTTAAAAACTTGTTGTACCCTCGTTTGTTAACATTATCTTTCGTGAGTGTACCCCTCTTGTAAGCTTTCTCCAAGCGACGGATGCCTCGTTCTCGATTGTAAGCATCTTTCTTCGCTCTATCATCCGTGTAACCTATCAATAATCGCCTGGTACCCGATTTCTTGTATTCCGCCATTTGCTTGTCAAGCTTGGGTTGCTCCAGGATCCACTGCTTTACATGATTACTCTCGTTCTTTATCCTTGCTCCAATAATATATTTATATCTTTCGTTTTCAAGCCGGGTTATATTATCATTGTTCATTAACCCGGAATCGGCTACCACGACAAAGTCTTCCAATTCATATTGCTTGATAAAGCTCTCTATCATCGGTAACATGGTATGACCCTCGTATTTATTGCCCTCATGAATACAATACGCCAAGGGGTAACCATCGAGGCTCACCAGTAAACCTAACAGGATTTGAGGATTACCGTGCTTACCCTCCTTAGAAAAACCTCTCTTTCGTAAATCATCTTCATAGTCGGTTTCAAAATACAAGGTGGTAACATCATAAAAGAGTATACCCATGTTCCCTCCAAGTAGTTCAAGAGTATGCTTAACACTGATGTCTTGTACTATATCATGCTGATTGCCTGCCAATTTATCCAAATAGCGATATATCTTGGAGAGATCCACGTCATCATCGAAATGGTTTTTCAAGTACTCAACCGTTGCAGCTTTACTGGCGGGATAAGACAATCTGGCCTTGACTAATTTCCTGAATATATCATCTTCGATTTTATTGAAACCTATCGAGTCGAATACCCGGTCTAATATCAAATCAGAACCATTGATCAGGATATTGGTAACGTTTGAAAGCAGACGATTTACCTCCTGTATCTCTTTTTCACAAGCCTCTTTTTCTTCCTCGAAGAGATCAAGTTGCGGGTGGCGACGTTGCTCTTCTTTTGCTATCCAAGCTTTACCTTCTGCCACCAATTTTTCAACCTCTTCCGCGCTACTTCCAATACCTATAGTGATTAACTCTTTATAGCGCCCTTTATATTTTTCTACAACAATTACTCCGGTATTGCCTGAAGGATATTTTTTCCTGCGTACAAACATTTGTTTCTTATATCGTGTCACCCAAAATCGGGTGACACAAAAGTACAAATATCTGTGTTTAAATCAATTATAAAAACGAACTTTTTTGAGTGACGAAGTCAGGGCTTAGGTTGCCAATATATCTCTCCTTTTCTTTCGGCACTGTTTAGGTTGGGGACAATTTTCGCTGAACACGGGCATTTAAAAACTCAAGGTACGTATCATGGATTGGACAAGCCCGATGTTTTCGCTAAACATGGGTGTTTAAAAACCCGTTCGCATGACTTTATTTCTCCAGTATCGTGTACTCTTTTTTTCCGAAATGGGTTTTCCCGTAGCGGCCGGTTGACCGAACCTTAATGGTGTGTTTTCCCGGGGGGAGGTCCAACACTACTTTATAATCATTTCCTAAATGATTATAACCTTGAATGGTAAAAATCTAAGCATAAAGAAACCGCGAGAGAAATTACATCTCTCACTGTTTCTTATTCATACTCAATCAATTTTAATATTTTAGAATCGATTGATCTTCGATATCTTTCGCGTCATTTACAGGAACCAATGTAAAGCCCCACTTGTAATTCTGGTTGGCAGGGATCGAGTATTCCGGTTCGGGACGAGCCCCCCAGCTGTTGTAGCCGGCCACACCTTGCTGTTTCATATCTACGCATACTTCCACGAAGTCACGTGGAGTAATGTCATTGATATGTGTTTGGCGGGGTTTACGGTCTCGGGTGTCGGTATCGTTACGAGCGGCAATCTCTTCGCTGCTGAAATTGTTCCACTGGTAAGGCCGGTGCGTGGCCTCTTCCGAGTCAAAGTCTTCCACGCTGTTGCGGAGCGCGTTAAACCCTATCGTGTTGTCTGCCACTACCAGGAGACCTTGTCCCTTACCGCTTAGCGCTACCCAGCGGGTATCGGTGCGATGACCGTTTTCCTGCGGGCGAACGTAGGGGAAATAGATCTCTTCGGCGGTAGTGGTGTATCGTCCCACCTTTGAACCCGATGCACGGTCGATATAGTTTTCACCCGGGCCGCGACCGAAATATTCCACGCTGTTCATTGCCACCGGCAAACGGAAGCGCACGCCAATGCGCGGAACCATCAGTTCCGATGAGGCTTCGCGGGCCGCGGTAGCCTCGGGTGACGCCGTTGCCATATGCGTGGCTTCCGATGCTTCCATATCGGCGGCTTCCATATCGGTTGACATGAAGTGTACGTCTACTTTCACGACTCCCGAAGGATGAACGGTGTATTTCACCGTGTAAAGATTCCCGGCGGCAAGCAAATAGATGGTCTCTATCACCGCTTTCTCCTCTTCGGCGTAAGATTTCACGTCGGTAACCTTGAAGTTTTTGCTCGACTGTTTCCACACCTGCAGGCGATGCGGCCCGCCGTTCCCGTAATCGTTATCGTTGGGCGCACGCCAGAAGTTGGGCTGAATGCCGAACTCCCTATCGAAATACTCCTTTCTGTTTACTTTGTACGAGGTGACCGCGCCTTTTTTCTTATCGAAAACGAAAGTTACGACTGACGATTTCACCTCCACCTTGTCACCCGAACTGTTGATTTTCAGCCCGGATTTTTCTGGTGACGCGTGGTTGAACGCTTGCTTTTGGGTGGAAATAGGCAATTGGAACTGCTCGATAGCCACCACGTGATGGGCGGGAACGAGATGGGCCGCCTCGTTTTGAACGACTTTAAAATTCACGAAGTAGTCGGCACCACCTTTCACCCTTATGTTATCGACGGGAATCGCGAACTCGTCAGATCGTTGTGGTTGCAGCGCTACCGGTATGGTTCCGCCGGTCACCTTTTTCCCGTTTTCAGTAATCGTGTATCTGAACGTGTAACCGTCGGTATCGGAAAAATATTGACGGTTGATTACCCGGAACTTTCCTGCTGCTAAATCCACCGCTTCAAACGCGAAATTTTGATGCACGTATTTCACCTCCGCCATGGAAGGGTGGAGGGTTCTGTCGGGGTTAACAACACCGTTACAGAGGAAATTACCGTCGCTTGGCATATCCGGACCTCCATAATCACCACCGTATTTCCAGAAATGGCGGCCGTTTTCGTCTACGGCATCCATCCCTTGGTCAACCCAGTCCCAAATATAGGCACCTTGCAGGTTGGGGTATTTATAAATGGCTTCCCACTGAATATCAAGGTTCCCGTTGGAGTTGCCCATCGCGTGCGAGTATTCCGAAGGAATTATCGGCCTATCAGCACCTTTTTTGCCGATCTCTTCCAGCCATGCAGCCGAAGGATATTGTGGTACATACATGTCGGTATTCATCTCCCAAAGGGCACGCTCGTAGTTAACGGGACGATTCATGAAATAGCGTTCCTGATCTTTCAAATACTTGTAAGTGTGGAAAAAGTTTATCCCGTTTCCTGCTTCGTTTCCAAGGGACCAGAAGGTAACCGACGGGTGATTTTTGTTTCGCTCAAACATGTTTACCGTTCTGTCCATGTGCGCCTGCTCCCATTCGGGATGTTTCGCCAAAGAGCGGTCGCCGTAATAGAGCCCGTGTGATTCGATATTCGCTTCGTCATACACGTAAAGTCCGTACTCGCTGCACAATTCGTAAAAACGACGTTGTTGTGGGTAGTGTGCCAAACGTACGGTGTTGATATTGTGTTGTTTCATTAGCTCGAAATCTTTACGCATCAATTCCTCGGGAACATAATGACCCGTTTTCGGATTGGTTTCGTGAATGTTTACCCCTTTGAATTTTATGGGTTGACCATTAACCAAAAACAGCCTGTCAGTTCTCTCGCCGGTTTGTACCGCTTTAATCTCAAAACGGCGGAAGCCGACAGCGTAGGGGACCACTTCACCCGTTTCGTCACCCTCTTTCGTCACGGTGATAAGGAGTTTATAGAGGTTGGGTTGTTCCGATGTCCATGTAGCCACGTTCGCCAGCTCTTTGGTAGGGAAACGAACAGCGTTTTCGCCATCCGATTGAATGCTAATGGGTTGCGAATCGGCAAGAACCGTTTCCCCTGATGCGTCCAATAGCTCGTAAGAGACTTGGGCAATGGAAAAATTTTTACCGTAGTTGCTAACGGTAGCTTCCAACTCGAAAATGCCGTTTTTATAGCTGTCGTCCAGCGTGGATTTCACCCTGAAATCGCGTAACGATGTTTCGGGCTGACTCCATAAATAGACATCGCGTTCGATACCACTTATACGCCAAAAGTCCTGACACTCGAGGTAGGAGCCCGTGCTCCAACGGAAAATTTTCAGTACAAGCGTGTTTATTCCAGGTTTCACGTATGGGTTGATACGAAATTCGGCGGCAGTTTTCGAGTCTTCACTGTACCCCACCTCTTTACCGTTGATATATACATATACGCCCGATTTCGCACCGTCAATGCTCAGGAAGATCTCCCTGTCGCTCCAACCTTCCGGGATATTAATCTCTCTTCGGTAAACGCCTACTGGATTTTCTTCGGGCAACCAGGGTTGATTCATTTTGGGATAACGGGTTCTGGGGTCTCTCTCGACGAACTCGTAAGGGTGATTCACGTAAATTGCCGTTCCAAAGCCTTGTATCTCCCAGTTGCCCGGAACCTTGATATCTTTCCATCCCTCTATCGAAACGGTGGAGTCGGTGATGTTCTCGGGCAGCTCTTTATACCCATCCACGAAATAGAATTTCCAGGTACCGTTTAGCGAAATGTAGTATTCACTCTCTTCAAAACGCTTGTTCAGGGCTTCTTCTTTTGTATTAAAAGTCATAAACTGCGTGCGCGGGTGCTCCTTGTTTACCTTTACTACGTTCACGTCTTTCCAATAGGGCAACTTTCGTGTTGGTGAAATTGATTTGCTTTCCCGTGCTCGAACGTTCATGCCCAGCAGCAACACAGCCACAATCAACGATAGTAAAAGTCTGATTTTCATAGCTCTTCCTTCTTTAATTGTTTTATAAAGGCCTATACTTTTAGTTGGTTATCTCTTTCAGCAGTATGTCAGCCAAGCGGCTTGTTCCGATTCGGAATAGAGTAGGGGAGAGCCACTCTTCGCCCAGTGTTTCCTTCACGATGGTGTAGTATTTTACCGCGTCTTCTACCGATGAAACACCGCCTGAAACTTTTATGCCCGTCTTGTTTTTTGTTTTTTCGTAGTATGATTTAATCGCGTGACACATCGTGTAAACCGCTTTAGGTGATGCACCGGGATAAATCTTCCCGGTAGACGTTTTCAAGAAATCTGCACCACTGTATAGCGATAAAACGGATGCGCGATGGATATCGGCGACCGTTTTAAGCGCACCCGTTTCCAAGATTACTTTAAGTGTAGCCCCGTGACAAGCATCTTTTATTTCGACAATCTCTTCGCACATCTCTTTGTACTCTTCGTTCAAAAAGAGTCCCAAGCTCAGCACGATATCGATCTCCTCGGCTCCGTCTGCAACGGCAAGTGCAGTTTCCGCGATTTTCACCTCGGTAAACGTTTGTGATGCGGGAAATCCACCTGCCACGGAAGCAATGCGTACATCCGCCGTTAAGGCTTCTTTCACGGTTGACACGAGGTTGGGATAGACACAAATGGCAGCAACATTCTCTATTTCGGGATTCGAGCCGTCGAAATCATTCACCTTTTCAATAAATCGCCATACATCCTCTTTCGTGTCCGTGGTGTTGAGGGTGGTTAGGTCGATGCATGAATAGAGCAATTTATACACTTCACGCGTGTTGTTTTCGGTCAATTTTTCCGATACCAATTTGTTCACCTTTTCGGAAACCTCTTTATCGGTAAGTGAAAAGGTGTGATTTTGAAGGGCTTTGTTGTATCTGTTTTCTTCCATTATCTGTCTGTTTATTAGGTTGATATGATTACAAGAACTCCATTAGTCATTGTTTTTTAATTTCTCGTTTTCTTGATGACGTTTAGCATCTCTTTTTGTTTTTTTCTTTAAATTTTTCTGAAAAGCGTCGGTTAAGTCCACTCTTGTTTGGTTTGCAATACAGAGCAAGACCCACAGAACATCCGCCAATTCATCGGCGAGATCATTCTCTTTATCGGATTCTTTGAACGATTGGTCACCGTAAGTCCGTGCCATAATGCGCGCCAATTCACCCACTTCTTCGGTAAGAATCGCCATATTGGTCAGTTCGCTGAAATAGCGCACGCCGTATGTTTTAATCCAATTGTCTGTCTGACGTTGTGCTTCTTTTATGGTCATGTCTATCTTTTTTAACCGTCAGGTTGCCCATTTTTCAGACGGTTTGGTTTACTCTTTTACTTTTGAGTCTATCCAAATGGTAACCGGTCCATCGTTTACAAGATGAACTTTCATATCGGCTCCAAATTCCCCGGTTTGCACGGGTTTACCAAACATCCTCGTTAATGTTTCGCAAAACTGTTCATACAAAGGGATGGAAACATCGGGTTTTGCGGCTCGAAGATAGGATGGGCGATTCCCTTTTTTCGTGCTCGCATGCAGTGTAAATTGTGAAACCACCAGGATATCCCCCTCGATATCCATAACCGATCGGTTCATAACCCCGTTTTCATCGTCAAATATACGCAGATTTATCGTCTTTTTACATAAAAAATCGATGTCCTCCACTCCATCGGCTTCTTCTATACCTACCAGAAGCAATAACCCCTCGTTGATGCCGCTCCTTTTCTCACCGTTAATATATACCGCGGCGTGAGAAACCCGCTGAATAAGTAACCGCATACCCTTGTTTGTTTACAATGTTTAACGCCATTCGAAATGCTCGTCCTTCAACTTAGCATCGTGGAAGCTTGTTTGTTTACAATGTTAAACATCATTGCCTCTTCATTCTATCTCGAAACCGTTTGTTTTGTTTCACGATTTCATTTTCATCTCTTCACTGTCCTTGGATCACAACGGAGGTGTCGATTCTTTCTAAAAATTCGTTAACTACAATTCGACTTTTAGCAACTATCCGCTTTTAGGTTTAGATGCATTTATCCATTCACGGATGATGCTGCCCTTCGATGGTCCTACGAGCGACACGATCTCTTCCTGTTCCGCCTCTTTTAGCCGCTTAATGCTTTTAAAGTGCGTGAGCAGTCTGTTTTTCGTAACCGGCCCAATTCCCTTTACCCCATCCAGCTCGGAAACCAGCTGTCGGTTGCTTCTCTGCCTCCTGTGAAAGGAGAGACCAAATCGGTGCGCTTCGTCTCTCAACCGTTGGATAAGCTTCAACGTTTCAGAATTTTTATCGATGTATAGTGGTACCGGATCATTCGGGTAGTAGATCTCCTCTAACCGCTCCGCGATACCAATCGCGGCTATTTTCCCACTCAATCCCACCTTTTGAAGTGCTTCTACTGCCGCGTGCAATTGTCCCTTCCCCCCGTCGATTACAACCAGTTGAGGTAGTGGACCACCCTCTCTCAAAAGACGCGTGTAGCGTCTTTCAACCACCTCTCGCATTGACGCGTAATCATCGGGACCCGCGACGCTTTTGATGTTGTAATGACGGTAATCCTTTTTCGATGGTTTTCCCCTTTTAAATACTACGCACGCTGCCACCGGGCTGCTGCCTTGGATGTTTGAATTGTCAAAGCACTCAATATGCAGCGGCATCTCCTTCAGCCTTAGATCCCTTTTTACTGTTGTTAAAATCCGGGTCGTTCGCTGTTCGGGGTTAAGCATTTCTGCCCTCTTCAACCTGTCTACCTTGTACTGTTTGACATTCATCTCGGAGAGTGCCAGTAGCTTTTTCTTTTCTCCTCGTATCGGCACCGTGAACTGCACCCCTTCCATCTTTAAATCGGGTGTAAACGGTACGACGATCTCTTTCATATCGCTCCCGAAACGTTGGCGCATCTCCACGATTCCCATCCCCAATAGCTCCCGCGGTGTCTCGTCCAATCGCTTCTTGTACTCAAACGTGTAGGCTTGGATGATCGCCCCGTTCACCACGTGGAGGTAGTTCACGAACGCTGACGATTCGTTTTCTTCCAGTGAGAAGACGTCTAGGTTGTAGTTCATGTTGCTTACCACCATCGACTTTTCCCTGAAACTTCCAATGAGCAGTAGCTTTTCTTTCAGTTCGTTCGCCTCCTCGTATCGCAACTGTTCGGCAAGTGCCTCCATCTTCGCCTTCACCTGCTTTTCGATGATCGACACGTTCCCCTTAAGTATCTCTACCACCTCTTCTACGTTTTTGCCGTATTCCTTTCGGCTCTGCAATCCTTCGCACGGTCCCTTGCACCGTTTGATGTGATACTCCAGGCAAACCTTGAATTTTCCGGCTTTGATATCTTCACTGGTGAGATTGAGCCGACAGGTGCGGATCTTGTACACTTTTCGGACGATATCTAGTAACGCTTTTACTGACAGCACAGACGTGTAGGGTCCAAAATAGCTTGTGGTACTTGCTCGAGATATCAACCCCTTTTTCTCTATGTTTCTTGTTTTAAAGACTCTGGGGAACGGTTCGTTTGTTACCGCGATGAACGGGTAACTCTTATCGTCTTTTAACTGCACGTTGTAGCGTGGCTGTAGCTCTTTTATCAGGTTATTCTCCAACAGGAACGTGTCCTCTTCGGAGTTGACCACTATATATTTTATCTTATGGATTTTACGAACCAAGATCCTAGTCCTGGGGTTATCGTGCTCTCTGTCAAAGTAGGAAGAGACCCTTCTCTTTAGGTCTTTGGCTTTTCCCACGTATATCACGTTACCACTTTCGTCATAAAATTGGTAACAACCCGGATTACGTGGAATAATTGCCAGCGTTTGCCTGATCTCCTCCTTCATCTTCGCCTTGCTATTTCTAGAACTTTATCATTGATAGCACTTCTACTTCTTCCGGGAAGTGTTTTCTACCCCCAAGTTCCTCCAATTCGATGAGGAAGTTAATATAGACTTTTTTTACCCCCAGCTTCTTCACCAGCTTATGCGCTGCCACCATGGTTCCTCCCGTTGCCAAGAGGTCGTCATGAATGAGCACTATATCGTCTGGTGTTAGCGCGTCTTCATGCATTTGGATCGCGTCTTCGCCATACTCCTTGGTATACCTCTCTTCGATTACCTTGTAGGGTAGTTTCCCGGGTTTGCGTATTGGCACGAATCCAGCTCTCAGCTTTATGGCTACAGCTGGACCCATGAAGAAGCCTCTAGACTCGATACCGACCACTTTGGTAATTCCATGCCCTTTATAGGTGTTAAAGAGGATTTCAGATAACTCCTTCAAGTGATCCGCTGACTGAAACAGGGTGGTGATATCCTTGAACTGTATCCCTGGTATTGGGAAGTCTGGAATATTCCTAACCGCTTTTTTTAATTTTTCAACACTCATGTTTTTATGTTTTTACAATGTTCCACGTGGAACATTTTTGTTTTCTAACCAAGAGGACTGTGCCCCAAACTGACGAAAAACCCTGCATGCAGGGAGTATATACTAATGTGCATCCTAAAAAAACCGTCATCACGAAGGCGAAACAGTTCAATTTCCCGGAGAGTATTTCTGTTACCGCCCTAGTAGGACCAGTAGTACGGAGATGTCGTTTGGTGATACACCCGGTATTCTACTTGCCTGGGCGATAGTCTCCGGGTTAATCTTCGTCAGCTTCTGTCTAGCCTCGGTCGATAGGGATTGAATCTCGTCGTAATTGAATTTGTCTTTTATCCGGATCCCCTCCAGCCGGGTGAGCTTATCTGCCATCAGCCGCTCTCGGTTGATGTAGCCACTGTATTTAATCTTTACTTCGGCCGATTCTATTATCTCCTCTTTTCGGTCGTGAATCGAATCGAGCAACTCTTTCAACGGGGCTATCGCCTGTGACATGACAGTCAGGTCAATGTTTGGGCGGGTCAGTAGGTCGATAAGTTTAACCCCTTGCCTAAGCGGTGCTGTACCAAAGCTTTCGAGAAAAGGGTTTATCCGATTGGCTTTAATGGAGAAATTGCTGGTGAAGTCTAGAATGGATGCTACCATCTCTTCTTTCGTTTCCAAAAGCTTGATTCTTCCTGGTGTGGCCAATCCGATATCGTGCGATTTTCTCGTTAGCCGTTCGTCCGCGTTGTCTTGCCGCAGCAAGATACGATATTCTGCACGAGAGGTGAACATCCGGTAGGGTTCATCCACCCCTTTCGTGATAAGATCGTCGATTAGCACACCAATATATGCCTCGTCTCTTCGTAGCGTGAAAGAATCTCCCGCATGGCAATTCAGGTGGGCATTTATTCCCGCGATTAATCCTTGTGCGGCCGCCTCCTCATACCCAGTCGTCCCGTTTATCTGGCCTGCGAAGAACAGGTTTTTGACCCGCTTGGTCTCGAGGGTGGGTTGGAGTTGAGTGGGGTCGAAA
The DNA here is from genome assembly GCA_050951125.1 of Fermentimonas sp. Classification (GTDB taxonomy): domain Bacteria; phylum Bacteroidota; class Bacteroidia; order Bacteroidales; family Dysgonomonadaceae; genus Proteiniphilum. Next base: position 138,340 of record JBMNIR010000004.1, on the reverse strand, counting down.
AAGTCGTATTCGATCGCGTAGCCCGGCCGGAAGATATGCGCGTTTCGGAATGCTGGAACAAGCTGTAACGCGTTTAGCTGCGTTTGCAAGGGGAGGGAAGAGGAGAACCCGTTTAGGTAATACTCGTTGGTTCGCTCCCCTTCCGGTTCCAAAAAAAGAAGGTGGTTATCCCTTTCGGGGAAAGTGACGATTTTCGTCTCGATACTCGGGCAGTAGCGTGGGCCGATACTTTGTATTTGGCCGTTGTAGAGCGGGGAGGCGTGTAGTCCTTCACGCAAGGCCTCGTGTACCTCTTCGCTGGTATAGGTCATCCAGCAGCTACGTTGTTTTAGGGTACGTTGTACGGTAGGCAGATAGGAAAACTGGTGAAAGTCTTCCTCGCCTTTTTGCTCCTCCATCAGCGAGAAGTCCACCGTCCTGCCATCTATTCGTACCGGTGTGCCGGTCTTCATCCGGTCGGTTGTAAATCCCTTCGCCATGAGCTGTTCCGTGAGTCCAAAGGAGGCTGGTTCACCAATGCGCCCGCCGCCCACCTGAACCTTGCCCACGTGGATGAGTCCGTTTAAGAAGGTACCGTTGGTCAAGATTACCGCCTTTGCCGAAAATTCCACGCCCAGTTGCGTCTTCACGCCTGTTATCGACGCTTGGTCAAACGTGAGTTCGGTGACCATATCCTGCCACATGTCCAGGTTACTCGTGTTCTCGATAACTTCGCGCCATGTTTCAATGAATTTCGTGCGATCGTTTTGCGTGCGGGGACTCCACATCGCGGGTCCTTTCGAACGGTTCAGCATGCGAAATTGAATGGCAGTCTTATCGCTCACGATGCCGCTCTGTCCACCCAGCGCATCGATTTCACGAATGATCTGCCCTTTCGCGATACCACCCATTGCCGGGTTACAGCTCATCTGGGCGATCTTATTCATGTCCATCGTGATAAGTAGCGTCTTTGACCCTAAGTTAGCCGCCGCGGTCGCTGCTTCACAGCCCGCGTGCCCGGCTCCTACCACGATGATGTCATACTTGAATCTCATTGTTTTAACTTACACCTCGCGAAGATAGTAAAAAAGTAAGCTTTTCCAGCGCACGATTTTCTGCCTCACGCATCGCCTTCTCCTCCTTCTCCGACTCGTCCCCCATCTCACACAAGTGCAGGATACCGTGAATCATTACGCGGTGCAATTCCTCTTGGAACGATACGCGATACAGTTTTGCATTAGAGCGCACCGTATCGATGCTGATGAAGATATCGCCAGATAGGCAATCATCCTCCGTGTAGTCGAAGGTGATGATATCGGTGTAGTAGTCGTGCCCCAGGAATTGTTGGTTGACCATTAATATTTTTTCATCGTCGCAAAAGAGGTACGCGATTTCTCCCGCCCTTTTTCCATACTCTTTCGCCACCGACCGGATCCAGTCGGCTACGCTTTTTTTATCGATTGCCGGGAAGTCCACCCCTTCTGCGTGAAATGTAACCGCCATTTGTTTAACATTTATTAACCTGGAGGATCGCCTATTTTTTACCCAAAAAAGAGGTAGGTCACGAATATTGCCGCCAAGATGCTGCATAAATCCGCCAAAAGAGCCATGGGAACGGTATAGCGCGAATTTTTGATGTTGACGGCCCCGTAGTAAACCGCCACGATGTAGAACGTGGTGTCTGTAGAACCCTGCATCACGCTCGACAATCTCCCCGCGAACGAATCCGCACCGAAGGTTTTCATGGCATCGATCATCATCCCCCTAGCGCCGCTACCGCTTAGCGGTTTCATCAGCGCGGTGGGCATACCGTCTACCCATCGGGTATCCGCTCCGGTTAGCGCAACCAGGCCTCGCAATCCTTCCATTAGAAAATCCATGGCTCCCGAAGCGCGAAAAACACCGATCCCCACCAGCATCGCTATCAGGTAAGGAATAATGGTCACGGCCGTCTTAAAGCCATCCTTCGCACCATCTATAAAGGCATCGAAGATGTTGATCTTTCGCATCAGCGCTTTCGTGATGAAAAGGACGATGACCCCAAAGAGTATGATGTTCGCGACCAAGCTGGAGATCACGTTCACCTGATCTTGCGGCAGCGATTGGAAAAGGAGCACGGTGCCGACGATCAATCCGGTCATCGCGACGAGGAAACTCAGTATCTCCTTGCAAAATATATTGATTTCCTGTTTGATGCACACCGCGATCATACCGACCAGCGTCGATGAAAAAGTGGCGATCATGATCGGGATAAAGACGTCCGCGGGATTAGCTGCCCCCATCTGTGCGCGGTATACCATCACGGTAATGGGGATCAACGTGAGTCCCGAGGCGTTCAGAACCAGGAACATGATCATGGGGTTGGAGGCTTGTCCCTTGTGGGGGTTAATCTCTTGCAGCTCCTGCATTGCCTTGAGTCCAAACGGTGTGGCCGCGTTATCAAGCCCTAACATGTTGGCTGAGATGTTCATCAATATAGAGCCAGATGCGGGGTGGTTCTTGGGAATGTCAGGGAAGAGCTTAGAGAAGAGGGGTGCCACCGCTTTCGAGAAGAGCTCAATCATACCCCCCCGTTCCCCAATTTTCATTATCCCTAGCCAAAGGGCCAGCACGCCAGTCAGACCGAGAGAGATCTCGAATCCGGTACGGGCTGAGTCGTAGGTCGAATTCATGATCTCGCTGAACACGTTCATGTCGCCAAGGAAGATAAGCTTCACCAAGGCAACCGCGAATGCGATCAGGAAAAAGGCGATCCAAATATAGTTCAGTACCATGCTAATAGAGGCTGGAAGTTAAGAGGTTGACGGACGAGGCCAACCGAGCAATCGCTTAGTGCCATGCAAATGTAAACTAATCAAACGGTTAATGCAAACCAAGGGGCGATTAAAAAAGATGAAATGTTTTTTCCCGTGGGGTGGCGACAAGCTTCATACAGGTTTACGTGAGAAATCAACGCGATAGGTTCCATATAAGTTCATGAAAAAAGCAACGTAATACGCGAAAATTGAGAAAAACAGCGTAATGCCTAAAAGTTGAAAAAAGTGATGAAATCACGTTGAGAGTAACGTTTTTTTATGTAGGTTTGTAAGAGTGAGTTGATGGGACGATTCCATGAGGTGGAAAGATTTTTTATATTTTCGGAAAGGGTCAAGGATAGGCGTTATCCTGTTGCTTATCCTTATCTTGTTGGCGCTGCTGCTGAATGTTTTATTGAGCTACCGCGGCTCCTCCCCGGTTATCGTGATGCAAAATGACTCTATCGTACGAGAGTTTGATGCGTTCCTGCGGACGCTACAACTCAATGAACCGATGGGCATAACGGGGGAGCCCACGGATCCGGGTTCCGGGGAAGCGGAGTCACGTTCGGATGCCATTACCGGTTCGGGCTCTGGTTCAGAAACAACCGGTTCGCGTTCTGGTCTGTCTAACGAATCGGTTTTTGCGAAAAGTGCATCGAGCCATGTAGATGCAGAACGGTTACAAGCCGTTTCAGATGGTGTAACTCCAGGAACACGTTCCGAGCGTGTGGATCATACCCGTTACCCCCGCTATCCGAGGGTGGAAAAGTTGAGCGAAGGTGAGACCATCTCTTTGAACTCGACCGACACCGCCGAGTGGAAGAAGATTCCAGGGATCGGGAGCGTGTACGCCTCCCGCATCGTTAAATATCGCAAGCGGCTGGGTGGCTTTGCCCGCAAGGAACAACTGCTGGAGGTGTATGGTGTGGATAGCGAGCTGTACGCACGTATCGCACCCTATATACAGGCAGGAGGTAACTGTCGAAAGGTGACCGTTAATCAACTGGAATTTAGAGAGTTGTTGAGACATCCATACCTGAGTTACAAGCAAGTGCAAGCTATCGTGAACCTTCGTAACCGGAAAGGACGTATCGATTCCATCCAAGAGCTGGGTATGCTCGATGAGTTCACGTCGAACGATATCTACCGGCTCGAACCCTACTTGGAATTTTAAAGCGGTTTTGTTTGTGGTTCGATCAACCTAGAGGGGCCTAAGCTCAACATAGAAGTACAACACCCAAGTGTCATTTTTCACAATAAATATTCTCGAATGTGGGATTTGATGAAAATATTTTCTACTTTTACCCAAGAACCTTTCGATCCGTGGAGTCGTAATGCGAAACGGTTCGTGAAATAAATGGCTGTATAAAAAAAAGATAAAAAAATCGTATGAAACGAGCATGTAAATCATTTACACCCATGACAATGATTAAAGCGAGTTCCATACGATACATTTGAAAATAATAGTTTTAATCGTATGAAACCGACGTGATTATTTTAATCATCAAAGGTTCATAAAATTAGACTATTCCTCGCCACGGCATAATCCAAGTGAACTTGTCTTCTGCTCGTTTGGCTTAACGGAATAGTTCTATACACCGAAATGTAAAAAATAAACGTTTTAATCATATGAAACTTTTGGCTCGCCTTTCGTTTCCCGTCTTGTTCATGGTTGCACTTATACTGTTTGGCAGTTGCGATACCAAACGTTCCAAGTCCATTGATCCCGAGTTTTCTCGTTACATCTCGGCCTTCACCAGTGGGAACGTTTCCACCGATGCGTTTATTCAAATTGAACTCGCTCAGGAGATTCCCGCGGTGGAGTTGAACGCGGAGATCAAGGAGACGCTCTTCTCGTTTTCGCCCTCCCTGAAAGGGCACGCTTTCTGGGTGAACGCGAAAACCGTTCGCTTCATGCCCGAGGCGGGGCAACTGAAACCGGGGAAAGAGTACCGCGCTACTTTTCACCTGGGTAAGCTGCTACAGGTGGACAAGAAATTTCAACAGTTCCGCTTCTCTACCCGCGTTCATGAGCAGAACTTCACGGCCGAAGTGCTGCCCTACTCGCCAATGAGCAGCAGGGACCTCACCTGGAACGGTGTAGAGGTGCTGCTCAACCTCTCCAACCCCGTTTCCCCCGAGCAGGCTGCCCAACTATTCGATGTGAAAGGTGCACGGGGATACCGTGTGCGTGCAACGACCGCGGGAGCGACCTCGTATCGCATTATGATTGATAGCCTGCAACGTGCCAATAAGCCCGAACAGTATATGTTGACGATCGACGGGAAGTCTATCGGCTCCAAAAAGAGGACCGAACACACGATCGACTTGCCCCCGTTTTCGACCGATCACTTCCAAGTGGTTGACGTGCGGGTAGTGCAGGAGGGTGACCCCCATATCCGCATCACCTTCAGCGACCCTGTCTCACAAAGGCAGGAACTGCAAGGTCTCCTCGTTCCCTCCGGGGTGAATCACTTCACCTACCGGATCGACAAAAACGCGATTAAGATATACCCTGAGACCTTCCCCAAGGGGCAGCTTACCCTTCAAGTTCACCAAGGTATCCGGAATAGCGGGGGACTCACCCTCGATAAAACCTACCAATACCAACTAAAGGTACAGGACGATAAGCCGAGGGTGAAATTCGAGAAGAGCGGTAATATTCTCCCCAACGCGGAGCGGCTATTGCTGCCCTTCAGTGCCGTGAACCTCTGGGCGGTGGACGTGCAGGTGGTGAAAATCTACCAGAACAATCTCCTCTATTACCTGCAATCCTCCTCTCTTAACGATGGTTCGTCAAGCGGTGAGCTGCGCCGTTTTGGAAGGCTGGTGATGAAAAAGCGCATCCGGCTGGATGGCGATAAAGCGTTGGACCTCACCAAGTGGAACTACTTCAATATCGACCTTTCGGAGATGATCAAGCGGGACCCCGGCGCATTTTACATGGTGCGGCTTTCCATGCAGCCCGACTACTCGTTATTTCCCTGTAACGGTATGAGACTGCGCATCCCGGAAGAGGAGCGGATGAAACGGTTCTCCGACGAACTGCTTTCGAAAGAGGATGAAGCGGTGTGGGACCAAGCGATATCTTACTATTACGATCCGTTAGACTGGGACGTTTACAACTGGGAGGAGCGAAACGACCCCTGCAAACCTTCTTACTACATGAACCGCGAGCGTACCGTTGAGACCATGGTCATGGCATCCAACGTGGGCTTGATCGCCAAGGCGGGGCAGGGTGATCGCCTATTGGTGGTGGTAACCGATATCCTTTCTACCCAACCCCTGACCGGGGCGGAGGTGACCCTCTATAACTACCAGATGCAGGTGATAGGTACCGGGAAAAGCGATGCCAACGGTTTCACCGATATTGACTACAAAGGGGGGCGCCCCTTCCTGGTAACGGCCACTACCCGGGGTGGTGACATGGGCTACCTCGAGGTAAAAGAGGAGGCCTCGTTGTCACTCAGCCGCTTTGACGTGAGCGGGAAAGAGGTGCAGGAAGGGCTGAAAGGGTATATCTATACCGAACGGGGCGTTTGGCGGCCCGGGGATAGCCTTTACGTTTCGTTCATCTTGGAAGACAAGGAAAAGAGGCTTCCGGAAAGACACCCTGTGACGCTCGAAGTGTATACCCCCCGGGGGCAATTTTACCAACGGCAGGTCAAAAGCGAGGGGGTCAACGGTTTCTACACGTTTGTCGTGACTACCGATCCCACTGCGGAGACCGGTATGTGGCAGGCCCGGGTGAAGGTAGGGGGTACCACGTTCTACAAGCCGCTCCGGGTGGAAACGATTAAGCCCAACCGGCTGAGGGTGAGGCTGGAGGCCGACTCCATTATCGATGCGACGAGAGGGGCCATCACCGGACGGCTCACGTCGCGATGGTTGCATGGTGCCCCGGCATCGAACCTGAAAGCGGAGGTGGACCTTACGCTTACCGTTTCGGACAACCCGTTCGTTAGCTATCCCGGCTACACGTTTAATAACCCGGTCGTGCAGTTTGAAACGAGCCGGACGAAACTATTCGAGGGGGTCCTTGACGCCACCGGTGCGGCTACCGTGAGCGCTCAAGTACCGGTCGCCGAAAATGCTCCGGGGATGCTGAGGGGAAATATCCTAACAAGGGTCTACGAGGGTGGGGGTGACATGAGCTTTTACGGGCAAACGGTTTACTACTCCCCTTACCGCAGCTACGTGGGGGTGCAACCCCCCGCTATGCGTATCGGACAGTTCCTCGAGACCGATGTTCCCATCACGTTCAACGTGGCAATGGTGAACCCGTTCGGGAAACCGGTTGCCGGAAACGTGGAGTACCGCGTCTACAAGCTTAGCTGGAGCTGGTGGTGGGATAGCTCCGGGGAGGACCTGGGGAGTTACGTGAACAGCACGGCTGCTAACGTGGTGGCCACGGGAGAGGTATCGCTTACACAGGGCAAGGGGAAAATCGACTTTCAGGTGGATTACCCCGACTGGGGTCGTTACCTGCTCCTGGTGAAGGACCGCGAGGGAGATCACACCGCGGGTACCATCTTTTACGTCGACTGGCCCTCGTGGCGTGGGCGTTCGGCCAAGGGCGATCCCGAGGGCTTGACCATGTTGACGTTCACCACCGATAAGCCATCGTATGATGTAGGCGAGGTGGCCACGGTCATCCTCCCGAAAAGTTCCCAGGGTCGCGCACTGATCACCGTCGAGAACGGTTCGGGCATCCTGCAGCGCGAGTGGGTGAAAACCTCTGCCGATACGGACACCAAGTATACGATCAGGGTGACGGATAAAATGGCACCCAACTTCTACGTCTTCGCCACTATGCTGCAGCCGCATGCGCAGACGGTGAATGACCTTCCCATTCGGTTGTACGGGGTGGTGAACGTGGGCGTGGAGAACAGCAATAGCTTCCTGGAACCGGTTATCCGGATGCCGGAGACGCTCCAACCCGAGAAGGAATTCACCGTTTCGGTATCGGAAAACGCCCGTAAGCCGATGACTTACACCCTCGCGATCGTAGACGAGGGGCTGCTCGACCTCACCTCGTTCAAAACGCCCAACGCGTGGGGTGAGTTTTACGCCCGTGAGGCGCTTGGTGTACGCACGTGGGACCTGTTTGATCGGGTGCTGGGTGCCAGCAGTGGTGCGATGGGCCCGTTGCTGGGTATTGGTGGTGACGAGGCGTTGAAACCGTCCCGAGACAACGTGAACCGCTTCAAGCCAGTCGTTAAATTCATTGGTCCGTTTGCCTTGAAGGGGGGCGAGACCAAGGCGCATACCCTCCGCCTGCCCCAGTACGTCGGCTCGGTGCGGGTGATGGTGGTGGCCGGTGGGGGTGGTGCTTACGGCAGCGCCGAGAAGGCGGTGGCGGTGAAGAGCGACCTGATGACGCTCTCTACCCTCCCCAGGGTACTGGGACCGGGAGAAGAGGTGTGGCTCCCGGTGAACGTCTTCGCGGAGAAAAGCGTGCGAAACGTGCAGGTTACCGTTAAGACTGGCGGGTTGCTCACGGCGGTTGATGGGGCCACTAAAACCTTGTCGTTTGACAAACCGGGTGATGATGTCCTCTTCTTCAAGTTTCGCTCCGGGATGAGAACCGGTGCGGAGCAGGTGGTGATTCAGGCATCGGGCGATGGGGTGTCGTTCACCGAGACGATCGATATCGCCATCCGTAACCCCAATATTCCCACCGTGATCACGCGAAGTCGACTCGTTGAGCCGGGTGAGACGGCCCGACTCGAGGTGGAGACCGGCAACGTGGAACCCGGGGATTGGGCTACCTTAGAGCTCTCCCGTTTGCCGAGCGTTAACTTCAGCCGCAACATCAACTACCTGTTGGAGTATCCCCACGGCTGCACCGAGCAGATTACCTCCCGCGGTTTCCCCCTTCTCTACATTGACAAGTTCACTACGTTGAACGACGAGGAAAAGCAGCGGGCGAGCGCGACGGTGGATGAGGTGATCCGGCAGATCTCTTCCCGCCAGCTAGCTGATGGAGGCTTCATGTTCTGGTATGGGGATCACTACTCCGCGGAATGGTCCACCACCTACGCGGGCCATTTCCTGATCGAGGCGATGAACCGGGGCTACGAGGTGCCAGAGGCCGTGATGTCGCGCTGGGTGCAGTTCCAAGTAAAGTTCGCCCAGAACTGGTTGCCCACGAATCCCAACCTCGGCTATTACCGTTATTCGATGATCGATCTGCAGCAGGCGTATCGCCTCTACACCTTGGCGTTGAGCGGAAACGCGGAGCTGGGAGCGATGAACCGACTGCGGGAGTTGCCCAGCTTATCGCTGCAAGCCCGATGGCGGCTGGCGGCGGCCTACGCCGTCGCGGGCAGAAGGGAGGTGGCGAACGCGCTCGTGTTCAACGCGACAGATGAGGTGGAGGAGTACAGCTTTAATAATGACACCTATGGCAGTTCAGCACGTGACCAGGCGATGATCCTGGAGACTTACCTGTTGCTGGATAATCTGGAGAAAGCGATGCAACTGGCCCCATCGGTCGCCAATTCTCTCTCCTCAAGTTATATCACCACACAGACGGCCTCTTTCGGGCTGGTTGCCATGGCGCAACTCGCTGAGAGGATCGGTGATGGCAATATTGATGCTGACTGGTCGTTGAATGGCAAAGCAATGGCGAGGGTGAACACGCCCAAGGCGATCCATCAGGAGACCCTTGAGCCGGGAGCCCGCCTGTCGGTCGACCTCACCAATAACGGCGAAGGTGCGCTGTATACCCGTCTATCGGCACGTACGGTACCCTCGGCCGATGCTGAGCTTGAGCCGAAGCAAGGGCGCCTGCGGCTCTCCGTACGGTATGCGGGACTCGATGGTAAACCGCTGGAGGTGAAGTCGCTTGCGCAAGGCAGCGAGTTCATGGCTATCGTGATCGTTCAGAATAGCGTGGAGCAGCCATTCACCGATTTGGCACTCATGCAACTCTTCCCCTCCGGTTGGGAGATATTTAACGAGCGGATGCTCGATGAAGCCGCCGCGGATACCGATGGTGGGTATACCTACCGCGATATCCGGGATGACCGGGTGCTGACCTACTTTAACCTCGGTACCGGCCAGTCGAAGAGCTTTAGGGTTCGCTTACAGGCAGCCTACCGCGGCAAATTTTACCTCCCCGCGGTGTCGTGTCAAGCGATGTACGCACCGGGTGAGGAAGCCAGAAACAGCGGAACCTGGGTCACGGTTGAGTAACGCCGTGGATGCGGGTGCGGAGAACGATTAGGTGAAACGTGAAAAGGGCTGGGCGTGCGTTGGCGATGGTTGCGAAGGAGAAACCCCGTCGTCTATTCACGGGGAAGGGGATAACACCTGGCTTGTTCGCGGTGAAAGTGAAGGTGAAGGAGACGGCGGAGCGTGTTGCTGCATGCGTACGGGGAGTTTGGAAGCGGGTGCGTAGCTGGAGCCCGCGGCGCAAGATCCTGTTGTCCCTTTTAATCGCTTTGCTGTTGTTATACCTTTTCTGCCTGCCGGGAACGTTGTTTGACCCGTCCTATAGCACGGTGGTGACCGACAGGAATGGTGAGCTGCTGGGCGCCCGCGTCGCGGGGGATGGGCAGTGGCGTTTCCCGCCAACGGCAAACGTGCCCGATAAGTACGAGGTGTGTCTTATCCAGTTCGAGGACCGCTACTTTTACTCCCACCCGGGAGTGAACCCGTTGGCGTTGGGAAGAGCGATGGTGCAGAATATACGGGAAAGGCGGATCGTGAGTGGCGGGAGTACCCTTACGATGCAGGTAGTCAGGTTGTCACGCCAAAACCGGCGTACCTATCTCGAGAAGCTAATCGAGATGGTTCTCGCCACCCGCTTGGAACTGTCTCGCTCTAAAAAAGAGATATTGGCCCTATATGCCTCTCACGCTCCGATGGGGGGTAACGTGGTGGGTATTGATGCCGCGTCGTGGCGCTATTTTGGACACGCTCCCGAATCGCTCTCGTGGGCAGAGGCGGCTGTGCTGGCGGTACTGCCCAACTCCCCCGCGATGATGCACGTTGGTCGGGATAGGGAGGGGCTGCAACGCAAACGGGATCGCCTGCTGCGTCGCCTGTTGGATAATGGTCATATTGATCAGACCGACTACCAGCTTGCCCTTTTGGAACCACTGCCCGATCATCCCCGTCCCTTGCCACAGATTGCCCCCCACCTGGTTACCCGCTTTCATCTGCAACGTCCCGGCACACGTGTCCGGTCGACCGTTAACAAGCACCTGCAGGAGAGGGTAGAGGAGGCGCTCAGTCGCTGGAACAGTGAGTTCGCGAGCAACCACGTTTATAACCTGGCCGCCCTGGTGGTGGACCTTGACCGTAACGAGGTTCTCGCCTATTGTGGGAACGTGGGGTTCGACTCGAACGAGCGCGGTGGACAGGTGGACATCATCCAGTCGCCCCGCAGTACGGGTAGCATCTTGAAGCCGTTTCTCTATGCCGCTATGTTGGAGGAGGGTGACCAACTACCCACCGAGCTAATCCCCGATATCCCCATCAACGTGAATGGGTTCGCTCCCCAGAACTATAGCCTTGATTACGATGGTGCGGTACCTGCCGATGAGGCGTTGGCACGCTCGTTGAACGTGCCTGCTGTACTCGCCTTGCGGAAGTACGGCGTCCCCAAGTTTCACGATCTGTTGAAAAGGGTGGGGCTGACCACGTTGCATCGCCCGGCCGACCATTATGGCCTCTCCCTGATCTTGGGCGGCACCGAGGGTACGTTGTGGGATGTTGCCAACGCCTATGCATGTTTAGCTTACACCGTGACTGATTATAACCGTGACCGGAAATATTATCAACACGGGACTTTCCAAGCAACGCTCGACCCGGAAGTGAGTGCTGGGGAGTTGGATAATAGAGCAGCGATGCTCGAGGAGGACGCTGAAAAACAAGGTCAAGACCGAGCATCGGGTACTCGGGAGGTAAATGATTCACCACCGTTTCGTGCCGGTGCTGCCTGGCTCACGCTGAAGGCGTTGACCAACGTGAACCGCCCCGAAGAGTTGGACCGCAGCTTTGTCCCCTCAGTCCGGGAAGTGGCCTGGAAAACAGGTACCAGCTACGGTTACCGCGATGGATGGTCGGTCGGTATCACCCCACGCTACCTTGTTGCCGTGTGGACGGGCAATGCAAGCGGCGAGGGGCGTCCTGGTCTCACGGGTGCCCGCACTTCGGCCAGGGTCATGTTCGACCTGTTCAATCTCCTCCCCCCTACCGGTTGGTTCGACTGCCCTTACGGCGAGCTGGTGGAGGCGGCCGTTTGTCGCGAGAGTGGGCAGTTGCGCGGGATGCATTGCCCCGAGAGTTCCATCGACACGATGTTGCTCCCCGTGAAAGGCTTGCAGGGGGCGGTATGCGCCTACCACAAGCGGGTACACATTTCGGATGATGGCCGTTACCGCGTGCATGAGACCTGCGCTGGTGCGAGGGGCATTCGCCCCGTCTCGTGGTTTCAGTTGCCCCCCTCGTGGGAATGGTATTACAAGCAGAAGCATCCCTCGTACCTTTCGTTGCCGCCCCTCTCTCCCGAGTGTAGCTCGAGGGGAACCTCTGCCACGGAGATGCAGTTTATTTACCCTTTTCCCGGTGCGGTGTTACGGCTTACCAAGCAACTGGATGGGTCTCTCGGTAATATCGTCTTCGAGCTGGCGCACCGTCGTCCTTCATCACGCGTTTATTGGCATCTGGGTGGCGATTACGTCGGGGAAACATCCGGTATCCACCGGATGGCACTCTCCCCAGGGCGGGGCGAGCATACGGTGACGGTGGTCGATGAGGTGGGCAATTCGCTCGCACTTCGATTTACCATGGAATGACAGTTAATACCGAGAACAGGAAAAAACCTTAATCGAGAAAATAATCCGAAACGGTGCAAAAACACGGATGTTTTTATTAATTTTGCCACAACTTAGCTTGCTTTATCGCAGAGTTTAAAGTTTTGTGCAGAGAGTAATCGTGTGAAATGAGCATGAGAATTCCATAAAGAAACATATAGTAATTATGAAACCGCCATATTTTAAACATTAAGGTTTATAAAATTAGACTATTCTTCGCCATGGCCTTGTCCAATGCTCATTTGGCTTAACGGAATAGTTCCATACACCAAAACTTTTAAATGAAATAATCGTATGAAAAAAAAGATTGTTTTTGTCGCGTTATTCGCATCACTCTTTACTATTGGAAAGTCACAGCTCAAGGATGTGACCTTCACGCTTTCACCTATGATTGAGCACACGTGGTGGAACGACCACCTAACTATTGACAATAGCACGTTCTGGGGCGGTCGGGTAGGCTTCGGTTTCGGTCCGATGTTCGAGGTCCGCGGTTTTTACCAGCGTTCGTTTGACGTTCAGGCCACGCTCCGTTCTCTCGACTGGAAGGTAACCGATGATTGGGGCGATAAGATGGTCGGTTCGAACGTCGAAATGGAGCGCTATGGCGGTGAGTTAAAGCTCAACTTGGTCAAGAACCGGATTTTCTCGCCTTTCATCACCGTGGGCGGTGGCGTTCATCGGTTCACCTATTACCTCCCATCGTTGAATAATCCTCAAAACTTGCTTAGCGTGAAGGAGGGACAGCTCTTTGGTGCCTTGGGGTTGGGTACGAAGTTTCGTTTATCCGACCGCCTGGAGTTTACCCTCGAGGCCAAGAACAACGCCCTCAACGTGAGCGACCAGAGCTATTATTTAAGTCCCGAGTATGTCTTGAATGATGACAGGAGCAACTGGTTGCATAATTGGGCAGCTGTCGCTTCGCTTGATATTTTCCTGGGGGGTATGAAGGTTGATGAAGACGAACTTTCTCGTGCATACGCCCGCCTCTTTTCCGACGGTTTCAGTGGCATGAAGTTCGTGCTTGAGCCGGGCGGGGTATACGTGGACTTCCATGAAAACTCGCTGTTGAGTGACCAATATTTCTTGGGCGGATCGGCGGGGGTGGATTTTTCATCGCTTGTGGGCCTTCGCGGCTTTTATTACCGGGCCACACAAGACCCTGCTAAGCCCTCGTTGAACTTCAACGACAACCTAGCCATGTACGGAGGTAACTTGATTGCCCGTTTGAACCAACCGCGTGGTGTGACCCCGTACCTCACTTTAGGAGCAGGGTACATGAAAGTGAAAGAGGGGTACGTTGGTAGTGACGGCCTTGCGAAACCGAAGTCGAGCCCGTTCGCCGTGGGTGGCGTCGGTTTGGAAATCCCCTTATCGAGGTACATCGCTTTGCACGGGGCTATGAACGCCTTGTTCTCGCCCGAGGAAAGAAGCGACGGTTCCAACGTGTTGAAACCCTCTCAAGTGAAGACAAGCTTGATGTATCAGGCAGGGTTAAGGTTTAATTTGGGTAAGGCGGCCCATGTCGATGCCGATTTCGTTTATCGTGATGCCACGCGGCGAGCCGTTCAGGAAGAGCGGGAGTACAGCAACGAGCAGATTAACCAGCTACGGGTTACCTACCAAGAGCAAATCGCGATGTTGAACGCCGAGCTCGACTCGGTTACGCAAGCTCAAGATTATACACGTGCTGCCGAAATCATGCAGGAAAGGGAAGCCGTGGGCTCCTCACTACAAGACTTGGATGCCTCCCTTGCTGATCGGGGCACGCTGGTTCGGATGACCGAGGATGATTTGAATCGCTTGGTTAACGATGTGATTAGCGAAACTCGTCGTGGGGCATATGAATATTACACTACACAGACCGCGGTGGAACCGTCTAAGGAACTCACTGACAGGCTGGATGACCTGGAGCGGAAGCTCGATCGCAACTTCGTGCAGATGAGTCAGGCGGACCAGGCTACCGCTCCCTCCACTACCACCGTGATTTCCGATCGGACTACCGCCACCCGGGATATTGCCCCAAGAAGCGGTGCGGTTTCCCCGGTTAAGACTGATGGACGTTTCTTTAAGTGGAACCGCCTGAGCGTCTTTACTGGGTTGGGCTTTGGTGATATGACCGCATGGAACGTGGGTGCTCGTGGCTACCTGCAGATTGGAGATACCGAGTTAGATTTCGTACCCGAGTTTTACGTGGGTATGGGCGATAAGAATGGTTTAGGCCTATCGGGTAACGTGGTGTACAACTTCCTGAAACCCGACTCTTTCCTGCGTCCCTACGCCGGTTTGGGACTGGGTATTTTCCACGGGAAGAACGTCCATTACGGAACCAACGTCATCATCGGTGCCGATATTCAATTCTTGGGTGGGAACCTGTTCGCGGATTACTCTTGCAGGAAGTGGTTCAAGCAAAACCAGCTGGCTGTAGGATACCGGTTCGTTTTCTAGATGAAATAGTTTCATACACTGAAATATAAGGATCAAAAAAACTGTATGAAAAAAGTGATTTTTTTCTTGGCGTGCGCGTTCATTGTCACGAGCATTTTGCCGGCGGGGGCTCAAGAAGTCTCTTCGCCCAAGGAGCTGGTAATTGACAAGCAAGAGCTGCTGAAAGCGTTGCGCCAAATCTCCGATGCGGTGTGGGATATGGAAGAGCAGAAAGCCCGCCCGCGGGTGGAAGAGCAAGCGCTGCAATACCGGTTAGATCGCCTTGAGAAGATGATATTGGATCTTTCTCTTTACCTGGGCTTTAGGCCAACGGGGGTGGGGGGAAAAAGCAGCATCGTGATAGATAGGACGCGTGATGCATCCGTGCCTTATTATTACCCGTTGCAATCCAGTGCACCCAGAGTTCAAAGACAGCTGGGTGGTAGGCATTACCAGGGCACGTTTCAAGGGGTGCCCGCTGACAGTACCGGACGGATCGATTCGTTGCAGTTGATGATGCAATTGCTCTCGTTTCAACTTGATAGCCTGCAGCGGCTAGTTAACTCGGCGGCATTAGAAGTTGCGGCCCTGCCGGTTGCCGATGACCTAGGTGATTTGGTTGTTGCTGACTCGCTTGTCCTTCCCGAGCAGGCTGCTGTTCGTGAACCGCTCGTTCTGCCTGCTCAGACGATTCAACCTGCTCAACCCACTTTTGACCGTTTTAAGACGCAACTCTTCTTCGCCGTTTCATCTGCCGAGTTGACGGGCGAAGGTAAGGGGGCGCTGGATGAGATCGTCGCCATCATGAAACGAAACAGCGGGGTGGTTGCTACGGTTTCGGGCAGTTCCAGCCGCGAGGGTGATGCCGCATACAACGAGCTCTTATCGCGTAAGCGTGCCGAATCGGTGCGGGACTACTTAATTGATGCCGGGATTAAGCCGGATTGGATCGTCTTGGAATCGGCCGGGATAGATAACGAGTCTGACCTGTTGCTTTACGGCAGGCGAGTAGATATCATCTTGTCGTTGAGGAAAGGATAATGTGGATATTTTCTTTACGCTTTAAAAAATGCTTGAAACAATTTTATGCTTAAGTTGAGCAAGTTGGACTTGAAAGCAGGAAAAACTCAAACAAGAACGTTAAGATTTTCTATAACCCTATAACTAAAAAAATAATCAATGTTCAAAAGTCACCCTAAAGGTTTGTTGGCCGCCGCCCTTTCGAATATGGGCGAACGTTTTGGCTATTACATCATGAACGCCGTACTGGTGCTGTTCTTATGTTCTAAGTTCGGGTTGAGCGAACCCCAGAGCGGCTTAATCTACGCTATTTTCTATACCCTGATCTACGTGCTGAGCCTGCCGGGCGGGTACATTGCCGACAAGAGGCAGGATTACAAGGGGGTAATCACTTCGGGGCTATTTATCATGGCCATCGGGTACGCGTTGCTCGCGATACCCATTACTAGCACTTCCACGAACCTCGCTTGGCTACTGCCGTTCACCTGTGTTTCACTGCTCATTATCGCGCTGGGCAACGGGTTCTTCAAAGGTAACCTGCAAGCCATCGTGGGACAGATGTACGATGACTTTGAAGCCGAAGCCGCGAAAAAGGGTCCCGAAGCGCTTAAAGAGGCACAAGACAAAAGAGACGCGGGCTTTCAGATTTTCTACGTCTTTATCAACATCGGTGCCTTGGCTGCCCCGTTTATTGCACCCCTGCTTCGGAGCTGGTGGCTGGGCATGAACGATTTAACGTACAATGCTGCCCTACCCGAACTTTGCCACAAGTTTATCAACAGTGGCGGCAACCTGGTGGGGCAAGATATGCTGAACATCACCAGCCTGGTTAAAGAGGTCGGAGGTACGGTGGTAAACATGGAATTCTGTCAAAGCTACCTGCAGATATTCAACGAAGGGATCCACTACTCGTTTATCGCGTCCGTGGTGATGATGCTTGTATCGGTAACTATCTTCCTGGTATCCAGAAAGCAATTCCCAACCCCGGTTAAAAAAGCGGATGCCGAAGTGGTTCAATACACGGCGGAAGAGAAAGCCGCCATGGCCAAAGAGATCAAGCAACGCATGTACGCGCTCTTCGCGGTATTGGGTATCGTGGTGTTCTTCTGGTTCTCGTTCCACCAAAACGGGCAGTCGCTCTCGTTCTTCGCACGCGACTTCGTGGTAACGGCAACCATTCCACCCGAGATATGGCAAGCAGTAAACCCATTTTTCGTGATCACGTTGACCCCGATAATCATAGGCCTTTTTGCTTTCCTTGCAAGAAGGGGGAAGAAGGTGTCCACGCCGCGTAAGATCGCCATCGGCATGGGCATTGCCGCCCTGGCGTATATCTTCCTGATGATCTATTCAGGCCAAAAGGGATATCCTTCGGCCATGGATTTCAAGGCGTTGGACGTAGGTGTTCAGAACGCCATGAAAGCCGGACCGTGGGTGCTTATAGTTACCTACTTCTTCCTTACCGTGGCCGAACTGTTTATCTCCCCGCTGGGCATATCGTTCGTGACGAAAGTGGCTCCGAAACACCTGCTGGGACTTTGCCAGGGACTCTGGCTGGGCGCCACAGCGCTGGGCAATCTCTTGATTTGGATTGGTCCACTAATGTACAACGCGATGCCGCTGTGGCAGTGCTGGCTGGTATTTGCCGTGGTATGTCTCATCTCTATGGGCGTTATGTTTGGTATGGTGAAGTGGCTGGAGAGGATTACCGGTGATGACTAGTTATTAACAATACATAACGAAACGTAATAAAGCAAAACTTGATTTAGGCTAACAAAGTGAGAAAGAGGAACAACCCCTTTTTCTCACTTTTTTATCACTCCACACTCCTGTGCAAGAATATCAGTCGTTTAAGTCCAATCGATACTCATTGTTATTTGGTATCAGCACCTTCTCCAATATCCACCAATACAAAAGTTTTCATTAACTTTGCTTGCACGCGTATGTAGCATGTCCAGAAAATCAGTCAAGCAACTATGAACTCAACCCTGCTCCCTTTCGTACACCTGCATGTACACTCCCAATATTCCACGCTAGATGGCCAGGCAAGCATCGAGGGCCTGATCGACAAGGCCTGGTCGGATGGCATGAGGGCAATTGCGCTCACCGACCACGGGGTCATGTACGGTATTAAGAAGTTTTACAACTACGTGAAAGCGAAAAACGCACCTTTCCATGCGGAGATAAAGCGACTTACAAAAGAGATAGAGGCGTTGGGAGGTAACGGAGCAAACGATGAGGAGGTAGCTGCACTCAGGGAGCGGCTGGAAGTCGAGCAAGGGAAAATCTTTAAACCCATCATAGGGTGTGAATGTTACGTGGCCCGAAACGACCGCTTCACCAAGTCGGACAAAGAGGATGGTGGCGGGTGGCACCTTATCGTGTTGGCCAAAAACCTGAAAGGGTACAAGAACTTGATCAAGATCGTGTCGAAAAGCTGGACTGAAGGGCACTACTACCGCCCTCGTATCGACAAAGAGCTGCTGGAACAATACCGGGAGGGACTGATCCTGTCGAGCGCCTGCCTCGGGGG
The DNA here is from genome assembly GCA_050951125.1 of Fermentimonas sp. Classification (GTDB taxonomy): domain Bacteria; phylum Bacteroidota; class Bacteroidia; order Bacteroidales; family Dysgonomonadaceae; genus Proteiniphilum. Next base: position 119,759 of record JBMNIR010000004.1, on the reverse strand, counting down.
CGAAATCCCCCGGAAAATACTCAACGGCCAAATTGAAGATGCCGAGGAGGCCCTACGCTGGTTTAAAGAGCTGTTTGGCGATGATTTCTACCTGGAGCTGCAGCGCCATCAAACAGACCGGCCGGATGCCGACACCACCACCTACGCCAAACAGGTGACGGTGAACAAAGAACTCGTAAGGATGGCCGAAAAATATGACGTCAAGTTAATTGCAACTAACGATGTCCATTTCGAGAACGAGGAGGACGCCGATGCGCATGACCGGCTGATATGCCTCAGTACCAGCAGAGACCTGGACGATCCCGATCGAATGCGCTACACGAAACAGGAGTGGCTGAAAAGCACGGCGGAGATGAACCGAATCTTCGCGGATATTCCCGAAGCGCTCACCAACACCCTCGAAGTGGCCGACAAAGTGGAGTTTTACTCCATCGACCAGCCACCCCTGATGCCGTTTTATCCCATCGACCCCGAGTTTGGAACAGAAGAGGGGTATAGGCAGAAGTTCAACGAGCAGGACCTGATCGAGGAGTTCGGGGAAAAAACGTTTCACCGGCTGGGCGATTACGACAAAGTGTTGCGGGTAAAGCTTGAAGCCGACTACTTAAAGCATCTGACCATACTGGGGGCCGAAAAAAGGTATGGATTCCCCCTAACGAATGAGATTAAGGAGCGGCTGCGATTTGAGCTGGACACCATCAAAAACATGGGGTTCCCCGGGTATTTCCTGATCGTGCAAGACCTGATAAACGCCGCCCGCGAGATGGAGGTGGCCGTCGGCCCCGGCAGGGGCTCCGCGGCTGGATCAGCCGTGGCCTATTGCCTTCGGATTACCGATATAGACCCCTTGAAGTACAACCTGCTGTTCGAGCGCTTTCTTAACCCTGACCGCATTTCGATGCCCGATATCGATATTGATTTCGATGACGAAGGGCGGGGCAAGGTGCTGCGTTGGGTTACACAGAAGTACGGGAGCGAGAAGGTGGCGCACATCATCACATACGGCACCATGGCCGCCAAATCGTCCATCCGGGATGTGGCGAGGGTACATAAGCTACCCCTGGCCGAGTCGGACCGTCTGGCCAAGCTGGTACCTGACCGGTCGCCCGACGGGAAGAAGATTACACTGAAAGACGCGATAGAGCTGGTACCCGAGCTGAAAGAGGCGGCTAACAGCAGCGACCCCCTGGTGCGAGACACTCTGCGGTACGCCGACATGCTGGAGGGGAACGTACGTAGCACCGGTGTACACGCGTGCGGGGTGATCATCGGGCAGAGCGATATCTCAGACGTGGTACCCATCAGCACCGCGGAAGACAAAGAGACCAAGGAGAGGCTGCTGGTCACCCAGTACGAGGGGTTGGCGATTGAAGAGACAGGGTTGATTAAGATGGACTTCCTTGGACTCAAGACGCTTACCATCATCAAGGATGTGCTGACCAACGTGAAGATCAACCGGGGCATCAAGATCGATATCGACACTATCGATATGGAAGACGAGAAGACCTATCGCCTCTATTGCAACGGGCAAACTACCGGTACCTTCCAGTTCGAGTCGGCCGGCATGCAGAAATATCTCAAGGAACTACAGCCTAGCAAATTCGAAGACCTGATCGCGATGAACGCGCTCTACCGCCCGGGACCGATGGACTACATCCCGTCGTTTATCGCCCGCAAGCACGGTAAGGAACCCATCACCTACGACATTCCCATTATGGAGAAGTACCTGAGTGAAACCTACGGCATCACCGTTTACCAAGAGCAGGTGATGTTGCTCGCGAGGCTGCTGGGTAATTTCACGAGGGGTGAATCAGACACGTTGCGCAAGGCCATGGGCAAGAAGAGGTCGGAAGAGATGATGCCGCTTAAGAAAAAATTCCTGAAGGGCGGGAAAAAGAACGGGTACAACGAAGGAGTACTGAAAAAGATATGGGGCGACTGGGAGAAGTTCGCGCAGTACGCGTTCAACAAATCACACGCTACCTGCTACTCCTGGGTAGCCTACCAAACTGCTTGGCTAAAGGCCAACTACCCGTCGGAGTACATGGCTGCGGTACTCTCCAACAACCTGAACAACATCACCGAGATCACCAAGTTCATGGACGAGTGCAAGGCGATGGGAATCAACGTGCTGAGCCCTGACGTGAATGAATCACATCTGAAGTTCTCGGTCAACTCGAAGGGCGATATCCGCTTCGGAATGGCCGGTATAAAGAACGTGGGACAAGCGGCAGTGGTCGAGATCGTCGAGGAACGGTCCAAAAACGGTTCGTTCAAGGATGTCTTTGACTTCGTGGAGCGGGTAAACTTATCCGTCTGCACCAAGAAGAATATCGAGGCATTGGCATTGGCCGGCGCATTCGACTCCTTACCGGGGATTAGCCGGGAGCAGTTCTTTGCGACAGACAACAAGGGGGAGCTGTTTCTTGATACGCTCATCCGGTACGGGAACATGTTCCAACAAGACAAGATGGAGTCGATGGCCTCCCTGTTCGGCGATGACTTCTCCAAACATATCGCACAACCTAAGCCCCCACACGCCAACAGGTGGTCTGACCTCGAAAGACTGAACAAGGAGAAGGAACTTATCGGTATTTACCTGTCGGCCCACCCGCTGGACGAGTACGGGTTTATCCTCAAACATGTCTGCAAAGCAGACTCCCAGAAGTTACAGGACCTGCCTGCCTTGAACGGGAAGAGGATCTCTTTCGGGGGCATTGTTACAACAGTACGAGAGGGACAAACCCAACGGGGATCCCCCTATACCATCTTCAAGATAGAGGACTACGTGGGCAGCTACGAGCTGGCCCTGTTCGGGGAAGATAGCGTGAACTACGGCAAATTCGCCCGCCCGGGGTTATCAATCTACGTGGAGGGGGACGTGCAGCCCAAGCGATACCGAAAAGATGAGTTAGAGATGAAGGTATCCTCGATCAGGCTCCTATCTGAAGCGAAGGAGCAATTGGTCACGAAAATCACCCTGCGTGTACCCCTTTCGGAGCTGAACGATAGCACTGTGGCCGAATTATCCAACCTGGTGAAAAACAATTCCGGCCATTCGTTGTTATATTTCCACGTCGTGGATGAGAAGGGCGGCACGAGTGTGAACCTCTTTGCGAGGCAGGAGAGGGTGCTGGTGGATAAACGCTTTATCGACCACCTGACGAACTACTTACAAATGGATTTCACAATAAACTAATCATAAATAATAGAGTATGACACTGCAGATTACAGATGCGACCTTGGACGATGTGTTACAAACAGACAAGTTGGTACTGATTGACTTCTGGGCAGAATGGTGCGGCCCCTGCAAGATGATTGGTCCCATTATCGATGAGATTGGGGAAGAGTATCAAGATAAGGTGGTGGTAGGCAAGGTGGACGTGGACAATAACGACGAGGCCACGGTCAAGTACGGAATTCGCAGTATACCCACCGTTCTTTTCATCAAGAACGGAGAAGTAGTGGACAAAGTGGTGGGCGCCGGGGCAAAATCGCTGTTTATCGAGAAAATAGAGAAGCTGCTTTAAACGAACTTCTCTCGGCTCTGCAGGTTTAAAAAGCCTACCATTAACCACACTACGCTGCCCACGAGCAGGAATACCCTGCTCTTGAGCAGCGTATTTTGCCAGATAATGGGGTGCGCGTTAGTCGGCATGGAGAAGGGGTTTAGAAAAGGATTCCAAAACGAGGAGGCGTTCTCGCCTTGGCCTATGAAACTAAAGGTGAGAAGGCCCAAAACGATCATGATTACCGCGGTACCATTACCGCTCCGCGTGATGGTAGAGAACATGAAAGCCAGGTTACCGAAGAACAGCATCGGGAAAATCAACTGGGCAGCCATCTCGAAAGGGTTCACCGGGTAGAGCAGTACACGGGCGATGTAGGCAAAAAGAACCAAAATGACGTAGTTCGCCACGTAAACCATCAACAGCCGTGCCCCCCACACCTTGAAGCGGTAGTTGGGAATCCCGAAGATAATCTCAAGGATCCGGTTGTCTTCATCGTTTTGAATGCCGAAAACGACCGGGTAAAAGATCAGCAGCAAGCAAGGAAAGAGCAGGAGGGTGTAGATGTAACCCTCGTTGATCTCCCCGCGATTCCACGCCCGTTGAAACATGAAGAACGCGAAAAAACCAAAAGCGGCCAGAAGGAACCAGATGAATTTCCCGGCAAATATAATCTTCAGGTTATACCGTGCTACACGGGCCACCAGCCCCACGTGATTTTTAAAACCCATCGCGTCAGATATTTTTCAATAAACATAAATAAGCGTCCTCCAAGTTCGCTTCTGCCTCCACCGCTTCCGGATGTGGGCGCTTCACTGAGATATAGCGCACCTGTATCAGGTCGCCATCTTGAACGTTGTGTACCACCAGCGACTTATCGAGCTCCTCGAACGCCTCTTTATCGATCAAGAACTGCCACACCTTACCTTCTGCCATACCGACCATCTCCTCAGGCCCACCGAAATATTTCAGCTCTCCCTTATCGACTACCACCACCTGGTTGCAGGAGCTGGAGATATCCTCGATGATATGCGTAGAAAAGATAACGATACGATCTTTACTCAGCTCGACCAGCAGGTTGCGGAAACGGATACGCTCCCGCGGGTCAAGGCCGGCCGTCGGTTCATCGACCACCAAGATGCGCGGCAGGTGTAGCAGGATAAGGGCAATCCCTATCCGCTGCTTCATACCGCCCGAGAAAGAGCCTATCTTGTGCTCCTTGCGCTCGTGCATATGCACCGCGTTTAACACGTACTCAATTCGCTCTTCACGTACTTCTCGGTCGATTAACCCTTTCATTATAGCTTGGTAATCCAAGAACTCCCACGCGGTCATGTTCTCGTACATCCCGAACTCCTGTGGGAGGTAGCCGATCAAGCTCTGCAGTTCCTCCCGATGCTTACGGGTATCCAGCCCGTTAATCCAGATGGTGCCATAGCTCTGGTTCAAGATACCCGTGATGATCCGCATAAGGGTCGATTTTCCCGCCCCATTGGGTCCCAACAGCCCGAACATGCCCGTCTTAATTTCGAACGAAACACTACGCAACGCCTTGAAGGGACGACGGCGCTTGCCAATCAACGGGATGCTCATGACCAAGCGGAAGTAGACGCGCTTTAACCGGGCACGGCGACCCGTTACGCGCTCGATATTGATGTTCCTATCGTAAATATAGTGGGAGGTCACGTAAATGGCGATGACAATCCCCCATATCGCACCGATCACCAATACCATCGCAAGGTTGTCCAACATCCTGTACAGCCCTACCAAGACCAACAGGGGCAGCGTCCAGAAGATTATTCGGTTCGCGTAGCGCACCGCCTTGCTCCCCTCGAACCGCCCATAGAGGTAATCCCGTACCTTGCGCCACAAAAACAGGGTCGCACCGTACATGACAAAAGAGAACAAGAAACCCCACAACTTGCTATCGATATAGAAGTAGGTGAAGTAGAGACCGAAGCCCCACAGGATAAAGAGCCAGGAGGAGCTAACGAAATCCTTCCACGAGCGAAACTCCCCGCTAAGGCCCAGTCGACGACGTATGTTCAAGCCACTTTTCCATTCACGGACAAAGCGACCCGCGCGGTCATATATTTTAACCAAGCTACGTACCACGATACGGATCTCCTGATCCGGGTCCACCACGTCGGCCTTTGCGCGCCGCAAGCTGGTTTGCATAAAGTAAGTTACACCCGGTATCAATACCGCGAGCAACGTAACATACACCACCTGGTACATCGTGCCATGAACGTACAGGTAGATAAGAACCGCTCCGACAATAAAAAGTAGGAGATGCCATCCTTTGGTTTTGAGTGCCAACGTCCTATACCAGGTCAACGCGTTCTCCAATCCCATGTTCACGGTCGGGATAATCACGAGCGTCAGCAAAGTAGAAAACGCAAGTCCCCCGATTACCGTGATGGCAAACGGGGCACCAATGGCACCCGCGTACTCCGAATCGCCCATCGCCAACGGGAGCATGGCAATGATGGTCGTGGTCGCCGTGATCAATATGGGACGAAGTCGCGACAGCCCGGCAGTCATCAGCGCACGCTCACGCCGGAAACCCCTCTGCCGAAGGATGTTCGAGTAGTCGATCAGGATGATCCCATTGTTCACCACCACCCCTATCAGGATGAGAAAGCCCATCAACGTGTTCGCGTTCATCAAGCTATTGCCCGTGAGGATCAACGCTAGCAGTGAGCCGATGGCGGCCAGGGGAATAGAAAAGAGCATGACCAAAGGGGTAGTAAACGACTCGAACACCATGGCCAGGATCATGAAGATAAGCAAGAAAGCGGCCAAGATGAGGAACTTGAAATCGCCGAACTCATCCTCTTCGTGTACCACCTCGATGGCCACCCCCGCTGGCAGGTTGTAGTTGGCAATCAGCTGATCCATGTCGGCACGATACCCCTCGAGCAGGCTCTTGGAGCGGGTGATGCTCGGCGAGAAGCTGTAATAGACGGTGAGCTCCTTATCCTGGTTAACACGAAGAATGCGGGAGCGACCAAACCCCTTGTTGATCGTCGCGATATCCTGCAGGTTGTGCAACCCTCCGCTTGCGTTCGCGATCTGCACCGCCTTCAGGTCGTCTATCGTTTTTTGCCGCCGTTGCTCTTCCTCCTCCTCTTGGGGCATCTTATCCCGTATGATGATGTCGTACGACTCGTTACCCACCTTAAAGGTTGTACCGGAGGAGAACTCCGTGTTCAACTCCGACAACCCGGTCGTTATGTTGCTGCGGGTAATGCCATAGTTGGTCAGCAGTATCTGTTCGAAGCCGAGTAGCACCTCGGGCTGGCGGCGAGTGAAGGAGACGCGGGCACTCTGGATGTACTCCTGCTGTTCAACCTGGTACTGCACATCCTCGGCCACCACCTGCATCATCTCGTAATCGGAACCCTTGACGACGATTCGCTCTTGGTTATCGCCAATACCCAGTAGACTCATAAAGTTACCCATCCCGCTGAGGGCTCCACCGCTCTGCCCTCCACCGGTAGCATCAGACACGTAGATGTTCGCACCGCCCACATCGGGCAGCAGTGCCTGCACTTCCGACTTTATCTCGGTTATCTTTCGTTTCCCGATCTTCTGGTAATCCTCCTGCAAGATTAGCGTAAGGGCGGCCTCCTCCTCGTTCACGCGAACCACCAGGTCCTTCTTCTCCGCTATCCCCTCTAATCGCTCCTCCAATACCCTTACCACGTTGTCCGTGCTTTCGAGCGTGCTCCCGGTCGGCATGGTCACGTAAATATTGAACCGGTCAGCGTCCACCTCCCGCTTCTGCGTGGTGGAGGTGGAGAGCGCGATCAACAAGGTCACGATCAACAGGGCGAGCGAACCAAAGATGGTTACCCCGGGATGCCGCATGCAGCTCTTTAACAGGACGAGGTAGACCTGGATAGGCCGTTGCGTGAGAGATATCTTCTCGTAGAAAATGGTTCGTCCTTTTTTGCTCTGCAGCACAAAGTAGGCTGCCATGGGGACAAACAGCAACGCGACGGCCAACGAGATAATAAGCGTGGAGACAATGGAGACGCCAATATGCGAACCCATGAGCTTGAGCAGGAAGTTATCGGAAAAGAGGAAAGGAAGGAAGATAGCCACCGTGGTGAACGTGGCGGCGACGATAGATCGCCACACCTCTTTGGTTCCTTGGGTCACCGACAGATCGGAACGTAATCCGGTCCCGGAAAGGCGGTAAATATTCTCCAACACGACGATGCTATTATCCAGCAGCATCCCCACCGCGAGAGCCATCCCTATCAGCGTGAGGCTGTTGACTGTTATGCCGGCAACGTAGAAAAAATTAAACGCCGTGAAGATCGAGATCGGCATGGCCAATGCGATCAAGAGCACCAAGCGTATGTTTTTCAAGAAGAACCAGAGCACGATCACGGCCAACAGCCCTCCCGTTATAGCCAACTGGATAATCTGGTTGATGTTGTTCTCCATCGTCTCGGCCGTGTTGGAATCGACCACGATCTCCACGTCATACGGTTCCAACTGGCCGTTCAACCGATCAATCACCTCCTGCGTCCGATGCGAAAGGTCGATCAAGTTAGCCTGCGCATCACTGATCAATGAGACCGAGATGGACTCCTTTCCATTCACGCGGCTGTACGATGTCTCCTCTTTCAGGTCGAAGAAAAGGGTTGCCACATCCTTTAAGAATATAGGGCCGGGAGCGACCACCAGGTTCTCTAAGTCAGACACCTTGGTGTAGGACGAACTCACGTGAACGAAGTAGTGGTGATGCGTCTCGGTGGCGGTACCCACGAATACCTTTTCACGGGCATTGCCGCTGAGCAGGCTGCTCACCCGGGATGGAGTAAGGTTCAACGCGTTGCATGCCTCCCTGTCCAGCTGCACCTCGATGGCCCGCTCGCGTCCCCCGTACACCTGCACCGCCGCGATCCCATCGATGTTTTCCAGTTCGTCCGTCACCTCCTCATCCACGATGTTACGTATCCGGTCGACCCCCCCGGTACCACGTACTTGCAGCGTCATAAAGGTGTTGCTCATCATGGAGACGTCCATCTTCTGCACGCTCACGTTGAAACCGTCCGGGAGAGACGCGGAAACCTCCTTCATTTTCTCCTCCAGCCTCAACGAGGTGGTCTTGAAGTTGACGTTGCTTTTAAAGTCGATGCGTATGGAGGACTGACGGCTACTAATCTCCGACTGGATCTGATCCACACCGCCCACGGAACTGATCGCACCCTCCAAGGGGATGATCACCTCCGACTCCACGTACGACGGATCCATATCCTGTGTCGAGCGGACGGAGACAAACAGCACCGGCAGCTCCGCGTTGGGGAGCAGCTCTACCGGCAGTTGCTTATACGACACGTACCCCAAGAGGGTGGTCGCGATGAACAACATGCTGATCGTTACCCGTTTATTTAAAAGAAAGTTCATCCTTCTCTTTTTCTCATTCTTTTGTAGCGCCCCGTTTCATCACCCGATGTTTCATCTGTTCGAAGAGGGAGTAAAGGCAAGGGATCACCACCAAGCTCATCAGTGTGGAGGTTACAAGTCCACCAATCACCGCTACCGCCATGGAAGAGCGCATGGCCACTCCCTCCCCAAAGCGGAAAGTCATCGGCAGCAACACCAATATGGTCGTGAGGGTAGTCATGATGATGGGCCGCACACGCTGCTGCCCCGCTAGCACGATAGCCTCGGTGAGGTTCATCGTTACCTTCAGCTGGTTCATGCGCCCCACCAGGAGGATGGAGTTATTGATCGCTATCCCAGCCAGCATGATGACACCCATTGCCCCCATGATATTAAGCGGGGTGCCCGTTATCAGGAAGATCATGACAGCACCCACCAAGCCAAACGGGACAGTCAGCAGTATGGTGAACGGGTGCAACAGCGATTCGTATTGTGAAGCCAGGACCATGTAAACCAGCACCACGGAGAGCAGCAACGCGAAAATCAGGCTCTCCATCGACTCCGCGCGTTTCTCCTCTTGTCCCGTGACCGTTATGGAGTAGTTGGTGGGGAGATTGATGTCCGCGACCGCCGTGCGAATTTCCTGCGCCACCTTGTCGAGCGATCGCTCCGAGTTCATATCGGCAAGTATCTTGTTGACTCGCACCTGGTTGCGGCGGAAGACCTCCTTAGGCGCTCGCGAACTGGTGATGGTGGCGATCTCGGCCAATCGGAACTCCTGGTTCCCACTGGTAATCACCAGGTTCCCCAACTCGTTCGCGGTGATGTCGGGCACCTTGATAAGGATATCGCGCATTTCGCCCTTGAAATCCATCTTGCCGACCGCACGCCCTTGTAGTTGCTGTTCGAGTTGTTGGATCACTGATGTCACCGAGATGTTGTTGATACCCGCTACGGTACGGTCGATAGCAACGTTGAGCTCAGGTGCTCCATCGGCCATGGAGGACTTCACGTTATAGACCCCTTCCAGTGAGGCCATCCGGAGCAATACCTCATCCGTGAGGTAGCTGATCTCATCGAGTTCGTCTCCCCTCACCTCTACCACCACGGGAGCCTCATCGCCTCCCAAGAATTCGCTCAAGGAGTAATCGTCTTGGTTGAACGCAAGCTCTAGTCCCTCGATTTCTCGGGTGACCTCCACGAACCGGGCGATCACCTGCTCGGGTGGCACATTACACTGCTCAGACAGCATCACCTTTATCGTGGCCGTATGTTCCCCCTCGAACACCCGGTTGCCCGAAGCCCCTTTGCCGATGTGGGTATAGATCGTAGCCAGGCTATCCTCACTCACGGAGCGGCAACAAAAATTCCAGGTTGCTCACCACGGCATCGGTCCGCTCCAGGCGGGTGCCTTCTGGCAACTTGACCGAAATGGTAAAATCTTTCCCCTCGGAACGGGGGAGAGAACTCGGTACCAACGTAGGGGGTAAGCAAGATGGCTATAATCAGTATTGCCGCGGCGATACCGATTACCCATCCCACGGCGGGCTAACAGCCAGCGTAGGTGGTTGCCGTACCCCTTGAACTGCACCGAGGTTGTTTCATGTTGGTCGCCCCTTCCGCTTCGTGAACTGATCATACAACATGGGGATAACCAGCAGGGCGACGAACAGCGATGATAAGAGCGAGAGAAGGTGACTGTCCAAGCCAGCTCCTTGAACAGCTGCCCCGAGGCGCCATGCAGGTATACGATGGGAATAAAGACAACGATGGTCGTCAAGGGTAGCGGCCACCACTGCCCCCGACACCTCGGTAGTACCGGTGATGATGGCCTCCCTACGCTCCAATCCCTGCTCACGATTTCTAAAGATGCTCTCGATCACCACGATGGCGTTATCGATCAACATCCCTGCCCCCCAAGGCCAGACCGCTCAACGTCATCACGTTTAGCGTGAGCCCGCCGAAGTACATCATCACGAACGTGGCGATGATAGAGACCGGGATCGATACACTCACGATCAGCGTCGTACGTCACACGGCGAAGGAAGAAGAAAAGCACCAGTACTGCCAACGCCATCCCCAGGAGCGCGCTGGTCTGCACTTCACCGATCGACTGCTTGATAAAAGTTCCCTGGTTACCAATCACCTCGAACGAGTAGCCTGGTAGCGCCTGCTCGATCACGCCCAACTGATCCGTGATTAAGTCGACTACCTTAACCGTGTTGAACTGCATCTCCTTGTAGACAGACAAGCCGATACAGCGCTCGCCGTTCAGACGCACGATATTGTCAGGACGGGCGTTCTCGAACCGCACGGTCGCCACCTCCCCCAAGAAGAGGGGAGCACTCTCCACGCTACCTCCCGCACCTTGTATACCCATGCCACCTGTAGCACCGCCGCCAACGTCCCCGATCGGCCTGTAACCGATAACCAGCCTCTCAAAATCCAACTCGGAAGCAAACATGGGCGCACTCTTCACCAAGTACTGCATCCCGAGTTCACTCACCCTACCTCCCGAAATACTTTGGTTGTTGGACTCGATCCGCGACGCGATCTCCTCCATGGTCACCCCGAACGCGCTCAGCTTGTAGGGATCGGTTTCGATAGTCAGCACGGAAACCTCTTCGCCCGAGAGGGCCACCTCGGCCACCCCCTCCAACCGGATGAGCTCGTTGCGGATATAGTTATCGGCCATCTTACGCAACTCCGCTATATCGGTGATCGAGGCATGGGACATCGCGATTAGCATTACCGGGTCCCGGTTCGGGTCGTGCTGAGTGATATTGACCGATTCAATCTCGGCGTTCTGCGCGAACGGGCTCATCGCCTTCTGCAGGTCTAAGAAGGCCTCGTCCATATCCTTGTTTTGCACGTACTCCACGGTCAAACGGGCGGATCCGACTCGAATAGCGGAAGAGACCTGCACCACATCACTTTGCCGAATCGCCATCGACTCCATGCTCTCCACGAACAACTTCTCGATCTCTTCCGGTGGACGTTCACCAGCCTCCACCTCCACGAATAGGCGCGGTGCGTTCATGTCGGGCAGCAGATCCACGTTGAGCCTATCATACGATATCTTGCCCAGCAGCAGGATCGCGAACACGATCATGCTGATGGTAACGGGATTTTTAAGCGCGAATCGGAGTATTTTCCTCATTGCTAGTTGCTATTTAAAATAGAGTTGGCGTTGACCATTGCGGTACGAACAGCCTATTTTAACACCTTGACACGGCTGTTCTCCCGCAACGTCTCGTACCCCCGGATAATCAGGTTGTCGTTCTCGTTCAGCCCTTTCGTCACCTCGATATTGTCCTCATCCTCCAGTCCCGTCTCAATATCCCGCAGGACTGCGGTATTCCTCTCAACAATGTAGACATACTTGCGGTTCCTTCGCGAGAGTACCGCGTCTTTCGGGATAATGATGGCGCTGTCCGCTTGGTCCACCACGATATCGGCTTTCACGAACATACCGGGACGTAATTTCATCCGATTATTATTGATGGTGATCTTCCCTTGATAAGTGCGCGTTTCGGTGCTAATGGCGGGCGACAACTCGCTTATCTCACCCGCCACCGTGTCTTCGGCAAGCGTGTAGTGGGTGATATGAACGGGCTGATTCACCTTGATGTACTCCATGGTGCTTTCAGGGAGGTTGACCTCCATGTACATCCGGGAGTAGGCCATGAAGCCCACCAACTCGCTCCCTTGCGTCACCCAGCTTCCCGGCGTGTAGTGTGGCAGGGAGACGATTACCCCGTCGAAGGGCGCCCTGACGCTCATTTTTGCCAGGCTGATCTCCGCGTTTTCCAGGTCGTACCGGGCATTAGTCACCCTCACCTCGGTGTTGCGCATCTCACTTAGCGTAACGCCTCCCTTTTCGTACAGGGCAGTCTGCTTGCTTTGCTCCTGCTCCGCTATCTCGAGGGTGAGTTTCCTGGATTCAAGCGCGATCCCGTTCTCGTACTCCCGGTTCTGGAAGCTTATGATTAACTGTCCCTTCTTAACGGCATCGCCCAGCTTGTAGGGCCTGCCTGTAGAGGGATTGGTCTGAAGGGTATAATAACCGTTCATCTCCGCGCTGAGGTTCACGCTATAGGTGGCATAAGCTGTTCCGGTGGTATTGATCAACTTGCTGATAGAGCCCTTCTTAAGTTCCTGAACGGAGACGGGTGTTTCGATGTCGCTTTGACTACTTTGCTGGGGTTTGTTACAAGCCGCGAGCAAAGCTACCGTTACTATGAATGATAAGATTTTGTATTGCATGAGTTACGTTATATTGTTAGGGTTCATCGTTGCATTTCAATGAATAATTCTGGACAAGTCCCGGATGGGTACTAGGGGCTCCTCTTTCTCGAAGTCGTACAGCGACAATATCTTCAGGTTGAGCAGCTCAATCTTGTAGTTGATGAGCGCCTGCGCGTACGCTATTTTCCGGTTCGAGAGTTGTGTTTGAAATTGGCTGATTTCCATTCCCGTGAGCTCGCCCTCACGGTATCTGGTCAGGTTAATGTCGTACGTGAGTTCAGCATTCCGCACGCTTTTCTCCGCGATATCAATTTGGGTACGTAGGTTCTCAAGCCTTCTCCAGGTCTGTCTCACCTCTAGCTCTATATCAATTTGCAGGTTCTCCTGCTCAATCTGGGCAAGCGTCTGCGCGATCTTTTGTGCCTTTATCCGCGCTCTTCTTTCTCCCCAGTCGAAAATGGGAACCGTCAAGCTGACCGATACGCGGGGGTTTTTCGTGGGGTTATCGTACATGTTGTGGAATTTCTCGTGGTCCCCGATAATCCCAATGGAGAGCGAGATATCACCCCTGAACTCGTTTAAGCTCTTTGTCTGGATCATCTGTAGTTCCGCGAGCTCGATGTCGATCTCCCGTTGTCTCAGTTCCATCCGCGAGTTCAGGCCGCTCTGTACCGCATGATTCAGGTCGACCGCCACCGGGCTCACCTCTATTTCGCCTTTCACCTCGATCTCCTCGCTTAACGGCATCCCCAAGGTCTGTTTTAGTTGATCCTTCGCGTTTTCCAACGCCACGGTTCGCTCCTCCACGGCCGACTGTGCGTTGGCGAGGTTCAGTTCAGCCTGATAGAGCTCCTCCCTTGCCGCCAGATCGGCCTCCACCTTGTTCTTTATGATCTCGAAGCTAAGGCTGGTGTTCTCCAGCTCCTCCTTGCTGATGGCCAGGTTATTTTGAGCCATGTAAACACTGTAAAACTGGTTGGTAATGCTCCGCTCGGTATTTAGCCGCTGTAGCGCGTACCGTATGCCGGCGTTTTCATAGTCGAACTCGATCTGCTTCATCTCCATCTTGCGCCGGTTGTAGGTGAAGATGGGTTGATTGAGCCGCACGTAGAGGTCGTTGCTAAAAGCCCGGTTCCGATTGTCCATCCCCTCCACGATCGAGTGGTTATCTTGCCAGCCGAACGTGTTGATCAGGGATATCTCCCCATCGGTTAATAAAATGGGCTGCGATACCATGAACGTTCCGCTCGTGTTCAACGTTTCGTTAGTGTACCATTGCGATAGTCGGTTGTCGAACCTCCTTGATCTACTGTAATTGATTGGTGTAAGGTCTAAGGAGAATCGGGACTTCAGCGAGGCGCGTTGTGCCACCAGGTGCTGCTGGTACCTCTCGAGGTTGAGTTTAGATGCGATCAAGTCAGGATTGTTCCCCTCCGCGATATCCAGCGCTTGCTCAATGGTCAGCGGTTCGCGGGTTGGCAGTTCTTGGGGGTAGAGGCAAAAGTTGGTTGCCGTTCCCGCGAAAAACAGCATCCAACCCATCCATTGCATCCGTATCCCTCTATTATTCACAGTCATTATGTATAGTAATCCTCTTGTCTACTGGTTATTCTTTTTGTTATATTTACCTTTTGACAATCCGTACGGCGTCAGCCGTAACGCTTCGCAGCTTGCAATCGTTGTTTAATACCACCCGTATCGTATCCTCACTAAAGAAGTAGGTTCCCAATAGGCTCCACCCCTCGTCCGCACGCCTTAAATCGATGTATGCATCATCTTCACCCCCGTCGTAATGAACTTGGAAGTGGTACTCGATGTCACCCCTTGCGCGACCTCGTCCTCCCCCTCGTCCCCAGCCGCCTCTTCGTCGCGCGTCATCCGGCCTGTATACCCAATAAAAGAGGTCATACGTCCCAGCATTCGGGACAGGAATTTTCCAAGTGGCCGTCTGGCTTCCACTACCGCTTTTTATCACGTAGGCAGAACGTACTTGCGTCCCGTAATACCTATCGTTCGTTGTCAACGTCCACTGCAGTGGCGGGCGCCAGAATGATACCCCCGAGTAGTCGAATGAGCTTTCGTTCATTTTGTCCAGCCACTGCGGCAGAAGACCCACCACTTCAGGTTCCGTCAAGACGAAGAGGAGCGAGTCCTCGTTATCCACGATTAGCTCTCCCGGGACGTTGTACGAGGCGTTTTCCACGACAAAATCCCCCTCCTTATCAATGGGTCTGTTTCTTTCTCGGATAACGTTGTTGACCGGAAGGTTGATCGAACTGGGTAAATTCCCTGAAATCAAGGTGTTTATGTTAATGTTTCGTGGGATCTCGTCCCATACTGAGACCAACCTCTTCGTTTCACGTGCACTTAACGCTATTTTCCGTTTGGCGCGTGGGTCGTATATGTTTTGTCCTCCGAAGGATATATCCAGGTTGATCACCCCATCATAGTCTGAATCGTTGGTTATCTGAAATTTCGTGACGAACACCTCTTGATCACGGTTAGTAATTTGAACTATCTCAGGTGTCCCTAGAATATAGACGGGGAGTGGGGTTGGATAGTTCCAAGCTTTCAGGGGGGCACGCAAATCTACTCCCGCGAGGGTACCCATCGTATCCAGCAAGTTTTCGAATCGCAAGTTGGAAAACACGTTGCGCTGTAATACATTGCGCAGCGAATCTCGGTATTCGTTGTAGCCTAAGTTTTGCTCGGCGTAAGCAAACAGGTAGTTGGCTTTTAGCGCGATGATGTTGTCCAGCAAGTCTCGATGTTCTCCATCTGCCAGCAACTCCTTGAACGATGCCTGTTCCATTAGTAGGCTCGCCTTCTCGTTGTTACTAATCCCGTTCATCTGACGCATCCAGGTAGCCTCCTCTGATCTATCTTGCAGGTAGAGTTCGATGAGGCGGTTGGAGACCGGCCATTCAGAGGAGAAGACGTTGTACCGGTAATTATACAACTGGGGGAATATGAAGTAGGGGTTCGGTTTCATGGAAACGTTGACTGCACCACGCTCGCTTGACCAGTTCATATTGCTTTCTGCCCGCTGGAAGAGACCCAGGAAACGGTTCAACATCCGTAACGCCGCATCTTCATCGCTGATCTCTTGTCCCCTTCGTTGTGCCCACCTCTTCTCATTTTTCACTCCACCAGCCACGTCTGCCTCGTCGATCAGGCAGCCCCTCTCAGGGAGCAGGATCATCTCGGGCTGCATCACCTCCTGCGCCTGTGTCCAAGTACGCGCGTAGCTATAAAACTGTACGGGCACCTCAACAAGGGATAGCCGGTGGAACGAGTAATCGAGGTTATAGTTGCTTTCAAGGGAACGTCTGCGCTCCCTGATTTGGGCAGGGATGGTGTCGGTAATTAACTCGAAAACATCCGAAAAATAGTCGTTCCCCCTCAGATAACAAACCGAGTAGAGGGTGGAGTCCACTTCCACGCTTTTCCGCTCGTAATCGCCAATGATCAATGTAATGGATGGGGTCGGGAAATCGGTTTCATACAAGAATACGTTATCGCGTTCGCTCTCTTTCAGCTTCTCGACCTCTTCGGGATCCTTAGCTCCCAAAGCCCCTCTAGTCTCCCCGGCTTTCTCGGGGCTCTCAGTCTCCTTGACTCCCCAAAATTTCTCCTCCCCTTCCATAGATCCTTGCGACAGCGCCTTCAGATGATTCAAGGTCGTTACCTTCAAGCGGAAATGGCTGAAGTAGGCTTGTTGCCAGTCAGGTGACTCACTACTGTAAGAGGTACCCGGGCGCGGGTACCAGTACGTTTCGGGTGTGAAAAGCACGTAGTTGTCTTTCTGAAAACTATAATTTTTGTCTATCTTGAACCCCTGATTGGTGTACTCCTCTTCCAAGAGTTCGTTTGGAATATCCAAGTAACAGAAGCCTGGGTCGATCCTTCCTTCGTACTTCATCGTGAATCGAACCGAATCACCCGCTTCCATCTCCCGTCCAAAGTCGATCAGCAAGATTTGGTGTTCCCTTGTGAACGTGAGGGGGCTACCATTTTCCAACACCTCGTTCACTTGTAACCCCGGGTTCAAGCAGAAAGTGAAGCGGTTGGACTTTGCCAAGGCGACACCCTGTATTTCCACCTCTGAGGCGATCGTGCTCGGTCGCTGTCGCAGTTCGATACTGTATCGTTCCACCACCATTTTGGGACTGTGCACGTACCGGTTGTTTACCTCGGTGTAAAGTTGGCGCTTGGTAGCCGCACTGGTAAAGGGAATCACATGCCTGTAGGAAGCTGCTGCTCCTATAGCGATTAGCAGAACCGATAGGGCAAGCCACCGGAAACTCGCTTTTTGTGAGTTTGGCAGCCTTCGGAACAGGAAGATGGAGAGGCAGATAAAACCGAGCCCAAGCAGCAGGTAGATCATGCGGTGATTAATCACGATAGCCCAGTTGGTGAACCCCACGATGGTCGACTTCACCAACGGCAGGCTATATGCCATGTAATCGAACAGGTAGTAAAACTTATCGCCTAAGTTGAAGAAGGTGAGCGCAATGTAACCCAGCAGAACGACAAACGTGACAGCCTGGCTCTTAAGGATAAGCATTAAGGAGACCGATAGGCCGAAAATATAGATCAGGGTGGGGATACATATCAGCAGGAAGTAGCCTAGGTAGGCCATCCAGTCGATGGTAATCCCCGAAATAAGGTTAAAGATGACGACCAAGAGGATAATCAGTAGGTCCAATTGAATGAAGACCCGTGCATTGCCCCATATTTTGCCAATTACGTACTCCGCGTTACTAAGCGGATGCACGTAAAACACCTCCGAGGTATCGAGCTTCCTATCCGATTTCAGGAATTCGGAGGATAGGAAAACCGCGATGATGGCCTGCCCCGTGTTCAGGTAGAGCAGGTTGGCATACGGGATCATCGCGGGTAGCGCTTTCATCAACCATAAGCCGGAGTAACCTTCCCATACCAGTGCGACAAAATTAAAGATGCACAAGAATAGGATGGCCAGGATAAGGAAGATTCGGTAAAACCAGCTTCTCTTCAGCAACTTGCTCTCATACAAGGCAACGGATCGTATGCTATGCAGTCGGTTATGCATCCATCCAGCGATTCAGTTTTTTCTCCATGTAGTAGACGTATGCATGCTCCAGATTGGGGGGGTATGGTTCTGCATCGTACCCCTCGATCTTGTCGGCTACCACCTGTATCTCCCACCCGGTCCCCGATGGAATCGTCGTGATCACGGGGTACTTCTTGTCGACCAGGTGCAGCTCGTCGCCACTGATCTGCATGCGCCACACCTTCCCCTCCGCTTTCTTTCGCATCTCTTCGGGAGAGCCAAAGAAGGCGATCTTGCCCCGGTTCATCAAGGCCATGTAGTTACACGTGCTGGATATATCACCCACGATATGCGTCGACAAAATGATGGTTACATCTTGTTCGCTAATCTTGGCCAAAAGGTTACGGAAGCGAATTCGCTCTTCCGGGTCCAGCCCCGTAGTGGGTTCGTCCACGATGATCAACTTGGGGTTGTGGATTAACGCCTGTGCGATGCCTAATCTACGTTTCATCCCACCCGACAATCGGTTGGCATACCTTTCACGCACGTCGAATAGGCCCACGCTTTCCAACATTTCGTCCACGGCTTGTCGACGACGTCTTCCGTTTGTCATGCCCGCTAACCGGGCGGTGTAATCGAGGAACTCGTGTGTTTTATACTTGGCGAAGAAACGGAAGTCCTGCGGTAGGTACCCGAGGATACCCCGCACCTCTTTCCGCTCTTTCAACAAGTTGTACCCAAACACGTCCACCTCGCCCGACGTGGGTTCCATAAGGGCTACTAAAATACGCATAAGGGTGGACTTCCCCGCACCGTTGGGACCGAGTAATCCAAACATTCCGGTTGGAATCTCCATTGTAACGTCTTTGAGTGCGTGGTTCCCGTTCGGGTAGATCTTGTTAAGGGATCGGATGGTGATGCTCATTGCTGTTACCCAGATACATTTTCGACCTCCACTTCCAGTTGAAGGCAAATAATACAATAAAACAATATGCGAGAGTGGAGTATCTTACGTCCCTACAAAGATTAAAAAAAACGCTCCATTATCCCTCACGTTTTCATAAAAACTAATGTTTATTACACACTTTTAAAATCGAGTAGGAGGAAAATAAAATAGGTTTTCCTCCTATTTTATTTTCCGACCTCTCACACCACCGTATGTACTTACGTGTACGGCGGTTACATTAGAGTGGATTACGAAACAACTGTTTGTAGCTGTCTGATAGACTGTAATAGCCTTGTTTAGCAAACCAAACGTTGTTCATTCCTATGTTCAGGGCGGGACTGTTAGACAGTCGCCACCATCCCTTGCCACTAAGGGCAGTACGCCAACTTAATGTTTCCTCAACTCCAAGTGAGGTGAGGAAACGAACGATACCGATTACTCGTTTACATTGCTTTAGACGGTAACATTTTAATCGGCGGCGAAGCCAACCGTCTAACTTTTCAAGTTTGCCTTTCATTGAAGCGTACTTGAAATATTGTAACCAACCTCTTAGCAACATTTCCAGTTCTCGCAAGATTTGCTCGAAACTTACCCCGCGATTACGTCGGGTAATGGATTTGAGCTTCATCTTTAATCGTTCCTCGCTTGACCTGCTTAGTCCTAACTTCCCTCCTCGTAAAAGGCTATGGCCTAAAAAGTTCACCTTGTAACTCGGCTTGATACCGCTCTTTTCTCGATTGACTTTCAGGAGCATTCTGTTTTCGATAAAACCTATTATGCTATCATATACTCGTTCGGCTGCCTTGCAGCTGCCCACGAATATCTGAACGTCATCGGCATAGCGTACGAAGTCCAAGTTCCGACGTGTCAGCTCTTGGTCTAACTCGTCCAAGACGATGTTAGACAACAATGGGCTTAAAGGACTGCCTTGCGGTGTGCCTTTAACACGCTGACTGCATAGCCCGTCCCGAAGTATACCGGTTTTCAGAATGCGACTGATCAAGGATAGCAAGCGCTTATCCCCTACCCGTGTACTCAGAAGCCAAAGCAAGCGTTGATGGTTGACCTCGTCGAAGAACTTGGCCAGGTCTATATCAACGACGGTACTTTTCCCCGATTTAACGATTTCGCACGCCCGACGCAGGGCATCGTGAGCACCTCGTCGTGGGCGGAAGCCGAAACTCGAAGGGGAAAACATCGGGTCGTAAATGGGTTGTAGGACTTGGTTTATCGCCTGTTGGACTACCCGGTCTTTGACCGTGGGAATGCCCAGCTGACGGAAACCGCCTTTCGGCTTGGGAATTTGAACGCCTTTAACCGGTTGGGGAACATACGTGCCGGACAATAAATCGTTTTGAAGTTCCTTGTAATGGTTGCTGAACCATGTGCCGAACTCTTCGACACTCTGCTTGTCCACACCGCTGCTCCCGCCGTTGCGGCGTACCTGTTGATAGGCTTCGTGCAAATTTGAATAGCCCGTCAAACGTTCCATCAAATCTCTCGTCTGATTACGTTCTTCTTCGCATATAGAAAGCCACACGGGGCTGACCTTCCCGTCACTTTCGTACCATACGGGTACGTCCGTGACGAAAAGGTTACCTTGAATACAACATTCTGCTCCTTTCTTTCGCTTCATCTGTGTATAAGGTTATTTTCTGCCCCTTGGCATTGGCTTTTACTATTCTAAAAAAAAACTCATCAGCTCTAATGTTTCTGCCCTTCGCTCCACTCTCGTTACAAGAGCTTCCTGGCTACTATGGCGTCTGCTGACTTCTGTATAACGGCTTTGCTACAACAGTTCGCTCGTCTTCGCCTCCACCTGTCTTATACAGACCTCCTACGGTAAACTCATACCTCTTTCACCGTGAGTGACACGATTTACTACCCTTGCTTTACGTCCAATTATCGGGCTTCGTGGTCCAATGCCCACTTACCCACAAGGTAAGCCTCGTATCGTGTTCCTGTCCGTTCATTCACGGCTTTGTCGCTGGCTTCCTTCAGATTTGCCCTCGCGGGCAACACCCTTGCCGTTGACTAACGTTTCCTATTGGCAGGCACGTTCGGGACTTGCACCCTATAGATGTATGGTATGCGTAGCGCACATAGAGGGGGGCCGTCTCAAAACGAGACGGCCCCTTTCTATAGTATGACGGGCATGTCACGCGTCTGTGGTGAAAGTCCACCCGGGGCGTAGTTGCCGACGAACCCTATAGCGACTTGCAAGTGACGAGTTACTTTGTTATTTCCCAATATCCATTCCTGTTGGCTCCAATCCTCTCGATGATACCTTGCTTTTTAAGGTTTGCAAGTAATCTTTCGACCTGTCTTTGACTAATACCAAGTTCTTCTGCAAGTTCCTTTGCCGTGATATACCTGTCAGCGCGAATAAGGCTAAGCATTTTGATGGCATTATCACTTAGGTTATACCTTGTTGCTATTTCGTCAACAGGTTTTTCTTTATATTCTTCAAGTGCATTAAGGATTTCTTGAAGCATAAAATCTATAAATGGCTGACTATCGCCGATGATAGAACTTTGAGAAATGGCATTGTAATAAGCTTTTTGATTCGCGTATACCATATTTTCAACAGGAAGGTACTCAAAGAGCGGGTTGAACTTTCCCAAAATCAGCGACTGCCACAGCCTGCCTATACGTCCGTTTCCATCAGCGAAAGGATGAATGAATTCAAATTCGTAATGAAAAACACAACTACGAATAAGAAGATGGTCTTCCGAATGCTCCAACCAATAAAACAGGTCGTTCATAAGGTGTTTAACCCTATTAGCAGGTGGGGCAACGTGTATGGCTTTTTCTCCATCAAAAACACCTACACCACCTTTTCTAAACGTTCCTGCTTCGTCCACTAAGCCTACCATCATAGTATGGTGAGCTTTCAAAATATCTTTAACGGAATATGGATTCAATGTCGGATAAAGCTCGTATGTCTTAATTGCATTTTTTACCTCTTGAATCTCTTTTTGATGAGCAATAACCCTCTTGCCTTCGAGTATTGCAAAAACTTCTCCTTCAGAAAGTTTATTGCCTTCGATGGCAAGAGATGAGTGTATGGTCTTGATACGGTTAACCTTACGAAGCCTCAAAGAATCCGCTTGCTCCATCCGTATAGCGTAGCGTTCAAGCCGCGCGGATATCAGGGCAATAAGGTTTATTGCTTTTGAAGAGATTGTAAATGGTGGTTTGTACATGTTTATCCCGACATTATTCCGACACAAATATAGGGTTTATTCCGACATTTACAAAACATCCTTTGACTATTCATGATTTTGGCTTGACAGCCTCGAATCATTTGCACTTCTTAGTAGCACTCACGCTCATTGCTCGGTGCATTTTTGGCCACGCCTCCAGTAATTGACCGTACATGGCAAGATGCCATTGTGCCTTTGCGGGAGGGAGCCCACACCCTTGGGTATCGAACAGCGACATCGGTTCCCGAAAGGTCTCCTCCATATTCAGCAGAAGCTGTTCCATATCGCGGTCCCATCGTGGCGACTCACCGGCATGCTGTTCCTTCATCTCCAGCAGGTTCAGGTATTTGGGATATTGCAACCGGCTCACCATCTCATGAGTGATCTCAACAAACTTGCCCGTAGCCAGCGAAGCCACCTCCTGCAAACATTGTCCCATATGGGCAAATCGTTCACTTGTGTTGCTCATTTCAGCCGGAGGGATACTTCCCATCATCAGTGCCATCATCAGCTCCGAGAGTGCCCGCTTGGGGGTACTCAAATCGGCTTCTACGGCTATCCGCTCAACGGGCGGATTGTGATAAAGACCCGCGCCAAGGTGGCCGTTCAAACTCTTGGGATAGAGAATCCGCAGGGCGGTAGCCGCTGCGCCATCGATATTCCTCCCGTAGGTCATAAAGGGCGGGAGGGGCGTTCGGTTATCAGCCGCAAACTGCGTAGCCATAAAGGTCAGCCCTTTCGTAACCGTGGGAGCCGTTGCAATGCGCACCAGGTTTCTGCTCAATCGCAATTGTTCATACCCCTCTTCATGCAACCGCTGTCGCGAAGCTCCTTCCAAAATCACCGTATTCACCGAGTTGCCCATGGCGGTATCTCCGTAGGTGCCGGGACTTACCAAGTAAACTTTGTCCTCCGGTGTCATCTCGTCGGGAATCTCCGCAAGCAATTCGCCTGCTTTTTTACCCAGTAGAGCCAGGTAAGCAGCCACAAGGTCGATCTCCATCGGCGTAACAGACCGGAGCAACTCCTCTCGGTTGCGGTAGTAGCGCATCAGCGAGGGGGTAGAACTGTCGTGTGCCACTACACGATCGGTATAGGTTGTTCCAACCGGAATAGCCGGTCGACAGAGGATATCGTCATCGGTAGAAAGCAGAAACCCTCCGGCACTCAGCAGCATCGAAACATTCACATTGCATCCCCACCCTGGTCCGTTGGCAGGGCGCAGCAGGGCATACTCCAGCAGATCGCGCGACGCGACAGGCTCCAGCTTCCGGTAGATCTCTTCGCGGTTTTCGAGATCGAACAGCCGTGTAGAGAAACCGTAGTGTTGCTCAATATGGGCAAGCAGCTCCGGCAGTTGGCGACCCATGGTGCCGGTTAAAGGTGCATCTACCGACACCAGGATGCTCGGGTGGTGACCGTACCGTGCCGCGTGAGCAGCAAATCCTTTGATGCTGCTCAAGAGACACGGACGGTTACCCGAAGTGGGATATGCAAAGGTAAATGGTTGCATTGCCTATCAAGATCCCGAAGTTACGACAGATTGTAAATTAATGATATACTGCTCCGTATCTCCGAAACTCAGAGTGAATTTTGCCGTTACCGTTTTCCCAACTTCAGGGTCATCATCCTCAAAACCTTCAACATTTCTCCATAACGCCATTGCTCTACTTTGTCCGGGTGCAATAGGGGCGGTGGGAGCGGGTAAATCCCCCGAATACGGGTCGGCGTCAGGGAACTCACTATCATAAAGCGTTCCATAATAAAACACATCGGTGTCTCTTAGGCGCGCATTTTCAAATTCAATAGCCGGGGTGATGGGTGCAGAGCTGTTATTGGTTATCAGAATGATCTGCTTCGTTCCATATAACACCATATGTTCCCAATCGATGATGAATGTTTTGGGAGTTCCTGAGGTTACATTCTGTAAGCTGCTAAGGACAAGAGCACTACGACGTTGATCAAATTCTCCGATTTGCACCAACACGTTTTCTTCTTCCGATGACTCATATCTTGTGAAAGTTCCATTACCATACTCCCAATTCAGAACCAACTCGGTATCGGTAAGTGATACTATGGTCATATCGGGGATGCCGGAGGAAGTATTCGTGTAGGTCAATTGGTTGCCCGTGAGTGTCCAATTGAAATTAGCATACGGGTCGCTACCCGTACCGTCACTATTGAATGTCAGTATAACCGTTGGGTCTTCGTTATTTACCCACTTGCCGATAAGCTTGGCGGGGTCAATGGCCGGGGGAGTCTCCGTGTCGCGGGTGTAGATTTGACGCGACGATATACCATACCGTACTCTTTCCAATACCAATTGAGCGTCATCCACGGAGATAACGGTAAAGTCGCCAATCCATTCGCTTACCTCTAACTTATTTCCGGTAAGGGTGTAGGTGAAGAAAAAATTATATGCATCCTCTCCGTTGATAGCATCCTTAAAATGCACCCAATAGCCGTCCCAATTATCGCCATTGTCTTGCCAACCGCCGCTGCCATCAGGCATTTCGTTTCTCACCCAGTTCCACTTGCCGATAAGCTTGGCGGGATCGATGCCGGGAGTGTAGGGATTGCCATAATCATCCAGCACCCTCCAGTTTTTACCCGTGGCCACCTGCGCCTGGTCGAGCGCGAGGGTGTTCCCCTCGTCGAGGGAACTCGGGGCAATTGCCATGAAATCACCCGCTTCTTTACCGGTGCGGTCGGGCAGGCTGTTCACTAACACGCCCATGTTGTTACCGGATATATTATTGTCGGAGCACCACAGGAACCTCAACGCGGTATTGTTGCTTACATCAAGCGTGGTGAGTTTATTATAGTTACACGACAGCGACTCCAACGCGGTATTGTTATCCACGTTAAGCGTGGTGAGTTGATTATAGTTACAGGACAACACCTTTAACGCGGTATTATTGTCCACGTTGAGCGAGGTGAGATCGTTATACTGACAGGATAACTCCACCAAGGCGCTATGTTTGCTTACATCAAGCGCGGTGAGCCGGTTAAATAAGCAGCGCAGCTCCTCCAACGCGGTATTATTAGTCACATCAAGCGCGGTGAGTTGATTACTGCTACAGTTTAACTCCGTTACCTTGCCATAAATGGTAACGGTTCGCGCGCCAAGGGGGTAGTCCACCTCACTGCCAAACACGGTGATCGCCTCGCCATCATCCTTATTGCCGTTGTTGTTGAGGTCTATCCACACATCAGGGCGGTCGGCTTCGGCCGCATCGACTTTTACTCGTATTGTTTCTTCTATAGCCCTGGTGGTGGTGAAGGTTATGGTGGGAAGCGGTACACTCTTGGCTATGGTGTAGGTAACGCCCATGTAGGTGATGATGATGGCGTCGTCGGTCTCGGTGATGGTGAGGTTAGCATCACCATCCGGGCCGGGAGCACCCGGCTCGCCCGGTTTCCCTTGCTCGCCCGGTTCACCCTGGGCGCCATGCTTGAGGATGATCTTGCTGCCGTCGCTCATGGAGAGCTCGTAGCCGCTCTTGTCGTCCAGCTCCTTGTAGGAGACCACGCTCAGCTTGTTGGTCGTGGCGTTTATTAGCTGCTTCACGTTGGCTAAATCCTTTTTTTGCTCGTCCAGCTGGCTGTAAATGTCGTCTAAATCGGTGCAGCCGGCGAAGATGATCATCGCCAGCAACGTGATAATGGTGAAAATTCGTTTCATATCGTTTACTTTATACTTTATATTTTCAGCTTGTAACTTGTAACTTTAAATTTTTGACTTTATTCTGCCATCGTTAACTACCCGGGGGGTAGGGGTTACCATCACTATCCAGCACCATCCAGTTCTTTCCCGTGGCTACTGCCGCCTGGTCGGCGGTGATAACGTTCTGCTCGGTGTCGGACTCCTTGTCGATTACCCGGAATTTTCCAACTACTTTGTCGTTGTAGTCGGGCAGGCTATTGACCAGATCGGTCATGTTGCCGCCGGATATTTTATTGTTATAGCATAATAAAAACTCCAATAAAGTATTTTTACTTACATCAAGCGAGGTGAGTTGGTTGTCGTGGCAGGACAGCAACCACAACTTTTTATTGCTGCTTACATCAAGCGAGATTAGTTGGTTTTTGTAGCAGTACAACTTATATAACTCTTTATTGTTGCTTACATCAAGCGTGGTGAGTTGGTTACTGAAGCAGGACAGAAACGATAACTTGATATTTTTGCTTACATCAAGCGTGGTGAGCCGGTTTTCGTAGCACCACAGTTCCGTTAACGCGGGGTTGTTGCTTACATCAAGCGAGGTGAGCCGGTTTTCGTGGCAGGACAGTTCCGTCAACGCGGGGTTGTTGCTTACATTAAGCGAGGTGAGCCGGTTGAATCCGCAGTCCAGACTCCACAACTCTTTATTGTTGCTTACATTAAGCGAGGTGAGCCGGTTGTTGTTGCATATCAGTTTCGTTACCTTCCCGTAAACGGTCACGGTTTGCGCACCAAGAGTGTATTCCACGAATTTTCTAAACTTGGTGACCACCTCGCCATCATCCTTCTCGCCGTTGTTGTTGAGGTCGATCCACACGCCGGGGCGGTCGGCCTCGGCGGCGTCAATCCACAACTCTAACGTTTCCTCCACCGACTTGGCGGTGGTGAGGGTCATGGTGGGGAACTTGGGTAGGATGTAACTTTCGCCCTTGTACTCGATGATGATGACGTCGGCGGTCTCGGTGATGGTGAGGTTGGCATCACCATCTTGTCCGGGAGCACCCGGCTCGCCCTGTTCACCTTGGCTACCTTGGTCACCCTCAGGTCCCTTGTTGCCATGCTTAAGGATGATCTTGCTCCCGTTGCTCATGGTGAGCTCGTAGCCGCTCCTGTCATCCAGCTCCTTGTAGGAGACCACGCTAAGCTTGTTGGCCATCGCGTTTGCCAACGACTTGATGTTGGCGAGCTCCTCCCTTTGGTCATCCAACCTGCTGTAAATGTCGTCTAAGTCAGTACAGCCGGCGAAGATGATCATCGCCAGCAACGTGATTATGGTAAAAATTCGTTTCATTTTATTTGTTTTTATCTAAATCCATTATGTTTTGTAGCTTGATAAACTTTCAGCTTCGCGGTTTCTTACCCTTAGCTACCGGGGTAGTCAGAGCCGTTCTGCTGAAGTGGCGGCCAGTTCTTAGCCTTTGCTATCGCCACCTGGGCCGCGGTAATCGTGTTCTCCTCTACCGGGGACTCGGTATCAATCACCCCGAAATACCCTTTTTCCTTTCCTTTCCTGTCCGGGAGACTATTAACCAGCTTATCCATCCCAGCTCCCGATATTTTATTTCTACGACATATAAGTCGCTCTAAACCGTGGCAGTTGGTAACGTCAAGGGTGGTAAGCTGGTTTTCGGAGCAATAGAGTTGCTCTAATGCCGTGAGGGAAGAAAGGTCTATTTCCTTGAGCTTGTTCCGGCGACACGAAAGATAATCTATCTTCGGGTTGTTTGAAAAAATAAGCCGGGTCAAATCGTTGTCACCACAATACAGGACGGTAAGATTCGTGTTGGCAGAGAGATCCAGGGTCGCAAGACTATTCTCTTGACAGTTTAGATTTTCGAGATGCACGTTATCGGAAACATCCAGGGCGGTCAGCTCATTATGGAGACACTCCAACTGTTTCACTTTTCCATAGATGGCAACTGTTTTCGAGGCTATCTTGTAGTTGATATGGTTTCCAAAGCTGGTTACTTGCTCCCCCGTATCCTTCTTGCCGTTGTTGTTGAGGTCGATCCAGACATCCGCTTGATCACCCGCTTCGGCTTTAATATAGAGCTGGATGGTGCTTCCCATGCTCTTGGCGGTGGTGAGCACCATCTTGGGAGTGCCTCCCGGCTCATCTCCCGGCGGGGTGTAGGGACTAGCGTAGGCATCTTCCACGGACCAGTTCTTACCGGTGGCTATGGCTGCATCTGAGGCGGTGATACTATTTCCCTCCTCGGGAGCATCTAATTTTATAATTCTAAATATTCCCTCTTCCATACCGCTACGGTCCGGAAGGCTGTTAACCAGCTCGGTCATCTGCTCACCCGATATTTGATTCTCGTAACATTGCAGTTGTCGCAGCTTAGTATTATTAATCACGTTGAGCTCGGTGAGTCGGTTCTTCATGCATAACAGAGAAACCAACTCGGCGTTATTTGAAACATCGAGTGCAGTCAGTTCATTTCCAAAGCAAATAAGCTCACTCACCTTACCGTAAATGGTGATAGTTTGATTGGTAAAGGGGTAGTTTGCAATTTGGGAAAACCGGGTTACTTTTTCACCTTCATCCTCGTTGCCGTTATTATTTAGGTCTATCCACACATCGGCTCGGTCAACTTCCGCTGCAGCAATCAATAACCTAAGCTTTCCTCCCGGAGCCTTGGCGGTGGTAAAAGTCATGGTGGGAAGCGTCATGGAGGGAAGCGGTACACTCTTGGAGATGGTGTAGGTGACGCCCTTGTAAACGATGATAACTGTATCGTCGGTCTCGGTGATGGTGAGGTCAGCGCTGGCATCTTGCCCGTCCTCGCCTTGTTGGCCCTTGACACCGCGTTCACCCTGGTTACCCTTGGCGCCGTGCTTCAGGGTGATCTTGGTACCGTCGCTCATGGTGAGCTCGTAGCCGCTTCCGTCCGGCAGCTCCTTGTAGGATACCACGCTAACCTTGTTGGTCATGGCGTTTAGCAGAGTCCTCACGGTAGCCAGCTCCTTCTCTTGCTCGTCTAACTGGCGGTACACGTCGTCAAGGTCGGTGCAGCCGGCGAAGATGATTACCGCCGCCAGCACGAGGGTTGTTAGAATCTTTTTCATTACTTTTTGTTTTTAAGTTTTTTTCCTATATTTTATACTTTAAATTTTATGTTTTATGTTTTATGTTTTAACTTGATAACTTCTTACTCATCAGTGTTTTAATCGGCATGGTTTTTCCAATACTCGAAATCGTTTTCCTCTATTTTTGCGGGCGTTTTGTTCAATCCACCAACGTAGCCATAGTAAATACATTTCAAGTCTTCGTCGGCAGGTGAGTACTGCATAAAAACCGAGGGTGTTGTTTAAAACAGACGCCCTCGGGAATGAGATTTACGGTTCAATGCCATAGCGTTCGCACACCTCCTCGTAAGAGAGCTTTTGCAGCTCTTGTTTTAGGCTTTCGGCGGATGCTGCGCCGCGTAAAGTGCCACCTTCAGTGCTGATAAACACAAGACGATACTCCCATGTACCCTGATAAGCTATTACCGGAGTTCCATCTACACTTTTCACGTTGATATCAACACTAAATAAGAAATCGGTAGAATCTACAAAATATTCAAAATCCATTACCTTGGAACCTGATCCAAATTCTTTAAAAGTGTCTTTTGGCATCATAAAAGGAAGTGGCCTAATCGAGCTGGTCGGGGATGATCTAACATAACCCAATACAGCGTATCTTCCATTATAAATATCATTGATTGTTTGTTCGGACAAATAATCATAATAGCCATCACTATCATCTCTGAAATATTTACCATTAATAAAGCCACTCCACCATGATGGGTGACTGAAACGAGTCCATCCCAGTGTTTTTACATTTGCATTTCCGGGATCTCCTTTATCGCCCTTGGCTCCCTTGTCGCCTTTATCTCCTTTGGCTCCTTGTTCACCTTTGGCTCCCTGTTCGCCTTTGTCTCCCTTGTCGCCCTTCGCTCCCTGCTCGCCTTTAACTCCCTGCTCGCCTTGGGGTCCCGCGGGGCCCATCGGTCCTTCATCGCCGCTACACGCGGCCACTACCAACATTATCGCCGTGAACAGCACGATGAACCAATTTCTTTTAATGTTTCTTTTCATTGCTTTAAAGTTTAAATAATTAGAAAATAAAATTATATATAAATGGGTTACTCAACCGGCGCTCCAAAGCGGTTTTCGTCAGGTTCCCCCTTCATGATCACCAGAATTAAAAGCCAGATCGCACCGATAAACGGTATCAGGCTGATGAATATCCAGCCGCCGCCCTTGCCTATATCGTGTAACCGCCGCACGGTCACGGCCAACGAGGGAATCAACAGCGCCAACGATACCGCTCCCGATAACACCGCGAACAGGATGTAGAGCAACTTAACTTTGGCGAAAAGGGTGATGAGCAGCCCCAGCACCAAACTAATCACGATCATGGCCAATACGAAAAGCCAATACTCTTTCCGGTCGGCCCTACCTGTAAAATCGGCGTACTTGCCCGTTACGACTTGCTTGAAATTGTCAATTACATTGTTCATACTCGTAAACTTTTAAATGGTTAATAAATTACTCGTTAATTTGTATCCAATGGAGCATTGTTAATTCGCTAACGCGCCTTTTCTGTCGTCGCTCGGCAAAGCTTGAACAAGTTCAGCTCTGCTCTCGCTCCTAAGAAAATTGCTAATTGTACTCCACCTCGAAGTCTCGCGTGCCGATGCCCCGCAATTGGAGCTTGCCGTAACTGCCTCCGTCGTACATCTGCTTGAAGCCCAGCTCAATGGCACGGTGCGTCCCGTCGGGCATCTTGTAGATGATGTAGGCCGACTGGTTGCGGTTGATGATCTGTCCCAGCGCGGTGCGGTCGTACGCCCAATCGGTACTCTGGATGATGGCCTTCAGCGCGGTACGCCCGTCATCGTACACGGTACGCGCCACGGCCAGCATCTCGGCCTCCAGCTGGGGGTTGTTCTGCTTGGCCGTGGGCATATCGTAGGTAAGCTTTACCTTGCCGCTGTAATCGGCGTAAAACTCATCCCACTGCTCCTTCACGAACTGACGGTACACGGGGAACCCCTCGTCGGCAAAGCGGCGGTAGTTCTCCCACACCTCGTTGTTATAGTCGCTGCTCTCTTTCTTCGGGTGGTTTTGAAAGTCGTGAGCCATCACGTCGGCCCAGTAGCTGTAAGCGGCCGCCTCTGCCCACATCTCCTTCTCGGTTAACGCGGCAATAAAGTTGACGACCTGTGCCAAGCTTCGCGCCACGGTCTGGTAGGGAACCTGCTCGTAACACACCTTCATCAGGCGATCCCGCTCGTCTTTCCAGCGTTTTTGCCGCTTGGCCGGCTCGTTTCCATCTTTCATTCCCGTGGGTACGATGAATAGCCCATCCCTCAGCCCGTAACCGAATCGGCGGGCGTAGTCCGTCAGCCCGTAGCCCACCTGGTGCGAGTCATCGCCCGCGCGTGTGACCCGGGCTTGAATGATGTTGGCGGGGGTGTAATCCAAGGGTACCTCGCCGTTCACCAACGGGTCTATCATGGAGCGCGCCCCGGCGAAGTAGTAGTACCCCCCTGGCGCGTAGGCGGCGAAAAGGGCGAGGTAGGCGTTAATTGCCCGCTCACCGCAAAGCGCGATGTTGTCATTTCCCTCCGATACCACGATGAGGGGTTGATCTTCTCCACCCAAGCGGCTATGCATGAACTCCAACATATCTATCCGGATCATGTTCACGCTGTGCATGTCCTCCTCATCGTAAAAGAATGTAGGGTCATTCGTCCTTGCAGAATAATATACTGCATCGTCTAGTTCGTAGAAACGCTTGCGCGCGTCTTCCATGGAGAAGGTGGAGCCATCTTGTCCCGAGGGCTGTTCGCCGGCTTGTTCACCGTCTTGTTTAGCGACTTGCTCTTCGGTTTGACCGGACGTGACCTTTTCTTCGCTCGCCGTCGCCTTCTCCCGATTCCCGTCGAGCGCCTCGTTCAAGGTCTCTTGCGCTTTCTCTGTCGCTTTTCGCTCTACCTGCCTTTCGGCACCCTGCTTGATCTCTTTTCCCAGTTTTTTTATGTTAAACTGAGCATGTGCCGGAACGGTAAACAGTGCGATAAGCAGTACAAAAAGAGTTATTTTTATCTTGTTCATATTTAGTTGTTTTTAAGTTATGAGGTTGTGAAGTTATGAAGTTGTTTATTTTGCCTGATTTTCTGCTTGTTGGCCCTTGGCGCCGTGCTTCAGGGTAATCTTGCTCCCCTCGCTCATGGTAAGCTCGTAGCCGCTTCCGTCCGGCAGTTCTTTGTAGGACAACACGCTAAGCTTGTTGGTTACCGCGTTTGCCAGCGCCTTGATGTTGGCGAGCTCCTCCTTTTGATTATCCAACCTGCGGTACACGTCGTTCAGGTCGATGCAGCCGGCGAAGATAATTACCGCCGCCAGCGCGAGGGTTGTAAAAATTCGTTTCATATTATTTGTTTTTATCTAAATCCATTATGTTTTGTAGCTTAAAAAAATCAATCTCCCGAGGTAAACAGGCACGGGCTGGAAACGGTAAAACCGTGGCCGACATGCCCGCCGGGGCCGGGGCGGGGTTGGGGCCGCGAGCCCCAACCCGAGCCTAAAGCCGCGACGATTCGGCAACAAGCCGAATCAATCTCCCGAGGAGAACAAGCGCACGGAAAGGCCGACGTAGCGACTGTCGTTGTAGTACGAGTGCGCGTAGCGGCTGTAGAAGAACATGTTCCACGAGAGGATGCTGCTGTCCTGCGATGACGACCAGAAGTAGCCGTACGTGTCAACGTTGCCGAGCGAACCCGAATAGAAATAGCCGCTGGCGGGGAAGTGGCGGGTCACGTCGTTATCGCCGTTGGCGCTCCAAAACGCCGGTTTCGCGATATCCTCCACGGTCACGGTTTGCCCCTTCAGGCTACGCGAGGTTACCTTCATATGGGTGTTGTCCCCGTTCTCGATGTACTCGTACCTCCAGGCGGAGACCATATCGGTGCCCTTGTAACGGAGCGCGTAAGAGACGCCGCTTACCCCGGTGCGAAAGTCGCTCGTCATCGTGATGCTCGTGCCCTGTACCGTTACGGTCTCGTTGATATCGTCATGGGACTCCGTGTTTGTGAAATGAACATGCTTCTTGTTTTGCGGCACGATAGAGCGCCACTCCTCGATGCTTGGTAGGTGGTACTGCTTGCCGCCGATGGTGATATTTGTGAATTGAGCAACGGCATCGTCGAAGGTGAAGTGACCGCTCACGTTGCAGTCGGTCAGACTGGTCACGAAACCGGTACCCGCCGGGTTCACGTTGTACTCGGCAACGAGGCTGAGCGGGTTGGGGATATCTCCCGGGGGTGTACTGCCGCTAGCGATGGCTTGTTTCAACTCTTCGAGCTTCTGTATAATCTGTGCAAGAGCATCGGCAGCATTGGTATTGCCATTGTTTACCGCGGCAATGAGGTTGTTGATAGCCGTGGTGGTGTTGGCAATCTGTGTGGCGATATTTTCCTGTGCGGTGCCGAGCGCCTCAATCTCTGTCTTCATAGCGCCCAAGGCAGCAACCACGGCATCGAACTTGTCGCTGTAGTTGGGCAGTGCCTTGATAGCTGCTTCAATGGCAGAGAGCTTGTCGCCGTAGTCGGGTAGTGCCTTGATAGCTACTTCAATGGCAGAGAGCTTGTCGCTGTAGTCGGGTAGTGCCTTGATAGCTGCTTCAATGGCTTGCAGTTGCATGCTGTAATCGGGCAATGCTTTGATCGCCGCTTCCAGTGCTTGCAGTTTGTCTTCGAGCGAGAGGGTCTGCGCTTTCAGCGCGGCTTCGATAAGTGCCAGCTTTTCGGTCAGCGAGAGTGTTTGCGCCTTCATGGCGTTCTCTATTGCCGTGAGCCTTTCTGCGTTTGATTTGTCAAAGCTTTCGATAACCGTTTTGATGGCTTCGAGCTTGTCGCTGTAGTCGGGCATGGCTTTTATAGCCGCTTCGAGGGCTTGGAGCTTGCCTTCCAGCGAGAGTGTTTGCGCCCGTATAGCGGCTTCTATGGCTGCGAGCTTTTCGGCATTGGTCTTTGATGTACTCTCTATGATTTCCTTCACGGCGTCGAGTTTTTCAGCCATACTGCCACTCAGGTTGTCGATGGCAGTAGCCAGTTTACCAGCCATCTCTTCCTGCTTGATAGTTTGGTTGTTAATGGCAGTCTTCAAGAGTTCAAATTTGCCTTCAAACGAAAGGGTCTGTGCCTTCATGGCTGCCTCTATAGCTGCCAGTTTGGTGTCGATAGTAGCGTTCATTGAGTTGAGCACATCGATGATGGCTTGCAACTTACCGGCTTGGTCGCTGTTCATCATGTCGATGGCGTCCGCCAGTTTTTTAATGGCTTCCTCGTTCTTAAGTGCTCCGTTGTTGATGGCTTCCACCACCTTGCTAAAGTCGTTTACTACCGATACGTTCATCGTGTAGTTGATTTCCGGTGCATCCTCCTGGCACGATGTGAAGAATGCCGAAACCACCACCAGCATGGCGATGGTAAGTAAATAAGATGTAATACGTTTCATATTCTTCTGTTTTTTATTAGTTGAAAGTTTGTTGTTGGCTATTGTCTGTTAGCTTTTAGCATATTTTCCCGGTCTCTTGTCTTTTTTATTCTACCGTTATTGTTACTACGCGTCCGGAGCCGTTAGGCTTTCCGTTTTGCTCGTCGATGGCGGTTTGTGGGTGCAGGTTGTCTTTCTCCTGCTGCAACCTTTCACGGTCGGTAGCTTCGCGGTCGGCGCGAGCACGATCGGCATCGGCCTTCTGCTGCAAGTCGTTCAGCGATTGATTTAACGCGTCAATCTCCCCTTCATAGAAACTTTTTATCGCCTTGGCACGGCTCGGTACAATATTATATCGTACGGTGGCAAGGGCAAAAATCAGGTTTCGGGGGGCAATGTCCTTTCGGTCGAGGAGCCAATCCATTTCGCCTTTCAGCCCTAGCGTGAACCGCGGGGTTACATCGGCTTCGATATGTAGCGATGCGGGGATGTAGAATTTGTTGAACTCCTCGTGGCGGTTGGTGCTTTTCACGTTGCCCGTGATGGTAACGGTCGATTGGTTGTTCACGGTTACGCCTTCACCCAGGGGTGTGGTTTTTCCGTCCCGCGTTTGGGTGTTGCTGAACGAGATGTCATACTCCGTTCCTTTCGCCATCAGGTAGCCCGCGCCCGTGCCGAGATAGATGTTGAACCACCGTGCCTTTCGGCCGGGCGCCAGCTCCATCAGGTTGAAGCCTACGCCGAGTTTGGCTTTGTGGTAGTTGACCCGGTAGTTGCCGTAGACTTTCACGGGCATGGTCTTGGTGTCGAGCGTCGAGAAGCGTTGCTCGCGCCGGTAGTTGGAGTAGAGGTACTCGGCTCCCACGCGCACCCACGGACGGATGTTGAAGTCGATGCCCCCCCCTGCTGCCGGCGAGAGGCTGTAGCTCTTTTTCGCGTTAACGCTCGGGTACCACACGTCGATTGCCCACGAGGTGCCGCCCTGCCCGTAGATGCTCCACGTGTGGGTGCGTAACTGCCTGTCGTAATCGCTTTGCGCATGCAATACCGATGAGAAAGCAACCGCGAGCAGAATTGTTACTATTAGTTTTAATTGTTTACTCATGTTACATACTGTTTATTCGTTGAGTCCACTCCGAAAAGTCGGGGCAGACGTTTTGTAATTTATTAATTCTCTATTTACAGCTTTCGTCCTGTTTTTTTACCGGTGTACCGGTGAAAATATCTTTAATGAAAATATTTTTCAACAACGTCAAATTCTCGAAATCCCGGGAAGAAACCGCTTTTTGGGCCGTTTCATGAAAACGGGGTTTTCATAACTTTAATGGATTTTAGATTGATAAACTGTTAAACCATTTGTTAGATATTACTTAATTACCTGTGCTCCATAGTTTGGTATAGCTCCGAATAGGTCGTAGGCTTTTGCCCTAGGATAGGCATTGGCATACATAGACACATAATTGCTTTCTACACCACGCGTATTCATCCCGAGTGCCGAACGGAAGATATTTTCCGAAGAATTTGGATTATATGTGGATACCGATGAGCCTTCCATATTCAAGAATGCTTTAAGATAGGCAGCATCTACCGCCATGCTGAAAGTTTCAATTTCAGCATCGTTCATTTCACGGTTGCCGTGGGCTTTTACAAGTTGGTCCACATCTTCAAACATATCGCTGAAAATACGCATAAACTTTCCACCACCTGATGGGAGCGTCAGATCTGCTTCAATATTCCCGAAGAAAAGATTGTTGTAAGCCGATGTCTTACGTTGTTTTTCTTTGCTTAAATCTGAGTCAATATAGGTTCTATCAATTCCCGAAAAATCACTACACCCGATAATATTATTATATACTTCAGCATCCATGCGAGTCATGAATCGGAAACCGTAACCCATATCTTTGTTGGCGGGTACCCAATCCCGTCGCCAAGTAAATAACACGGTATTGTGATGAAAACTAATGGTAGATTCACCTACTTCTTTATTCATTCCCCGCACCTCGCAAGCTGCCATGCGGCTGGCGAGGAAGATGTTGTTATAAATATCAAAATGCCCGCCAAGGTTTCCCATTTGTATGGCATAGTGGCTACCGTTTAGAAAAACACAGTCGCGTATTACTACATTGCCTTCTACATCGCCGTGAATAAGCTGATTACCCACGGTAGTAACTCCTCGCATGGAGGGTTGGCTTATTTGCATTCCGGGAGGATTAAGCATACCTGTTTCACACCCTTCGGGGGCCATGAATTTTGGATTTTTGGTATCTACGCTTACATATTTATTTTGCATGCCTTTATCCAGTGTAAATCCATCAACAAGAATTAAACCGTCGCGCTTTCCCCGCACATAAATGTCGAGTAATCCCTTATTTGCATTGGTTCCCCCTGCATCAGCAGGTGGTTGTATGGTGGTGTGAAATTTTGAGGGGTCGCGCCGCGAAAAGTCAGATGAATAGCCCCCCACAAGCGAAAGGTATTTTTTTATTTCGATATAGCCGGCATTAAGCTTACCTAAATAATTACCTTCGGTTACGTGAATAACTGCTCCTTCGGGTGCTTCATCCACTGCTTTTTGAATGTCCTTATAAGGGTCGGATTTTCCCCCGGTGTTCCTGTTGCTTCCGGTAGCTGATACATAGATGTCCTTGGTTCCTCTAGGAATTCCCACCACGGTTGCTCCTTGAGTTTTCCCGGGTAAAGCAACATCTTTTACATTATCGGGTAGAACACCTGCCGATTGTTGTTTTGTATCGACTGTTTTATCCTCTACCACTTTTTCTACTTCTTTTTCTACTGCTTCTTTCGCTTTTTTTAGCATTCCTCCAAGTTGTGCTTGTGCAGTAAACGTGATTGTGAGCATTACGGCCGTTGTCGCAAAGGCTCTGATAAGGGTTTGATGTTTCATGTTTATTTGATGTTTAGACTATTAAACCGTTGCACTGATAGATTGTTAGATGTTCTTTGTCACCAAGGCGTCCGATGCCGTAATCGAACGATAGTTCGGGCGAGAACCATCCGCCCGAGGTGTATCCGGCAAACACGCCTCCACCGTAGCCCGAGCGCGTTTCCTTACCGAGAGAGAACAAATCGCCCCACGTCAGCGGCGAGTTTGCCTGAATGCCCAAGTAAAATCCACTTGGGTTACATTGTTGCTCCGGTGGTTGTTTTTCACCGACACCTGTTTGCGCATGCAATACCGATGAGAAAGCAACCGCGAGCAGAATTGTTACTGTTAGTTTTAATTGTTTACTCATGTTACATACTGTTTATTCGTTTAAAATTCAAAGTTCATAAAGTTGATAAGTTGATAATTACTCGTTATACACTCCTGCAAGACAATTTTTAATGAGTCTTCGTTATTCTGTTTCTTTTTTACCGGGGAATCTACTGCAAGGGAAACGCCAAGAACGGCGTTTTCGACTTTGTTTCAACTGTCTATCGATAATAGTAGAAACCTCGTCAAAAGCCTCTATCAACTCTTCGTACAATCGACTAAGTAGAGTCAGCTCTTTGTGAGTATTTGCAGTATTTCGATTGCTATTTTTCATTTTTGTAAAATTATCGGTTCTTCATACGCTTGTCAATACGTATTTTTACGTATAAGCAGGTAAAAGTTCTTTAACGATTGATGTATTATTGTTTCTTCAATAAAAATCACTACCTTCGTTACAAATTGAATCTCTGTATAAGATATAAGTTAATTGTAAATGAACAGGTTTGCTTTATTGGGGCTTTGCTTTGCATTTCAAATATTGTGTTTTTCGCAAACTTTACCGCGAAACAGGGATTATTATACCAGTGCTTACAGGTATTACCTTGACGCTAAAAACGACTCGGCACTTGTCTATTTAGATCTGGCACTGACACATCCTGTTGATTCAAACGACCATCAAAAAAAGATAGAAACTCTTTTGTTAAAAAGCCGCGTGCTTGGAAACCTTACATTTTTTGAATCTGCCATGGAGCACGCGCTAGAAGCTTATGATCTTAGCAAGAAAGAACAGTTGGAGAGTTTGGTTGTCACCTCGCTTTTAGATATCGGCAAAATTCATTTTTTAATGTATAACGATTCGGTAGCCGAGCAATACTTGCTTCGAGCTAAAGAATTAGCCGTTGCCAAGGGATACGAGAAGGAGTTGATGATGACTCGAAGCGCGTTAGCCCAACTGTATTGCGTGAACGAAAAAAGCGAAAAAGCCCTTGACCTGATGACGAAATCGCTCGAAATGGCTAAACAACAGCAAGATACTATCTATATCATCCAAAACCTCAATTTGTTTGCATCGTATTACACCAATCTGAACCGATGGGCCAATATCATTAACCCGGAATATCAACGCAAGACAAAACAGTATTTAGATGAAGCGTCGCGATTGGCTTCGGCTTCCAATATTCCCATGCTTATTTTGCCCATGTATATACGTTACTTGCGCTACTACCGGGTAGAGAAGAATTATCATGAAGCATTGAACTATGCCAACAAGGTGCTGGATATGTGCGAGCCCACTCATTACACTATGCTTATACAGGTTTACGACCATCTGGTAGGGATTTACGCGCATTTGGGCGATAAAAGCAAGGTGATTGATAGTCATCAAAAGTTTTACAATTTGATGCGTAAACAGTCCGACTACACGTTACATCGGTCGCTGCAAGAGATGCAGGTAAAGTATGATGTGAAGGAGAAAGAGTTGGAAATTGTTCGGCAACAGTATGAGATTGAGAACCACAAAGAGCGAAGGAGGCTGTACGCGTCGGGGATTTTGGCTTTAACTCTTATTGTTCTTTTAATGACTTATATTCTTCGACTGAAAAGCAAGCGCAATCGGGAGTTGGCAGCGAACAATGCCGTGAAAGACAAACTGTTTTCGATTATTTCACACGACTTGAAAAGTCCTGCCGTGGCTCAAAAAATGGCTGTTGACAGTATGATTGAAGAGTTGGAAACGCGTGGCGAAAGCCAAAGCCTGACCGAACGTTTGAAGGCTTTTCGCGATGCCACCGAATCGCAACTCTCGTTGCTTATGAATTTGCTCAATTGGTCAAGTTTGCAAACAGGCAGGATGGCATACACCCCCATCGCTTTTAGTATTTTGGAAACGGTTCATAAAGCCGTCGATTTGTATCGCGTGCCGGCACAGAATAAAAACCTGAATCTGGTTATCGATATTCCCGACGATTGCATTGTTATTGCCGATAAGCAGATGATAAACACCGTAGTTCGGAACTTGCTCAGCAATGCCGTCAAATTCTCTCTGCCCGATAACGAAATTTCTATTTCGGTAACTTGCCATGAGCAGTCGGCTT
Organism: Fermentimonas sp.; assembly: GCA_050951125.1. Lineage (GTDB taxonomy): Bacteria > Bacteroidota > Bacteroidia > Bacteroidales > Dysgonomonadaceae > Proteiniphilum. The sequence goes on along the minus strand of JBMNIR010000004.1, from coordinate 79,888 downwards.
GCGTGCGTATCATTGATCACGGTATTGGGATGTCGCCCCAACAAATCAGGAACTTGTTAGAATCGGGGAAGAATATTTCCAAAAGCGGGACGCACGGCGAGAAAGGCAGCGGTTTGGGACTCATTATCTGTAAAGAATTGTTGGAGAAGAACGGAAGTCAATTGCATATTTCCGGTGACGGTCAAAAGGGTACCGATGTTTGGTTTTACCTACCCAAAGCGTAGTTGTTTAGTTTGCCTCGAACAAGAGATCTTATCGTATGCAAGAATGTACAATTATATTGGTGGATGACCACGCGCTCTATCGCGAAGGGGTACGAAAGGTGTTGGAAGAAAGCAAGCTTTCTATATCTGTTATAGCCGAATGCGCGAATGCACGAGAATTGTTTGATGCTTTAGAAAACGGGAATGCTCCCGATTTGATCTTATTGGATATCATATTGCCCGATATGTCCGGTATCGAGATTGCCAGCCACCTTAAAACGAATTATCCGCGCATTAAAATCATCATGCTCTCATCGGAGGTCTCTCCCGATTTTGTAGAGGAACTCCTGGCTATTGACGTGGAAGGTTACCTAAGTAAATTAGCACGAAAGGAAGATCTCGAAAAAGCGATTCGTAGCGTTATCAACGGCAATCACTTTTATGGGGAGAGTGTCGCCAAGATCATCCGTGATATTTATGTGGTTAAGAAAAACGAAGTTCAACCACATAGGCGTTTTTTGGGTTCTCGTAAAAAAGAGATTCTGACCGCACGTGAAGAGGAGATTGTCTCCCTCCTTTGTGAAGGTCTTCAAGCCAAAGAGGTAGCTGATAAACTGGAAGTAAGCCCAAGAACCGTTGAGACGCACAAAGCCAATATCTTGAAAAAACTGGGCTTTAACAACATGATTGAATTGGTGCGGTATGCTTTTAAAATGGGAATAGTGGAATTGTGAAAATCACTTCGAGAATATTTTCGACCAATTACTCAATGGTATTTATCTAAGTTCAACTTAGAAGTGCAACGCCCGGGTGTTTTCGTTTTGCCGGTAAGCAGAAATGTGTTACTTTTGCATTCTCAATCGGCTCTGTAGTTCAACGGATAGAATAGCGGTTTCCTAAACCGTAGATCCGGGTTCGATTCCCGGCGGAGCTACTCAGCCATGTTGCTATAGGGAATACTACCGCACACCAAGACCTATTGCTGATCTTCAGGTTTTAAATTATCTTTCTGTTCACTTCATCCCAAAACACTTGTCGTTTCTCGAGATACGAACGGTGTGCCATTAAACAGGCTATTCCCTCTTCATAAGCAACATCTATATGGGCACTTGGCGTTTTGTTTTCCCGAATGCAGTTAAGCCATTCCCGTAAATGTAAGTGAGTTACATCAATTTGGCGACCACCGATTACGGTGTTGGTTAATCCCCGATCGGCATAATACCTTTCGGAAGCCGAAGTAACCGCGTCAATTTGTCCAGCCCCGGGATTAAAGGAAAGCATCGGCTCACTGGTATCGATCAATCCGGATGCGATACCTTTTTTGTACTGGGTAGAATTGCGGTCGACGGTTATTTTGATATTGTTCCCAAGCTCCATTGAGGCATCGTGCCCCATGAAAACCCTTCCACGGCTTCTGCTTGATGCAAGATTCCCGCTGTACAATAAGGTTAACTCCTTATCAGGATATTCAAATACACAATGTAAACTATCGGGCATTTCCCGGTTGTCTTTCCAATAGTATATCCCCCCCGACGAGGAGACTGATTTAGGGATACCGATTCGTAGCAGCTGATTCACCGCGTCAAACTCGTGGGTAAACAGTTGGCCTATTAGCCCGGTATCGTACGCAAACCATTTCGTCCAATTATAAAACCGGTCAATGCTGAACGGAACATAAGGCGTATTTCCCAGCCACTGCTTCCAATCAATGCTTTTTTCGTCCCCGGGTTTGGGATTCCCATCGGCATCCAGGTGCCTGATCCAGGCGCCCTCTGCTGTATTGCGATTGCTAGTTGTTTCTATCAAGGTGATTTTCCCCAACACGTTTTTATCAATAATTTCCTTGGCTTGCTTAAAAACAGTGCTTTGCGTTATTTGATGTCCTAACTGAAAAGTGATAGGGCTATTTTTTACAACGTGATACAACTCATTCAACTCTTCTTCGGTATGCGCCACGCTTTTCTCTAAATAGACGTGTTTTCCCGCTTTGGTTGCCTCTATCGCCATGAACCCATGATGATGATCGGGCGTTGATATGACAACCGCGTCAATATCTTTGTCAGCCAACATATCCTGATAGGTGTGATAACGCTTAACAGGCAGCTTTGAAACCCCGCTGCGCAGGTTGTTGTTCGCAATTTCCAAACCTCGCTGAGCGTGTAGATCAAATACATCGCAGATTCCCGTGATGGCCACGTTAAGGTTTTCTTGTTCTAACCAACTCCGTAACGTGTTGTTGTTTGTTCGTCTTTCAACCTCATCGGGATGCATAAAACCCAGCCCTGCTGCCAGTTGTTCTGCCCGTCGCCCGAATCCTATGATACCGATACGAATAATTTCCCGTGCCTCGTCTGTCCCGTAGTCAGGGATAGAAAACTCCATTTTGTCAAGTCCCAGCTCTTGAACAATACGACTTCTCCTGTTTTTATCATAGTTGATTTTCCGCGCAAGTTCAAAACCGAATAATCCGCCCACGGGTATTCCTACAAATGCTTTTAACGCGTTTCGGCGCGAAATATCTTTCGATTTTTTCTCTGTTGCTTCACTTGTAGGTATATTTTTTCCCTCGTTTATCTTTTTTTCTTGTTCGTCCATTTTATGTTTATCTTTTAAAGAGCGATGGAATAAAGTAGTCTAACCCAAAAATCCTGTTTGTTGGGAAAAGGGCCAATCCAAAAAGGGCTATAGCCTCGATGAGTGTTCTGTTGATGATCAAATTACTACCATCGGAAGGCAAGGTGTATTCATAGCCCACCAAAGGGGGAACACTCAGGTAATAGATGAATATTAAAATTGAACCTGTTATGGCAGCCGGTTTAAAGAGAAAACCAAATAACAAGGCCAATCCAATGAGCACCAATCCCCACGCGTTTAAAAGGTCAACCGCGGCGAGCAGATCGGCATTCGATAAAATCCATTTCGAGAAACCTGCCAGGATTCCCTGCGACTCGTGCAGAAAATCCGCGGATGACCATTGGGGATTGATAACTTTAGATATTCCTTCGTATAACACGTGCCATCCTATGGCAAACCTAAGCGTGAGCAGAAATATCAACTGAGATTTCGTGTATTTTTTTTCACTTATCATTGTAAAATATTTATTTTAGCCAACTTAACCTTCTCCAACTGTTTCCGTCTTAATTAAATGTTTAGCCAATGTGTTAGAACTTTTCCATTCAACAGTTCGCTCAAATCAACAGACAACACTTTATTGTGTAGATTTATTTCTTTCACGATGATTTTGTGACGTTCTTCTTTTAGCATAGCATATCAAATTATAAGAGAAGAAAAGATAAAGGACAAAAATAGTTGAAAAAATAGCTTGTTCCAAGTGAACAAGATAAAAATCAAGAAAGATTAGCAACGGAGGGAAAATCAGTTTGATGATGGCATGGCAATTATTTACCCATCAATTTATTAAAAAATAGTTATCTTTATGGCATTGTTTCGTGGCGACTAAAACCATGGTAAGACAATACAATAATTAAGCGGTATCAAACGAGAATATGCTTTACCTGTTACGTTCCATCTAAATGAACATACAGTTAAAGCAGATCCGGGTCCGATTCACGGCAGAGCTGTTAAACCATGTCGGTACCGGAAATCTTCAACAAAAAATAAAATAATTGTATGAACAAGAACTTTTTCGAACTGCTGCCTGCAATCATTGTGATAATGCTTCTCTCCTGTGGGGGAAATAAAGCAAAACAGAATGATGCGGAATTGATCGAGGGGGAGTGGGTATCCCTTTTTAACGGGGAAGACTTAACCGGATGGACGCCCAAGATACGAGGTTATGAAACGGGCGACAACTTCGGAAACACGTTTCACGTGGAAGATGGCATGATCCGGGTAAGGTACGATGCGTACGAAAGTTTTGACGAGCGGTTCGGACACCTTTTTCACGAACAGGAGTACTCGCACTACCTGCTAAGGGTGGAGTACCGTTTCGTGGGAGAGCAATGTCCGGGTGCCCCTGGATGGGCCTACCGGAACAGTGGGGTAATGCTGCACGGCCAACCGCCGGAGTCGATGGCCCTTAATCAGGATTTTCCAACCTCCATCGAAATGCAACTACTAGGAAGCGACTCGCTGGTGCAACGCACCAATATGAACGTCTGCACGCCGGGCACGAACATCGTGATGGAGGGTGAACTGATCTTGGATCATTGCGTAAACTCTACCTCGGAACTCTGTTACGGCGATGAGTGGTACACCGCGCTGGTAGAGGTGAGGGGCAACGAGGTGATCCGCCATATCTTGAACGGAGATACGGTGCTTCACTATAGCCAGCCGCAACTGGATGAACGAGACGGGACGTACGAACAACTCGTTGAGCTGAACGGCGGGAATAAGATGTTAAGCAAAGGGACGATCTCCCTGCAAAGCGAAGGGCACCCCATCGATTTCAGGAAAATCGAAATCATGGAGCTGCCATAGACCCTAACGGGGTGCGGAGTCGCTTAAACAGGTAATAAAATCCTTTGCAAAGGATTGAGAACGTGGAATAACCACCCGTGAATAATATAGAAGACAGAAGAGGCTATACTAACTTTTGAGACAGCCTCAAAAGCATCACTTTTGACTATTACACCGAATTTTCTGGAAATATTCAATTGAACTATTTCGATAAGCCAAACGAGCAGAGGACAAGTTCACTTGGACTATGCCGTGGCGAGAAATAGTCTAACTTTAGTGAACATTTTCGATAAGCAATGTGGGCAGATGTCAAATTTATTTGACTATGCCATTGCGAGAAAATGTCTAATGTTAATGAACCATCATAATAAACAAAAACAGCATGACACGAAAAACATCGAGAAGACATTTTATCCGCGATGCAGCGGCCATTTCGACGGCAGCATGGGGTATCACGGCATCCACTCTCATGTCAGCACCAGCTACTCCATCCAAAGAGCAGGATTTTCAATTGAACCTCAACCCGTTAAAATTGGGATTGATGACCTATATGATCGGTGCTGACTGGGATATCGAAACCATCATCGGAAATTTGCAAACGACTAAAATTGAACACGTGGAATTGCGTACAACCCATAAACATGGGGTAGAGGTTAGCTTGAGCAAGCAACAACGCGACGACGTTAAGAAACGGTTTGAAGATGCCCACATTGCCATAAGCCTGGCCAGTGGATTTTCTTATCACTACGATGATCAAAGCGAATTAAGAAAAAACATCGAGGGAACGAAAGAGTATTTACAACTCGCGGCGGATTTGGGTGCCGAAGGTGTCAGGGTCTTTCCCAACGCGGTGCCTGCAGAGGGGAATAAAGATAGGGAGCGGATACTGCAGCAGATCGCGAAATCAGCTTCCGAATGTGCCACCGTTGGCTATAATCTTGGGGTGCAGCTTCGATTGGAAGAACATGGAACCGGTACAGCCAACATTCCCGTCATCCGGCAAATATTGGATTACGCGGATAATCCCCATCTATATATGATCTGGAATAGCATGAATAGTGATTTTTCCGGGGAAGGTCTCCCGAAAGGATATGAAGGAATGGGGCTGGAAGAACAGTTTGATCTTGTTAAAGATAAAATTGGTTGTATTCACCTGCGTGATCTTTCCACCGATTACCCTTGGAGGAAACTGTTTTCTCTTCTCAGCGCTTCCGGTTACAAAGGCTATTGCGATATTGAAGTTTCACCGGCAAGTTGCGAGCCAATCAGGTACCTGCAAAATTTTAGGGCTTTGTTTCTTGCACTGCAAAATGCGCTTTAGCTGGAGTGTTATTTTTTTGAGTGAATAAATGATACTATACGGTTCATTATTTCTATATTCTTTTTCAAATAAGAAATGAATAATTCAAGAAGAATGTTCATCAAAAACTCTGTCCTTGAAACTGTTTTTATGACCATATTTATTTATGAGAACCAGACTTCTTACCTGTTCATTCGTTTTACTTTCAATATTAGTTTTAACCGGGTGTACCAGGAATGAAAAACAGAACTTGGTTGTAGAAGGAATCCATTATCTTGATGGCACCTTGGTAAGGATAGGAATCGAAGATGGAAAAATAACCAATGTGAAAAAGATCAAGCGATTGTCAGAAGGTGGCAGAACATTGATAATAGCCCCTGGATTAATTGATAATCAGGTTAACGGGTACAAAGGGTTTTCATTTGTGAACATTGGGCAAGAGTTAACCGAAGAAGGCATTAAAACGATTACCTCGGGACTTTGGGAGGCAGGTGTTACAACCTATATGCCTACTATTACAACAAATGAACATGCTGTTTTTTTGAAAAACTTCAGACTGTTGTCACGGGTTAAAAATGATCCCGACACACGTGGTTCTATTGCCGGTTTTCACTTGGAGGGACCCTATATTTCTCCTGTCAACGGCTTTAGAGGAGCACACCCGTTGATTTATGTCCGAAATCCTGATTGGAATGAATTTATGGAACTTTATAACGCTTCTCAAAAAACATTTTACAAGTGAGTCTTGCGCCAGAAATCAAAGGGGCCATGGATTTTATATCAAAATGCAACGAGTTAGGAATCAAAGTGGGGTTAGCGCATCATAATTCGTCCTCGGAACAAGTTAAAAAAGCGGTAAACAGAGGGGCAGCAATGTAATGAAATTTGCCGGGTGTGATTTGGCCTCCGCGATTAAAATGTCGAGTACAAATGTTGCTCATTTATACGGGCTAAATGATAGAGGAGAAATAAAACCGGGATTAAGAGCGGATTTAATATTATTTACCCTGGATGATTGTAAGGTTAATATCAAGAAAACAATAGTGGAAGGTATCGTCGTATTTGAATCCCCGGATTAAGACTATAAAACAACTACCTGTACCGAAAGAAAAAAGAGATGTGATTAATGATTAATTACCGACATAGGCTTCAATACTTTTAATAATAATGTAGTATGAAACTGACATGATGAATACAGTCATTAAACACCCTTAAGATGGAGCTACTTATTAATTACATTGAACAAATGAAACGTGTGAGGTGAAAATTATTTTCTATGCGCTAACAGGCACAAGTCAGGAGTAAAATGTTATCACAGTAAAACTAAGCTAAGAAACCAATGGACCAAAGGTGTTACTAGTAGAAGAGCCTGCTTCAATTAATTGAAGCAGGCTCCTTACTATTTAACTTGACTTCCACGTGTGGTTTTATTACCAACGTTGGCTTTAGTTGATTAGACGAACATGGCGGTGGCGGTTAGTCGAGTTGTGGTCCCGACGGGATCAATGCCTTAGCGGCATCATTGTCGGCATACTGCTTGAAGTTCTCGACATACATACCAGCCAACTTCCGTGCTTTCGCCTCCCATTCGCTCGGGTTGGTATAGGTAGTGCGTGGGTCAAGGATATCCGAAACCCTATCCAGCTTGACCGGTGCGGTGAGATTCATAATGGGGATATGCATCGTCTCCGCCTTATCGATGGAGCCATCGAGGATAGCATCGATAATGGCGCGGGTATCTTTCAGCGAGATGCGCTTCCCGGTACCGTTCCAGCCGGTGTTCACCAGGTAGGCTTTCGCGTTGTGCTGGTTCATCTTCCCAACGAGGCGCTTCGCGTACACCGTGGGGTGAAGCGTTAGGAAGGCCTCCCCGAAAGCGGGAGAGAAGAAAGGCAGCGGCTCGGTGATACCGCGCTCGGTACCCGCCAGCTTGGAGGTGAACCCGCAGAGGAAGTGGTACTGTGCCTGGTTGTCGTCCAAGATGGAGACGGGAGGCAACACGCCGAAAGCGTCCGCGGAGAGGTAGATGATCTTGCTCGCGTGACCGGCGCGCGAGGGCAACACGATCTTGCTGATATGGGTGATGGGGTAGGATACGCGGGTGTTCTCGGTAGTGGAACCGTCCGTGTAGTCAATGTTCCCCTCGTCGTCCACTGTCACGTTCTCCAACAAAGCGTCGCGGCGGATAGCACGCCAGATATCGGGCTCGTTCTCTTCGCTCAGGTTGATCACCTTCGCGTAGCAACCTCCCTCGTAGTTGAAGATGCCGTGATCGTCCCAGCCATGCTCGTCGTCACCGATCAGGTAACGCTTCGGGTCGGCCGACAGGGTGGTCTTACCGGTGCCCGACAGGCCGAAGAAAATGGCCACGTCGCCATCCTCTCCCACGTTGGCCGAGCAGTGCATGGAGGCGATACCCTTTAACGGTAGATAGTAGTTCATAAGCGCGAAGATACCTTTCTTCATCTCACCGCCGTACCAAGATCCACCGATCACATGCAACTTTCGGGTCAGGTCGAACAGGGTGAAGTTCTCGGAGTTCAAGCCGTGCTCCTCCCACCTGTCGTTGGTGGTCTTGGCCCCATTCAGACTGACGAAGTCGGGCTCACCGTAACGGCTTAGCTCGTAGTGCGAGGGGCGGATGAACATGTTGGTCACGAAGTGAGCCTGCCAAGCTACCTCCATCACGAAACGGACTTTCAACCGGGTATCGGCGTTCGTGCCGCAAAAGGTGTCCACCACGTAGATCTTCTTTGCCTTGGAGAGCTGCTGGGTAACGCGGTCCTTGCAATAATCAAATGCCTCTTTCGTGCAGGGACGGTTGATGGTGCCATCCCACCAAAGAGTATCGCGCGACACATCGTCCATCACGAAGAATTTATCCTTGGGAGAACGCCCGGTGAATTTACCGGTGTAAACAGCCGTGGCACCGCATTTTGTCAACTTGGCCCTCTCGAACCCTTTGTTTTCGGGATTCATCTCATCCTGAAAAAGGGTCTCGTAGGATGGGTTATGGACGACCTCAAAATCGCCCGAGATGCCATACTTGCTTAAATCTAAATTAACCATCTTGAAAAAATTTGGGTTTTTGTATGATAACCTTAAAAATGCTGGACACAAAAGTAATCAAAATCCGTAAACCCTCGAAACAATTAAAGAAATTATTCCTTGAATTGGCAGTTTTTTAAAGAAAAGCGATCTTTCTTGACGAACAACCGCACCTTTTAGCGAGAAAAACCCCATGCCTTGGAAAAAACCAACTGCCCCCGTGAAAAGGAGGTAACCCCTTCCTGTGAAAAGCCAATCATTTTAACAAAAAAGGGGGTGAAAAATTCAAGGAAGGGGAGAAAAATGGTATCTTTGTTTCCCGAACGTGGTTAACAGAGAAGGGTATGAAACTATATAATTTTTCGGAGAAAAACTCGCTGCTTAACGCCTATATCCGTGAAATTAGGGATGTAACCATACAAGTCGACCGCTTGCGGTTCCGTAGGAACTTGGAGAGGATTGGCGAGATCATGGCATACGAAATCAGCAAAACGCTTACTTACAAGAGGATCACGGTGAACACGCCGCTTGATGCAGCCGAGGTGAACGTGTTGGACGAAGAGGTGGTGATCGCGGCCATTCTCCGCGCGGGGATCCCGTTCCATCACGGGTTGCTGAATTACTTTGACGGCGCGGGGAACGCCTTCGTTTCGGCCTACAGAAAGTACAAGGAGACGGGGCATCAATCGTTCGACATTCATATCGAGTACATCGCCTCCCCCTCCATCGAGGGCAAGACGCTGATCTTGGCTGATCCAATGCTGGCGACCGGGGCCAGTATGGAGTTAACCTACAAGGCATTGCTTACGAAAGGGACACCTCGTCACATCCATGTCACCACGATTGTCGCGAGCCAGCAGGCCATCGACTACTGTAAGCGAAACTTCCCGAGCGATAAAACCACCATCTGGGCAGCCGTGGTCGATCCGGAGTTGAACGATGCGTCGTACATCGTCCCTGGGATCGGCGACGCGGGCGATTTGGCCTACGGGGAAAAGATGTAACCCGATAGGCATCGTACTCGCCCGAAACTCACTAAGCTACTCGTGAAAACGGAAGGAGGTCACGCGAAGTAAAGCCCAACGAATAGTTACTCGTAAAACTTTTTAGCGAAGGCGCTAAACTCCCCTTCACGACGAACCAACCGTTTCCAGACGGCGACCAAAAAGCCACTCCCGTACCCGATTAACTGTATCCAAGACGCAATGATGCTGTGAAGGGCTACCTTCACCGACCGGTTCCTGAACAGGGAGTCCAGGAAGAGGAGGAGGGAGTAGCCAATCGGCACCCATAGGAGCGCCGAGTAAAAAATGGAGAGGATAAGTAGGAACGCCATACCAATGACGAAGAGGGAGGGTAGGGTGTGCACTGCTTTCATCGACCCGGGGTGCAGTAGGTGAAGGTTGATGCGAGCAATACCGAAATTATACACCTGCTTGAAAAATTGCTTGTAGGTGGTACGTCGTTTGTGGTAAACGTGAGCACGGGGGATCAACGCCGTAACATATCCCGCCGAAAGTAGTCGGAGGCTTAGGTCGATATCCTCACCAAACCGCATGGCGCGGTAACCGCCCACTGCACTATAGGCAGCCTTGGTGACGCCCATGTTGAACCCACGGGGCAGGAACTTATCCAACGATTTTCGTCGCCCTCGAATACCCCCCGTGGTAAGGAAGGAGGTCATAGCGTAGTTGATCGCTTTCTGCACGGTGGTGAAGGCAGGCATGGCCGCATCGGGCCCCCCGTATGCGTCTGCGGGAGTGGCCGCAAGAAAACGGGTCACCTCCTCCAGGTAGCCGGCGGGAATAATGCAGTCCGAATCAAAAAAAATAAGGTAGTCGTACCGTGCTTCCGAAGCGCCGACATTACGGGATAAGCCGGGTCCCGAGTTGGGCTTATCGATGTAGTGGATGGCAAGCCAATCACGATATTTCTCCACGATAGCACGGCAATCGCAGGTGGAACCGTCCTCCACGATGACCACCTCGAACTGTTTGTACCTCTGATCGCAAAGGCTGGAGAGTAGCTCATCCACTTCATCAGGACGGTTGTACACGGGGATAACGATAGAGAAAAACATGGGCATTCAGTTTTTGTATATCGCAAAGCTACATATTTATATTGAAACGATAAAATTCGACAAATAAATGTGAAAATCATTGAATATTTAAAAAAATAAGAATATCTTTGTGGGTTCAAAGCGTAAAAGCGTCTATTCGGGTTAAAAGTTTATCGGCTATGACAAAATATTTTTTAGGGATGATGGCTTGCTTCATGGTATGGGGCTTGGCATCATGTAGTGATAAGGGGGGATGGATAAAGGGAGAGATTGCAAACCTGGAGGCACCCTACCTATTGGTGGCCTACCTTGCGGAAGATACGCTGGAAGTGGATACCATTCACGTGGATAAAAAGGGAAGGTTCAGTTTCCGAACCCAAGTCGATACGCTTACCGCCTTTTCACTCTACCTAAACGGTTACGAGGCCTCTACCGTGGTGTTCGCCGATCGGGATCAGAAGCTAACGGTAAAGGGCGACGCAATGTGCCCCGACTTGATCCGGGTTAACGGGAACGAGGTCAATAACGACCTGACCGCTTTCAAGATGAACCACGAGGATCTTTTGAAACGGCGGGGGCAATTGCTCGTGAAAATCCGGGAGGACAATGGAATGGATTCTACTCTCAATACCTCCACCAATCGCCACGAGGAGATAGGGCAACTAAACGTGCTGAATCACGAGATCACGGTTGGTGCTGAAGAGTATATCATGGAGAATCCCTCCAAGCTATCAAGCCTGATCTTGATCAGTAATTTTTTTACAAACAGCGACAACCCGAGGGCGTTGGAGCGGGTACTGGGGTACCTTGAAGGAGATGTTAAGCGGACCGAACTGGCCCTCCGGCTCACCTCCTACTCGGAGAAACTGAATCGCTCTGCGGAGGGAGCCACCGCACCCCACTTCCTACTGGAGGACAAGGAAGGGAACAAAATTCGTCCCTACAATTTTTCGGGGAAGTATCTGGTCCTCTCTTTCATTTCCTCGGCGGGCACTGAATCGAGGGAGACCGTGGCGCTATTAAAGAAGGCGTACGAGGAACTGGAACCGGACAGCGTGCAGTTTGTTACTGTCTATATCGATACCAACAACTACCCGGTAGAGTACGTGGAAAGCGATTCCATCCCCTGGACGGTGGTGACGGAAGAACGGGGATGGGGAGCCGATATCGTGAACAACTTTAACGTGCAATACGTGCCATTTAACGTGTTAATCTCTCCCGATAGGACGATTCAGGTAAGAAATATCGCCGCACAGGGAATCGTCGATGAAATAAAAAAACGGTCTGAAGAAGAGCCGAACGCTGATGTAGGATAAAACGGGAGCCGATGTTGGTCAAAGTGTTTGGGGCAGCTGTTCAAGGGATAGAGGCCACGCTGATAACCATAGAGGTGAACTGCTCTAGGGGGATTCGTTTCCTTCTGGTAGGATTGCCGGATACCTCCGTGAAGGAGAGTCACGAGCGAATCGTGTCTGCCCTTCAGGTAAATGGGTTGAAATTCCCGCGGCAACAGATCGTTATCAACATGTCACCCGCCGATATTCGAAAAGAGGGATCAGCATACGACCTGCCGTTAGCGGTGGGTATCCTAGCTGCCTCGGGGTCGGTAGATACAAGCCAGCTCGATCAATACCTGCTGATGGGGGAGCTGTCGCTCGACGGTAGCGTTTTGCCACTCAAGGGGGCGCTCTCCATGGCCCTTATGGCGAAAGAAAGTGGCTTCAAAGGGTTTATCCTTCCCTCGGAGAACGTGAAAGAGGCAGCCGTGGTGGAGGGTTTGGAGGTCTACGGGGTGCGAACCATCCGGGAGGTAGTCGACTTTTTGAACGGCGAGGCACTGTTGAAACCCACGGTGATTAATCTGCAGGAGGAGTTGAATCGGGAGAAATTCTCGTTTGAGTTCGACTTCTCGGAGGTAAAGGGTCAAGAGAACGTGAAGCGTGCCCTGGAGGTGGCAGCGGCAGGAGGCCATAACATCATCATGATCGGTGCCCCAGGTTCGGGGAAGTCCATGATGGCCAAGCGGATGCCCTCCATATTGCCGCCGTTAACGTTGGAGGAGACCATCGAAGCAACCAAGGTGCATAGCGTGGCGGGACGAACCGGGCTAGGCACGTCATTGATGACACGGCGCCCTTTTCGCTCACCTCACCACACCATCAGTAACGTGGCCATGGTGGGTGGCGGTGCCGTGCCGCAACCCGGGGAAATTAGCCTTGCGCATAACGGGGTTCTCTTTCTAGATGAGCTGCCCGAATTTAACCGGAACGTCCTCGAGGTGATGCGACAACCCTTAGAGGATAGGAAGATCACCGTGTCGAGGGCGAGGTACACGGTGGAGTACCCGGCAAGCTTCATGTTGGTCGCCGCCATGAACCCTTGCCCATGTGGCTATTACAATCACCCTACCCGGGAGTGCGTCTGCTCGCCCGGGGCGGTCTACTCTTACCTGAATAGAATATCGGGCCCTCTTCTCGATCGGGTGGATATCCAAGTGGAAATCGTACCGGTGCCGTTTGATAAGATGGCCGATAAAACACCTGCCGAGTCCAGTGCCGATATACGGGAGAGGGTTATTAAAGCCCGCGATATCCAGTCCCGCCGGTTCGCGAAGGAGAAAGCGAAAGGGGTTTTTTGCAACGCGCAGATGAGCGGGCGGATGTTGAGGAAATACGCCGTGCCCGATGAGCAGGGGTTGGCATTATTGCGTGTGGCCATGGAGCGACGTTCTTTGTCAGCACGCGCGTATGACCGGATACTTAAAGTATCGCGCACCATTGCCGACCTGGAGGGAAGCGAACGAATCTTGTCGCCCCACCTCGCGGAGGCCATCAACTACCGGAACCTGGATAGCGACAGGTGGGCGAGGTGAGTGAGGTTTTTTGTCAACTCAACTCCAGCCCAAATTCGTCTGACAGTTTTTTCAGCGATGGGTTTTGTTCGGCCATGTCATTGAATATATCCCTAGGGGTAGCCGGCCGCTTGATTGCCTCCCCTTCCGCTATGGTAATCGCCATCGACACGTCGTCGTTCTTCAATTGCTCACGTAAAAAGGCGAGGATCGAGGCACTGTTGTCCGTGATGTATTGCTTGTTTAACTCCGTATTGACCGCCACTTCAAAGAGCGTCTCGCCCTTCATTTTTGGGAGGTAGAGCATCATGGTATTCTTCAGCAGCTTCTCTTCATTTAACTGCACCGCATATGCTTTCCATGCTGTTACCAGTTGCTGCTCGGTAAAGCGGTCATCCCCATTGGTAGTTGAGGGGCCCTCATTTTCGTCCTCTCTATTAACCCCCGCCACCCCTCTCTCGCTGTTCTCGTTAACTAGTGATGCGATAGATACGCCCATCTGGGCATCGAAAAGGCTCTTTTTCTTGGCACCCCCGGTTTCCTGACCGGGCGAAGCAACTTCCGGTCCATCGGCAACGACGTTTGGTTTATCGCCAGCGGTTTTATATTCGCTAACAACTTTTTTTTGTTCACTTTTAACAACCCTTACCTCTTCGCTGATTACTTTCGCTGCATCATTCATGACCTTTGCCTCACTGGCAGTAGTTTTTGTTTCGGGGGCGATAATTTCCGGTTTAGAATCACCTTTAACAGCCTCTGCCTCACCAGCAGAAATTTTTGTTTTACCAGCAATGGTTTTTTGCTTGGAAATAATGGACTTCGCCTCACCGGTATCGCTTTTCGCCTTACCACCAACGGCGATGGGTTTCAGTTCCTTCTCCGTCTCTCCCTTTGGCGAGGTTATCCCCTCGGTTAACTGGCACAGCTTGATAAGGGTCAACTCGAGCAGCAACCGCCTATTTTTGCTGAGCCGGTAATCGAGGTCACACTCGTTGGCAAGATCGATGGCACGATAAAGGAACTCGTTGGGGCACCGTTGGGCGGTGTTCGCGTACCGCTCCCTGATGGAGGCTCCCACCTGCAGTAGTTGAGCCGTGGCGGGATCTTTGCTTACGAGCAGGTCCCTGAAATGCGAAGCGATTCCGCTAATGATGTATTGCCCCTCAAACCCACGGTTCAGGATATCGTTTAGGGTGAGAAGGACATCCACCGCGTTGCATTCGAGGATCGCATCGGATAGCCGGAAGTAGTATTCGTAATCGAGTACGTTCAGGTTCTCGATGACCGACTGGTAAGTTACGTTCCCTTCAGTGTAGCTGACTGTTTGGTCGAAGATGGAAAGTGCGTCGCGCATACTTCCGTCCGCTTTTTGCGCGATGACATTGAGCGCTTCCGGCTCCGCCTCTACCCCCTCTTGCATGGCCACATGCTGCAGGTGCGCCACGATGTCGTTCACCCGGATGCGGTTAAAGTCATATACTTGACACCTTGACAAAATGGTGGGGATGATCTTCTGCTTCTCCGTGGTGGCTAAGATAAAGAGGGCGTGTGCCGGCGGCTCTTCCAACGTTTTCAAGAATGAGTTGAAGGCGGCCTGTGAGAGCATGTGCACCTCGTCGATGATGTAGACTTTATACTTGCCAATCTGGGGGGGGATGCGCACCTGGTCGATCAGTGAGCGGATATCGTCCACCCCGTTGTTAGAGGCCGCATCCAACTCGTGGATGTTGTAAGAGCGTTGCTCGTTGAACGCCACGCACGATTCACACGTGTTGCACGCCTCGTGGTCAGATGCGGGGTTCAGGCAGTTGATCGTTTTAGCGAAAATGCGGGCACAGGTGGTTTTGCCCACACCGCGCGGGCCGCTGAAGAGGTAGGCGTGTGCCAACTTGTTCCCGGCAATCGCGTTCTTGAGTGTAGTGGTAAGGGCTTCTTGGCCGACCACCGATTTAAAGGTGGTGGGCCTGTATTTCCTGGCAGAAACAATAAAGGGTTCCATCGGCGATTGAACAACTGTTATGATTACGAATCGTACAAATGTACGAAAAATATCAGATTTTTTATACCTTTATGGCGAGATTGATGCATGTGCCGTCATCGCTGTATCATAATGATGAAAAAGTTGATCGTATGAAACCGACATGATTAAAATAATCGTATGAAACAGTTACCTGTTCTTCTGCTGACCATCGTTGGGTTACTCTTGGGTATCCTCTCCTGCTCGTTTGTGAACAAGGGCGGTTCACGGTTAAAGAATAACCCTCGAACGAAGGAGCAAGCGACAGAGAATCCCCTAGCCGCGGCTGTTTCTTGCACGTTCAAGGAACCTGCCGTGGCAACCGGCTTGGTTATCCCCGACACGTTTCTCCTACCCCATATCCCGAAGACGCTCGTGGATCCTTTAGAGAGAGCCGCTTACCTGGTAATGCACTATTGGGATAGGTTTGATTTCACCAATAGGGGGTTGATCGACCGCCCAGACATTACCGAGCAAGCGTTTGTGAATTATATCGATGTGCTTAACCACGTGCCCAAGGAGAAGGCCGACGAGTCGCTTGTCTACACGCTTGGTAAAGCCTCTGCCGATACGGCCATGTACACCCACTTCGGGGCGATGTTCGAAAAATACCTGTACGACTTTAACTCCCCCTTCCGGAATGAAGAGATGTATCTCCCGGTCATTGAACAGCTTGAAAAGTCGCCCCTGATACCAGAAGGGCGAAAATCATCCCTCCGCTTCCAAAAGGAGATGGCCCAGAAGAACCGGGTGGGGAGCCGTGCGGCCAACTTCAGCTACACCCTCCCCTCCGGAAAATCGTACGAGTTGCACCGTCTAACAAGTGAATACATCCTGCTTATCTTCTCCAACCCGGGATGCAATACTTGTGAAACGGTCATTGAGCGGCTCACGCGGTCGGACGAGGTGAACCGGGCGCTATCGCTAAACAACCCGGGGCGAACCATGCTGACCATCTTGACTGTCTACCCAGATGAGAATCTGGACGAGTGGCTCACCTACCTCCCCAAGATGCCGGCCACCTGGGTGCATGGGTACGATAAAGGGATGAAGATTAGCCGAGAAAAATTGTACGATATACGGGCCATCCCGACGATTTTCCTACTTGACAAGAATAAGAAGGTGATACTCAAAGATGTATCGGTTGATGCCGTGGAACACTATTTCAGGTAGGAGGTTGATTATAAGGCTATAAGCTTCACTCAGTGAAAGCTTTTTAACATTTGGAAGGTTTTTTTCCGATGAAAATCTTTTTAGTTTGGAAAAAGCGCGATACTTTTGCTGCCTTAAATGACGGTTTTTAGCGAAAAATCGTTCAATTTAAGGGAGTTGGATTCCTACAAGAGGCAAGTCTATACTCCGATTATTAACCAAACTTATTTTTTATGAAGTACGTGAACATTTGCCTCATTGTAATCATGACGTTCGCGTTATTGGCAGGTACTGTCAACCAAAAAACACCTTCCGTAGGTTATCATCCGGGCGAAACGATACCCGATATCGTTTTATCGGATTTGGAAGGGAACAACTACCTCCTGCATGATTACAAAGGCAAAAAAGTAGTGGTCAACTTCTGGGCGTCCTATGATGCCCGCTCAAGAGCCGTCAACGTGCAACTGCACAACATCCTCAAAGGAATGGACGAGGATGTGATCTTCCTCTCCGTCTCTTTTGACGAAAACCAACATGTGGTGGAGCGGACGTTGCGGCTGGATGACATGGAGACCGTTTCACTGTTTAACGTGCCAAACGGTACCCGATCGAAACTCTATAAGGAGTTGAAATTGGACAGGGGTTTCCGGAACTACTTGATTGACGAAAATGGGGTCATCACCGCGATGGATGTAGATCCTTCTGACTTAAAGCAGCTTCTTTAAGCGACTCAACTTTCACGTTGAAAGCAAAAACAGCTGTAGAGCAACGTGCCAAGCTGAGTGAGTTGAATCAATAAAAACGGGCCCGGTTCTTTTCCGGAGCCCGTTTTTTTCTTTTCAGGGAGTATAATACCCCTTCACTCGGTTCTTTCTTCGATTTTCTTTGATTTACCCTGGTTTGCCACCGCTGCCATTAACTTTTTTAATACGTTTTTACTGTTTCTATTTAAAAATAATCTGAATTGCAAACGTTCAAAATAGGGGTTCCAACCCTACAAATTCACATAATATTTGACGAATCCCCGCCATGATCCCTAAAATATCACCCGATTCCCTTTCAATTCCTTGTCTTTCCGGGAGAATAAAAGCTATTTTTGAGTTTTACGCCCTCCTTATGAAACGTAACGAGCAACTGTTTGCAATACCTCTGGAAATACAAGTTGTACCCAACCCCTTCGCTGGTTACGACCGACGGCCGCCAGGTAGAGGTGATCGACCCGGGAATGCAAAACCGGGACGCAGGTCCCGATTTTTTTAATGCGAAGGTGAAGATCGGGGGGCAGCTTTGGGCGGGCAACGTGGAGATTCACGGCTCCTCAAGCGACTGGATGCAGCATGGGCACCATCGCGACAAGCTTTACAATTCGGTTATCCTCCACCTTGCCGAAAAGGTGAATCGAGAGATCGTCAACGAGGCCGGGTGGACGGTACCTCAATGCCGCCTTGTGGTGCCGCCCTCCTTGCGTGAGAACGCGGATTTCTTGATTCATAGCGATAGGAAGTTACCCTGCCAAAGTCTACTCTGCCTCCTGCCCGAGAAGTTGATCGAAACCTACCTGCCCCGCTTGGCGATTGAGAGGTTGGGACGAAAGACGGGTGACGTGTTCAAGCTCCTGGAGCACTTTAAAAACTCATGGGACGAGGTGTTCTATGTGATGCTCTCGAGGAACTTTGGCTTCGGGGTAAACGCCGATGCGTTTTACCGGCTGGCCCTCTCGCTACCATTTAACTATTTGCTGAAGCATCAAGAAAATATCATGCAACTGGAGGCACTGTTGTTTGGACAAGCTGGTTTCTTAGACGATCCTACTACCTTGACCGTTCAAGATAGCCCGGCTGCCCAAGCTGTCTCTAACAACCTTGGCGATCTGATCGATCCTAATGTTCCAGCCAATCCGAACGGTTTGAATAGCCCGAATACCCAAACTGTGCCAAACGACTCAGTTGGGCTAAACACACCTGACACCTCAGGCGAAAGAGACGACTACTACCTGAAGTTGAGAGAGGAGTACCGCTTCCTAAAGGCGAAGTACTCCTTGAAGAGCTTGGAGGGCGCTCCGTTTAAACGGCTCCGGGTGCGACCCCGCTCCTTCCCCGAGCTGCGCATCGCGCAGATGGCATCGCTCTTACACTCCTCGGGGCGGCTCTTCTCGGTTATCCTGAAAGAGGAGACGTATGACGGTATGCTCGCACATTTTCAAACGGGACCGTCAGGTTACTGGAAAAGCCATTTCGCATTTGGGAAAGCCTCGAAGGAGACGCCCAAGAGGATGGGAAAGGGTTCAATCGAGGGGATCGTGATCAACACGGTGGCACCAATCCTGTTTGCTTACGGAACGAGCCTTTCGGACGAGACGTACCGTGAACGAGCCATCTGTTTTCTCAAGTCGACCAAACCGGAGAAAAACGCAACGGTGAAAGCGTTTGAAAAGGGGGGCGTAATTCCAAGGAACGGGGCCGATACCCAGGCACTGATCCAGTTGGCCAGGGAGTACTGTGATAAGCGGAAATGCTTCTATTGCCAGATCGGTCACACGTTGCTCTCGTCAGGGAAGAAGCCCTTTGTCACCGTATAAACGGGCGATGAATGAGCGGTGAAACGAATTAATTTGTACTTTTGCACGGTGAATGCATTGTAAATCATTCGAGACTGATCATGCTTAACAAGATTCTATCGCTCCTGTCGACCCTTTTCCTGCTTCTACTGTGCGTCGTGGCCATCCACTCCTGTGCGAATATCGCATCGCCTACCGGCGGGCCATACGACGTGGACCCCCCAAAGGTGAAGCGTGCGACACCTGATTTCAACTCGCTCAATGTGACCCCTTCGAGGATCGAAATCGAATTTGATGAAAACATAAAAATCGAGAAACCCACCCAGAAGGTGATTGTTACGCCGCCGCAGAAGAACATGCCGGTAATTCGCTCCATCGGGAAAAAGGCGGTGGTGGAGCTGAAAGACACGTTGCTGGAAAACACCACCTACACCATTGATTTTACCGATGCGATCGTCGATAACAACGAGGGAAATCCTTTGGAGAATTTCGTCTACTCCTTTTCAACGGGCGATCGGCTCGACACGTTGGCGGTCTCCGGCAGGGTACTGAATGCCGAAGACTTGGAACCGGTTACCGACATTTACGTGGGTATTCATTCCAACTTAAACGATACCGCCTTCACGAAGGAGACGTTTGAACGGATATCCAGAACTGACTCGAGGGGGAACTTTACCGTGCGGGGCATGGCACCGGGCCGCTACCGGGTGTTTGCCTTGGATGACCAGAACCGGGACTACAAGTATGACAATCCGATGGAGGCGGTCGCGTTCCTCGACACCGTGGTCGAGCCCTCCACGACACCAGCGGTGCGGCAGGATACGGTCTTCGCGGATAGCGTCACCGTGGATACCATCCTCACGGTACACTATACCCGCTTCCTGCCGGACGACCTGCTGCTGCGTACCTTCTTGTCGGACTTTCAACGCCGATACCTCCAGAAGCACGAACGCCCAGAGCAGCGTAAACTGGCGCTATTCTTCGCATCCCCGACCGAGATACCAACCTTTATCCTTACGAACCCAAAGGTGGAGCGGGACGACTGGTACGTTATGGAGCGAAGTAAACGTAACGATACCATTACCCTCTGGATTACCGATTCTTTAATCTATAAACAGGATTCCCTGCAAATGGTGGTAAATTACCTGCGTACCGATTCGCTCAACATAGACTATATCGCCACGGACACGCTCAACTTCTTCATGAGGCGTTCTAGACAGGAGCGGAAGCAGGCAGAACAAGCGGCAAAAGAGGCTGAAAAAGCTACGGAAAAGGATAAAGAGGAGGAAGAAAAGACAGAAAGTGTAGAGGATCCGGCAGCAGGTGATAGTGAGGGTGAAGACAGGGCTAAAACTGAAGAAAAAAAGCTATCGTTTCTCACGATTCAAAGCAATATCCAGACCTCCTTCGAGCTCTACAACCCGATCCGGATAGAGTTTGAGCACCCGGTGATCGCATTCGATTCCTCCCACGTGGAACTCTCCATTGAAGTGGATTCTCTCTTTGAGACGATGCCTTTCCGGCTGGAGACCGACACGCTGAACCCACGAAAGTTCGTGGTACGTCCCCGATGGGAACCAGGTGCGAAGTACAAGTTTCGAGTCGACTCAGCTACCATCTTCAATTATTACGGTCTCTGGAACGAGACCTACGAACAGCAGTTCACGGTAAAGGCGCTGGGACCAGTACGGCAACCTCGAGATCACCCTCTCGGGACTAGAACCGAATAAAGAGGCTTTCGTAGAGTTGCTGGACAAATTCGGGGTAAACCTTTCCGGAAAAGTTCGGTCAAATCAAGCGTGGCTCGCTTTCAAGACCTCCCGCCTGGGGGAGGTGTACGCTCGTCTTATCGTCGATGAAAACGGCGATGGAGTGTGGACTACTGGGAACTACGAGGAGCAATTGCAACCGGAAGAGGTCTTCTACTACCCGGGCCTGTTCACTATCCGGGAATACTCTGACCACAGTGAGAGTTGGGACATCCGCACAAAGCCGGTCATCGAACAGAAGCCACTGGAAATAACGACAAATAAACCGCAGGAGAAGAAGAAGAGGAACCCGAACTTGGATAGACAGAACGAGCAAAGACAAGGGCAACAAAGTTCACCCTTCTCCGGGTTTAGGTGGTGGCAGAGGTGGTGGCAGAGGTGGAAGTACCTCCATGCAGCCCTACGGCGGCATTAGGAGATAACATTCAAAGAGCATCGGCATGAAAAATGAAAAAATAACAGGAGTAGCGTTTCTTTTATTAATACTGCTTGCCGTATACCGGCTCCCTATAAGCGCCCAGTGTAGCCTAGAGAACACGGCATTTGGCAAGCGGGGAGGAGATTCATTACGACCTTTACTTCAATTACGGGATCTTCAACGCACGCGCCGGGAAAGGGTCGCTCTCGGTGACCCGATGCCAATTACAGGGGGAAGAACGCTTACAAACTAATAATGCTGTTGAACACGTCGGGGTTGGCGGACAACCTGTACACCGTGCAGGATACCCTCACCTCCTACGTTGACAAGAAACTTGCGACCGCTACTATTCTCCAAGGAGGCGTTGGAGGGTAAGGATTATACGGTGGAGAGGCAATCCTACAGCTACGAAGGGGGATGAAATTAATATACGGACTATCCGCTATAGAAACGGAGTGGAGAGGTTCGACGATGTAGTGGTAACCGACCAATGCACGTACGACTACCTATCAGTGTTGGCGTACGTTAGGAACCTCGATTTCAAGGGGATGATGCCGGGCGATAAGAAGTACATCCGCTTCATTTCAGGGAAAAGGGCGGTAAACATGTACGTCAACTACTTAGGGGTAAATAACATGAAAGCCAATGACGGGAACACGTACGAGGTGATCAATATCTCAATGACCATCCTCGACGATGCCTTCACAAATCAAAAGGAGGCGATAAAGGCCTCCTTGACCAACAACGTGAACCGCCTACCCGTGGTAATCGTTACCTACTTGAAATTTGGCACCGTGAAAGCCGTGTTAAATGCAGTATCGGGAGTAAAACAATAACTTGTTGCATGAAGATTTTCGCGATCGCCCTTAACTACCCATCTCATACCAGGGGAAATGAAATGCCTGTTCTCCCCGGGTGCAGAGGCTTTCTGCCCTAAGTGTCGAGTCTCGCGACAAGGAGGTGGAGTTTCTGTCCAGTGACGAGGACACCGGAAAGGACCGGCCGGGTGTCCCACGATAAGGATGTAGAATCTCTGTCTGAACCGGAAGAACCGATTCTCTTCATGAAACCCGATACGGCACTGCTACAACAAGGGAAACCCTTTTTCCTACCCGACTTCTCGGAGGAGGTGCATTACGAAACGGAAGTGGTAGTAAAAATAGACCGACTGGGGAAAAATATCGCGGAATGCTTCGCGCACCGTTATTACAGCGAAGTGACGGTCGGGATCGACTTCACCGCAAGGGACTTGCAGAGGCGACAAAAAGAGCGGGGGCTGCCTTGGGAGATCGCGAAAGGTTTCGACAACTCCGCCGCCATCGGTACATTCGTACCCAAATCCGATTTCGAAAACCTCTCGGACCTGGATTTTCACCTCGACATCAACGGGCAAACGGTTCAACAAGGCAACACGAGTGACATGATTTACACAGTAGACAAAATAATTTCGTATATTAGCCGTTTCTTTACATTGAAGACAGGAGATATCCTGTTTACAGGTACCCCCGCCGGTGTGGGGAGCGTCCGCCATAAACGATCACCTGCAAGGCTACTTGGAGCACCGGAAACTGCTCGATTTCCGGGTGAAGTGATCAAGGGGTGCCCACCGATTAATACCGAATGAATTATGAACAAGAGAAGAGCCCTTTTTTTAGCGCTCCTGCTTTTCGCGGGATGGAGCACTTCCGCTCGCGCCCAAGAGTACAACCCCATTATCACGGCTATGCCATCGCTACAAATCGCCCCCGATGCCCGGGGGGGAGGGATGGGCGATATAGGGGCATCGACCATGCCCGACGTATACTCCCAACATTGGAACGCCGCCAAATACCCTTTCGTTACGAGCCAAGGGGGCTTCGCCTTCGCGTACACCCCGTGGTTAAGCAAGCTGACCACCGGTATTCATCAACTCTATGCCTCGGGATACAAACAGTTTGGAGAGGGAAGACTAAACAGCGTGAGCGCTTCGCTTCGCTTCTTCACCCTCGGTGAGGTAGACCTGCCGGACCTCTCCGGTGAATTCTGGCGGTCGGTGGCCCCACACGAGATGGCACTGGATGCGGCCTACGCCCGAAAGCTAACCGAGACCTTCTCGGGAGCCGTCACGTTGCGCTATATACGAGCCGATTACTCCACCGGGGAGGATGAAACCTCGCCGGGGAACGCTTTCTCGGTCGATATCGCGGGGTACAACGAGTCTTACTTGCTTATAGGACGCTCTGAGGCACTTTTGGGCATTGGCTTCAACCTGTCGAATATCGGAACCAAGATATCGTACGATGGGGGTACTACCTCCCTGTTCCTGCCTGCCAATATGAGGGTGGGTGCATCGCTGGGGTTACCTCTCGACCTAAAGAACACACTCTCGTTTAGCGTGGACCTAAACAAGTTACTAGTGCCTACCCCACCAATCATAAAAGAGGATGAGAGTAATGAGGAGTGGAATACCCGGATTGACGAGTATAACGACATCTCCTCAATAGCTGGTATCTTTACATCGTTTGGCGATGCCCCAGGCGGTTTCAAAGAGGAGTTGCGTGAGATAGCCTGGTCGGCAGGTATCGAGTACATGTACGACAAGCAGTTCTCAGTTCGTTCAGGGTATCACCACGAAAGCGAATACAAGGGAAACCGACGGTACGTGGCTTTCGGTGCAGGTTTCCGATCAAACGGTTTCCAAATCGACGCGGCCTACCTGGTTTCGGTATCTCAGTCGAACCCTATCGATCAAACGCTAAGGCTCTCGCTAGGATTCGATATCGATGGGTTAAAGACACTTTTTCAATAGATTGCCACTTTAATGTTTTGCCGCGTGATGAAGGTACGGGTAGGGTTTGGATATGACGCGCATCGGCTGATAGAGGGAAGAGAGCTATGGCTTGGCGGGGTGCGGGTAAATCACGAAAAGGGACTGGAAGGACACTCCGATGCGGACGTATTGATCCATGCCCTTTGCGATGCCCTTTTAGGCGCAGCCAATCTGAGGGATATCGGGTACCACTTCCCGAATACCGAGGCAAAGTATGAGAACGTAGCGAGTACAGTCCTGTTGCGTAAGACCGTATGCCTTCTAAAAGAACACGGCTACAGCGTGGGGAATATCGATGTCACTGTCTGCGCAGAGCATCCCAAGCTAAGCCCGTTTATACCATCCATGAAGGAGAAGCTGACTGAAGCCATGGGGGTAGATCCGTCTGCCATCTCCATCAAAGCCACCACCTCCGAGGCGATGGGGTTCGTGGGCAGAGAAGAGGGCATGGCCGCTTACGCCGTGGTCCTTATTCACCAGTAACTACCGTGCCTCTATGTGTTTCCCCAACGGGCTCAAGCGACTAAAGCAATCAAGGGGTCACGCTGTTCATTCACCCTTCGCCTATGAGCTCATCACCCAAGTTTTCCGCTCACCCTATAACTTTTACGCCTTTTACGACATCCCGGAGAGGCTCCGTGACCACGGCATAGATCCAAGGATAATTACCCCCTTTAACCACCTTTCGTTCCGACTGGTTCAACACTTAAAGGCGTGGAACATTCTAGAGGTGAGTCCGGGAACGGGAATTAACACGCTCTTTCTGATGGCTGCCTCCACCCGAGTAAGCTGTACGTGGGTAAAAGAAAATGGGAACGATGAAACCGAAAGGTCTATTGTATCCCTTTTACCGAGGCGACCGCGCCGCGTGGTTGCCCTACCCGCGCTTCAGGAAGAGCGATTGGTGCCTGAGAAGGATCAGTTTGTACCCGAGGAGGAATTGCTTGAGCCAGGGAAAGAGGCGATTGTGCTTGGAGAGGGCCTATTCGACGCGATCTTCGTCAACTGCTCCAACGCCCACCTACCCCCCATCGACCAGCTGTTGAAGCTAGGACGTGAACGGGCTTTTTGGGTTATTCACTCCATTGCTGATGAGCTGGGCACACGATATTGGAAACAGATCGTTCATGATAAAAGAATTAACGTGACGTTCGAAGGAAAAGAGACAGGGGTCGTTTTCCCGTGGAACACATTAACGCCATCGCACTACTTCTTTTGATTCAACTTTATTCGCACTATATGTTATGGAAAAAAGTAAGCTATACACAAAGACCGGGGATAGAGGGAAGACTACCCTGGCAGGGGGTACCCGGGTGCCTAAAACTCATCCTCGCCTTGAAGCATACGGCACCGTTGATGAACTTAACTGTTATGTCGGGTGGCTTCGTCAAGAGGTGAAGGAGCTAGCACACGAAGAGTTTTTGCGGTTCATACAGAACAAGCTATTCATGGTGGGATCACATCTCGCTACCGAAACAGAGAAGGGGGAAGTTAAAGGAGCCGCCACGATTACCGACAAGGAGGTTGAGCGGATAGAACGGGAGATCGACCGGATAGATCATGCCCTCCCGAAACTAAACCGATTCGTGCTACCAGGCGGGAGCGAAGCAGCGTCTAGAGCACATATTTGCCGCACTGTGACCCGTCGTGCCGAACGAAACGCCTACCGCTTAGCGGATGAATACCCCGTGGTTCAAGAAGTGTTGACCTTCTTAAATCGTTTGTCAGACTACTTTTTCGTTCTTGCCCGATACGAAAGCAATAAATTGTCTGAAGAAATATACTGTGAACAGGGGAATATATAAAACTTTTTTATACATTCGCGAAAAAGTAGCACCGCGCCGACGAAACGACCGACATTTCAGCGTGAGCTTAAGTTTTGCCGGCGAGGTGGTAGGGTAATTAACCACGTAAAGAAAGGATGAATCTATGTACTGGACACTTGAACTAGCATCAAAGTTGGAAGATGCTCCTTGGCCCGCTACAAAAGATGAATTAATCGACTACGCGCAACGATCGGGCTCACCGCTGGAAGTGATCGAGAACCTGCAAGAGATTGAGGAAGAGGGCGAGATTTTTGAGTCGATTGAAGATATCTGGCCTGATTATCCGAGTAAAGAAGATTTCTTTTTCAACGAAGACGAGTATTAGCGCAAGAGCATCTTGAATCAGCAGGCATCCCAATTTACTTATAGGGATGCCTTTTTCTTGTGCGCTACGCATACCATACATCTATAGGGTGCAAGTCCCGAACGTGCCTGCCAATAGGAAACGTTAGTCAACGGCAAGGGTGTTGCCCGCGAGGGCAAATCTGAAGGAAGCCAGCGACAAAGCCGTGAATGAACGGACAGGAACACGATACGAGGCTTACCTTGTGGGTAAGTGGGCATTGGACCACGAAGCCCGATAATTGGACGTAAAGCAAGGGTAGTAAATCGTGTCACTCACGGTGAAAGAGGTATGAGTTTACCGTAGGAGGTCTGTATAAGACAGGT
This sequence comes from Fermentimonas sp., assembly GCA_050951125.1. Lineage (GTDB taxonomy): Bacteria > Bacteroidota > Bacteroidia > Bacteroidales > Dysgonomonadaceae > Proteiniphilum. The sequence goes on along the minus strand of JBMNIR010000004.1, from coordinate 52,791 downwards.
GGAGGCGAAGACGAGCGAACTGTTGTAGCAAAGCCGTTATACAGAAGTCAGCAGACGCCATAGTAGCCAGGAAGCTCTTGTAACGAGAGTGGAGCGAAGGGCAGAAACATTAGAGCTGATGAGTTTTTTTTTAGAATAGTAAAAGCCAATGCCAAGGGGCAGAAAATAACCTTATACACAGATGAAGCGAAAGAAAGGAGCAGAATGTTGTATTCAAGGTAACCTTTTCGTCACGGACGTACCCGTATGGTACGAAAGTGACGGGAAGGTCAGCCCCGTGTGGCTTTCTATATGCGAAGAAGAACGTAATCAGACGAGAGATTTGATGGAACGTTTGACGGGCTATTCAAATTTGCACGAAGCCTATCAACAGGTACGCCGCAACGGCGGGAGCAGCGGTGTGGACAAGCAGAGTGTCGAAGAGTTCGGCACATGGTTCAGCAACCATTACAAGGAACTTCAAAACGATTTATTGTCCGGCACGTATGTTCCCCAACCGGTTAAAGGCGTTCAAATTCCCAAGCCGAAAGGCGGTTTCCGTCAGCTGGGCATTCCCACGGTCAAAGACCGGGTAGTCCAACAGGCGATAAACCAAGTCCTACAACCCATTTACGACCCGATGTTTTCCCCTTCGAGTTTCGGCTTCCGCCCACGACGAGGTGCTCACGATGCCCTGCGTCGAGCGTGCGAAATCGTTAAATCGGGGAAAAGTACCGTCGTTGATATAGACCTGGCCAAGTTCTTCGACGAGGTCAACCATCAACGCTTGCTTTGGCTTCTGAGTACACGGGTAGGGGATAAGCGCTTGCTATCCTTGATCAGTCGCATTCTGAAAACCGGTATACTTCGGGACGGGCTATGCAGTCAGCGTGTTAAAGGCACACCGCAAGGCAGTCCTTTAAGCCCATTGTTGTCTAACATCGTCTTGGACGAGTTAGACCAAGAGCTGACACGTCGGAACTTGGACTTCGTACGCTATGCCGATGACGTTCAGATATTCGTGGGCAGCTGCAAGGCAGCCGAACGAGTATATGATAGCATAATAGGTTTTATCGAAAACAGAATGCTCCTGAAAGTCAATCGAGAAAAGAGCGGTATCAAGCCGAGTTACAAGGTGAACTTTTTAGGCCATAGCCTTTTACGAGGAGGGAAGTTAGGACTAAGCAGGTCAAGCGAGGAACGATTAAAGATGAAGCTCAAATCCATTACCCGACGTAATCGCGGGGTAAGTTTCGAGCAAATCTTGCGAGAACTGGAAATGTTGCTAAGAGGTTGGTTACAATATTTCAAGTACGCTTCAATGAAAGGCAAACTTGAAAAGTTAGACGGTTGGCTTCGCCGCCGATTAAAATGTTACCGTCTAAAGCAATGTAAACGAGTAATCGGTATCGTTCGTTTCCTCACCTCACTTGGAGTTGAGGAAACATTAAGTTGGCGTACTGCCCTTAGTGGCAAGGGATGGTGGCGACTGTCTAACAGTCCCGCCCTGAACATAGGAATGAACAACGTTTGGTTTGCTAAACAAGGCTATTACAGTCTATCAGACAGCTACAAACAGTTGTTTCGTAATCCACTCTAATGTAACCGCCGTACACGTAAGTACATACGGTGGTGTGAGAGGTCGGAAAATAAAATAGGAGGAAAACCTATTTTATTTTCCTCCTACTCGATCCGTGTTGAACTATTGTTGAACAACAAAAATCTTTTGGAATGAAATATGTAGTTTTAGTTTCAAATTATCTACTTTCTTTTTTCTCACTTCATCGATTTAACACTAAAAAAGATGAATTTTTAAAAGAAGGTATTGATGAATTAGGGTCATCCATTGAAGAAGTGGATAATAATAAAGGCATCATTTATACCCAAGAAGGAGCTTATACAGTTGAAAGTTATATTGAACGAGATTTCGACAAATTTTTTTTATCATTCAAAGATTACGTTGAATTGTTTTTTTATAAAATACCACGATGATATCGGTAGATTGAATGGTTATAAAAAAAGCATAGAAAGAGCTCTCGAGAAGATATTAAGGCGTAAAGATTTATTTATATTTTTCCCCTATGCGAATAATTTTCTGAATCAAATTATTGATTATCTAAATGAAGACTTTGATTTCAAATTCGATAAAGCCTTGTGTTCTACTGCTAAGGAGATGGAGAACAAAACAAATCAAGTTGTTATACCCATAAAAGTAGTCCCCAAAAAACTAATTACTGAAGGTCGTAATATAAACACGTTGACTTTAAAGAGCAGTTTTACAAAAGATACTCGGGCTTTTAATAAGTTATATGTTTATTTTAAGAAAGAAAGAATTATTGATGGGGATACTGTTCCAAAACACATATTTGTTAGAATACTTAGAGGTAAAGAGACTGAACCAACTGACTTTATTAATTTTACAGTAAACAACGCCTTGTTGAAAAATATATTGACATTACTCGGTACCCTATATACTTCATTTGATGCCGGCATAATTGAAAGATATGGTAAATTTAAAACAAAACAAGGAACTCTTATGACCCAAAATAATTATAATCGCACAAAAACAACCCTCTCCCAAGAAGATTCAGCTTTATTTGAGAGAATAAAAAATACTTTCAAAAAATATTTCCCAACACCTCAATAAAATATATAAGCAACACATATTTAATCACTTACGTTAAATAATGTAATATCTAATTACCTAAATCTCTTACACTTTTTCCAAAACCTCTTACACTTTTTGTTGTAAGCTATTAAATAATAGCAGTTTACCTCTCACGTCCTCTTACACTTTTTATCAGCTCGTTATAAGTTGGTATATTTTTGCATTGTTTTCAAAGTAGAAAACATGAGTTTTTTGCCAGATGGCAGTTGAGTTTTGATTTAAAATTTCAATTAAAAATGAAAGAAATTTTAACTTTTCGAGAAGCTTTACAGCTTTTAGGAGTAAGCAAATCATTCCTTTATAAGCTTACATCAAGCCGTTCAATTAGATTCTATAAGCCTAATAACGGAAAATTGTATTTTAAGAGGAAAGACCTTGAGGAATGGATGCTACAAAATGAGAAGCCAACACTTTTGGAGTTAGAAAAAGCAATTAATAACAATCTTAAAAACAAAGGGAGAAAAAATGGAAAAAACTAATACTACTATCGTGAATGCGTCTTCATGCTCGGAGAGTACTTTTTCATGGAAGAATGAGCTGATTGGTCAAGAAGTTTATGATTTACTACCCGAACTATTAAAAGACATTACTAATCCTTTTGTTGGACGTGAAAGGGATGTTGTGCTCTTGTCTTCATTGACGGTTCTTAGCAACTGTATCCCCAATATATATGGGATATATGATAAGAGTAAGATTTATCCACATCTCTTTTTACTAATCATAGCACCACCAGCGTCTGGCAAGGGTGTAATGAAGTTTAGCAAGGCATTAATTGATCCAATTCATGATTATGTAAGGAATTTAAGTTCTACCGCACGTGAATCATGTATTGAAGAAAAAAAGAAAAACAATGATAAGGAGAGAAGACTTGATATTAGTGATTGTCCGCCAATAAAAACAAAAATAATGGCAGCTAATACGAGCTCCACAAAAGTTTATTACAATTTGTTTTACCAAGCAGACGGGCTTTTGTTAATGGATTCTGAGATTGATTCCCTTGTGATAGTTTTCAGGCAGCACTGGGGTGATTTTTCAGATGTCTTAAGAAAAGCATTTCACAATGAGCGTATATCTATTGATAGAGTGAATGAGCCACTATTGGAAGTCATAGAGCCTAAATTGGCTGTATGCCTATCTGGAACATATAATCAATTACTACCCCTTATCAAGTCCAAAGATAATGGGTTATTCAGTCGTTTTATGAATTATATATACGATGAAACTCCTAAGTTTAAAGATGTGTTTTCAATGGATAGTATGGATGTACGCCGGATATTTGAGGAGAAAGGGCAAACTGTATTTAAGCTATACATTGACTTATCTAAGCGTGAAGATGAAGTCAAATTTGAATTTACCGAGGAGCAAACCAAATTATTCAGGAAAGAGTTTGGAATCATGACAGCTTTCTTGGCTGATAATCCTCACGAATATCTTATCTCTAATTTGTTTCGCTTAGGTATCATAATGTTTCGGGTTTGTATGGTTCTAACTGCAATACGGAAGCAATTAGCCATTCCCAAGCATCAACTTATCTGTGATGATGTAGATTTCAATACGGGTCTTAAAATCATAAAAGTGTTATTTAATCATTTGTTATATGACTCTGTTAATAATTACATGTTTAAAGATGAGCGTGATAAAGCATTATACATTAAAATGCAGCGTGAATTTAAAAGGCAGGATTTCATCGAGTTAGGACAGGAGTGGGGATTATCAACAAGAATGCTCGACTACATTCTTTACAGATGGGAATACTCAGGTCTTATTTTGCGAAAAAAACGTGGAGAATACATAAAAAACATGTAGCTGAAATTGCAACTGTTGCAGCAGTTGCAACAGTTGCAATAACGTTTTACACAAATCATTATGGATAAAATAACAATAAAAATAGTCAAGCAAAGTAGAGCCGATAAAGACGGGTATTTCGATATTGCCTTAAGGATAATAAAAAACAGGCATAAAAAGGAAATCCGACTAAACTTGAAATGTAAAGAGAATGAGTTTAAGAATCAAGAATTCACTAAATATTATCCTGATCATGAAATTAACAATGAGCTTTTGTTAAAAATACGTGCAAGGGCATTAAAAATCGTAAGAGAATTTCAACTTACAGACTACAACTTTTCCCTAAAAGAATTTGAATTTAAATTCAAAGGAATAGATAAAACAGGGAGTGAGAAGAATTCAAGAGTCATTGAATTCTTCGACAAAATTATCGAAGAAAAAAAAGAAACAGGGAAAATAGGTACAGTACGTTCACACAAAGGAAGCAGGAATGCTTTGATAAAGTTTGCTGGGACTGAATTTACCTTTAACGATATAGACGTTACTTTTCTCGAGAAGTTTGAAAAGTATTTGAGAGAAAATGGGAATACCACTGGTGGTGTCGCTTTCAAGATGCGTGAAGTTAGAAGCATTTATAATAAAGCCATAATGATGGGAATTGCAAGCCAAGAATCATATCCATTCAAGTTCTACAAAATTTCAAAGCTAAAATCTGAGAAAAACAAACGTGCACTGACATCCGAAGAGATGAAAAAAATCATCGATTTAGATTTGACAGAAAATCCACAACTTATCGATGCACGTAATTATTTCGTTTTTTCTTTTTACACTAGAGGAATGAATTTTGTGGACATAATGAAGCTTACAAGAAACCATATAAACAACGGGAGAATTCGTTATACACGGTCTAAGACTAAAGTTCCTTTTGACCTTGAAATTTTAGAGCCAGTCCAGTTAATCATTGATTATTATCAGCTTAATGATAACAAAACGGATTACATCTTTCCAATACTAAATAAACGTAATATGACGCCAGTTCAAATTGAAAATCGTAAGAGGAAAGTGATACGAAAAATAAATGGCGACTTGAAAGAAATAGCCAGGCTCGCTGGTATTAATAAAAGGCTTACCACATATGTGGCTCGACATTCTTTTGCTACTATCTTGAAAAATAAAGGGTCAAGTATCGAGAAGATTTCAGAATTGATGGGGCATTCAGATGTACAGGTAACAATGACTTATCTCAAGGAATTCGAGAGTGAAGTCTTAGACGATGAAAATAGAAAATTATTAGAATTGTAACAAGTGAATAAATAATGGTGTAAGGCGGATTAATTTCCGCCTTTATTTTTGTGCGCTACGCATACCATACATCTATAGGGTGCAAGTCCCGAACGTGCCTGCCAATAGGAAACGTTAGTCAACGGCAAGGGTGTTGCCCGCGAGGGCAAATCTGAAGGAAGCCAGCGACAAAGCCGTGAATGAACGGACAGGAACACGATACGAGGCTTACCTTGTGGGTAAGTGGGCATTGGACCACGAAGCCCGATAATTGGACGTAAAGCAAGGGTAGTAAATCGTGTCACTCACGGTGAAAGAGGTATGAGTTTACCGTAGGAGGTCTGTATAAGACAGGTGGAGGCGAAGACGAGCGAACTGTTGTAGCAAAGCCGTTATACAGAAGTCAGCAGACGCCATAGTAGCCAGGAAGCTCTTGTAACGAGAGTGGAGCGAAGGGCAGAAACATTAGAGCTGATGAGTTTTTTTTTAGAATAGTAAAAGCCAATGCCAAGGGGCAGAAAATAACCTTATACACAGATGAAGCGAAAGAAAGGAGCAGAATGTTGTATTCAAGGTAACCTTTTCGTCACGGACGTACCCGTATGGTACGAAAGTGACGGGAAGGTCAGCCCCGTGTGGCTTTCTATATGCGAAGAAGAACGTAATCAGACGAGAGATTTGATGGAACGTTTGACGGGCTATTCAAATTTGCACGAAGCCTATCAACAGGTACGCCGCAACGGCGGGAGCAGCGGTGTGGACAAGCAGAGTGTCGAAGAGTTCGGCACATGGTTCAGCAACCATTACAAGGAACTTCAAAACGATTTATTGTCCGGCACGTATGTTCCCCAACCGGTTAAAGGCGTTCAAATTCCCAAGCCGAAAGGCGGTTTCCGTCAGCTGGGCATTCCCACGGTCAAAGACCGGGTAGTCCAACAGGCGATAAACCAAGTCCTACAACCCATTTACGACCCGATGTTTTCCCCTTCGAGTTTCGGCTTCCGCCCACGACGAGGTGCTCACGATGCCCTGCGTCGAGCGTGCGAAATCGTTAAATCGGGGAAAAGTACCGTCGTTGATATAGACCTGGCCAAGTTCTTCGACGAGGTCAACCATCAACGCTTGCTTTGGCTTCTGAGTACACGGGTAGGGGATAAGCGCTTGCTATCCTTGATCAGTCGCATTCTGAAAACCGGTATACTTCGGGACGGGCTATGCAGTCAGCGTGTTAAAGGCACACCGCAAGGCAGTCCTTTAAGCCCATTGTTGTCTAACATCGTCTTGGACGAGTTAGACCAAGAGCTGACACGTCGGAACTTGGACTTCGTACGCTATGCCGATGACGTTCAGATATTCGTGGGCAGCTGCAAGGCAGCCGAACGAGTATATGATAGCATAATAGGTTTTATCGAAAACAGAATGCTCCTGAAAGTCAATCGAGAAAAGAGCGGTATCAAGCCGAGTTACAAGGTGAACTTTTTAGGCCATAGCCTTTTACGAGGAGGGAAGTTAGGACTAAGCAGGTCAAGCGAGGAACGATTAAAGATGAAGCTCAAATCCATTACCCGACGTAATCGCGGGGTAAGTTTCGAGCAAATCTTGCGAGAACTGGAAATGTTGCTAAGAGGTTGGTTACAATATTTCAAGTACGCTTCAATGAAAGGCAAACTTGAAAAGTTAGACGGTTGGCTTCGCCGCCGATTAAAATGTTACCGTCTAAAGCAATGTAAACGAGTAATCGGTATCGTTCGTTTCCTCACCTCACTTGGAGTTGAGGAAACATTAAGTTGGCGTACTGCCCTTAGTGGCAAGGGATGGTGGCGACTGTCTAACAGTCCCGCCCTGAACATAGGAATGAACAACGTTTGGTTTGCTAAACAAGGCTATTACAGTCTATCAGACAGCTACAAACAGTTGTTTCGTAATCCACTCTAATGTAACCGCCGTACACGTAAGTACATACGGTGGTGTGAGAGGTCGGAAAATAAAATAGGAGGAAAACCTATTTTATTTTCCTCCTACTCGATTTAAATAACAGTATTAAACAACTTAAACTTAATAATTTATGCAACTAAGAACAACAGAACGCAAAAAAGCAAAAATCAAGATGGCGCTACAAGGAAGCGCGGGCAGTGGAAAAACTTACAGTGCGCTGCTTTTGGCACAAGGACTGACCAATAATGATTTCTCTAAAGTAGCCATTATTGATACAGAGAATGGAAGTGCTGACCTATATGCACATTTAGGCAGGTACAACGTGTTAACTATGAGACCACCATTCACACCAGAAAAGTATATAGAGGCAATAATGGTTTGCGAGAAAGCAGGGATGGAAGTTGTCATCGTTGACAGTATTTCTCATTGCTGGGATGAATTACTGGATTTTCACGCGAAACTGCCTGGCAACAGTTTTACCAATTGGGCAAAAATCACCCCGCGACACAATAGTTTCGTGGATAAGATGCTCCAAAGCAACTGTAACATCATAGCTACCATGAGAACCAAGCAGGACTATGTGTTGAACCAGAAAGACGGCAAGTACGTGCCTGAAAAGGTGGGATTAAAGGCTGTACAACGAGATGGAGTGGATTATGAATTCACCGTTGTCCTGGACATAGACTCCAAACATTTTGCCGTGGCATCAAAAGACAGGACAAGGCTTTTTGTGGGTCAGCCTGAATTCAGGATTACACCGGATACAGGCAAGAAGATACTGGACTGGTGTAACAGTGGTTTCAATCTCGAGGACATTAAGAAGGCTATTTCAGAAGCAACGGACTTGGAAGAGTTGAGGTTAATCCTATCCAATCATCCTGAACACAGGTCAATTTTAGAACCACTTGCCGTGGAAAGGAAAAAGCAACTACCTTCAACCCGTAGTGGTATTATTAATAACCCCTTAAGATTTTCATGAAATGGAATTAATTCAGGTAACACCCCATGTTCATAGGCAAGATGAAGTAGACCTTTATCTGCCTTCAGAAAGCAACTTTATAGTTGCCAATACAGAGCAAATACCGATAAGTGATTTAATGTACAAGCACACGATCCCCGTGTTCGCCAAGGACAATGAAAAAACGATCTCTCACCTGGAATTCATAGAGACGGTGAATTTTGTAACGAGGAAGGTTTTCAATGGCGAGGTCATTACACCCCCCGCGATACGCGTTTCCCACCCGATTAAGGGCAGAATACCATCAGCGGTGAGTAAACCTGCCAAGGAGTTGTTAGAACACGAGAAAACGCTTTATTTCGAGAGAATGGCCTTCATTATTGAAATACCATCCATCAGTACAGAAGTCGGTGACGATCTTCTTAATCTCACCGTTGGTGGAGTCAGGGCCTACAATTTGGAAAAACTTTATTCCAGGAAATCTGAAGAACACTTCAAGGTTTTCATTGGTTTTCAAAATAAAGTGTGTACCAACATGTGCATTAGTACGGATGGCTTTAAATCAGACATCAAGGTTAGGACCCTTGCAGAACTGACACAATCAGTATATAACCTGATAGCGAGGTTCAGTATCAAGAAGCAGGTTGAATTTCTCGAGGTTTTTCCAAAATACCAGTTGAGGGAAAGCGAGTTTGCTCAACTGGTAGGTAGGGCAAGAATGTATCAGATGATGCCTTATAAGAACAGGAAAGACATTCCTGATTTTCCTCTCTCCGATTCTCAAATCAACCTGGTGATAAAGAACTATTACAATGACCACTCGTTCTCAAGAAATGATGATGGAAGCCTTAACCTGTGGAAGCTGTACAACTTGTTCACGAGTGCCAACAAAATGAGTTACATTGACACCTTTCTCGATAAAGGGTTGGGATGTAGCCAGTTTCTTGGTCAAATACACAACGCGGTCAGCAACAACCAGTACAATTGGTATTTAAGTTAAAACCAAAATATTCAGCTTAACCGTTGGTTTTGCTGATTTTTTTGAGTTGTGATAGAGAGTGCAACCCCGCACTCTCTATTTTTGTGCGCTACGCATACCATACATCTATAGGGTGCAAGTCCCGAACGTGCCTGCCAATAGGAAACGTTAGTCAACGGCAAGGGTGTTGCCCGCGAGGGCAAATCTGAAGGAAGCCAGCGACAAAGCCGTGAATGAACGGACAGGAACACGATACGAGGCTTACCTTGTGGGTAAGTGGGCATTGGACCACGAAGCCCGATAATTGGACGTAAAGCAAGGGTAGTAAATCGTGTCACTCACGGTGAAAGAGGTATGAGTTTACCGTGGGAGGTCTGTATAAGACAGGTGGAGGCGAAGACGAGCGAACTGTTGTAGCAAAGCCGTTATACAGAAGTCAGCAGACGCCATAGTAGCCAGGAAGCTCTTGTAACGAGAGTGGAGCGAAGGGCAGAAACATTAGAGCTGATGAGTTTTTTTTTAGAATAGTAAAAGCCAATGCCAAGGGGCAGAAAATAACCTTATACACAGATGAAGCGAAAGAAAGGAGCAGAATGTTGTATTCAAGGTAACCTTTTCGTCACGGACGTACCCGTATGGTACGAAAGTGACGGGAAGGTCAGCCCCGTGTGGCTTTCTATATGCGAAGAAGAACGTAATCAGACGAGAGATTTGATGGAACGTTTGACGGGCTATTCAAATTTGCACGAAGCCTATCAACAGGTACGCCGCAACGGCGGGAGCAGCGGTGTGGACAAGCAGAGTGTCGAAGAGTTCGGCACATGGTTCAGCAACCATTACAAGGAACTTCAAAACGATTTATTGTCCGGCACGTATGTTCCCCAACCGGTTAAAGGCGTTCAAATTCCCAAGCCGAAAGGCGGTTTCCGTCAGCTGGGCATTCCCACGGTCAAAGACCGGGTAGTCCAACAGGCGATAAACCAAGTCCTACAACCCATTTACGACCCGATGTTTTCCCCTTCGAGTTTCGGCTTCCGCCCACGACGAGGTGCTCACGATGCCCTGCGTCGAGCGTGCGAAATCGTTAAATCGGGGAAAAGTACCGTCGTTGATATAGACCTGGCCAAGTTCTTCGACGAGGTCAACCATCAACGCTTGCTTTGGCTTCTGAGTACACGGGTAGGGGATAAGCGCTTGCTATCCTTGATCAGTCGCATTCTGAAAACCGGTATACTTCGGGACGGGCTATGCAGTCAGCGTGTTAAAGGCACACCGCAAGGCAGTCCTTTAAGCCCATTGTTGTCTAACATCGTCTTGGACGAGTTAGACCAAGAGCTGACACGTCGGAACTTGGACTTCGTACGCTATGCCGATGACGTTCAGATATTCGTGGGCAGCTGCAAGGCAGCCGAACGAGTATATGATAGCATAATAGGTTTTATCGAAAACAGAATGCTCCTGAAAGTCAATCGAGAAAAGAGCGGTATCAAGCCGAGTTACAAGGTGAACTTTTTAGGCCATAGCCTTTTACGAGGAGGGAAGTTAGGACTAAGCAGGTCAAGCGAGGAACGATTAAAGATGAAGCTCAAATCCATTACCCGACGTAATCGCGGGGTAAGTTTCGAGCAAATCTTGCGAGAACTGGAAATGTTGCTAAGAGGTTGGTTACAATATTTCAAGTACGCTTCAATGAAAGGCAAACTTGAAAAGTTAGACGGTTGGCTTCGCCGCCGATTAAAATGTTACCGTCTAAAGCAATGTAAACGAGTAATCGGTATCGTTCGTTTTCTCACCTCACTTGGAGTTGAGGAAACATTAAGTTGGCGTACTGCCCTTAGTGGCAAGGGATGGTGGCGACTGTCTAACAGTCCCGCCCTGAACATAGGAATGAACAACGTTTGGTTTGCTAAACAAGGCTATTACAGTCTATCAGACAGCTACAAACAGTTGTTTCGTAATCCACTCTAATGTAACCGCCGTACACGTAAGTACATACGGTGGTGTGAGAGGTCGGAAAATAAAATAGGAGGAAAACCTATTTTATTTTCCTCCTACTCGATCGCCTTATGTACAACATTTACAAAACATCCCCTACTATAACCATTGAATTAAGGGAGAACACCAAGAGGTTTCTTCAGCTTTTAGGAATGTTTTTTGTGAGATTAAAAGAATAATGATATTTTTGTTGAGGGTAAAACATTTGTAAACGTCTATTGATTCGAGTGTGTTTACGAGAGTTTGTTGGGTAAGCAATGTGGTAGCGGTAATGCGATAAAAAAATAACTAAATAATTAACGATATGGCTGAAGGAACATTAACAGGACTACCTCAAATCAAAAATTGCTTTATAATTTCTCCTTTGGGCTCGGATGATTCAGAAACGAGGAGAAAAGCAGATGGGTTGATTAATTCTGTTTTGAGACCAATTCTCACAGAATCTGGCTATAAAGTTATAGCACCTCATGAAATCGACACACCAGGTTCAATTACTCGACAAGCAATTCAGCATTTATTAGAGGATGAGTTAGTTATTGCAAATTTAACAGAGCTTAATCCTAATGTAATGTATGAACTTGCCGTAAGACATTCAAAGAGATTACCTGTGGTTTGCTTAGCTGAACGTGGCACTAAATTACCTTTTGACATTGCAACAGAGAGAACGATTTTTTATGATAATGACATGGCTGGGGTTGAAATACTTAAACCTAAATTAGCAAAAGCAATTCAGGAAGCTGTAGAAGAAGTAGAGCCTGACAACCCAATTTATCGAGTTGTAACTGACAGTATAATGAGAGAAGTTGCTGCAAAAGATGATGCTCAATCTTACATAATTAAAAGGCTTAATGAAATTACATCTCAACTTAATAGATTAAGGCATTCAGTAGACGGGAATACGCCGAGAAGAACCACGCGTTTAATTGTTACAGTATCTAAAAATGGGGAAATGTTAGTGGCTGATGAAGTTGTTGACCATATTCTTTCACAATCAAATGTAGCTTCAATTAGTGTTCCTGGAAAAGAGGAAAGTGATCGATTAAGATTAGAATTATTAATTCTTGGAGGTGTAAGAGAAGCTGAAAAAGTATTGAGTGATCTTGTAGTAGAAGGTTATGAGTTAGACAATATTGGAATGTATTAAGAAGCACTACTGCAAACAAGCGGCTTTTAAACATTACGGTTTCAGCACTGTTTGCAAGTACAGTTCCAGCTTGCAAGGTTAGTAACGTTGGATAGGTTCTAAGCTATGCGCACCGTTACATTTCATACATGTAACCGTTAGGTGAAATATTATGAGCAACCGTAAAGAACAACTTGAAGAAGTAGGCGACTGCCCAGAAAAAGAAAGATTTCTGGACAGTGAAGATTTTATGAAAGGATACGGATATTGGCCTTCAAAATCTGAATGCATCCGAAATTATTCAACTGGAGAATGTGAAGGCTCTTGTGGACATGGTTTTTTAGATGAGACAACACTTTATTTATTTGATCTACTTTCTAAAGAATACGGTTTTGCACCATTTGAGATAATAAAAGAGGAGAACGACAAAGGGAAGCATATTACCTTTATAGAAACTGTTGTAGGCTTTTATATTGACGAAAACATACATTCTGGTTTTATACATTGGAAAACAAATCGAGATTTACTTCCTGAAAAATTCAGAAAAAACATTGAGAATCTTGCTCCAATAGACAGATTTTACATTGGTGAAACTTATACTTTAATAAAACAAGGAGACCAATCATTTGCTCTAAGTTCTAACCTACTTCTTAACATTAAACAAGCAATTTCAGCAGTTAATTCTATGTGCTCCTTTTTTGTACAAGAATATCAAGCAACACCAGACGGTACTTTATTGGGATTAATTATGAATGACAACTCCCTTTTCATAATTGCTATGATGTTGGGATTTGATGACTATGTTGAAGAAGAAAGAATAGTCTTGACGGAAAAAGTTGATAATGCCCAACCATTTTTCACATTTGAGCCATATAAAAAAATTGATTGGACAAAATTAAAAGAGCCAAAGGGAACATATTTTGAAGCACTTTGCGAAATACTTCTTTCAAAGCAAAAAAATATTGTCGAGGTTCAACCTATTGGTAAGACAAATGCTTCCGACAGAGGAAGAGATTTTATAGTAATTGAGAATTCAAGAGATTTAAGTGGAAGTATCATTAAACTAAAATGGTTAGTTCAATGTAAATATTCTAAAAACAGCATTAATAACAAGATTGTCCCTGATTGGATAAATCGAGTATTAGAGCATAATGTTGACGGATACTGGCTTATAACTAATAATGACATCACCCCAGACCTATATGACCAATTAAAAGACGCATCTCAAAATCCAAAACTTAATATAAAAACACGAATTTGGCAACGCAACAAGTTTAACACAATATTTAACACAAATCCAGAACTATTCACAAAAGACGATTTCTTCGAATAAATACTTCGCCTAACAGTGCATTGCAATATGGAGGGGGACGAATATATTCTTAGCTTTTTTATTCACTAATCAGTATCAGTTTAGGAAGCCAAATAGTGCTGAGCAAGAGAATAAATAATAAGCTTTTGTATCTTTAATCAGCAGTGGCACTAGGCATACGGAACTCAGAATACCTTACATCGCCAATGCTTTAACGTTAGCACCAATTGTAAAAGATAGATTATCATCAAATTGTTAATGATAATCTATCGATCGATAGAAATATTTTGTAATTTTGTCCTATGACAACAGACGGAAATAATAATCCATTAGCGGAAGTTTTTGGCTTCCCTATTATTAATGAAACAGCAAAAGCTAAACGTTATCGTGACAAAAAGCTATGCCCATTTAATAACAAAGTTCCAAATTGTACAAAAGACAAAGCAAAAGACCCATTAGGTGTTTGCAGTGTTTTTCATAACACCAACCCTGTGATTACTTGCCCTACAAGATTTCGTGAAGATTGGTTGATAATTGAAAATGCTGCAAAATTTGCCTTTGATGAAAATACAAAGTGGACTTCACTTTCAGAAATTAAACTCCTTGACAAAAACGGGCAATCAGCTGGCAACATTGACTTTGTTTTGGTCGCATACGATGATAAAGGAGAACTTATTGATTTTGCATCTTTAGAAGTTCAAGGTGTTTATATTTCTGGTAATCTTCGCAACCCATTTGACCGCTACATTAATAAGCCAACAAGTAAATTCAATTGGACAAGCGGATATAATTCACCTAAACCCGATTACCTTTCTTCTTCAAGAAAACGCTTAATACCACAAATGCTTTATAAAGGTGGTATTTTCCAAACTTGGGGGAAAAAACAGACAGTTGCACTACAAAAATCATTCTTCGACACGCTACCGAAACTTCCAACGGTTAGCAAGGAGAGAGCAGATATTGCTTGGTTTTTATACGACTTGGTTCTTGACAAAGCAACCAATCAATACAATTTGACCTTAGTAGAAACTGTTTATACAGAGTTTGAGCCTGCCTTATATCGAGTAACTACTCCAGAACCTGGGAAAATGGAAGATTTTATGACGATTCTTCAAGACAGGCTTGATGAAAGATTAGAAGGTAATTCTCCTGATGCACCGAGCTTGACAGATATTATTAGTAGTTAAGATGATAGAACAATTAAGTATATTTGGACAATCAAAAATTAAAAGGCAACAAACTAAGGTTGTCAATGTTGCTTCAGTACCGCAGCGAAGCCCTTTCCGCTATCCTGGTGGAAAAACTTGGTTAATACCGACGGTAAGAAGATGGTTGAAACAAGACAATAATAATAAAGAATTAATTGAACCATTTGCTGGTGGTGGCATTGTTAGCCTAACTGCAGCATTTGAAAATCTCGCTGACCATATTACAATGGTTGAATTAGATGAAGAAGTTGCAGCAGTTTGGGAAGTGATTTTAAATGGTGAAAATGAGTGGCTTGCAGCCAAAATTTTAGGTTTTGAACTTAGTCGCGAAAATGTTAACAAAGAATTTAGTAACCCGAACAAGGATATAAAAGACATAGCCTTTTGCACCATTCTCAAAAACAGAATTTTTCACGGTGGTATCATTGCTAAAGGTTCCGGCATGTTGAAAAAGGGTGAAAATGGAAAAGGTATTGCATCAAGATGGTATGCTAAAACTCTTGCAAACAGAATTAGGGCTATAAATCATATAAAACATAAAATATTATTCCTGAAAACAGATGGTTTCAAGATAATTAAAGAAAATATCGAAAATAAAAACGCCTACTTTTTTATAGACCCACCTTATACGGTTGCAGGAAAACGACTTTATACCCATTTTGATATTGACCACGAAAACCTGTTTTTTTTAACATCAAAAATTCGCGGTAAGTTTATGTTAACTTATGATGATACAGATGAGATAAGAGCATTAGCAAATAAATATCATTTAGATTTTAGAACAATTCCAATGAAGACAACACATCATTTGAAGAAAAATGAAATTATTATTTCTGACAATTTCGACTGGTGGATATAAACAACTGGTGTTAACTCGCTGTATATTTAATTTGTAGATGCAGTGCATCTTCGAGTGCCACAACTTGTATCAAGAGTAATTGTAACTTGACAGCAAACCACCATTCACTTTTTTATCCCTTGAACCAGTGAGTTCTGCAATTATGGGCTTAAATAACAAGTACGGTGAAACACTTGTCCGTCTTACATCGCAGGATACTGTTCCAAGAAGTGTGACTGAGCCAATAAAAAAAACATAGTCTGAAAAATTAATTAGTTGGCATCGACAAGGATAAATGCAAAAATAGTGTAAAGTGGCTTAGTAATTAATTTTTTTGGGGAATACTACCCAAAATATGAAGTGTGGAATTTTGAAGCCATTTATTTACCTATGCATATATGTTTTGCGAATAAATGGGTGATTGATGAACACTTTATCTCCTTGGTCAACTGCTACTAATTTTTCATTTATTTGAAAATACTTCTTTTAAAGAACCATTAAGTAGTTCTGATTCAAAATATTTAAATTTGTTACCCCTATAAGGAATTATGAAAGTGTGAATTTTAATAGTTCGATTGATGTCTTTATTAAGCAGATAAACCTTATTGCTTTTAAGAGGAAAGACATCGTTGTTTCCAAGATCAACAACGTACAAAGCTAAATCTTCTTGTTTAATTTTTTTACTTTTGAGCGATACATCAAATAAAGAATAAATCATCGTATTTTCGATGGTTTCTACTTTTAATTCGAAAGGATAATTAATAACTACATTATCTTTGATATAGCTAACGGTAATATTTTTGCTACTTGGATTTATTGCCGGTGTTGAAATATATTTAATAACTTTTTGAGATGGGGTTACTGTCAATTTATTTGGCATATTCATTCTGTAAATATATTTCATTTTTTCAGCGTCATTTTCCCATATCTTCTCGAAATACTCATTTTTAAAAGGATATAGCTGTTCGTTATTATCAGAAATTTGAAAGTTTTCAATTTCCACATCTTGTATTTCTTTTCCATTATTGTTAAATGTGAAACGAAAAAGACTCAAGTACCTGTCATTGATTTTGTATGGGTTTAAGTCAGTTGCAAAAAAATCACCTGAAGCCAATTCCAATTCCGAACCATCATATCCGTAATCTTTTTCTAAAAAATAGCAGTAGTAAACCTTTTCCAATAAAGCACTTTGAACATATTGGCTAATTTGTCTTTTATCAGCCATATTGTTTATAAAGTCAAACGCTTTTTGAGTTTTATTTAATAGTCTTTGTTGATACTTGGTCAGTTTTTTATCCTTCACGTAAAATTCTACAGAAGTAGTAAAACGTTTTTCGTAACCTCCATCACGCATAACCGTTTCGATGACTTCCTTGTTTATGCCTTTTGCATCAACGGGTTCTATTGAGAGATTAAATGACTCTCCTAATACCTTATCATCTATCTTGGGAGAAAAAGTTACATTGGTGTAATTGGTTCTTACTTCTTTATTTATGATTTTTTTAGTACCACAAGAAGTTAGCAATAAAAGTATAAAAGCAAAAGCTGTAATTTTTTTCATAGGATATATTTTTTTAGGAATAAGACATATTTGTTCAAGTGTGATAAAAAGAACACAAGCAATTCAAAATTACTTCAATCAGTAGTCCGTTCAGAGAGACTATAGGCACAAAATAAAATAAACTCCTGCGTTTTGGCACAGACGTACCACTTTTACTCTCCCGTGCGAAATAAAAAACTGGTTGTATTACTGATACGGGAAGTTATAAGCGAAACGTTTTTTATTAATTCTATCTATTCTTTTGCTTAAGTCATTTATTTAAACGTTATTACTTGCTTGAATAAAAGTATCAATGTACATTAAGCACTTTTGTACTTTATAATGTTGCAAATATAGGCAAAAAATGTGTGAAAAATTACTACTGTTCATTTAAAAAAAGTGGACGATAAAAATTCAACAAACTTGGTTCACTAACACTGAATCGTTCATTAACATTATTGATCTTTGATCTGTCGAAAAGATCACGTAAGTGGGTTATATCTGACAGGAGAATGACTTTATGTGTCTGTTACTTTGATACATATCCACGGTACGATGAAATTTAAAACAATCAGGTAACTCGACTAATAGGGAGAAAACGTATTTGTCTTTACGCATAACGATTTGATTATGACCGCAAAAGAAAATTCAAATCGTTGCGCTTTCAAATATCTCGTAACAAATTAAATATCAACAATTTCAAAGAACAATAGTGATTTTTTAGTGGACACTTATGTCTTTGCATATTAAAAAGGGAATAAGTCCAATATTATTTTTTTCGGTTGTTCTTCTATCAAAATATACATACGCTTATTAACGTGTACTTCATCATAAAAACAATAAGCTTTGGCTTCAGAACTTTTATATTTTAATGGTGAAGGTTTTACAACTACTGTTATTTTCCCAACAGGTTTATCTTCTTCAACATGAAAACGTTTTTTTAACAGCCCGCATAAACATTGATAATATCTCCATTTGGTTGGAAAGCCGGTGTGCACTCTTTTACATAGATACAAATATGGTAAAAAAGTGTATGGCTTATTGGAAATACAAGCTTTTAAAAGTTTCCGGATTAGTTTTTTATTTTTCATTATCTATCTTTTTTCTTTTCCGTTTCTTGTATTCCTCTCTTTCTTGAATAAAATCTTGTACAAAAAAATCAATGTAATACAAAAAAAATGCCACTCCTATAAAAATACCATATGTTTTATTATCTATTCCATCACCCACGAAAAAGGCAACAAGCACAGTATGAAATGCTATATAAGCAGCAGCAAATGTTAATATACCATATTTGCGAGGTTTCACTATTTTTTCAGATTTCTTTTCTTCTTTCTCTTCAAGATTATCTGTTTTTATATCCTTCTTTTCAAGAATCTGCTTAGTTTCATTAGCTCTATCTATGTTGATATCAGAATCAACAAACATGTCGTGTACTACAATACATTCAAAAGATTCCTCCTCTTCTTCACAACTACTAATACTTAATAACTCATGAACATTTTCTATAGCTTTATCAGGATTGAATATAATGTCATAGGTTATATCTATCTCTTGTTTATTTTCTGAAAACTTTTGACCTTTCGCTTCATAATAACCATCGGCTATATAATAAAAAAGTTTATCAACATCTTCTCTATTAACACCTTCCGTGTTAAGAAAAGAGGTTACGTAGTCGCTCCTTAAAAGACATTTACTTTCTTGATATTCAATAAAATATCATCGAAAAAGGTTGTCTGTTATTGCAGGATTTCGTATCTTCACGTGCTAAAACACTGCAAATCATGTTAGGAAAATTACCGGAAAAAGGACAACGCGATTTGTTTCGCCCGATGCTGAAAGATTTCATCGATATGAATCACGAGCTTGTTCTGCTGGCAGACAAGATCGATTGGTCTTATTTCGAGGAAGAATTTGCCCCTCTCTACTCGGAACGAGGTGCCCCGAGCGTGCCAATCCGCTTGATGGTTGGTTGCTTGCTTTTGAAGCACTTGTACAATCTTGGAGATGAACGTGTTCCCGAGTACTGGATTCGAGATGTTTACTTTCAATACTTCTGCGGGTGCGAGTTTTTCGAACACGAGTTCCCTTTTGACCCGAGCGACTTCGTTCATTTTCGTAACCGTGTAGGTGAAGAAGGGATAGGAAAAATATTCGCGTACAGCGTGCGGCTTCACGGGAAAAAGCCACCGGGTCAGGCAAACTTCGTGCTTTCAGACACGACCGTCCAAGAGAACAACACTACTTTCCCTACCGATGCCAAGCTGTGCAAAAAAGTCATTGACAAGTGCAACGCAATCGCCGGTAAGGAGAAGATCAAGCAACGCCAGCGTTACACGCGAGTAAGTAAACAGTTGGTTCGAGACACTTACAACGGCAAACATCCAAAACGGGTGAAACAGGCCAGGAAAGCCAAACGTCGTTTGAAAACCATAGCCAATACCCTGCTCAGGGAACTTGAACGCGAAATGAACGATGAGCAAAAAAAGCGATACGAACAGGAACTTTCACTTTACAAGCGTGCTGTAAATCAACAAAAAGACGACAAGGATAAAATTTACAGCCTCCATAAACCCTTTACTCGCTGTATCGCCAAGGGAAAGGCACATAAGCAGTACGAGTTCGGCAATAAAGTGGGGATCATAACCACGGGCAGGAAAGGACGGAAGATAATCACGGCAGTAAAAGCATTTTTGGAAAACCCTTACGATGGTGACACGATAGAACCGTTACTCGAGCAGATGGAAGGCAACAAGTTGAAACTACCAAGAGAGTTAATTTATGATCGTGGCGGGAAAGGGCGAAGGCAAATAAAAGGTGTCACCGTTATCACGCCCGACAAGCCCAAGGCAAGCCAAACGCCTTACCAGAAAAGACGGAAACGGGAAAAATGCAGGGCCAGGGCCGCGATCGAACCTGTTTTAGGGCATCTTAAAAAAGATTTCCGCATGGAGCAGAATTACCTGTGGGGCGAAAAGGGCATACAGGTTAACGCTTACTTGGCAGCAACAGCTTGGAACTTGAAGAAAATGATGGAAATGCTTAAAAAGGATTTCTTGAATTTTATTTTTCGATGGTTTTTACAGAGAGATAAAACATGTTTCTCGACATGATTTGAATTTATAAGGAGCAACTACGTAATCTTCAAAAGCATGTTCTGGATGAACACCTAAATATTTTCGAGCATTATTTTTAAAAATATCTCTTACTTGCTTGTTAGCTTCATTATATTCTTTAGCAGCCATATTCGTAACACTCAGGATGTATTATATGGGTTTTACCAAGAAAACAATCAATTAATAACAAATTTTACATTTCCTATATCCAGCTTTTTCAGCTTGTGCTACGCTTACTTTTTTTATTTCCTTGCTGCATCGTTGTAACCCATTACAAGTTTTATACTTGTGAAATGCATAAGCATTTTTGCTCATGCAAATATAAACTGAACCAGATTGTGAAACTTCTGGTGCAGTAGCAGACATCATCAATGTACTGAATAACAATAAAAGTATGATCCTTTTCATTTTACGAATTAATCTTAGCAACATGAGTTTCGGATAAAAATTTCATGTTGACATGATTACACGAATACTTATTTTACAGATTAAAAGATAAACTCGGATCCCTTTGAGCCAACAACTCGTTTTGAATCTTTTGTTTCTATATACCATAAAAAACCATCAACCACTTTGTCATAGGGATTTATTCCATACTCACTATTTCTTTCTACTAAATTCACGTTTAGTGCAACGCCAGCCCGAAAACTCATTTGTCCTTTTGTAAAAGCCATCTCGTAGCTTCTATTATTTTCCAAATTAAGCAGCATCATTTGAAGCTCAAATAAATCCGAATATGAACCATATCCAGTAGTGTAGTCCCTTATCGGTTTATAACCTTGCTTCATTTTCATATTAATTGTATTTGTTAGGTGAGCAACGATTGCTGGTTTATTTGTTGAAACTCCTGCAATGAAAACAGATTCAGGTTTATTCACATCATTTGTATTAACAAAAACAGAACCTTCTAATTTGCCGTGTGGAGTCGATAAGGTTATCGATTTTGTGTCTTTATAGATGTCAGACAGCCTATCTATTTCTGACTTTGATGTTCCTTGTATATTATTTGTTTGTCCGTATGAGTCAAACAAGCAAAAGGAATAAAGAAGTATCAGTAAAATAAAAATGTTAGATCTTTTCATTATACTATTGTTTTTTTATTGAGTTGAAAAACAGATTCTTATCGCTTTCAGATGCAGTTGAATTGTTTAAATACCAACATTCAAAACTTATAACTTTATTATACTTTAAAAGTGCCAAGGCAATGCCAAAACGTTTTCCAACCTCACCGTTTAATATATTTACAGCGGAGTATTCAAGCTTTTTTCCATAAAAACCCCCAACTTTCACGTTTGATGAAGTCACATTCTTACCTCCCGCACTATCAATTCTTCCCTTAACAAAATTATCCAGAAATGCATAAGCAATCGTTCTTTTCTCATTTTCAGTCCATTTACTTTCAGCTAACACAAATTTATCATAATCTTTAGCAATCACGTTGTGCGTTATCATTACCATAAAAACACAATTTGAATTTTGAGCAGTATAGGTAGAACCAAGCTCATTTAGGTTATAAGTTGGAGCTGTAGGAAAACTTACCGATAAACCATTACCAATCTCTTTTCTTACCCAACTGTTGGTTTGTGCACTTACAGAAAGTGCTAAAATAATTGATGTTATTAATAGAGCTTTTTTCTTCATAATATTTTCTTGAACCTTAATAATGTGTCATATATGACAATGCCGACTCCAAAGATAAATCTTTTCTTTGAAAGTCATACACATATAGATGCAGAAAAAAGAATTACTTGTTAAAGTAGGGGGTAATATTCGATTAATACGAGAATCTAAAGGTTTGACTCAAATGGATGTTGCCGCTAAAATGGAAGGCAATATTGACACCTCAAACATTTCTCGCATTGAACAAGGGAGAACCAATCCTACAATCCTAACACTTTATAGAATAAGTAAAGCGTTGGGAGTACCTCTATCGCAATTAGTAGATATAGTTGACCAACATGAATAATTAACTTTTATACCTGACCTTAATTAATCTCCTTTCTATTTTCATACCAAATTACTTAATTGGAATCTGTCTTTTACAAAGTTGCAATGTTGTAACTTTTAAAAGGATTTATTTTGGTTTTCGTCTAATAAAAAAATCTGGTAAAATTTTTTGACAGCCTAATATTATTCACGCGTAATCTCTCCCATTTCAAGCCCCCGCCAATCTCTGCGGGAAAGATAGTCTCCCCCGTGCATTGAGGAAAATTGATTTTTTCGGCACAGGAATTAATTATTTTCCAATATCTCAATGGTAATCAACTCAAAAAACTTTTACAACTATGGTAACTATTACAAACTACAAGGAGAGACAAAAAGAAGATGGAACTTCTTTCTACGTCTTGGAAGTTGAAGGTGGTTTTGATTTAGTGAGAAGTCAGACTACTGGGAACTATTACGCGACCTCTAAGCGCGCATTTATACCAACCACTTTTGGTAAGGTAACTTGCTCAAAACTTGTTGGTAAGGAGTTGGAAGGTGAAATCGTAAAGCAAGAATGCGACCCTTATGAGTACACGGTGAAGGAAACGGGAGAAATACTCATCCTCTCTCATAGGTGGTTGTTCCTGCCTGGAAATCTTGAAAGCGTACAGCAAGAGGGAAAACCAAGAGAGGAATATATTCCTGACTTTAATTCTTTTGCAAGAAAGGACATTTTCGAACCTGAGTTAGTTAACTGATTAAACCATCCCCTCTATCATACCATTAAAGGTAGAGGGGATTTTTTATTTTTTCTATGGAAGCCTCTGAAATTTATATTTATTACAAGAACAAGAATCCTAACACGGTGCAGTTGACAGATAGTGAGAAAGTCTATGAATTTATTATAGACCGGTATGATAAAAGTACCATTGAGATACAGGAGAACGTTAAACTAATACTGCTTAACAACGCGAATAGAGTACTCGGTGTATATGATGTTTCAAAAGGTGGCACTAATAGCTCTATCATTGATGTAAAGCTTTTGTTGGCTGTTATTCTTAAAACGGCTGCATCATCAATAATATTGGTTCACAATCATCCATCGGGTAACTTAACCCCAAGTGATGCAGACATCAAGATTACCAAGAAACTCAAAGAAGCTTGCAGGCTTATGGATATAAATCTATTAGACCACTTGGTAATAAGCAATAGTGGTTTTTATAGTTTAGCGGATAATGGATGTGTATAAAATGCCCATCCGTATTAGACATTAACCAGTAAAGGTTAAGATATATATTTTTTACAATAAGTAATATAGCGAGAATAGCAGTAGTTATTACATTAACTGCAACGATTGCAACTATTGCAATACTTGCAGTTCTAGAAACATCAGTTATTAGGAAATTAGGAATTATGATTTAAGTCAGTCCAATGTTGAATTATTGTTGAACAAAAACAATAATTAAATGAAGTGAAGTGAAAATAAAAGCAAATGGAAAAATAGGGCAGTGTCTAATTAACAGTAAATTGATAATAAATGAAATAAAATAAATAGAAATACGTTGTTTCTCATAATCAGGGGGTCACTGGTTCAAGCCCAGTTGGGACCACCACAAAATCAAGGCCTTGCGTTTTCAAGCGCAAGGCCTTTTTGCGTATGACGGGCATGTCATACATCTGTGGTGAAAGTCCACCCGGGGCGTAGTTGCCGACGAACCCCATAGCGACTTGCAAGTTTCGAGTGGTAACGCTCGGGAGAGAGGAAGCAATAGCGAACTCGTGGCTCGACGAACAGGAACCTGATACCAAGGCGTATCAAGCGGACAAGTTGGCCAAAGACAACGAAGTTCCCAAAGGCAACCGTAACCTTGACGCGTAGATTAGGCGAGTAAACGATGAAAGATGTATGGCTTATCCCGTAAGGTCTCGATAGTCCCCTCGTGGATAGTAACAACGAGTATCGAGAAGTCAGCAGAGGTCGAAGTAGCCGTTCTCGTGTAGTACATGGCGAAATGCAGAATTACTCTACTGTCAGGAACAAGCGGACAGTGTTGCCTTGACTCCTACTCCCTTGAGCGCTACCGTTTATACAGTAGCCAGAGTAGAAATCCCAAGTCATCGCTTTATCGTCTTGCCAGGAGGGTGTGGACGATCGGTAAAAACCAGTCTCTTCCCTTCTTTCAAACGTCACCCCGTCATTGGTAAAGCCACCGGCTGGGAAGTAGCGGATTACATCATTCTCTGTATTGTTACTCCAAAAACTCGGTTGCTTTATCTCATCCACTGTAATAGCTGCCAGGTCCTTCATGTTACGTGAAGTTATCTTCACGTGGCTGTTATCCCCATCACTAATGCACTCGTACTTCCAGGCTGACAACATGTCGGTACCCTTGTAGCGGAGCGCGTAAGTGATTACACCGGTACGATAGTCGCTGGTTATCGTGGTATCACGGCCCTTGATCCTCACAGTTTCATCGACATTATTATAAGTATTCGTGTCGTCATCTTTAAATTCCACGTAATGATCTGCAGAATTAATAGCCTTTGGGGCAATAGAAAGCCACTCTTTTTCGCTCGGCAGATGGTACCTATCGCCACTAATAGTGATATCAGTGAATTTGGTAATAGCGTCATCGAAATTAAAGTAACCACTTCCTGTGCAGGCGGTCTTGCTAGTTACGAAACCGGTGCCTTCAGGGTTCACGTTATACTCGGCTACCAGGCTAAGCGGGTTTAACGGGGGGCCCGTGGGTCCGACTTCCTTGTAAATGGTGTAGGTAACACCCTTGTAAATAATGGTGATGGCATCGTCGGTTTCGGTGATAGTGAGTAGGGGATCGCCGTCTTCACCTGGTTCACCCTTATCGCCCTGGAGACCTTCGGGACCTTGTTCGCCCGCATCACCAGGCTGACCGGCAGGGCCTTGTGTGCCTTGAGGGCCTTGCGCCTTTATTGGGTTTTTGTCGGCATCCATCAAGAGTTGCCATGTTGTACCATCGTCAAGGCTTATCTCCCAATAGAATTCAGCGTTGATCCTTAACTGCGGGGTGATACCATTCTTGCCGTCAGCACCTTGAGCACCTTTGGCACCGTTAGCCCCATCTTTACCATCTTTACCATCTTTACCATCAGCACCGTTAGCCCCGTCAGCCCCATCTTTACCATCTTTACCGTCGACACCATCCTTACCTTGCGCCGGTATCATATTGCCATTGGCATCGAGCAGGAACTCGCCGTTGATGGTCCAGTAGAGCAGGCCATCATCGTGTAGTTTAACGCTGATGTCAGGTGCAACTCCGTTGTCACCATCCTTGCCGTCTGCGCCCTCATTGCCATCCTTGCCATCGGCACCCTCTTTACCATGCTTCAAGATGATCTTGCTGCCGTCGCTCATGGTAAGCTCGTAGCCGCTCTTGTCCTCCAGCTCCTTGTAGGATACCACGCTAACCTTATTGGACAGGGCGTCTATCAGCCCCTTGATGGAACCAATTTCCGAGTTGGCATCACTCGTCAACTGCTTCAAGTGCTCTAACCACGCGTTATACTGAGCGAGTTTCGCCTTTCTCTTCTCCAACTCATTAGCCTGTTCCGTGTTTTGCTTTTTCAGGGAATCTATCTCATTCCAGACTTCATCCAGGTCAACACAGCCGACGAGAAGGAACATACCCAAAAGAGTTATTGTTGTGAAAAACTTTTTCATATTGATCGATTATAGTTGATACAAAATATTATTAAATAGCACTTCCGAAAAATCAAAGTGGATTCCAATTCTTTGAGGTGAGAATGTTTGTATGGAAATCATCGAATTCATTACCGCCCCAACCCATCTTATATTTTCCTGCCTCTCGTCCCATGCGATCGGTCATGGAGTTTACCAAGTTATCCATTGCCGCTTTTTTGATTTGGTTCGAGTAACATTCCAGCCGCTTGAGTTCACTGTTTTTGTTTAAGTCAAGCGAGGTGAGCAAATTGTTGTTGCAGTACAGACCCTCTAACAGGGTGTTTTTGGTTACGTCAAGCGAGGTGATTTCGTTATCGGGACAACCAAACATGGTCACTTTACCGTAGATGGTAAATGTTTGCGCCTTGAGGGTGTAGTGCTTAGAAATCTCAAACTGAACATCATCATCGCCAGGATCTTTTATTCCGTTGTTATTAAAGTCTATCCACACCTCGTCTCGATCGTCAGGGTGAGCATAAAGCACTAAATTAATGGTCGCACCTACGCTCTTGCTGGTGGTAAGGGTCATGGAGAAAATGTCTATACCCTCGTAGTCGCTACCATTTTGGTCAGTCACCTTCCAGTTTTTTTCCTTTGCCTTAGCTATCTGTTCTTTGGAAATGACATTAGTAGGATTAACAGAACTATGTACGCGAAACTCACCTTCGGTTGTGGAGGTTCTATCAACCAGGCTATTGACCAGCGTCTCCATTCTCGCGTCTTTTATTTGGTTCCCGTAACAATAGAGATGCTCTAATTCAGTATTATTGGTTACGTTAAGCGCGATGAGTTGGTTGGCGTAACAATAAAGGTACTGTAATACGGTGTTCTTGCTTACATCAAGCGTGGTGAGTTGGTTCATGGAACAATCCAGGTTTTTTAACTCGGCGTTCCGGGTTACATCAAGCGCGGTGAGGTTGTTTCCGGAACAAACCAGCCTGTTTACCTTGCCATAAATGGTAACGGTTTGCGTAGTGAAGGTGTAATTTTTAGAAGCATTGAACGCGATATCGCCTTCGTCCGCATCCTTTACCTTATTGTCGTTGAGGTCTATCCAGACACCGGTTTGGTCGCCCGCGGCGGCATCAATAACTAAACTTAAGGTTCCGCCCACGCCCTTGTTGGTGGTAAGGGTCATGGAGAAAGCACTTACGCCCTCATAGTCATTGCCATTTATGTCAAACACCTTCCAGTTTTTTTCCGTTGCTGTAGCCACTTGCTCTTTGGTAATAACATTGGTTGGTGCATTAGAGTTGTGTACGTAAAACTCACCTGCAGGATCTTTACCGGTTCTATTGACCAGACTATTGACCAAAACCTCCATTTCCACCTGTTTTATTTGGTTCCCGTAACAATAGAGCTTCTCTAGTTCTATGTTATTGGTTACGTCAAGCGCGGTGAGTTGGTTAGTGTGACAATTCAGCACACTTAATTTTGGGTTATTGGCTACATTGAGCGCGGTGAGTTGGTTGCTGTAACAACTGAACGTCTCTAATGCGGTGTTTTGGGTTACGTCAAGCACGGTAAGTGAGTTCTCACTACAACGCAGCATCTCTAATGCGATGTTTTTCGTCACATCAAGCACCGTGAGTGAGTTTCCGTCACAGTCCAGCGTCTTTAACTCGGTGTTTTGGGTTACGTCAAGCGAGGTAAGTAAGTTGCCGACACAAGTCAGAGTCTGTAATGCAGTATTCTTACTCACATCAAGCGCAACGAGTTGGTTGTCGCCACAACCCAAAAGAGTTGCCTTTCCATGAATGGTAACGGTTTGTGCGGTGAAGGTGTAATTCTTAAAATTACCAAACAAAATGTCGTTTTCGCCCGTGTCCATTATACCGTTGTTATTGAGGTCTATCCACATGGCTGCTTGGTCGGCAGGGGCGGCATCAATAAATAAAATGATGGTTCCGTTTACGCTCTTTTTAGTGATCAGAGTCATGGTAGGTAGAGGCAGAGGACCTTTGGGAATGGTAAAGGTAACACCCTTGTAAACAATGGTGATGGCATTGTCAGTTTCGGTAATGGTGAGGTTGGCATCGCCGTCTTGGCCGGGGGCACCCTTCTCGCCCGTGGGGCCTTGAGGCCCTTGGGGCCCTTGTTCACCCTCAGCACCCGGCTGACCTTCAGGGCCTTGAGACCCTTGGGGCCCTTGCGCCTTTATCGGGTTATTGTCGGCATCCATCAAGAGTTGCCACGTTGTACCACCGTCAAGGCTCATCTCCCAATAGAGGTCTGCGTTGATCCTTAATTGCGGGGTAATACCATCCTTGCCGTCAGCACCTTGAGCACCTTGAGCGCCGTCAGCCCCATCTTTACCATCCTTGCCCGGAGTACCGTCTGCGCCGTCACTACCGTCATTACCGTCATTACCGTCCTTGCCATCCTTACCTTGCGCCGGTATCATATTACCGTCGGCATCGAATAGGAACTCGCCGTTAATGGTCCAGTAGAGAAGACCATCGTCATGTAGTTTAACGCTGATTTCGGGTGTAACGCCGTTGACACCATCCTTGCCGTCAGCACCGTCTTTTCCATCCTTACCGTCAGTACCGTCGGTACCATGCTTCAGGGTGATCTTGCTGCCGTCGCTCATGGTAAGCTCGTAGCCACTCATGTCGGCCAGCTCCTTGTAGGATACCACGCTCAACCGATTGGTCAGGGCATCTATCAGCGCCTTGATGGAGGTGATCTCCGAGTTGGCACTGCTCGTCATTTTTCTCCACCTTCTTATACCACTCCTCGAATGCAGCGAACTTTGCATTTTCTTTCTCCAGCTCTTTGGCTTGCTCCGCGTTTTGCTTTTTCAGGGACTCTAACTCGTTCCAGACTTCATCCAGGTCAACACAGCCGACAAGAAGGAACATCCCCAAAAGAGTTATTATTGTAAGAAATTTCTTCATGATGATTAATTATAGTTATTGCTAATTTTTGCTAAATCATTAGGAACTCCCGCGTAAGATGGGTTGGCTAATAGGGCACAACCCTAATCGAATGCCGCGAAAATTCTACAGTACGACAAATCAATTTACCGTTTCGAACAGGCGTACATTCTGAAGTGTTGTTTCTGTAGCGTAAGTACATTTGGCTTGTACTAAGGTGAATAAAAGATAATTAGGGTCTGCTGAAAAACCTTACGCGACTTTTACCATTTTGTAAGACGACGATAGGTTTTCCATCAGTTTTAGTTGAGAAAAAATACAAAAAAAACGTTCTTTGAAAAATTGCCAAAAAATATCCTCCATTGCTCGCAGGATATTCATTACAAACACGATAGATGCCACCCAGCTCTCGTGAGTATCAGCCAAACGTGCCTTTATCTTGTTCAGATCGTAACCGGCTTTCCCTTGTCCGAACTTGCCTTCAACTTGATTACGCTCGTTTTTCTCTTTCTTGAGTTTTTCTCGTTGGTACCTGCTTAGTGTCTCCTTCTTCGGCTTTCGACCAAGCGGCCTTCCCGTGTGACGAATGCCCAGTCCCTTCAGGTAGTTCCTGTTGTCGCGAGACATGTAAATATCATCGGTTTGAACAAGTTCAGGGTAAAACCCGTGGAACGCTTTATAAGCTTCCACCTGGTCTTTAAGAAAAGTACCCTCGTTAAAAGCCTCGAAGTCAAACTGGTTAATCCTGGTGTAACCATTTACCAGGCTGACGTTGATTTTAGAACCGAATTCAACCCTCTTCCCGTCTTTACCGCGAACGATGGGACGGATAAAAGGTTGATGAATAGAGACGATGCGATGCTCGATACTATTAGTACGAGTGCGATACATCTGTTCCTGCTGACGGTAGAGTTCCTGTATGGTTTCCCAGTACACCTGTTCTTGCTTGTCAAGCACCTTTATCGCGAGTTCATTATTATCCAGTATGTTACGAATGTAGTTGATGTCTCGCTTCAAGTACCCTAACTGCTTTCGGATACCTTTACGGATTTCCTTTTTGCTTTTGTTCTTTTTCTTTGCAAGCTTCAAGTAGTCTTTACGGGCAACGCGGCGATAGGTTCGGGGTCTTTCTTTGATGTCGAGAACTTTAAGAAGCTTATCGAGTAATTCTTCAGCTTTTTCACGGCTTTCATTCAACAAGTTCAGGTCCGTTGGATACTTGATGTAAGCATCGCAAACCGTTGCATCCAATTGCAGTTTTCCTTTATTGGGAACGGGGTTTTTCGCGCTTTCACTCGATTTTGAAGTGTCATCGGGATGGACGTCCCCGTCACCCTCATCACCAACATCCTTATCGTCAGCGTTTTGATGCTCGATGCCGAGTGCTCCTGAAATGACGATTTGATTCATCGCGTCAAAAGCTTCATTGCCCAGGCGCTTACGAATATGCACGAAAAGGCTGGGGTCAAACACAGGCTTAAACGTGAAATGATCAAGCCCCAGGAAATATTGCATGTAGGGGTTTTCTTGAATGGCTTCAATGGTTCCCCGGTCATCCTTCTTTTCCAGGTGCTTGATAATCAAAGCGCCAATAACGATACGCGCGTCTATACT
Organism: Fermentimonas sp.; assembly: GCA_050951125.1. Classification (GTDB taxonomy): domain Bacteria; phylum Bacteroidota; class Bacteroidia; order Bacteroidales; family Dysgonomonadaceae; genus Proteiniphilum. Next base: position 21,934 of record JBMNIR010000004.1, on the reverse strand, counting down.
GCTTGCACCCATGTTGGGAGAAAAATTTTTGGCATAAACCTCGGCTAGCTTGTCCCAATCAAGCATTTTAGCCATTTTAACCCAACGATTGCTTGGGTCTAGTTTACTTTCAAAGTCGGTATGAAAGTCAAAAATAGACAACTGTTTTTGTGAACGATATTTGAACATAACTGCAAGGATTTAGATACAAATTTAAATAAAACCTTGCATTTTAGCAAGAAAAAATAGATATATTTTACTGGGTATCAAAGTGATGTGACTTATTCAGCAGACCCTAATTATACGAATTATCAGGATTAGTGGTCGAAGAGAAAAAATAACCTTTAGTGCCTATTCCGTCTTTGAAAAGCATTCCATACCAGTAATATTGCATACCTCCGGCAGGGAAGTAGCGGATCACATCATCCTCGGTATTACTGCTCCAAAAACTATCTAACTTTATATCATCCACAATTACAGGCGCTTGCCCCTTCAGCATGCGTGAAGTTATCTTCATATGGGTGTTATTACCATCGCTAATGTACTCGTACTTCCAGGCCGATACCATATCAGTACCCTTGTAGCGAAGCGCGTAAGTGATACCATTTACACCGGTGCGATAGTCGCTCTTCATGGTGATGCTTTCACCTTTAATAGTCACGGTTTCGCTGACATCGTTATAAGAAGCATTCTCCTCTGTGAATTTCACCCAAGTGTTAGACTCCGGGACGATAGATTTCCACTCTTCTTTGCTCGGCAGGTGGTACTTTTTGTCGCCAATCGTGATATCGCTGAATTGGGTAACTGCATTGGTAAAGGCAAAGTAACCGCTTCCGGAGCATGCGGTCAAGCTCGTCACGAAACCGGTGCCCGCCGTATTTACATTATACTCGGCAACAAGGCTGAGCGGGTTAATTGCTGGGGGTGCCTTGGGAATAGTGAAGGTTACACCTTTATAGATAATGGTGAAGGCATCGTCGGTTTCGGTGATGGTGAGGTTAGCATCGCCGTCTTTGCCGGGGTCACCTTTTTCGCCCGCCGGGCCCGTAGGACCTTGAGGACCTTGTTCGCCTGTAGCACCCTGTTGACCCTCAGGGCCTTGAGGCCCTTGTGGACCTTGCGCCTTTATCGGGTTATTGTCGGCATCCATCAAGAGTTGCCACGTTGTACCACCGTCAAGGCTCACCTCCCAATAGAGGTCGGCGTTGATCCTTAACTGCGGGGTAACACCATCCTTGCCGGCATCACCTTTAGCACCGTCAGCACCGTCAGCACCATCTTTACCATCCTTGCCCGGAGCACCGTCAGCACCGTCTTTACCGTCCTTACCGTCCTTACCGTTCTTGCCATCCTTACCTTGCGCCGGTATCATCTTGCCGTCGGCATCGAGCAGGAACTCGCCGTTAATGGTCCAGTAGAGAAGACCATCGTCATGTAGTTTAACGCTGATGTCGGGTGTGACGCCATTGACGCCGTCATTTCCGTCAGCACCGTCTTTTCCATCCTTACCGTCAGTACCGTCGGTACCATGCTTCAGGGCGATCCTGCTGCCGTCGCTCATGGTAAGCTCGTAGCCACTCATGTCGGCCAGCTCCTTGTAGGATACCACGCTCAACCGATTGGTCAAGGCGTCTACCAGCCCCTTGATAGAGGTGATTTCCGAGTTTGCGTTACTCGTCAACTGTTCCAAGTTCTCCAACAAAGCCTCTAACGCGGCAAACTGCTCCTTTTGTTCTTCCATCTCCTTAATTTGCTCCGTTTTTTTCTTTTTCAGGAGATCAATCTCGCTCCAAACTTCATCCAGGTCGGCACAACCGACGAAAAATATCAATGCCGCCAACGTGACAGTTGTAAAAGTTCCCTTTATCATTTCAATAAATTTTAATTTTTGGGTTTAATTGATTAATTATATTGAAAGTATCTTGCTTTATAGAGATGGTAGAAATAGGATTAACAATATCTCCATAAATTTTCTGCAAAACTACTATGTCTTGACAAGGAAAAAAAGAGGGTTGATGGTCTATTTTGTATTTTTGCACGAAATAGACCAGTAATTACACCATTTGCTGGAGTTGAGAATGAATTTCCGCGGATTTGTTATTTTAAATGCGGACGCATTTGCGGAACAGGATTTTTTTACTACTTTTGAACGTTGACAAGCATTGACAGCGGATTCATATCGACATGTCCGGTTCGTATTATTTCGTTACTGTTGATATTTATGTGGCCTGACTTATTTACATCAGTATATTTTATCGCGGCTATAGTGCTCACCATATTAGGCATTGTGCTAATTGGTTTCCGCATCAGGGTGGAGGAGAGAACCTTTAATTTGCGTCTTTCAAGAGGATTTATTGCAGGGGCTTATTTCATGCTGGCAATCTCCCTTTTTTTATCCTTCTTTTACGCGGAGAACAGTGATTCAAGGCATATTGAAATTATTACTCCTGCCGTATCAGCCCTTCAATCGATGTTCTTTACCTATACGTTGCTTTCTATTCTACAACCCACCTATGTGACACGTCGACAAATTCTATGGCACATAACGATTATATCCGGGACGATTATACTCTATTTAGCAACAGCGTTATCTATAGAAAATTACCGCTTAGTTGTGAATATTGGTGTACTCTCTTATATATGCCTGCTCTTTTTTTATACCCGTCTTTTTATTAAGAAGTACGCACTGAGTCTCAAGCAATTGGAGGATTATTATGACGAGGATGAGCAAGGACGACTCAGTTGGGTGAAAACCAGTTTTTTTGCTGCCCTTTCGATAGGCGTAATAGCTTCCGTTTCTACCTATTTCCCAATTTGGATAGATTACTGGTTCGTGATCTCATACCTCGTTTTTTATACCTGGTTTGTAATTCGCTTCTCCAATTATGTGACAAAAATTGACTTCTATCTTTCGGCGACAACCAGTAAATCGGAACAAGTTTCCACTATAACCCGCGGACCGGAACAACTTTTATCTGAAAGTCCCACCGAAAAAGATTCCTCTAAAGAGGCGAAATTAAAGAATTCGCTTGAACAATGGGTTTTGAATGAAGAATATATGAGAGGAGACATCAGTACCGAAGAGATAGTCAACTTATTGGGTACTGACCTGACATTTTTTCGCGGCTATTTCCGGGACCATATGTCGTCTGATTTTCGCACCTGGCGTATTCAATTGCGCATTCGTAAAGCACAAGAGCTTATTGCCGATTATCCCGAAGTTTCACTCAATCAAATAGCCCAACAGGTAGGGTTTGTTAGTCGAAGCAACTTTTACCTGTATTTTAAGAAAATAACGGGACAATCACCCGCAGATTATCGCGACCAAATAGCTGTCAGGAGATGATTAACAAAAAGGTCGCCCCATCATGGGGCGACCTTTTTGCGCGTTGTGCGCTACGCATACCATACATCTATAGGGTGCAAGTCCCGAACGTGCCTGCCAATAGGAAGCGTTAGTCAACGGCAAGGGTGTTGCCCGTGAGGGCAAATTTGAAGGAAGCCAGCGACAAACCCGTGAATGAATGGACAGGAACACGATACGAGGCTTACCTTGTGGGTAAGTGGGCATTGGACCGCGAAGCCCGATAATTGGACGAGAAACAAGGGTAGTAAATCGTGTCATTCACGGCGAAAGAAGTATGAGTTTACCGTAGGAGGTCTGTATAAGACAGGTGGAGGCGAAGACGGGCGAACTGTTGTAGCAAAGCCGTTATACAGAAGTCAGCAGACGCCATAGTAGCTAAGAAGCTCTTGTAACGAGAGTGGAGCGAAGGGTAGAAACATTAGAGTTGATGAGTTTTTTTTAGAATAGTAAAAGACAATGTCAAGGGGCAGAAATAACCTTATACACAGATGAAACTCAAATCCATTACTCGACGTCATCGTGGGGTAAGTTTCGAGCAAATCTCGCGAGAACTTGAAATGTTGCTAAGAGGTTGGTTACAATATTTCAAGTATGCTTCAATGAAAAGCAAACTTGAAAAGTTAGACGGTTGGCTTCGCCGCCGACTAAAATGTTACCGTCTAAAGCAATGTAAACGAGTAACCGGTATCGTTCGTTTTCTTATCTCACTTGGAGTTGAGAAAACATTAAGTTGGCGTACTGCCTATCAGATAGCTACAAACAGTTGTTTCGTAATCCACTCTAATGTAACCGCCTTACACGTAAGTACATACGGTGGTGTGAGAGGTCGGAAAATAGAATAGGAGGAAAACCTATTTTATTTTCCTCCTACTCGATTTTTCACTTCGTGATTTGTGATTTTCTTGAACGTGTCTTAATCACTTGCACGTTTTTGATTGCATTTTTCTTTTAATCACGAACAACCTACAGGTCTGTGATAAGCTGGTACTTCGGCACGAGCGTTTTCATGATGCTCCACCCGATGAGGTAGGCGAATGCACAGATGCAGAATATGATGAAGTAACCAGCTTCGATACCTTGGAATCCCATGAACGATGTTCCCACCTTCTCCGTGTGATCAAACAGGATGCCAGAACTCTGGTTAATGAGGAAGGAACCTAATCCCCCGGCCATTCCACCGATACCGGTGATGGTAGCTACCGCGTGTTTCGGGAACATATCGCTCACCGTGGAGAAGATGTTGGCCGACCAGGACTGGTGTGCTGCTGCGGCGATTCCGATGAGCACGACGGGTATCCATATAGATATCCTGCCCAGTGGTTGGGCGAACAGGATAAGTACTGGGAACATGGCGAACAGGAGCATGGCTCTCATGCGCCCTTGGTAGGGATCCATCTTTTTCTTGTTCATGAAGTAAGCGGGGAAGTAGCCCGCCGCGATAATGGAGATCATGGATATGAGGTATACCAAGAACACGTGCGGTGCACTTTGCGTGGAATCGAGCCCGTACACCGAGTTCAGGTAGGCAGGTACCCAGAAAAGCAGGAACCACCACACCCCATCGGTTAGGAATTTGCCAACGGCAAACGACCAGGTCTGCTTGTACCGGAATGCCTGCTTAAAAGAGACCTTCTTTCCGCTGCTTTCAGTGACCTCTTGATCGATCAGCGCAGCGTCCGCCTCATCGTCTTGGTTGATGTACGCCAACTCTGCCGCGTTCACCTTCTTGCTCTTCTCAGGCTTGTCGTAAATAAACACCCAGAAGCCCATCCAGATGAAACCCAACGCACCAATCACGATAAAGGCCATTTCCCAGCCCCATGCTTTCGCGATAAAGGGGATGCTTAACGGGGCAAGCAGTGCGCCAATCTGGGCGCCTGAGTTGAAAAGGCTGGTCGCGTACGCCCGGTCTTTCTTCGGGAAATACTCGGCCGTAGCCTTGATGGCAGCCGGGAAGTTGCCCGCTTCACCGATCGCTAGTACCAAGCGGGCGAACACGAACAGCGTCACACTCACTGATACCACTAACGAGACATCACTAACGGTGCTTATGGCCTCACGTGCATTTGCAAAGTTCATGGTCCATTCGCCCGCCACGATGCCCGACGTTAACAGTCCGCAGAATGCGTGGGCAATTGCCCCGAACGACCAGACGCCAATGGCCCATAAGTATCCTTTTTTCGTGTCGATCCAGTCTACAAACTTTCCCGCGAACAGCATCGACACCGCGTAAAAGAGCGAGAACAACCCGCTGATGGTTCCGTAATCGCTGTTTGTCCAATGAAACTCAGGCGCTATGAAATTGGCCCAAGTGAGCGATAACACCTGCCTATCCAGGTAGTTAATGGTCGTTGCCAAAAACAGCATGAGACATATCGTCCAGCGGTGATTGGTCATTTTCGTTTGTCCTTTTTGAAGTTTATTCATAACTCGTTGTACTTAATATAATTTTAATGAACTCTTACTCTCTTCACGATCGAGAGGCTGTTACGGCACAGCTGGGTGACTGCTGACCAATCCCCTCTCTTTATTGCCTCTTTCGGGAACAGGTTTGACCCCATCCCAACGCAGGAGACACCCGCGTTAAACCAGGCCGATAGATTCTCTTCGGTGGGTTCCACCCCACCTGTCACCATGATCTTTGACCACGGCATAGGACCTCTCACGTTCTTCACGAACGAGGGACCTCCCACGTTGCCTCCAGGGAACACCTTCACGATTTCAGCGCCCAGTTCTTGAGCGAGGCCGATTTCTGATGGTGTTGCGCATCCCGGGGAGTAAGCTATTTGTCGGCGGTTACAAACCTTGAAGATGTCGGGGTTGAGCAATGGGCCTACCACGAAGTTGGTGCCCAATTGGATGTACAGCGCGGCGGTGGGTACATCGACCACGGAGCCTACTCCCATAATCATCTCCGGACATGTTGCATCTGCCCATTTAACCAGTTCAGTGAACACCTCGTGAGCGAAGTCGCCCCGGTTAGTGAACTCAAATGCCCGGATACCGCCCTCGTAGCACGCTTTTACTGCCGCTTTCGCGACTTCCACGTCGGGGTGGTAAAAAACCGGGATTATTCCCGTCTCCTCCATGACCTGGTAGACCTGGAGTCTTGTAAATTTAGCCATATATTATGAATTGATTAGCCATTGTTGTTGTAGCCGGGTTACCTTTCTTGATGACCTTTTCGATGATAGCCGGGACGTCCGTTATCGCTTTGTTGCTGTTACCGGATTACCCTTCCTGAGTCATCGCCCTGTATCAGGCGCTCCACCTCGGCTACCGTCACCAGGTTGAAGTCGCCGTAAACCGTGTGCTTCAAGCAAGAGGTGGCCGCCGCAAAGTCGAGTGCCTTCTGGTCATCACCCTTGTAGGTAAGCAGCCCGTAGATAAGTCCCGCCATGAAGGAGTCACCACCACCCACCCTGTCCACGATATGGGTGATGTCGTACCGTTTAGATGAGTATAGCTTGTCGGAATAGAGGCAGCCGCCCCACGTGTTGTGGTTGGCGTTGATGGAGCCCCTAAGGGTGATAATCACCTTCTTGGCACGTGGAAATTTATGCATCAACTGTTTGCACACCGACTCGAACTCGTTCGCATCTACTTCACCGCCGGTATGTTCCACCTCGAATCCTTCCGGTTTGATGCCGAACACCTTCTCGGCGTCCTCTTCGTTGCCCAAGATTACATCGCAACTGGCTACCAGTTGGGGCATTACCTCCGATGCTTTTTTCCCGTATTTCCAGAGGTTCTTCCGGTAGTTCAGGTCGCACGACACGGTTACCCCCATTTCGTTTGCCACTTCAATTGCCTCGAGGCATACGTCAGCGGCTCCTTGCGACAGGGCGGGGGTAATTCCGGTCCAATGAAACCAGGAGGCCTCTTTAAAGATCTCCCTCCAGTTGAACATCCCAGGTTGAACTTCCGCGATGGCGGAGTGGGCCCTATCGTACACCACCTTAGAGGGACGCGTTACGGCACCCGTTTCCAGGAAGTAAATCCCTACACGCTCTCCCCCTCGGGCTATTGCACCTGTTCCCACGTTGTATCTCCTTAGTTCCGAGATACACCAGTTGGCGATATCGTTATTGGGTAAGCGGGTGACGTATTCCACGGGAATCCCGTAGTTGGCCAGGGAGACCGCGACGTTGGCTTCTCCTCCCCCGAAGGTGGCATTCAATAGATTTGATTGGATAAACCGGAGGTACCCGGGCGTGGCGAGGCGCAGCATGATCTCGCCGAACGTGACTACTTTTTTCATGTCGTTAATGGATTCGAATGGATAATGGTTGGTCAATTTTCTCTTTCTCCTCTTCTACGAACCGGGTCCACTGCTCAAAGCTATCAAAACCCGCTTTGCTCCATCCTCCTCCGGCGTAATAGGTGTACGGTGTACCCGGTTGGTAACTGTTGATACCCAAGTAATGCCCGTCCGTCGCTTTAATCGTTTCGTACCTTTTTGGATGGATGGCCGCGGTGTAGATAGTCCCGTGTTTTGGGTGAGCGGGGGTCTCGTAAGCGATGATCCCTTCGTTCATGCCGTGCGTGAAGCTCGGCTCTGTCGCCCCCATCACGATGCCGGTTGCCACCGTCAGTTCCGGGGTATCGGCTTCAAAGGTGTTGGTTACCCGGTTAAAGTGGCGGTAAGCGTCCAGCGAGATCACGCGGGTCTCCTGGATCTCTACCTCGCCTGCGAGGTAGGGGGCGTAGGTTAGCTTGAAGGTGATACGCAGGGGGCCGGTGTCCAGGATTTCGGCCGACACGAAATTATCCCCCAAGCAGAGCGTGTCGTTGTAGAAGGGGGCAGTCATGCCCAACCCGAGTGTTCTTCCCACCTTGTAGAAATCCACCCCTTCACCGTGATCATCGTGGTATGAGGCCACGCCCGAAAGGTCATTTACATACCACTTGTCAATAATCAACTTTTCGGTACGTTTCGCCCAGAAGTCCATGCCATTGCTGATCTCCCCGGTCGCTTTTAGCGCCGGGCCATATAACCTGAAGGCCGAACGGTTATTCTCCCACGTGAAGTCATCCTTCCTCTCCGGTACCAGTCGCCCGTAAACCAATGGCTCGAAAGCTTCGGGTTCACCGGGTGATATCCGGTAGACGCTTGTTTGCTTTGCATTGACCGTGGCTGGGAAGAGGAGCGATTCAACCGTGCCCGTTCCGTTTGTGATAAGTTGGAACGGGACGGGTTGTCCGCTTTTATCGGTCACGATCACGGTTTGTCCCGTGGCGCCCGGTATTTTTTCCAGCACGGTTTCCCAGTTCACCTCCACCATTTCGTTCACCCTGTCAAGGGAGCTCAGGTTATCCACGCTTATCTTTATCCCGCTATTCGAGGGGCTGCACCCGACAAGGATTACCGTTACTAGGAGCCATGTTATACATCTCATCTGCATGTTACTCGCGTTTGTTCATCTGTTTTTCGCATGTAAACCGGTATTTGCTTTTAGGTTCGCGGCACGCGTATTTTCATTGATTACTTGCCCCTTACGGTTGTTTGCCGATGTAAGCGAGGATTCCACCGTCCACGTACAGGATATGGCCGTTCACGAAGTTGGACGCTTCTGATGCCAGGAAGACGATGGGTCCTTTCAGGTCCTCAGGCGTTCCCCAGCGTGCGGCCGGCGTCTTCGATATGATAAACGAGTCGAACGGGTGAGGTGACCCGTCTGGCTGTTTTTCTCTAAGCGGTGCGGTTTGCGAGGTAGCGATATACCCCGGTCCCAGTCCGTTGACCTGGATATTATGCTCGCCCCACTCCGACGCGAGCGTCCGGGTGAGCATCTTGAGTCCCCCTTTCGCCGCCGCGTAAGCGGCGACCGTTTCACGTCCCAACTCGCTCATCATGGAGCAGATGTTGATGATTTTTCCGCTCCCTTTACGGATCATGGAGGGTGCCACTGCCTTAGAAACGATAAAGGGTGCTACCAGATCGACGTCAATCACCTCTTCGAACTCCTCTATTTTCATATTCACGGCGGGAATGCGCTTGATGATGCCCGCGTTGTTCACGAGGATGTCAATCACGCCCATCTCCTTTTCGATGGTGGCGACCATCTCCTGCACCTTCTTCTCGTCCCTCACGTCGCACACGAATCCCCTGGCATCGATGCCATGTTTCTTGTATGCCTCTAATCCCCGCTTCATGGAGGGCTCGTTGGAGCTGTTAAACGCGATTCTCGCTCCCGCCTCGGCCAGGGCGACGGCCATGGAGAATCCAATGCCATGGGCCGCCCCGGTCACAAGCGCTATTTTTCCTTTTAATGAAAAGTTTGCCATATTGTATCTACTTTAAATCGGTGATCTTGAAGAAGTCTTGATCCCCGTAATCGAGGTTCTCCCCGGCCATTCCCCAGATAAAGGTGTAGTTGCTGGTAGCGGCGGCCGCATGGATAGACCACTCGGGCGAGAGTACTGCCTGGTCGTCCTTCATCCAGATATGGCGTGTTTCGGTAGGTTCGCCCATTAAGTGACAAACCGCTTGATCCTCGGGTATCTCAAAGTAGAAGTAGGCTTCCATTCTCCGGCTGTGCGTATGTGCCGGCATGGTGTTCCAGACGCTGCCCGGTGCCAGCTCGGTCATTCCCATTTGTAGCTGACAGGTAGGTAGCACTTGGTTCACGATCATCTTGTTGATATTCCGGTGGTTGGACTCCTCCAGCGACCCCATCTCGGCTACCTCGGCATCGGCCTTGGTAATCTTCTTATCGGGGTAGTTGCGGTGAGCCGTGGCCGAGTTGAAGTAAAATTTAGCCGGTTTGGCAGGGTTGTCGCTCTCGAAGTAGACTTCCCGATCGCCGGAACCGAGATAGAGCGCCTCTTTGTAATCGAGCTCGAAAACCGAGTCTCCCGCTTTCACTTTTCCCTTGCCTCCCACGTTGTAGATACCTATTTCACGGCGGTGGAGAAACAGGGGTGCTTTTAGCGGGTCAATCGCTTCCAGTTGGAGCGCCTCTTTTACCGGCATGGCTCCACCTACAACCAACCGGTCGTACATGGAGTAGACCATGTTCACCTCGTCTGCCGAGAACACTTTTTCTATAAGGAAGTCCTGGCGTAAGCGGCTCGTGTCATACTTTTTCACATCTGCGGGATGTGCGGCGTAGCGTAATTGATAATTTGTTTGCATATATACTCCTTTGTTCAAAATTTATTTTCCACTGTTCTGTTCGGTATGTTCAACGGGAAAGGGGTATCGGTAAAACCTTCGCACTCGTGGCAGGTACCTTTGCCCTCCTCGTTCAACGGAGAGCAGGGGCGGTAATACCGTGCTGGACTATTTTTCCCATTTCGTTTGCTGGTGAGCCCGTGTACCTGCACAAAAGTAGGATATAATTCAAACGTTTCAAAATAAAATGGCGACTATTAGGCAAGGGATTACCGGTATATCACCTTTACATCCTTGAACATAAACTCATTGTCGCTAATCCTAAGTGGTTTGTCGCTAGCAGCTTCTACGTTCTTAAGGATAACCTCTTTCGTTTTCACGTAAGGATACTTTTCCACGTAGGAGTCGTCGTTCATCTCCTCGTTGAAGTTAGCGAAAATGGCGGGTCCCTTGTATCCATCGGGATGCTCGCCATCTTCGATCCGGAGGTTCTCGATGGTTATCCGTTCGGGCATGTAACAGGTGTACCCGAAATCGTGTTGCCCCGAGTAGCTGCCCCCGATCAAGTTGACCCTGCCTAGGCTCGCACCCGTTGGAATGAAAACGCAGTCGCGGATAATCAGTTCACCTTGCCATGTGCTGCCGTAATCATCGCGCAGGTTAATCAAGGAGCCTCTTTTCACGGTGGAGTTCTCTACGATGAGAACTCCACTACCAATGGCGTTAATACCCTGGTGTCCCAGGGTCGAGTTACGGATGGTGGCATTGGCAACCCCCATGTGCGCATCGAACCGCGAGAAGGTGCAGCAGTCGTACACGAGGTTCTTGCAATAGTTGGAGCCCATGATACCCCAGTAGGTAGGGTCGTAAATGTCGTTGGTCTGGCTACAGTTCTCGAAGGTCACGTTCAACGCCCTGCCCACGGAAATATCGTAGCTACCCATTGCAACCGGGACACCGGCGGAACCGATGGTGCGGTATGTTTTATGCCCGGTGAGGATGCAGTTTTTGACGGTGACGTTTGAACAGTTGCCAATAATGATGAAGCCACTGTAAGGCGCCCCCGTCTCACCCTCGTCGGTAACGTGGTGTTCCAGGCCATCGATCACGACGTTCGACCGCTGGATAACCATCCCTCGGCTGTAATAGTTGTAGTGAGACTCTTCCCTGTTGGCAATGGTCGTGAAATGCCCTCCGGTAATGGTCAAGGTATCTTCGTCAATGGGGAGAAAGGTCATCTCCGTTACCTGGTCAAAATCCCAGATAATGGGCGTGTTCTTATCCACCACCCCTTCATTATTTACTAAAAAGATATCGGTTTGAGAAGAGCCATCGCTTTGGTTGGGGCCATACCGTATATACCGCCTCGCGTTCGCGTTGGTCACCGTAATCAACCCGCTCCCGGGCAGGGGAACGTCGATGATCGCCTGGTTTTTCCTTAACGTGGCCACCCCGTTCAAGGTAACCGGCTTCAAGGACGAACTGACGTGGAAAACCGAGGAGTTCCGATTTTTCACCTCGGTATCATCGATAATAAAGGCCGCGTTACCGAAATCGGTGCTGGTTTGGATTTCTACCGTGTGATCTCCCCTGCCGATGTAGTAGGTGGCTCCTTTATCGGCTTTCACGGGGAGCCCATGCTCGTTCGCGAACGCGTGCGCGGCGGCAATTGCTTTCATATCATCGGTTTTTCCATCACCCTTTGCACCGAAATCACGGTAACTCACCCATTTTTTCGAAGATAAGTCACGGGTAACGATTCGTGCAGATGTCGTTGCCGGTTGGCGAACGTGATCACCTAGTTCCCCATCTCGGGAAGTGACGGTTCGCACGGAAGCCATCGTGCTCCACGTGATCATCGCCAGATATAAAAAACATACGATTGATCCTGTTTTTTTCATCCCTCCATCAAGTCAACACGTTTAAAACCTACTCTTCTAAGTCTCTTTTACGCTTCAGGGCTTCCAGGAAGTAATAGTCGGCGTAATTCAGTGGGACGTTCACCTCCGAGTTGTGCGGGATGCTCCCGACGGAGTGCATCAATATGAAATGGCCGTTTTCGCCCAGGGGAGCTCGAAACTCGGGACCGGAAAGGGTGCGGGTAATGGTATCGGCCCACGCTTTGTAGTCCCTCTTGGTGGAGTAGGTCGACAACTCGTACAGGGCTGACGCCAGTATCGCGCCGGCCGACGCATCGCGGTAGGTGTTCGGTATATCGGGGGAGTCGTAATCCCAGTAGGGAACCCCATCCTCGGGGTAGTTGGGGTGGTTGGCGATGAAGTCAAGCGCTTTCTCGGCCTGGTTCAGGTATTTCTGATCGCCTGTTTCCCGGTAACACATCACGAAACCGTACACCCCCCACGCTTGTCCCCGCGCCCAGGTGCTTTCATCGGCGTAACCTTGGCTGGTGTTCCGGTGGCGAACCGTACCGTCTTTCTTGCTGTAGTCGATGACGTGCCAGGTGCCGTAATCGGGGCGGTAATGGTTTTTAATGGTGTTATCAGCATGGGTAACGGCTATACGGTAAAAGGTGGAATCACCGGAAAACTTCGCGGCGTTAAAAAGCAGTTCTAGGTTCATCATGTTATCGATGATAACCGGGCACTCCCAATCCCTCGATGGGTTCGCGTTCCATGATTGAATGATGCCGGCTTCCGGTATATAGCGGGTAGAGAGTGATTTAGCCGCATTTACGATTACCTCTTCGTATGGCTTTCCCGTTAAACGGAGTCCATTTCCGTAGCTGCAGTAAATCATGAACCCCACGTCGTGGTTGCCGGTGTAGTACTGTATCGTGTCCAACGCCTCGGTATATTTCACCGCGTAAGGTATCCACGCCTCGTCGCCGGTCAGCTCGTAGATGTACCATAAGCTACCCGGGAAGAACCCGGAGGTCCACTCTTGAGGGGAAATGTATTTCATTTCCCCGTCGATAATAGACTTGGGGTTCAGGATGGTCGGCGATGCTTCTATTTTCTCCATCATCAAACCATACTGTTGAGCGATAAAGTCGATGGTGTTATCCGCTTCTTGTTTCGTGGCGCACGAAACCATCACCCCCATTGAAACCGACAAGACGGCGAGGGGGAGTAAATTTTTCATTTTCATACGATTAAAACTATTATTTTATTTTTATGTTTCAGTATATGGAACTATTTCATTAAGCCAAACGAGCATAGGACAAGTTCACTTGGACTTTGCGGTGGTGAGAAATAGTCTATTTTTAATGAACTTTGGATGCTTAAAAACAATCATTCTTAAGGGTGTGTAACGACTGTTTTACTCATGTCGATTTCATCTTTTTTTATACTTTAATTGTTTTCAAACGTTACTATTCAGACAACCTCACTTTTATGTCTGTTTTTCCATTCTCTATGGTCCATGCCGGGATTCTTAACTCTACACGTTTTAACCCCTCTATTTGCTTGTCAAGTTTCAAGGGTGCGGGGTAGAATGATACTATTGACATCGTTAGGTTGGGATGTGACATGTTTTCTACCTGTAGGCTATTCCCATTTTTCTTGAGTATGGCCCCGTTTGGCACGATCTCTACATCTGATGTCATGATCAACTGCGAAGTGATCAGTTGGGTGGAGTCGGTTGTTTCGATGTCATTTTCAATGAAGAATGAAGTGGGAGAGTCTTTCGTGAACTTTCGGTGGGCTTTGTTTAGTTGTCCTTGAAAAGTTGCAGTCAAATCGATGGTGGCTTCCGGTCGAGCGCCATCCTTGAAGTCGATAATGGTAGCCGGGTCATCAACAATGTGCAGTTTGTCATCAATGGTTAGTGTACTGTGGCTAAAATTGTTTTTGGTGAGGAGGGTCCATCGTTCGCAATTTTGGCAATTTCCCCATAGGTTGAAACTGGTTTTCTCAAGGGTATGATAATTTTGATTCCCCGGATCAACCACCCACCGCGTTCCGTTTAACTCGAAGATAAAAGAGCCACCGTTCATGTTTCCATGGTTAACGGTGCTGCATCCCCCTTTCCCTCCAAAGTAGTAGCCACGGTCATCTCCTTGGTCGTCGGTAAAGATGACCACCGGGTTCGCACCTTCCCCTTTCCAGGTGATTGGTATTTTTTCTTCGCTTTTTTCTTCATATTGTGCGATCCAAACGAGGGCTGCACCGGCAAGTCGGTCCAGCCTTCCCATCTCTTCGGGCGGCATTAAAAACCGTTCTTTCTCGAAAAAAGAGGCGTTCCCGCTTTTCGCGGCAAACCATGCCAGCGTAATATCGCCTTGAGCTCCCCGCCTATCCCCGCAATCAGCGAAGTTGTAATACCTTCCTGAGGGAGTGTTCATCAGGATCTTGAACACCGCGCTCTCCTTAAACCCGGGGTAGTTGTAATGACCAAAATCCGTTCCGAAAGCACTTTCGAGCATCGCCATGGCCATCGCCATTTCGCCTACATCCAGGTAGTGCGACGGGTTCCAATCGGAAAAATTACAGACAGCTATTATCTCTTCATTGATGCGTGCTAAAATACGGGGGTCTTTATCAATACGGTACGTCATCCCCAACATGTTCATGCGATACAGCATTTCACGAGATATGGATAATAACCGGCGACCAATCTGGATGCGCTCCAACAAAGGCTCCTGTAATATTTCATTGGCATTCAGTTGAATGGCCTCGTACATGTTTCGCGTTACCGGGTCTGTTTTCAACTTCTGCTTAAGCAGCCTCTCCGTAGACCGGTTTAAAACAAGACGCGGTTGAGATTTTCTCAGGTTCTTTTTCAGGTATCGGGTGGTCATTGGGTTGGTTAACCCGGGTATTTCCCCTGTAGTTTCGGGAACTTGGGATAAGCCATTGATCGACACCATCGACGAGAACAGGATAACACACGTCACAAAGGCAATAATAGGTCTTCGTTTCGTTCTCATACTGCTCATGGTTAATTGATTGTTGAACCCTCCTTATCTTTCCTTTTAATGGGATGGCTTACGAGAAATAAAAAAGCAACCAAAAGTCATGCTTTTATAACGCGGGTGTCTGTTCAATTACCGTGATACGTGAAGGTGAGGGAGGCGGCACCAATCGTTCCTGCCATATTCCCCAATTGGGCAGGTACGATTTCCGTGTTTTTGGCGCAGTCGCCCATGGCGTAGCGAAAAGCGGCTTTTCTAACCATTTCGATGTAGAAGTTGCCTGCTTCCGGTAATCCTCCCCCGATAACGACTCGTTGTGGGCTGAACACGTTTATAAAGCCGGCGATGCCGTGCCCGAGGTAGTCGCAATGTTGGTTTAAGCACTTTACCGCCAAGGGATCCCCCTTTTTATACTGTTCCACGATGATTTTCCCCGTCACCGCATCTTCAGTGGTCTCCACACCCTGTGCGGCCTGTTCGGCGACAAACGTTCGAATAAGGGCGGCGGTTGAGGCGTACGCTTCCAAGCACCCCACGGAGCCGCACGCGCAGTCTATTCCGTTCGCGATAAAGGGGACGTGTCCCAGCTCGGTGCCCCTATTGGCGTACCCGTTAAAGAGTTTCCCATCAATGATTACCGCCCCGCCAATACCAGTTCCCACTGTGATGAAAACGAGACATTGGTAATTCTTGCCGGCGCCAAACATGCTTTCACCTAGCCCCATGGCGTTGGCGTCGTTGGCCAAGATGGTAGCGAGTTTCGTTTCCGACTCAATGCGTTGAGCAAGGTGAATATTCTCCCATCCTGTAATGTTTTCCGCTCCGCCTAGCACGATCCGGTTCGTTTCGTCAATAATTCCCGGGGTGCCTATACCGATCCCCTTCAGCGCTACTTTCTGTCTTGAATTCGCGAACGCTCGCACGTCGTTAATGCATTCCAGCAGCTGATGAATCACGGCTTCGGCGGAGATATCGGCCGAGGAAGGGCGTGTGCCTTGATGCAATACTTCCCCTTGCCGGTTAACCAGGGCGTACTTAATAGCGGTTCCGCCCAAATCAAGTCCAATTGATGTTTCCATGTGTCGTTCTCTTGTTGATGGTTCTTTTGTGAATGTATAAATAGCCGTTAGTAATTATTCTTCTGATGCCCTCCTTAAATAGGATCACCGGTTTTTAAAGTGTAATATAAGATGCTGAAACGCAAACAGGTATAATAAAAGGCCGGGGCATTTTTTGCAGCATGTCCACTGCGAAACAAAAGTAGGCAAATAGTTTCAAAAATAAAACACTTTTCAGCTATACCCGTTGTTTTATTTCCTTAAATTATTATATTTGTGAAAGATTAGTTGTTTTACGATTGCGAATTGGAATTACACGAGCAACAACTTGATAAAGTATGCCCGAAAACGACCCTGATTCAAACAACTTAAACCATAGTAGTTCGAACGACAATGAGTTAAAGAATAGCGACTTAAAAGATAACGGTTTGAATAATAGAGGATAGGTAATAATTATTTGAATAAAAACGATTTGAGTAAAACATCAAAAAATATGGGAATGAGCAACTTGTATAACCGGCGCAATATTACTCGACGAAAAGCCTTGAAATACATGGGCTTGGGTGCCGCGCTAATCCCTGCGAGCTGGTACCTGGGAGGGTGTATCGGGCAATCGAAGATGGATTGGGCGGATATAAAGCCGGACATTGAAAACGTGCCTGTTGGCAAGATGACCTACACCACCCGCTCTAAAACGGGTGATAGAATTTCCTTGCTTGGTTATGGAACGATGCGTTTTCCCACCGTGGAGCGCGAAACGCCGGAAGGGGTGCGGAGCTTTATCGACGAGCAGAAAGTGGAGGAGTTAATCGATTACGCCATAGCTCACGGGATTAACTACTTCGATTCAGCATGGATGTATCATCAAGGCGAATCGGAAACTGTAACCGGTAAAATACTGAAAAAATACCCGAGGGAGAGTTTTTTCGTGTCGACGAAAATGCCGTGGAGCGTAAGGTCGAGGGAAGAAGCCATCGCGATTTTCCACAAGCAGTTAGAGAAGATGCAGGTCGATTATTTCGACTATTATCATTTGCACAGCTTGTCGAACGATCAATTTTATGAACGTATCTACAAGGAGGAGGGTGTACTTGATTTCCTCTTGAACAAGAAAAAGGAGGGATGCATCCGTAACTTGGGCTTTTCGTTTCACGGGGGCCAAGCATTTTTCGATAAGCTGCTCGCAGAACCAGTCGAGTGGGATTTCGTGATGATCCAGATGAATTACCTCGACTGGAAATATGCTCGCGTACCTGCCAGTTACATGTACAACGAGCTGGAAAAGAGAAATATTCCTGTTATGATCATGGAGCCGCTCTTAGGAGGCCGATTGTCAAAAGTGAGCCGTAACGTGATGGAGATGATGGCGAAGGAGCGTCCGAACGATACGCCTGCGCGTTGGGCGTTTCGCTTTGTAGGTTCTCACCCGCGGGTGATGGTCGTGTTGAGCGGGATGACGTTGTTGGATCACTTGAAAGAGAACATCAAAACCTATTCGCCTCTTGAACCGATGACGGACAAGGAGAAAGAGATCCTTCAAAACGCCGCCGATATTATCGCGACGTACCGAATCATCCCTTGCACCGATTGCAAGTATTGCGTGCCTTGCCCGTACGGGGTCGATATTCCAGGGATATTTTTGTATTTCAATAAAGCCACGTACGACAGCAATGTCCCGAACCTTGACGGACCACGCGACGCGGAGTTCAAAAGGGCCTCCCGGGCTTTTTTAGTTGATTACGATCGCACCATTCCCGAGTTGGAACAGGCCAATCATTGCATCAATTGTGGCGAATGCATATCAACGTGTCCTCAACGGATAAGGATTCCCTCGGAGTTATTCAGAATAAACAATCTTGTTCAACAATTAAAAGCGCGGTAACATCATGTTAAAAAAAATAAGGGTTGCCCTTGCCGTTATTTTCGGGCTGCTTATCACGATGCTGTTCCTCGATATTTCGGGGGTTTTGCACCACTACTTCGCCTTCGCGGCCAAGTTACAGTTTGTTCCCGCCCTGCTCGCGCTAAACGCGGTGGTTCTCATCGGGCTAGTGGTTCTGACGCTTCTTTTCGGGCGAGTCTACTGTTCCGTTATCTGTCCCACCGGGATTTTCCAGGACATGGTGGCTTTTTTCGCACGGCGTGTAAAGGCTAAAAAGAGACGCCGCTACACTTACTCGAAGCCGAAAACTATTTTGCGGTGGGTCGTGCTGACCATCTTCGTTATCGGGCTGATCGCCGGGATTGGCGTTATCCCCGCGCTTTTGGAGCCCTATTCCCTGTATGGTCGTATGGTTACCGAGTTGTTGAGTCCCCTTTACAGCGGGGTGAACAACCTGTTCGTGAAAGCGTTGGGGGATGGGAGTTATACGTTCGTGGATGTAGATATTTGGATGAAGAGCGGGATTAGTTTCGCACTGGCCCTTTTGACATTGCTCGTTATCGGCTATTTGGCATGGCGAAGCGGTCGTACCTATTGCAACACGATCTGCCCCGTGGGTACCCTATTGGGCTATTTGAGCAAGCTCTCCTTCCTGAAAATTCATATCGACCCCTCCACCTGTACTCAATGCGGACGGTGTGTGCGCACTTGCAAGGCATCGTGCCTTGATGTGAAAAACCATATTGTTGACTATTCCCGTTGTGTCTCCTGCTTCAACTGCATCGACGCGTGCAGGAATAACAGCGTCTCTTACACCGGGAGTTGGGCGAAGAAGCGAGGGACTGGGAAAGGTGAGGGGCAAGGAGTTGAAAATGCATCGAACTCACGAAGGCAGTTTATAGCTACATCGCTGCTCATCGCGGGAACCGCCGCGGAATTGACGGCTCAAGACAACAAACGCAGTATGATCAAGTACCCGGCGGTTAGGAAAGAGCGGTTTAATCGCTTGAACCCGGTAACGCCTCCCGGATCGGGAGGGTACGAACAGCTGAACGATAGGTGTACCGCTTGTTTGCTTTGTGTGGCGAAATGCCCCGAGAAGCTTATTCGCCCTTCGGTGAACGAGTACGGCTGGGAGTTCGTTATGCAGCCCACTCTCTCTTTCGAGAAGGGGTATTGCCAAACCGATTGCACCATCTGCTCCGACGTGTGTCCAACCGACGCGATCCAAGGAATCACGAAAGAAAACAAAACCAAAACGGCAATAGGCCGTGCGGTGTACGTTCGCGAGAATTGCGTGGTGGTGAGGGACGATGTGAACTGCGAAGCCTGTTGGCGCATTTGCCCTAACGACGCTATTACCCGCGAGTACCGGGATGACGGTACTCCATACGTTCCGCCGGCCGATAATCCTAATGCTAGCACGGTTAACCTGCGTTTGGTTCCCGTGATCGACGAGGATAAGTGCATTGGCTGCGGAGCGTGTGAATACATTTGCGCGGCCCGTCCGTTAGCAGCAATACACGTGGAGGGATACGCTACCCACCGTCTCCTTACTTGAAAGTTAGTGGACAATATTTTGTTTGTCGCCACCCCAGGGATGAGATAAAAAAGGAACCACCTTTTTTGGGTGGCTCCTGAGATTATTAAAGAAAAATTATTTACTTAATAAAAGGTAAGCCAAAAGTTTGATGAGCTCTCCAATTGCGCCCATGTTCTGCTGTAATTCGTATTAGGATAATTACTATGATAGAGGTAGAAGTAATTGTTGGGGAACAGGCTTGGCGTATTGAGTAGTATGGTATAGGGATATCCGTACCATCCATCGCTGAAATATTGACCTTGATAAACTGTCATATAGCTCGTCAGTGTAAATCCTCCATCATAACCTAGTAGCCTTAAATAGCTAGGCGTGAGGGTTGTATTATAACCATAAGAGTCTCTTGCGATAATCCTTCCGGTAATCTCTATTTTTTGAGGATTTAGTTGTAGGGGATCGGCGCTGGTTGCCCATCCACCAATCGAATCAGTCAAGGATACTGTGTACTTTACGCGCCCGTAACTGGAGGGTTTAATTACCTCGGTGGTTACAGTGAAGTCCTCACCTCCGTTAGCCGTGATAAAGCTATTGGGTGCCTGCATCCTGAAGTAGCCGTCGGATCCTCCTGTGGAGAAAGTCATATTATGCGCTGCTAACAACTCTTCCGCTGTATAATTTACCCCATTAAATGTGAAGGTGAATACCGATGTCAACGGCACCATTGGACTGGCTCCATCCGGTCGTGCATACTTCAATATCAAATCAGTCGTTGTATATTGGATAGTCTCCGGAAGTAACGTTTGCTTATTGTAGAATCCCGAAGTGAGGTGGATCGGCTTGTCTATTATGCCGGTTGAAGTGTTCATCTTAAAGGGAATCTGCGCCTTTCCTGCTATATAATCTGCTTCGGTAACCGTATATTGGTAGTAGGTTTTACCATCTTTATAGACCAAAATCACCTTGTCCTCACCCGCGTTGACCGGTGTCATCTCCGATGCCTCGATCAAGACATTGAAAGGTACCAACGTAGAGGGTATTGCCTTAGGTACATCAAACTCCAAGGTGCGGATGGATTGACCCTTATTTGTTAAAACCGCGTTAAACTCAAACGGGGGACGTAAGGTGAGGCGTACCTGTCTAAGGATTGGTGTGGTGGCACCTGAAAAACCATCCACGTAGCCACCGTTAGTATGTCGTAATGCGGCTACTTCTACCTTGTAGTCCAGTACCGCGTCGGGTGGGATTGCCTTTACCTCTACCGTGAACCCGTCGGGAGTCTCGGTCAGGGCACCCAAGTAGTTGTCAGTGGCAACGTCCCACGTGGGATAATACCTGAGATAATCTCTTAAATTATCGTTCGTACCTGACGTGAAGTTGGTACTGAAAGAGTAGGTGCCCGGTTTTACCAAAATCTGCTGGATAGGTGAAACCACAAGGCTTCCCTCTCCGTCGGAAACATGTTCGAAGTCTTTCAGCTCAACCGATGAGAAGACATTATTCCCCGCGGGTGCTTGAATGGCTTCTGCTATGGTAGCGAAGCCATCGGAGTTGACGCTGGCTATATTTACCTGGTAGTGTCTGTTTCGGAGAATGGGAAAGTATGCACTAACAACCATTTCTGGGTGGGCAGGGTCTATTGGCTTTCGTGTAACCAAATCTACTTTGTAGTAGCGGGTACCTAGTGCTACACCGTCCTTATTCGTACGTTGTCCTTTGATAAGGACAAACGCTATCTTGCCCTCGTTGGTACCCTTCTCAAAGAGGTTAAAGGATTGAGTTGAAGGGATAAAAAAAGATTCTTGTATGGTACTGGCATCTATAATTTCGGTGTTGGCGGGAATAGTAGGTGTATTGGGTAGAAAATCGAAGTAAAAGAGATAATTTTCTGTCCGGAAAGGGACTACCGACCCCGTTCTCATCACATTACCCACGGCGAACCCTTCCAACACGAACGAACCTTGGTCCTGTTGTTGTGAACCCGCGTTATATGCCACCGATATTTTGGCGTAGTTGCGCAATAGTTTTACCACTTTCCCGTTAAACGTATTTTCGTTCAATGATGGCACTTCCACCATTGACCACATGGGGTTAAAAGCATCCACGGGATTGTTAGCATTT
>JBMNIR010000003.1:0-47040 GCA_050951125.1 Fermentimonas sp. | reverse complement strand
AATCACACACTATGTTACATTTTTTCTATCTTTACCAAAAAAACGATATTGAGCAGTTTCTGAATATAGTAATTGCTAAAAAAATCGTTCCTTTTAAACTCGTGTGTGATGCAAGTTTTCGACAATATAAACAACATAGTCAAGGATGACTTGTCTAAGACTATTACCAAGAATAGTCGTATTTCCATAGCTTCCGCTTACTTTTCTATTTATGCTTTGAAGAACTTAAAGAACAACTTCAAGACATTTCCGAATTAAAGTTTATTTTTACATCTCCCACATTTGTCAAGGAAAGAGAGCAGAAAGAAAAAAGAGAGTTTTACATTCCGCAGTTAAATCGTGAGCGAAGTCTGTACGGAACTGAATTTGAAATCAGGTTGCGTAATGAGCTATCTCAAAAAGCGATTGCCAAAGAATGTGCCGATTGGATTAAAGAAAAGGTAAAATTCAAATCCAATACAACACATGAACAAATGGTCGGTTTTATCAATGTTGAAGGACAAGAAAACCTAACCTATTTGCCAATTAATGGATTTACCACCGTTGACTTAGGATGTGAAAAAGGCAACAATCTTTTCAACCTTGTAAACAAGTTTAGTTCGCCACATAGCGAACAATATCTAAATATTTTCAATGAAATATGGCAGGATAATAAAAGACTGAAAGACGTAACCGAACAGGTAATTGAAAATATATCAAACGTTTACCGTGAGAATCCACCTGATTTCATCTATTTCATAACCCTATACAATATTTTCAATGAGTTTTTGGAAGATATTTCCGAAGATGTTCTCCCGAACTCTGCTACAGGCTTCAAGTCTTCTGAAATTTGGAATATGCTTTATCATTTCCAACAGGATGCAGCTCTTGCCATTATCAACAAATTAGAAAATATAACGGCTGTATTCTTGCGGATAGTGTAGGATTGGGAAAAACTTTACCGCTCTTGCTGTAATTAAATACTACGAAAACAGAAACAAATCTGTACTTGTCCTTTGTCCCAAAAAACTAAATGATAACTGGATTACATATAGAAGTAATCTTACCAACAATCCAATAGCAAAAGACAGATTGCGTTACGATGTACTGTTTCACACGGACTTATCCCGTGAAAGCGGTTTTTCAAACGGATTGCCATTGGATAGGATTAATTGGGGAAATTACGACTTGTTGGTTATTGATGAAAGCCACAATTTCAGAAATGGCGGTCAAACCTACGGTGATGATGACGATAAAAGAGAAAACCGTTATTTACGATTACTCAACAAAGTTATACGAGCAGGGGTAAAAACTAAGGTACTGATGCTTTCGGCAACACCTGTAAACAACCGTTTCTTTGACCTTAGAAATCAATTAGCCTTAGCGTATGAAGGATATTCGGAAAATATTGATGGCTTGCTAAATACCGAAAAATCTATTGATGATATTTTCCGAAATGCACAAGCAGCCTACAACAAATGGATTAAATATGACAGCGATGACAGAACAACGGAAAAGTTGTTGGAACTGTTAGATTTTGATTTTTTTGAAGTATTAGATAGTGTAACTATTGCACGTTCAAGAAAACATATTGAAAAATACTACAATACAGAGGACATAGGAAAGTTTCCCGAAAGGCTAAAACCTATTTCTATCCGTCCATCCCTAACAGAAAAAGAAGGTGCTATTAACTACAATGAAATTTATGATTTATTAGTACAGTTGAATTTAAGTATCTACACACCTTCACTTTATATTTTCAAAAGTAAACAGGAAAATTACGAAGAGATTTACGGGCGTGATATGGGAAACACCTTTTTCAAACAGTCCGACCGTGAAATGGGTATCCGTAGGCTAATGAACATTAACCTGCTAAAACGTCTTGAGAGTTCGGTGCATTCATTCCGACTGACCGTTTCCAAAATAAAACAACTTATTAACGACACAATTGAACTGATAGAAAATCATAACGGAAAAAATCTAAGCTTTGAAGATATGCTTAGTGAAGATGATTTGGAATTGGATGACCAAAACACCGATTTATTTGTAGGCAGAAAGGTAAAAATTGCTTTGGAAGATATTGATACTGTTTCTTGGAAACGTGATTTGGAACAGGACAGTGGAACATTAAATACTTTGCTCTATTTTGTTAATGACATTACCCCTGTTCACGATTTCAAGCTTCAAACCCTTCTTAAAGCACTCAACAATAAAATTGAAAACCCGATTAACGATAACAACAAAAAAGTAATCGTATTTACTGCTTTTTCAGACACGGCAGAGTATCTTTATGAAAATGTAAGCCAACATATAAAGTCAAAATATAATCTCAATGCAGCTCTTATAACTGGCTCTGTGGATGGACGGACAACAGTACCACATCTAAAAAATGACATGAATACAGTTCTAACCTGTTTTTCTCCCATTTCCAAACAACGGGATTTACTGCAGAATGGGAAAAACCAAGTAAACAGCGATATAGATATATTGATTGCCACCGACTGTATTTCAGAGGGACAGAACTTGCAAGATTGCGACTACCTGATTAATTACGATATCCATTGGAATCCCGTGAGAATTATTCAGCGATTTGGACGAATAGACCGAATAGGAAGTAAAAATGAAGTTATTCAATTGGTAAACTTTTGGCCCGATTTGGATTTGGATGATTATATCAACCTGAAAAGCAGAGTAGAAACACGGATGAAAATTTCGGTTATGGTTGCAACGGGCGATGACAATCCTATTTCCATGGAGGAAAAAGGAGATTTGGAATACCGCAAAAAACAGCTTCAACGCTTAATGGACGAAGTGGTGGACTTGGAAGATATGACCACAGGTGTTTCCATTATGGATTTAGGACTAAACGAATTTCGATTGGACTTACTTGAGTATATGAAAACTCATCACGATATAGAACACGCTCCTTATGGGCTTCACGCAGTGGTTCAATCAAAAGGCGAAGATACCCCCAAAGGCGTTTTCTATGTTCTGAAAAACGTTAACAGAACCTTAAACATTGATAAGCAAAACAGGCTTCATCCTTTCTATATGGTTTATATTTCTGATAATAATGAGATAATCTGCAATCACCTTTCACCCAAAAAAACATTGGATTTAATGCGTTATCTTTGCAGGGATAACAGTGAACCAATCTTGAAACTTTGTAGAGACTTCAACAAAGAAACGCATGACGGGCGAAAAATGGAAAAATATTCCAAATTGCTTGAAAGTGCCATTACATCCATTATTCAGGTAAAGGAAGAAAAGGATATTATGAGTTTTTTCAACGACAAAGAGACTACTTCTGTAATCAATAAAATTTCAGGATTAAGCGATTTTGAATTGATTTGTTTTTTGGTAGTAAAGTAGAAAGTGATGATACGGTTTCCTGAAACTACATATATAGGTAAACGTATTCCGAAGGAAGGATTTTATAGCGTAGTGGATTTTACCACAACGCAAAAAAGAGCCTTTATTGACGATATTGAGCTTATTTTGTGGAGGAATGTACTTTCTGAAAACACGATAAATGTAAGCAAAGGGGAAAAAGTTGTACAAATAGATATTATTCAAATAAACCTAAAACGAAAAGCGTACAGTAAAAGCATTCTTGACGTGATAGAAAAAGTAATACCAAGACATTTGCTTTTTGTCCTAAAATACAACGAAGAATATCAACTATGCCTGAATTATAAGGAGGAGTACCAAAAAGGAAAATTCAAGATTGTAGAAAGCTATGCTACCGATTGGGTGGCGGAAGAAGAATTAAGCTTGCATATTCAAGGGCTTGATTTGGATAGAGTGTATGAAAACTTTGTCTATCAAATAGCCAATGAAAAGATTGAAAAAATAGAGGGTATAGCACTTTCAGAAGTTATTCAGCAATCGCAAGAAGTAGAAAAACTAAAAAGGAAAATTTCTGATTTAGAAAACAAAAAACGAAAAGAGAAGCAATTTAATTTACAGTTAAGGATTGCAAATAAGATTAAATCATTGAAACTCACATTAAAAAAAATGACAAATGAGTAAAGTAAATGTTCAAGGTGTGATGAGCAATATAAGGAGTAATACAACTAACGTTTATACACCTATCATTGAGGCAATTGTAAACTCAATCCAAGCAATTACAGAAAAAGGAATAAAGAATGGAAAAATTGACATTATTCTACATAGAGAAGAAATGTTAGAGGTCGGAATTATACCTAATGTAATTTCAGTTGACATTATTGACAATGGAATAGGGTTTTGTAATAACAATCTGGAGTCGTTTGATATAATATACAGTGATTATAAAAAAGACATTGGTGGCAAAGGTTTTGGTCGGTTTATGTTCCCATACTATTTTAATGATGTTTATATTGAGAGTGTTTTTGAAAATAGTAGTAAAGAGTTTATAAAACGTACATTTAAGTTTGGGACTGGTTTGGAGATTGTAACCAATTTGAAAGAAGAATTAATTAATAGTATAAAAACCTATTCTAAGTTGAGTTTGAAAAACTTAAAAAACAAATACAGCTTAGATAAAACATTAGACACGATATCAAAGAAAATTTTAGAAAAAATTCTAATATACTTAATTGATGAAGATTTTAATTGTCCTACAATTGTTATTCGAGAAGCAGATGATGAAAATGAATATCGTGTTATAAATGATTTTTTGACAAAAACTGATGAGATTGTGTTTGTTGGTGACAATTCTTTTACCTTACAAAACAATGAAAATAAGGTCGAGTTCTTTGCCAAAACATTTAAGATTTATTTCGCAGGAAGTCAAAAAAGTAAAATTATTCTAACAGCTCATCAAAGAGAAGTTACAGATACTTCATTATATAAGTATGTTCCTGAATTTGAAGATGACTTTTATGAGGAAAATTTAGAAACGGGCAGCAAAAAGAATTATATTATAAAAACGTATATTACAGGAGAATATCTTGATAAAAATGTCTCGTTAGAAAGAGACATGTTTGACTTCCCAAAAGAAACACCTAATATGCTGTATCCTTTTTCTCAAGTTGACATAGAAAGGGGCGCAAGTGAAATCCCCAAAAAAATATTTAGCGATGATGTAAATATTCGGTCAGAGAAAAAATTCAAGGAAATCAAACACTACGTTACTTATTCTGCACCTTGGCATAGACCATACTTAAAGGACTTGGACTTAACTGATATTCCATATAACCTATCAGATGAGGACATTGAACTTCATTTACAGAAAGCTAAGTATAATAAAGAAACTACCACACGTAAAGAGTTAAAAGAGTACTTGACTTCTACGGAAGACGATTTTGATGAAAAAGTCACTAATGCAATTTCTAAAATCTCTGAAATTGGCAAAAGCGACCTTGCACATTATGTTTTTAACAGGAAATGTATTTTGGACACTTTAAGAGAATTGCTAAAAAGAAGAGAAGATGGAAAAGGCGAGTTAGAAAAAGAAATACACAACTTGATTTTCCCTATGGGTGGTGATTCCGAAAAAACACATTATGACAAACATAATTTATGGTTATTGGATGAGCGATTGGTTTTCACGGAATATATAGCTTCTGACCGAAAAATAGGCACTAAAAATGATGCTTTACGAGAACCTGATTTAGTTATTTTTGACCAAAAGAAGTCATTTAGAGCAGGTGATAATAGTTTTAGCAACCCACTGACAATTTTTGAATTTAAACGACCAAAAAGAGAAACGTACAGAGAAGAAGATGACCCCATTTTACAAATCTCTAAATACCTTAAAGATATTAGAGACAATATGTATGACATGCCTGAGGGATTAGAAAAAATTAAAGTAAATGATAGTACCCCTGTTTATGGTTATGTGATTTGCGATATTACAGATAGAATAAAAGATTTTGCCCAAAAGTATCAGTTAACTTTAAGTGCTGACGGAGAAGGCTATTTTGGCTATCACAGTGGATACAAGATGTATATAGAAATAATGAGCTATAAAAAACTTATTGATGACGCTACTTTAAGAAACAAAGTTTTTTTTAATAAACTTCAAATTGATTAAATATAAACACTAACAATGCAAAAATTACCCCAAGAAACCCCCGACTTAACCCAACAAAATATAGATAAAATAGCCACGCTATTTCCTTCAGCCATTACTGAAACAAAAGATGCGGATGGCAATTTGAAACGTGCCGTAAACTTTAACGTGCTGAAACAGCTTCTTTCGGACGAGGTGGTGGATGGCGATGAGTGCTACGAATTTACGTGGGTGGGAAAAAAACAATCCATTATAGAAGGCAACCGTCCTATTCGTAAAACTTTACGACCTGCCAAAGAAAAGAGTAAAAATTGGGATACCACGGAAAATCTCTTTATAGAAGGCGACAACCTTGAAGTGTTGAAACTGCTTCAAAACAGCTACCTGAACAGTATAAAAATGATATATATAGACCCGCCATACAACACGGGTAACGACTTTGTATATAGAGACAACTTTGCCGTTAGCCGTGAGGATTACGAGGACGAAATGGGTGTGTATGACGAGGACGACAACCGACTATTTAAGAACACCGAAACCAATGGACGTTTCCATTCCGATTGGTGCAGTATGATGTACCCACGCTTGCAATTGGCTCGTAACCTGCTTTCCGATGGCGGTGTGATTTTTATCTCAATTGATGATAATGAGGTGACTAATTTAAGGAATATTTGTGATGAGGTGTTTGGAGAGAGTAATTTTGTTAATTGTATAGCTGTAAATATGAATAGTTTGTCAGGAGTAAAGATGACACATGCTATTTCAGGGAAAAGATATCCAGCCCAAAAAGAATACATTCTACTTTACAAAAAATCAGACAAACCATTGTCTTTATTTATCGACAAAAATCATAAAGACAAATGGGATAAAGAATACAATCTTATAATTCCAAGTTTGACAAGAAATCAACTTGAAGAGTTTGATAATTTAGATGATATATCTATAAATAATATTCTAAAAGATATGGAATTGAAAAGTTTAACAGAGTTTGCCAATAATAACTCAATCACATTAACTGATGAGTGGAAATGGGCGAATTCGTATAGAATATTTGGGACAAAGTCAAATACTGCATTGGTAAGGAAATTAAAAAACGAAGTTTTTTCACACCAAATAGTATGTTATACAAATACAGAGGGGTAATAAACGATTTTTCAGGTCTGACTACAATAAAAATGTTCGTGACCCGAGAATTGAATTAGTTCAAGCTGAAGCTAATTCAAGTGTTTTCCTTTCTGATAATTGGATAGACATCTCAAATGATGGAGGAGTTGCACAAGAAGGTGGTGTTACTTTCCCTAATGGGAAAAAACCATTAGCATTAATAAAAAGGATTGTCAAAGCTTGTAATTCAAAAGACGCTGTTGTTCTCGATTTCTTTTCAGGTTCCTCCACTACTGCTCACGCCGTAATGCAATTAAATGCCGAAGATGGCGGTAATCGTAAGTTTATAATGGTTCAGCTTCCTGAATTTACCGATGAAAAATCGGAAGCTTATAAGGCGGGTTATAAGAATATCTGTGAGATAGGTAAAGAGCGTATCCGCAGAGCAGGTAAAACAATAGAAGAAGAACTTCAAGCTAAATCTACCCAAGATGGACTTTTCAGCAGTGATGAGGAAATAAAAACAGTTGATACAGGTTTTCGTGTGTTAAAGCTTGACACAACCAATATGAAAGATGTCTATTACAGTGCAGGCGAATATAATCAGCAGATGTTGTTGGGTTTAGAAAGCAATATCAAGGAAGACCGCACCGATTTAGACTTGTTATATGGTGTGTTGTTGGATTGGGGTGTGCCACTTTCTCTGCCACATAACACAGAAACCATTGAAGGTAAAAAAGTTCATTTCGTAAACGAAGATAATCTTGTTGCTTGTTTTGAAGATGACGTAAATGAAACTGTTGTACGTGAAATAGCCAAACGTAAACCTGAACGGGTAGTTTTCAGAGACAGCTCTTTCGGTAGCAGTCCTGAAAAAATAAATGTAAGCGAGATATTCAAAACCTTGTCGCCTGATACAAGTGTGAAAGTGATATAATTGGGGAGATGGGAGCACATTACGGTTTAAATCCGCATTGTGCGTAGAGTGTCAAATTGAAATTAATATCAAATTGTAAATATTCATATTATGGATTTTGAAGTATATTGTGATGAAAGTGGTTTGGAAGCATTATCTAACAAAAGAGCTCATCGTTTTGTGGCAATTGGTGGGATTTGGATTGAAGCTTCGAAACGTGCTGAAATGAAAAAAAGCTTATCCGAAATAAAATCAAATTACAATGTCAGAGGAGAATTTAAGTGGAATAAACTTTCCCCTGCTTATTATGACTTTTACAAAGAACTAATAGATTATTTTTTCCAAACTGACTTTATACGATTTCGAGTAATCCTTATTGAAGCAGAAAAAACGGATGAAATAGTGTTTCATAAAGCCGACGTTGAATTAGAATTTTACAAGTTCTACTACCAATTGCTCCACCATTGGATATATGATTTCAATACGTACAATATTTTTGTTGATTTGAAAAAAAATCGTAACAAAGGACGCCTGAATGAATTATGCAAAATACTGAATAAAGCCAATCTATTTTCTACCATTCAACAAGTACAGGGTTTGCCGTCGGAACAATCGTTAGGTATTCAGTTGGCTGATTTACTAACAGGACTTGTGGGTGCAAAATTTAATAATAGAAATACAAGTAAAGCAAAATTAGGTTTGATTAAGCATGTGGAGGAAAAACACTTAAAACGTCCTATTGCTCATACCCCTAAGTCGGAAGAGAAATTCAATGTCTTTGTAATCAATTTAAAAGGAGGATGGTAATGGCATATAAAAAAATAAAGCCATATCGATACTCAGAAGAAGAATTGAGAGAAATTTGGCGAATAGAATACTGCTCACAAAGAATTGTAACTTTTGACAATGTAGAGGTTAAGTTTTATGAAGATATGTTTGACCACGCTTTTTTTGAAAGTGCAAATAGAGTAAAAAAAGATAAGTCCATACTATCTTTGAATAGATTAGAAAAAATATATTGGATAAAAGATGCGTTACAAGATCCCGAAGCTATTCTTAAAAAGGGATGGGATAATGATAGAAAGGAATATTATCACAATAGGCGAGTTGCCGTCGTAAAAGGGAATTACGTTGTAATTATACTCTTTACAGGGATGTTAAAGGCAAAATTTATTACTGCCTTTGAGAAAGATGAAATTGATAATATATTAAATGGACCTGATTTTGAAAAAACAGCCGAGTTCTTTGGAGAGGATATTTAAAAATAAAAAAACGTTGATTCTGGTTCAACGTTTAAGACCTTTGCAGATTCCTTACCAAGGGTAAAGAACAGTACAAATATAGTATATTATTTACCGGTTGATTTTTGTTTTAAGCATTATTAATAACAGATAACATCTCGTTGCTTCTTTTAACATTAGGGTGTTTCAATATAATAACAGCACTATAAAAAATACAAAAACGATAAACAGTTCCTTTTGTTAAATTCATATTATGCAATATAAAACAAATGATTAATGCTGTTTTAAATTTAGATACTCAAAGCGTAAAAATGAAACTAAAATTTAAACATCAAAAGTTTCAGTCAGAAGCTACACAAGCAGTTTGCGATGTATTTTCAGGACAACCGTATCTTTCTGAAACAAATTACTTAATAGACCAAGGCAATTTACAAGGTCAGAAGGATATATTTGATTTCACGGGCTTCAAAAATCATAAAATAGTCCCTGAACTTACCGATAAGATTATCCTTGAAAACATTCAAAAAATTCAGCGAAAACACCAAATTCCACCGTCCAAGGACTTAGAAGGGAGATACAATCTAACTATTGAGATGGAAACGGGAACGGGGAAAACATACGTCTATATAAAGACTATGCTTGAACTAAACAAGCGTTACGGGTGGAGTAAGTTTATCGTGGTGGTACCGAGTATCGCTATTCGTGAAGGTGTTTACAAATCATTTGAAATCACACAAGAACACTTTTCAGAAGATTACGGTAAAAAGATAAACTTCTTTATTTACAATTCGTCTCAATTGACCGAAATAGACCGTTTCGCGAGTGATAGCCAAATCAATGTAATGATTATCAATTCACAGGCTTTCAACGCACGTGGTAAGGATGCAAGGCGTATTTACATGAAGTTAGATAGCTTCCGAAGCCGAAGACCAATAGACGTTATCGCTCAGACCAATCCCATTCTTATTATTGACGAACCACAATCGGTAGAGGGTACACAGACCATTGAAAACCTGAAAAGTTTTAATCCACTTTTTACACTTCGTTATTCTGCCACACATAAGAAAGACCGCATTTTCAATCTTGTTTACCGATTGGATGCTATGGAAGCTTATAATAAAAAATTGGTAAAGAAAATTGCGGTAAAAGGGATAAGCCAAACAGGCTCAACAGGTACAGAAGGCTATCTCTATCTTGAAGGAATAAATCTTTACAAAGATAAAAGTCCTACGGCACAATTAGGCTTTGAAATCAAGCAAAAATCGGGATTGAAAACGGTGGTAAGAACAGTTTCCATAGGTTATAATCTTTATGAGCAATCAGGAGAATTGGAAGAGTACAAAGACCGCTACGTGATTACGGAAATCGATGGTCGTGATAATTCCATTACATTTCAAAACGGTAAAAAAATCTATGCAGGCGACGTAAAAGGTACGGTAAACGAAGACCAACTACGTCGCATTCAGATACGGGAAACCATTCTTTCGCATATAGAAAGGGAAAGACAGCTCTATTTTAAGGGAATAAAAGTATTGAGCCTTTTCTTTATTGATGAAGTGGCAAAATACAAGCAATATGATGAAACGGGAACTGCCTTTAACGGGCAATATGCAGATATGTTCGTGGAAGAATACAATGACATTATAGGTAACTTACAACTTCAATTTGGCGAAGACAAATACGTGGATTATTTGAAATCAATCAATACCGATACCACTCACGCAGGTTATTTCTCTATTGATAAAAAGAAAGGGCAATTTATTGACGGGAAAATAGAAAGAAGAACACAGGAAAGTACTGATGTAGATGCTTATACCCTTATTATGAAAGATAAAGAGCGTCTATTGTCTTTTGATGAACCTGTGCGTTTTATTTTCTCTCACTCTGCATTGAAAGAAGGTTGGGACAATCCGAATGTTTTTCAAATTTGTACGCTGAAACAAAGTACCGCTGAAACCAGAAAACGACAGGAAGTAGGGCGTTGTAAACGGAAACTGAGAATACAGCATTTTCGGTAAACACGAGTGCAGCACTTTCGGTAACAATCGTGCAGCGTTTTCGGTAACAACGGTGCAACACTTTCGGTAACAATAGTGCAGCAGTTGCAAAGATAGTTTTTCTTGTTTACATACCATCAACTTGTCCTTTAAAAATGGTTTTCCTGTTCTGCATCCTGTAGCTCTTGCCCGATAGTTGAATCAACTCGCACTTGTAGAGTAACCTGTCCAACAGGGCCGTCGCCAGGACCCTCGTCGTCGAGCGACCGTGCCCATTGCGCGGGGGACTTGTTGGTGGTGATGATGAACGAGGTCGACTCGTAGACGCTGTTGACGAAGGCGAAGAGCAAGTTACCCTCCTCCCTGTTCACGGCGATGTTCATCAAGTCGTCTATCACGATCAGCTGCGCGGCGCGCAGGTTCTTGTACTCCCTCCCCGCGCTGGCCGCGATCTCCCTCAGCTTCAGGGTGGTCAGGATCTCGTCCATGCTCCTGAAGCAGGCCTTGTAGCCCTTGTCGATGGCGTCGGCGCAGAGCCCCGCCGCTATGAAGGTCTTGCCAACGCCGCAAGGGCCGGCCAGCATGAGGTTGTAACACTCGTCAACCCACCGTAGCTCTCGCAGCTGGTTGAGCTGGGTGGCGCTAAGCCCGCTTGACGCGGCGTGGTCGTAGGTGTCGAGGTCACGCGCCAGCGGTAACCTGGCTAACTTGTAACGCGAGGCCCGTTGCCTCTCCTCGCGCCCCTTGACCTCGAGCTCTAGCGCCGCGAGCAGGAAGTCATCGTAACTGGGCGATTCCTTCCCATGCCTTCACCAGCAGCTCATGCGCGTGCGCGTTCAACCCGGATAACCTGAGCCTCTTCGCGTGAGAGCGTATGGCGGTAAGCTTGTCCGTTGTCATGTCAGTTGCTTTTAAAGAGGTCCTGGTACACGTCTATCCTCGACTTCTCGGGCGCGATGTTCACCATGAGCCGCGCCCCGGGGGTGGGAAGGGGCGTGACCGGGATCCCCCGCTCGTCCTCCCGCGCGGGGGCGATGGTAGACAGCACCGACTTGAAGTCGTTCGCGCTGAAGAGACCCCGGGAAACGCACAGCTCGAGGGCCTTGTCCGCGTCCCCAGGCTCGTGCCTCGACAGGCAGGTCAACATCGTGCCCAGCTGGTCTCTCATGTAGCGGGGGTACCGCTCCCTTAGCCCGGAGAGGAAAACCTCCGCCGCTCGCGTGTCGCTGAACTGCTCCGCGACCTGGCGACCCCATCGCCTCGGACCGTGGCGGACTTGTCTCGCCGGTGGTTCTTGTTGATGACCTTCTCGCCCCGCCCCGCCGGTATCAGGTGCTTGGTCAAGGGGTCGCCGTCCATGGTCTTGACCACCAGCACGCCATCCCGCTCTTCCACCAGCACGCGGGTTTCCTCGCCCCGGTAGGTCCCCAGGGGCAGGGAGTAACTGTTCCCCCTGTAACGAATGCTGTTCGTCTTTAAAACCTTGTGCCCGGCACCCGTGGGCAGGGAGGTCACGGGGGTGAAGGGTTGGAGGTCGGCGACTTCCGAGCGCCACACCTCGCGGGGTACCTTGCACGTGGTGTTGTGAACCATGGCGTTACCGGTCCTGTTCAGCCAACCGATCGCCTCCTCGTTCAGGTTCTCGATGGTGCTGTAAGGCCGGTTCAACAGGAAGTTTCGCTTGACGTACTTGATCAGGTTTTCAACCTTCCCCTTGCTCTGGGGGTCGCCCGGGCGGCAAAAGACCGGCTTGAAGGGGCGGTTCTTCAGGTAACCGCTGAAGACGTCCGTGAGGCGGTAATCGCCCAGGTTCTCGTCGCGGAGGAAAACGCTGTCCTGGTCGTAGATGATGAACCTGGGGATCCCGTGGAAGAAGCGGAAAGCGAGCTCGTGGGCGTGCACGGCGTCCTCGCTGCTGAAGGGTCTTTCCTGGAACCAAACGAACTTGTGCCTGCTGTGGCACAGCAACATCCCCATGAAGTGAACGCGCACGCGTGTGCCGTCGCCACGGCGCTGCTTGCTGGTGCCGAAGTCGACCTGCGCGTACTTGCCCGGTGGCGCCTCGGGAAGGCACGCGTACTGGCGCTCGTTGACGCTGACCTTTGGTAGGTCGTGTTCCTGGCGCAACTTCATGACGTAATTGTAGACGGTCTTGGAGGACACCTCGGGGAAGGAGGGGTAATGTTCCTTCAGCCAGTCGTGCATCTGCGCCGCGGGCGTGTCCTGGAACTGGCCAAGGCGTTCAAGGATGAAGGGCTTGTAGGGATCGAGCAGGCAGCCGCGGTTGTTCAAGCCCTCGGAGTACTCTTGGAACTCGGCCGGGTCCATGCCCAGGTACTTCTTGACGGTTCGAAAGTTAACGCCCAAGTACCCGGCTATCCAGCGGATGGATCGGCGCTCCTCGTGGTGGAGGCTGGTGAATTTTGTCGTACATGATCAAACGGTTTAGTGTTTTAAATTCCTTCTCTGTCATAACGCCATGAATTTTAAAGGGTGAGTTATGACGCGAAGGTCAAATTAATTCCTTGAAAAACGATGTACTGTTGTTACCGTTTTCGCTGCACTATTGTTACCGTTTTTGCTGTACTGTTGTTACCGTTTTCGCTGCACGGTGGTTTCCGATTTTGATGTATTTCTAATTTCTGGTTACAGGCGTGGATTGCGACTTTGTGTAAACCAAGAAGGCGACCGTATGGATATTGGGTATTTAGGCGAAGAAGTTCACCACGTCAATCAGCTTACTGTAATTGCATCAGAAAGTTATGAAGAGTTTGCCAAAGGACTTCAAACGGAACTTGCCGAGGTTGTTTCTGACCGTCCGTTAAAAGTGAATGTTGATTTGTTTGAAGGGAAGTTCATTACCACTGAAAGCAATGAAGAAATGGTGATTACTGATGATTTGGCCACCAACATTAATTTCAGCCTGATAATGAATGGTTACGTGAACAAACACGGTGAACTGACGGATAAATACTACCAGGATAAGGACAATGAAAGCTTCATAGTTGCAGAAGATTTGGTAGAGTATAAAACAGCGATTGTCAATATTTTGGATACTATCTACAATCCACAAGCAATGAAACCTGATAACGCACGGTCAAACAACGTGGAACTGAAATTTAACGAGGAAAAGTTTAATCGTAAGGAGTTTCAAGAATTATGGAAAAGTATCAATGCTAAAACTGCTTATGTAGTAGATTTTGAGACTGATGAGTTAATACGGAAAGCTATTGCCAAAATAAACCTTAAACTTCACGTCTCCAAAATTTATTTTACTGTAACCAAAGGAGCATTAGAAAGTATAAAATCCAAAGAAAGCTTACAACAAGGTGAGGGATTCAAAGAAACTGAAAACAAACAGATTGTCGTTGATACGTCTGCAAATGCAAGCGTAAAATATGACTTGATCGGGAAAATAGTAGATGAAACAGGACTTACACGTAAAGCCATTGTAAAGATACTTACAGGAATTGAAAAAGCTGTTTTCGAGCAATTCAAGTATAATCCCGAAGAGTTCATTCAGAAAATATCCAAACTGATTAATGAAGAAAAAGCAACTGCTATCATACAACACATTGCTTACAATAAATTAGAAGATAGCTTTGGAACAGAAATATTTACCGAACCGAGCATAAAGGGAAGGTTAGGGGTAAATGCCATTCCTGCAAATAAGCACTTGTATGATTACGTCATTTTCGATTCGCCAACCGTAGAAAAGCCATTTGCAGAGAAATTGGATACAAGCAATGAAGTTTCAGTTTACGTGAAACTTCCCAAAGGCTTTTTTATTTCCACACCCGTCGGCAAATACAACCCCGATTGGGCAATCGCCTTCAATAAAGGAGCTGTAAAACACGTCTATTTCGTCGCAGAAACAAAGGGTTCTTTATCAACTCTTGACTTACGGCTTATCGAAGATGCAAAAATACATTGTGCAAGGAAACACTTTAAAGCTATAAGTTCCGATAAAGTAAAGTTTGACGTTGTTAATAACTATCAAGAATTGATGGAGTTGGTGAGGTAATGATCCTACAAACCGGACTTGAACATCAGGAAATTCCTGTAAAAGCTGTGGTTGATGTGTTTGAAACTGAGCATTTCGGCAAACCAAATCAATATTACGAAAATCCAATTTGGGATTTCTCTAATTCACTTTTCAAAACTTACAGAATAACTAACTAGAATGTTGGCAAATAGCGTAATGAACAGAAAATATTTTTGTACTTTTGTAATGAGAGATGTATTACAGAAGAAAAATATTACTGGCCCTGTTGAGCGTGTTTGATGGAAAACTGACCGCCAAACAGTTTCAAAAATACCTGTTTTTATTCACTCGTCAGCAGGAAACGAAATCCTTTGATTTTGTTCCGTATCGCTATGGTTGCTTTTCGTTTCAAGCCAATCAAGACATTGCAACGCTTACCAAGTATGGTTATTGCAAAATAGCTGAAACAAGGAAAGGTAGGATTTACGAACTAACAAAAGACGACGGTTTTATTAACACGCTTAAACCGGAAGATAGGAAAATCCTTATCAACGTGAAAGAGCAATTTGGCGATTTGAGCCAATCTGACTTGATTCGCTATACCTACCGTAAATATCCCTATTACGCTACAAAAAGCGTGATTGCCAAGGAGCTGCTAAATAGCACAGACCTTGACGCGATTGAACAACAAAAGCGTCATTATCCCGAAAAGCAACTTTTCACCATCGGGTATGAAGGGATTTCACTTGAAACATATATAAACAAGCTGATAGTTAATGACGTGAACGTGCTTTGTGATGTTCGGAAAAATGCATACAGCCAGAAATACGGGTTCTCTAAAAAAACCCTTGAATTAGCCTGTAAAGGTGCCGATATCGAATACATTCACCTTCCTGATTTAGGTATTGTTTCTAACAAAAGGCAAGAATTACGCACTCAAGCTGATTATGACACCTTATTTCGAGAATACCAGAAAACTACTTTAATTGAAAACAAGGCTTCACTACTTGTCCTGACTTCGTCAACGTGTCACCCAAAAATTCTCATCAAATAATTTAGCTATTTTTTTATGCCTGCGCATAATCATAGTTTTTCTTACAGTTTTCCTGTTCTTTGGCAGTCTTATCTCTATCGTTGTAATAGTTTTAGACAAGTTTAAAACCTTGTCCACGCTTAGTTCTATTCGCGCCTCTTTCAGAATCCTATCAAGCTCTTTATAAACCTTTAAAGCCACGAAACAGATACAAACATGAGCCTCGATCCTGCGTCGTGTAAAATGGAACATGGGACGTATCTCTATCCTGGATTTAGTTATTCTAAAGGCTCTCTCTACATGCCAAAGGTTTTGATAAGCCATGTAAACCTTATCAGAAGTTATGGTGGTATTGGTAAGGTAGCCTTTCAGCCCGTCCCACCGTTCATCCTCCTTTATTTTATCATAATCTATCTCCACTTTTACATCCCCACGCATTGTTAAAAACTTGTTGTACCCTCGTTTGTTAACATTATCTTTCGTGAGTGTACCCCTCTTGTAAGCTTTCTCCAAGCGACGGATGCCTCGTTCTCGATTGTAAGCATCTTTCTTCGCTCTATCATCCGTGTAACCTATCAATAATCGCCTGGTACCCGATTTCTTGTATTCCGCCATTTGCTTGTCAAGCTTGGGTTGCTCCAGGATCCACTGCTTTACATGATTACTCTCGTTCTTTATCCTTGCTCCAATAATATATTTATATCTTTCGTTTTCAAGCCGGGTTATATTATCATTGTTCATTAACCCGGAATCGGCTACCACGACAAAGTCTTCCAATTCATATTGCTTGATAAAGCTCTCTATCATCGGTAACATGGTATGACCCTCGTATTTATTGCCCTCATGAATACAATACGCCAAGGGGTAACCATCGAGGCTCACCAGTAAACCTAACAGGATTTGAGGATTACCGTGCTTACCCTCCTTAGAAAAACCTCTCTTTCGTAAATCATCTTCATAGTCGGTTTCAAAATACAAGGTGGTAACATCATAAAAGAGTATACCCATGTTCCCTCCAAGTAGTTCAAGAGTATGCTTAACACTGATGTCTTGTACTATATCATGCTGATTGCCTGCCAATTTATCCAAATAGCGATATATCTTGGAGAGATCCACGTCATCATCGAAATGGTTTTTCAAGTACTCAACCGTTGCAGCTTTACTGGCGGGATAAGACAATCTGGCCTTGACTAATTTCCTGAATATATCATCTTCGATTTTATTGAAACCTATCGAGTCGAATACCCGGTCTAATATCAAATCAGAACCATTGATCAGGATATTGGTAACGTTTGAAAGCAGACGATTTACCTCCTGTATCTCTTTTTCACAAGCCTCTTTTTCTTCCTCGAAGAGATCAAGTTGCGGGTGGCGACGTTGCTCTTCTTTTGCTATCCAAGCTTTACCTTCTGCCACCAATTTTTCAACCTCTTCCGCGCTACTTCCAATACCTATAGTGATTAACTCTTTATAGCGCCCTTTATATTTTTCTACAACAATTACTCCGGTATTGCCTGAAGGATATTTTTTCCTGCGTACAAACATTTGTTTCTTATATCGTGTCACCCAAAATCGGGTGACACAAAAGTACAAATATCTGTGTTTAAATCAATTATAAAAACGAACTTTTTTGAGTGACGAAGTCAGGAGGCAAGAATTACGCACTCAAGCTGATTATGACACCTTATTTCGAGAATACCAGAAAACTACTTTAATTGAAAACAAGGCTTCACTACTTGTCATTCGTGGTTTACTAGACAAGGGTAAAAGGCTTGCACTTACCTGCTTTGAGAAAGATCCCAAACAATGCCATCGCACGTGCGTGGCCAACGCCCTTATGCTACTGCCAAAGGCTGATTATACACTGAAAATGCTATGAAACATGGCCCTTACCCGAATTCTTATATCTGTAAAAACATATCCTACCCTTTCCGCGAATTATGATGAATTGGTTTGTACGGCCGGTTTTAAAGAAGATGGTTCATGGGTTCGCATCTACCCTATTCCATTTAGGAAATTAAATTATGCCGACCAGTACAAGAAGTGGCAATGGATAGAGATGGATATTGTTAGGAACACGAAAGATTTCAGGAAAGAAAGTTATCGCCCCGCGGATTTAGATAAAGAGATTATTATCGGAGAATCTATACCTACTACCAATAACTGGATGTTTCGAAAAGAAATCGTGTTGCGAAACGTATACAACAGTATGTCGGTTTTGATTGAAGAGGCAAAAAATCAAACCATCGGGACCTCTTTAGCTGTGCTTAAGCCACAAAAAGTCATTGATTTTATTTGTGAGCCTTGTGAGCGTGAATGGGATAAGAAAAAACTTGACGCCATTACCGCGAAGCAAGCACAGGGTAGTTTATTCGACAATGAAGAGACCAAAAATATATTTCAGGTAGTCAAAAAATTACCCTATAAGTTTTCTTATGTCTTTACTACTGATGACAACATAGAACGAACTCTAATGGTCGAGGATTGGGAGTTAGGGGCCCTATATTGGAATTGCTTGAAACGGGCAGATGGTAACGAAGAGATAGCCTGCCAAAAGGTGAAAAAGAAGTATTTCGATTACATGGTAGCCAAATGTGATTTGTATTTTTTCCTTGGTACTACTCAAAAATTCCACAATATTGCTCCCAATCCATTCATCATTATTGGCGTGTTTTATCCACCAAAAGAGGGAAAGGTGCAACTCTCTTTGTTTTGAAAAACTCATTACCTATTAAAAAGCTTCTCAATCATGTCTTTTGAAAGCGGATTTATTGAATAGGAAATCAGGTGTTTCGCTTAACCTTTTTTAACCCAGCGTTATGCAGCGCTCACACGGTTTCTCCCATCTCTACAGTATATGGCGGCTTCGTTAGAAGCACTCGGGGTACGCAACATTTGGCATGCGCTATAATAAAACACATCGTATGAGACCAATAGGTTCCATGCAGCAAAACAAAAACAGTATGAAACGAGCATGTAAATCATTTACACCCATGACAATGATTAAAGCGAGTTCCATACGATACATTTGAAAATAATAGTTTTAATCGTATGAAAACATTAAATCAATCGAAAAAACCGGCAGAGATCATCAAAATTGTATCATTCGCGGTAGTGCTGATTGTTGGGTTCCTGTTCTCTTCTTTCTCGTGCAGCGAGGATGATATCGAAACGGAACCTGAAACAGTGACCATCACGTTTGGCGTTGACGTTGGCGAAGGGGAGCTTGTCGTCAAGGTGGATGACGTGGAAATCAGCTCTCCAGCAGAAATTGAAAAAGGGAAAACCGTCGTTTTCGAGGCGGTTCATTCCAAGTCATGGACCATCAAGTACTGGAAAATAAACGGTATAACTATCCGCTATATAGATCCTGTACTGACACTAGAGAACGTGGATAAAGACACGGATGTGCGCCTTGGATTAAAGGAGTGGGGAGCGGAGTCAGGCAAAGTAACATCGACTGGTAATAATTGACTGCAATTAGCTTCAACTGGTTTCAGTTCGTACAAACCGGTGCAAAACGGCACCAAAAGATATCAAACAACACCATTTGATATCTGATACCCCATAAAAGAGATGACCAACGGCGGCATCATCAAACGCTAAAGAGCGAGGCTCAACATAAATGAAACTTCCCAATTGAAGTAATTTCAATCGGGAAGTTTTCTATTTGAAAGACTGAACTTGCATGGTGTTAAAAACTGTTTGAAAAATGAACTTTGTAGTATATTGTTTCGCACTCCTGCCCGGTTGCATATACTATTTTTAGAGAAACAGAAAATAAGCGCCACAAAAAAACAAGGAACAGATATTATGTTTACTTTTGCGGGACAATAAAACGGGACGGCGGGTTACTGTATGATACCTCATGTTACAAGAAAGATAAAGCTTGTCGGAACAAAGAAAGAGGGTGATTGCTTCATAATAATAACCCGCATTACAAATCGCACATTGTATTCCTCCACTATTATGTCAGCAGAAGATGCCTCTAAAAAATCCATCCTTTTTGCCTTCGTGGCAAATTTAGGGGTTGCCATTACCAAAACCGTGGCGACGGTTATCACCGGTTCCGGCTCTATGCTGGCCGAGGCGGTTCACTCCTACGCTGACTGCGCCAACCAGGGATTGCTCTTTTTAGGCCTCAAACAGTCCAAAAAAGCGCCCGATGAAAACCACCCGCTGGGTTACGGCAAAGAGATCTTTTTCTCGTCGTTTATCGTCGCGATGATGCTTTTCAGCATGGGTGGGGTGTTTTCCGTGTATGAGGGCGTCAATAAGCTATCAAATCATGAAGGGGTGAGCAGCCCGATGGTCGCGGTAGTGGTACTCCTTATCGGTATGGCGCTGGAAGGGGCGGCACTGTATGGCTGTATTCAACAAATCAAAAAGGTGAAACGCCCCGGGGTTTCACTGCTGGAGTGGAGCAAACATTCTCGACAGAGCGAACTGGTGGTGATTTTGGCCGAAGACACCGCCGCGCTTTTGGGGCTTTTCTTTGCCTTGATAGCCGTGGTGCTGACCGCCATCACGGGAAATCCTATTTATGACGCGTTCGGAAGTATTGCCATCGGCGTGTTGCTTCTGTTTGTCTCTATATTCCTGGGCAAAAAGGTAAAGGGATTGTTAGTGGGTCAAAGTGCCGAGAAAGAGGTCCGTGATGAGATAGATGCCATACTGGAGAGTAGACCGGAAATAGCCGAAATCTTCAGCGTCATTACCCTTCAACTGGGCAACGAGATCATGGTGTCCATCAAAGCCCGCATGAGGGATGTGGAGAGCGATGACGAGCTTATTCACGACATCAATGCCTGCGAAAAAGCTTTAATAGCTTCCAACCCGGCTATCCGATGGGTGTTTTTTGAGCCGGATGTGGAA
This sequence comes from Fermentimonas sp., assembly GCA_050951125.1. Classification (GTDB taxonomy): domain Bacteria; phylum Bacteroidota; class Bacteroidia; order Bacteroidales; family Dysgonomonadaceae; genus Proteiniphilum. Next base: position 25,912 of record JBMNIR010000003.1, on the reverse strand, counting down.
GCAGGGGGAGCATGAAATAAGTGTATCCAAGCCAAAGGGCTGGTTCGAAGCCAGCCCCTTGGTGAGGTAAAACAGTCCTTGCAATTGACGTAGTAGATTTAATAAGGGTGAAATCCCCCACTAAAACTTCGTCTTGAAAATCGTGGGGCTTTGTGGCGGATAATGAGTTGAAAATGACCTTACCCCCCTCGTTACTTCCTAAAACGAAGTAAAGTTTAAAAACCATATTAAGTGATAAGCTACTATCGAAAACGATGCGCAGCGATCGAAAGCAACCACCCCAGTCCCAGTTCATCCGATTATTTTGCTTTTAGATTAAAGCATGTAGAATCCACCTGTTTCTTAAATAAAGTTAATTATCAAAGATTCATTTGCAGATCTGAAAACATCCACTACCTTTGCAGTGTCTTAGTTCACTAATACACTATCAAACTGGTAGGCTGATGGACGAAGTAATGAAACGGCAATAGGAAGAAACAGTAACAAGCAGAAAGGTTTACTGGCTCAAACCAAGGCCAAAAGCAAAAAGCCAACAGCTAAAAGCCAACAGCCAAAAGCCAAAAGCCAACAACTCAAAATAACACGAATATGGTTAAAATGCAACTACTCTCGTTCAGATACGGTAAAAAGGACGTGTTGAACGACATCTCAATGAGGCTCGAACCCGGGAAGATTTACGGGCTACTGGGTGAAAACGGCGTGGGAAAGACCACCCTATTGAAGGTTATTGCCGGACTGCAAAAACCGTGGAACGGGAGCTGTTCCGTTTTCGGAGAGAACCCGTTCAACCGAACCCCGTCGTTTTTGAGCCGCGTCTATTACCTGCCCGAGGAGTTGGAGTATATCCAAAATGATTATTCTATCCGCTTTTTCGCGAAAATAAACGGGCCATTTTATCCCAACTTCGACAACGAGAAGTTCGAAGCTATCTTAAAAGAATTTGCCGTGGAGGGCGATAAAAAACTCAACAGCCTATCACACGGACAGACCAAAAAGGGGGCCATAGCATTCGCCTTGGCCACAAACGTTGATTTACTGCTGATGGACGAGCCCAGCAACGGCTTGGATATCCCCTCCAAAACGTTGTTCCGGAGGATTATCGTGGAGTACGTATCAGATAATACCTGCACGCTCATCTCCACCCATCAGGTACGCGACTTGGAGAACCTGATCGACCCGATCATCATCCTCGATAACAAGGCAGTACTGATGAACGCGTCGTTGGAAGAGATTTCCGAAAAACTGTACTTCGGGCTACACTCGACCATTCCCACTCACGCCCTCTATTCGGAACCCGTGCCGGGCGGCTACCTCTGCGTCATGGAGAATGACGACCTGGGGGAAAGCAAGGTGAACCTGGAGGCGCTGTTCAATGCCACCATGCAGCACAAAAAGCGCATGCAGGAGCTTTTCGTACCGAACGCGGCAGAGGCCTCATCACCATCCCTTCGTCCGGAATAACCCCTAATCACACGAATGCAACATTTTAAAAACAGACTCACGATGAACAACTATACATTTCAATTCAAGAGAACAGGAAAGCTTATTGGTAGAACATTTCAGCAAAACGCCACAACAATACGCAACACGGCATTAGTATTAGCAGCAATCCCCATCTTTTTCCTCCTTCTGGGCACATTAACCTCGGGCGAAGGAGCTTCACTGGGTGTTAGAGGCGAGATACTGACAATTTTAGTAGGCCTGTTTTTTGTTATTTCCCCTTTCTTTTTTTACAAGCTATACAATGACCCTAAAAAGGGACTGCCTGAAGTGATGCTCCCCGCGTCGGTATTGGAAAAGTTCGTTGCCATGCAGTTGACATGCATCATTGTTTTGCCACTCATGGCCATCCTGTTTTTCGGAGGAGTCGATGCACTATTGACCGCCTTATTCCCAAGATACCAGAGTGGTTATGCCATCGCCTATTTTTTCAACGACAAGTTAACCACCGATGGTGTTTTGATCATGTTCCTTACCTTGCAGGCCGTATTCTTTTGCAACCTGTTGTTTATTAGGGGGAAAGTGTTTAAAACCATCGCGAGCTTCGTGGTTGTAAACATGCTTCTCTCAATCGTGCTGGTGTCATTGATAATGTTCATGGAATCATTGGGATTTTTCGATGAGATATCAGACGATGTGCACATCAATTTAAACGAATACGATTTGTTTGGATTTTTCGGGGAAGACAACCCTCTGATCGTTTCCGGCTTCCTATTCAAGCTATTCATGACGGTAGTTTTGCCGATTATCTTCATGATCGGTTCATACCGACTAATGAAAACCAAAAGGTATTAATGATGATGAACTTTGACGAACATAAGCCCATCTACCTTCAGATATCGGACTCCATCTGCGAGAAAATTCTCAACGACGAGTACGCTGAAGATGAACGCATCCCCTCCATCAGGGAGATGGGTGCACAGCTGGGCGTAAATCCCAATACCGTGATGCGCAGCTACGATTACCTGAAATCGCTCGACATCATTTACGACAGGCGAGGCGTGGGGTTTTTCGCATCACCCGACGCGAAGAAAAGGGTGAAGGGCATGTACAAAAAGGAGTTTATGGAGACGGAACTGCTAGCTATCGCTAAGAAGATAACTCTTTTAGAGATTGGGATAGACGAGTTTATTGAAAAATTGAAAACCGTTTTAGGAGAACATAAGATATAAGGTCGAACTTATCCAGCGTAAAGTTGTTTAGAGTGATTCCTTGTAACCAAAACAACGGAAGAGAGGTCTTATTAAAAAAACATTGAATAAAAAGGTTATCAACTGAAAACTGAATAGGTTCAACAAAAGCCACAAAAATGATTACCCTCACAGACATACACAAGTCCTACTACACCGAAGCCATCTCGTTGCACGTGTTGAAAGGGATCAGCCTCACGATTGACGCGGGCGAATACGTCTCCGTCATGGGTGCATCGGGCTCGGGAAAATCCACGCTGCTCAATATCCTGGGCATTTTGGACAGCTACGATTCGGGCGAATACCGGCTAAACGGTACGCTCATTAAAAACCTGGGCGAAAAACAGGCGGCACAATACCGCAACGAGATGATCGGGTTCGTGTTTCAATCGTTCAACCTGATCAATTTTAAAAACGCGCTCGAAAACGTGGCGCTACCGCTCTATTACAAGAACGTGAGCCGAAAACGACGCAACATCATCGCGATGGAACATCTCGATAAGATGGGACTGAAAGATTGGGCGCACCACATGCCCAACGAGCTTTCGGGGGGACAAAAACAGCGGGTCGCCATCGCCCGCGCGATGATATCCAACCCGAAGATCATCCTCGCCGATGAGCCGACGGGCGCGTTGGACAGCCAAACCTCCATGGAGGTGATGGGTGTCCTTTCCGACCTGAACAAGCAGGGCATCACCATCATCATCGTCACGCACGAACAGTCGGTGGCCGATACCACCAACCGGATTATCCGGTTGAAAGACGGGATGATTGAAACTCGCGAATAGCTGTTAGCTGTTAGCCAAAAGCCAAAAAAAACCAATAAAATGAGGGACCAGCTCCAAGAAATATTTACCACCCTGCGCAAAAACAAGCTGCGCACCACGCTGACCGGGTTGTCGGTTTCGTGGGGGATTTTCATCCTTATCGTGTTGTTAGGCGCGGGCAACGGGTTGAAAGACGGCGTGATGTCCAATTTCGAACAACGTGCCATAAACCGCGTCAACCTGTGGGCGGGAACGACATCCATGCCGCATCAAGGACTAAAATCGGGACGAAACATCCAGTTTTCCGAAAAAGAGCTGTCGATGGTAAAGGATGATATCAAGGAAAGCCGTCAGGTTACCGCCCGTTCCGATAAAACGCGTACCATCTCCCACGGCACGGAATATGGTTCGTATCAAGTACGGGGCGTAATGCCGAGCTATGCCGAAATAGAGAAACTGATCTTTGAACCCGATGCCGGACGGTTTATCAATCAACTCGATTTCAAACAGAAAAGCAAAGTGATCGTGTTGGATAAAAAAATGGCGGAGGTGCTTTTCAAGGGAGAATCGCCATTAGGTGAATATGTTAAGGTAGGGGAACTCATGTTCAAAGTCATCGGCGTGAACTCTAAAAAAGAGCAGTGGGGAGGACCGGTCGCCTATATACCCTTCTCTACCTCGCAAGCCATGTTTAATCCCGAGAAGAAATTCTATCAGCTCACCTTCACGGTGGAGGGGTTAGAAACGAAAGCCGAGAACGACCGTTTCAACGAGGCATTGCGAAACCAGATGGGTCGCCGGCTTAAATTTAACCCCGAAGATAAGCAAGCACTCTGGGTGAGCAACTCACAAGCCGACTACATCGAAACGATGAACATATTCGGCGGGATCAATATTTTCGTCACCATCGTGGGCATTTTAACGCTCATCGCGGGAATCGTGGGGGTTAGCAACATCATGCTGGTATCGGTCAAAGAGCGCACCCGTGAAATCGGTATCCGAAAGGCCATTGGCGCGCCACCGGCATCCATATTGAAGTCCATCATCCTGGAGTCCATTATTATAACCGCCATTTTCGGGTATATCGGAATGATGTTCGGCATCGGGCTTACCGAACTGATCAACTTCGTCATGGAGCAATCGGCTAACGGCATGCAAGGTTTCGATGGAGAGACGCAAATGAGTGTTTTCAAAAATCCGACCGTGAACGTCGGCTACGCGCTTTTCGCGACCGTCTTGTTGATCATCTCGGGAGTGATCGCCGGCTACTTGCCCGCCAGGAAAGCAGTGAAAATAAAGCCGATAGAGGCCATGAGGCAGGAGTGATGCAATGAGCAATTTTTTTAGGAGTGAGGGCAGAGTTAAGTTCACTTGAACTTTGCCGAGCGACGACAAAAAAGGCGCGTCAGCGAATGAGCAATGAGTAATTTTCTTAGGCGCGTCAGCCGAACTTTTGCGTTAAGTTGGTGAGCAGAAGACGAGCTTGCTCTGATTATGCCACGACGAGCAAAAGTGCTGCAAAGCAGAATTAGCCATTAAGGTTTACAAAATAGATAGAAGCAACATGCAACAACAGGTAAATAATTACCCGCGATATAAAAAAGTCCCTTTTGGGAGGAAGCTGAGACTGCTCTTCGATGCCGACCGCTGGCAAGAGATATGGATGACCATCACCAGCAACAAGTCGCGCAGTTTCCTCACGGCATTTGGTGTCTTTTGGGGAATACTCATGCTCGTGTTGATGGTGGGCGCGGGGAAAGCGTTAGAAACGGGCATCATGTCGCAAATAGAAGGATTTGCAACCAACTCGGCCTTTTTCATGGCAGAGCGTACAACCGAGCCGTATAAAGGTTTCAGGAAAGGGCGCGTATGGGATATGACCAACAGCGACTTACCGATTATCCGTCAGCGGGTGGAAGAGTTGCAATATATCTCGCCCGTGCTTTTTGGAGGTGGCAGCGGCGAAGAAAACGTGATGCGGGGCGATAAGAGTGGCTCGTACCTGGTAAAAGGGTGCTATCCCGAGTACGATCTGATCGAGAAGAGCAAGATGCTATACGGGCGATACGTGAACGATATCGATATCGCCGAGAAACGGAAAGTGTGTATCATTGGCGAACGGGTATACGAGGTGTTATTTCACGGTGAAGATCCCGTGGGAAAAGCGATTCGCGTAAATGGAATCTACTTTCAGGTAATTGGCGTGGCCCGAAGCACTTCGGGTGTCAACATCGGCGGCAGCACGGCCGAAACCGTGGTTCTGCCGTTCACCACCATGCAACAGGCGTTCAATCAAGGAAACATCATTCACTTCCTGGCAGTAACCGCCAAACCGGGAGTAGCTGTGAAAAGTGTTCAAGATAAAATTATAGAAATATTGAAGCAGCAGCACCAGATTTCGCCCGACGATAAAGAGGCGGTGTTTAGCCTGAACATCGAAGAGCAGTTCAAGATGTTCAACTACCTGAGTATCGGGATTACCGCGCTCATCTGGATCGTCGGCCTCGGAACGCTTCTGGCCGGTGCCATCGGCGTGAGCAACATCATGCTGGTAACCGTGCGCGAGCGGACCAAGGAGATAGGCATCCGCCGTGCGTTGGGAGCGACACCGAACAATATCATCGGGCAGATCCTGAGCGAAAGCGTGGTGCTGACTGTTTTAGCGGGAATTGGCGGAATCATGCTGGGTGTAGGCCTGCTTTCGGGAGTGGGTGTGGCGTTGAGCCAGGGCGACCAGTTCTTTAAAGACCCGCAAATTGGCTTTTCGATGGCGGTAGGCTCACTGATTATTCTCATCGTTATTGGTATGTTGGCAGGACTTTTCCCCGCTCAACGGGCCATGATGATAAAGCCGGTGGAGGCGATCGCGGAAGAGTAAATCAACTTCAGCCGACATCAAACTATAAACTAAAAAACAACATCAAACAATCATTCATAATGAAAAAAGTACTGAAATTTACAGGATTAGCCCTTATAGGACTATTGGTTATCGGGACCTTCGTGTTTCTCTACAAGAAATCGCGTCCGGTACAAAAAGAGTATCAAATCGAGACCGTCACGAAAGGCAGTATCGAGAAGAAGACGGTGGCAACGGGCAAGGTGGAGCCCCGAAACGAGATCCTTATCAAGCCGCAAATGTCGGGTATTATCTCCGAAGTATGCAAAGAGGCTGGTGATCTGGTCGCGGCGGGCGATATTATCGCCAAAATTCAGGTCGTCCCCGATATGGTCAACCTGAGCGGGGCCGAGTCGCGCGTTTCGCGGGCGCAACTGGCCGCGGAGCAAAGCAAGACCAATTACGAGCGCGATCGGAAACTGTACGAAAGCCAAGTCATCTCGAAGGAGGAGTTCGAGAAGGTGCAACTGCAGTACAAAAACGACTTGGAGGAGCTGCAGGCGGCTAACGACAACCTGAGCCTGATCAAGACGGGGATGACGAAAAACACCCAAAAGTCGAGCAACACGTTGGTGCGTGCCACCGTGAGCGGGACTATTTTAGATATCCCGGTAAAAGTGGGTAACTCGGTTATCCAAACCAACAACTTCAACGACGGAACCACGATCGCCTCCATCGCCAACCTGAGCGACATGCTTTTCGTGGGTAAGATTGATGAAACCGAGGTCGGCAAACTTTCAACGGGAATGCCGATGGAGATTACCATAGGAGCCATCCAGGACACGAAGATCCCGGCCACGCTGGAGTACGTTTCCCCCAAGGCTACTGAAGAGAGCGGTGCCATCCTGTTCGAGATGAAGGCAAAGATGGAGATACCGTCCGACCTGTTTATCCGTGCCGGTTACAGTGCGAACGCCGACATCGTTTTGGATCAGAAAACCGATGTGATGATGCTCCCCGAGACCTGTATCGAGTTCAGTAACGACTCGGCATTCGTGTACGTGGTGAAAAACGAGAAGCCGCAAGAGTTCGAGCGCCAACATGTGTCGCTGGGACTGTCCGACGGCCTCCACATTGAAGTCATCGACGGGCTAAAGCTGGACGACAAGGTGCGCGGGAACGAAATCATCGAGAAGAAGTAATAAGGCAGGCAGGAAAGAAACAATTATAGGCAAGAGGGTTCATTGGCAGAACGCAAAGCCAAAAGCTAACAGCCAATAGCCGCTTATCAATTAGAAATTAAGACAATGAGACCAATTATCATCGCGCTCTTTTTTACCATCCCCTTAACCGGAATGGCGCAACAATACACGCTCGAAGAGTGTATCGGCATCGCGTTGCAAAACAACCGCACCATAAAACAGCAGGAGCTGAACAGGGCGCAACGGGAAATAGCCTACGCGCAAGCCCGAAACGAGATGCTCCCCAACCTCAACGCGCAAGCGGGACAAAGCTTCACGTTCGGTCGCTCTATCGGGATCGACAACACGTATCAGAACACCAACTCGACGCAAACCTCGTTAGGGATGGGGGCCGACATCACCCTTTTCGACGGGTTGCGCATGAAGCACAACATCGACGCCAGGCGTGCCGAGCTGAGCGCGGCGGAAGCGGACGTGGAAAAATTTAAAGACGATATTGAAATGAGCGTGGCGACCGCTTTCCTGCAGGTTTTGCTTCAGAAAGAGCTCCTGGGAATCGCCCACGAGCAAATCGCCCTAACCGACGAGAACATTCAGCGCCGCGAAGAACTGATTAAAAACGGGAAGATGGCGCAAGGTGAAATTTACGAGTTAGAGGCGCAACGGGCACGCGAAGAGCAAAACAGGGTGCAAGCCGAAAGCAACCTCAAGCTGGCACTGCTCGATTTGGCACAGATCATGGAGTTGGACGACTTCTCAAACCTCGATGTATCAGCGCCCCCGGTGGAGCAAATCATCAGCGACGAGCTGCTGTTGTCGCCAACAGAGGTGTACCAGCGGGCGTTGCTCGTTCGTCCCGAGATCCGCGCTTCGGAGTATCGCATGCAAAGTAGCGAAAAAGAGGTACTGATGGCAAAATCGCAACTATATCCCTCGTTATCGTTCGGTGCCAATTTCGGTACCGGGTACTATAAAATGAGCGGGCGTCCCAATGATGCTTTCAATGCACAGCTGCGCAACAACATGAGCAACTCGTTGGGTTTCAGCCTGCGTATCCCCATCTTCAACAGGTTCCAGACCCGAGACAACATTCGCTCCGCCCAGATCGCCGTGGAGAACAACCGCATTGAGATGGATAAGGTGAAAATTGAGCTCCGCAAACGGGTAGAACAGGCGTTTCACAACGCCGTAGGCGCCCAAAGCAAGTGGAAAGCCACACAGAAATCGGAAATATCAAGCAAGGAGGCATTCCGATTTGCACAGGAGAAGTTCAACAACGACCGCGCCAACGCGTACGAGCTGTTTCAAGCGAAAAGCAACCTCACGCAAGTGTTGAGCGAGCAAGCACAAGCGAAATACGAGTACGCTTTCCGGTTAAAAATATTGGAACTGTTGAAAAATTAACGGAGAACGACGGCTTTGCCTTTGAATTGATTTAAAAAACGTTTTTTGTAACCAAAACAACACGATACTCGTCTAATATATAGACATAAAAACCAAGAGTCAGGATTGATGACAATAGAGTCAGGATTGATGACAATAGAGCTAGGATAGATAACAACAGAGATATAGATGAATGGATTTATAGACCCAGGCAAACGGCTTACCGTCAAGCATTGCACTTAAAACATTGAACATAAAACATTGAATATAAAACTTTTAATAAACAAAAATATGAAACCGACAAGAACATTTTCACTTATCATTGCCTTGTTGACACTAATAGGTTTGCAGGCAGCATTTGCACAAAATCGCGGGAGAACCGATAAATCAGGAAACAGCACTATTACAAAAAACTTCAACGTGGGTAGTTTTTCAGCCATTGAAACCGATATTGTAGGAAACATTTTTTTCACACAATCAGATGAGACAAGCGTTACAGCCGAAGGCAACGAGGATCTGGTTAACAGATTAATTGTAAAAGTAAAAGATGATGAGTTAAAACTGAGTATGAGGAGCAATTTAAGGATAAAATTTAGAAATAAAAGGCTTAAACTTACAATTAAGGTAAGCTCACCCAACCTGTATAGGATTGATTCAGACGGGGTGGGGAATATTACTTTAGAGGGAGTCGTGAAAACGGAAAACCTGCATATTGATTCCGACGGAGTGGGAAACATTAGGGCATTGCAATTAGAGTGCGACCAACTGACCGTTGAATCTGAGGGAGTGGGAAACATTCACCTAAAAGGGAAAGGACGACTTGCCGAGTACGAGTTAAATGGTGTGGGAGGTATTGACACAAGCGACTTTATTGCAGAAGAGGTGATCGTTCACTCGGCGGGAGTGGGAAACGTTAAGTGTTACGCTTCCAAAAACATCGAACTTTACGGCAGCGGTGTGGGAGGTATCGTCTATTATGGAGAGCCGAATATAAAAGCGTTAGATAAAAGCGGTGTAGGCTCTATCAAAGCCGGCAAGTAACACCACCACCATATCCATCACGTTTGTTCCCGTATTTCCAGTGATGATCTGCCCGCCAACTTGCCGGAAAAAGTGAAAGGAGTCCGAACGTTGAAGGAAAGCACGCGGAAGCAGTTTTTCCTTCGCGGCATCCCGCGTAGTCTGATGGTCGACAACGGCTCCGGCAGCATCGGTAGGTCCGTCAGTGCCGTCGGTACCGGCACAAAGAATGGTGACATCTTTTCTTTCACCGATTAGGGTAGACAGGTAAAGCGCCAGATGCTGGTTACGTCCGCCCAACCCGTCTCCCGAAACCTTCACGGTGGGTTCGCCACCAAACAGCAAACAAACAGGCTTACCGTCACGGGGCTGAAAGTTTTCGATCTCTTGCAGGATACAATCGGCGGCTTCGGTGAAATCTCCCCGCAAGCTATCGGTGATGACGCGTGTTTCAAAGCCAAGCTCCTCGGACTTTCGCGAAGCGTTTTCAAGTGCGATGCGGTTACTCCCGATAATGACATTTTGCACAAGGCTGAAAACAGCATCATTCGATTTTGGAGTTTCGAGAATTGAACCCTTTTCACCTTCGCGCAAATAATGCAGCACAGGAGCGGGTAAAGCGTCGTTCAACGAATACTTTGCCACAACCGCCAGCGCATCCCCGAAGGTGGTTGAATCAGCCACGGTTGGTCCCGACGCGATCACATCCAGCCTATCCCCGATCACATCCGATAAAATCAGGCTGATGGTCATGGCCGGGTAAAGGGCTTTGGCCAGCTGACCTCCCTTCACGTTCGACAGGTGTTTGCGCACGCTGTTTATCTCGGCAATATCCGCACCGCATTTCACCAACAGCTCATTGGTCCGTTTCAGGTCATCCAGTGAAATGCCTTCCGGACAATCGGCCATTAACGCCGATGCCCCACCCGATATCAGACAGATAACCAAATCATTTTCATCGGCTCGCCGGGCAATATCGAGCATTTTCCTTGTACCCTTCACCCCTTCGGTATCGGGAATGGGATGTCCCGCTTCGGTAAGTGTCAAATGCTTCAGCGCCGTTCTATGCCCGTACTTGGTAACGACGTGCCCGTCTGTTATGTTGTCGCCCAAGATGTTTTCGGTCTCCTTTGCCATCAACGCCGCCGCTTTTCCCGCCGCGAGAACATAGATATGATTGATATGCAACAGAGAAAAGCTCTTGTCGGCGATCTGTAACATGTCGCCAGAAAGCTTTACCCGGGACCTTATTAAATTCTCCGGTAAAACGCTTTCCACGCCTGCAAGGAATATTTGTTCGGCTACCTCTCTCATCTACAATGTAATATAAAGATAATTGAATTTCCTGCAAAGAATATCTGTTCGGCTATTTCTCTCATCAGTTACAAGATAAATAGTGAAGTGACCCAAACAGAGAGAAAGGTGACGATCCCCATGACGATGGTGGCAGATGAGTAGACTTTGAGCGTGGTGTTGGAGCTGATGCCCGAAAAGCGGGAGACCACCCAAAAATAGGAGTCATTGGCATGGGAAACCATCATGGAGCCGGCCCCCATCGAGATCATCGCCAATAGCTTTCCCGTTTCAGAATCCAATCCCAGGGCGGGTAGCATCGGAACGACAAATGAAGCCGCGGTTATAATGGCCACCGTGGAAGAGCCTTGTGCCGTCTTCAGTATCAAAGCGATGAGAAAAGGAACGGCAAGCCCCAATCCCGTTTGAAGCAGGAACTCACCGGCATAAGCCCCCACCCCGGTCTCCTTGATGACCAAGCCGAACATACCACCGGCACCGGTTACGATCAGTATCGGGCCTGCTTTTTCTATCGCGGACTCAAGGACAGCGTTAACCGTTTTCATCGCCCTCTCTTTCAATAAAAAGAGCGACAACAACACGCCGATCATCAGCGCGATAATGGGTTGCCCGATAAAAGCCAACCCCTTCAACGCGACATGGGTGTCGGGAACTTTTAAAACGGTGAGTAGCGAACCGATGGCAATCAGGATAAGCGGCGTCACAATGGGCAACAAGGAGAGTTGAACCGATGGAAGTTGTTCTTCGTTTTGGTTTTCATGCTGAAGGGAGGCTGTCTCGACGAACGGGGTTTTTCGTGTTTGCCACTTAACCCAGAAAAAAGCCGACAACGCGGCAGGGATAGCAAACAACGTCCCCAACAAAATCAGCATTCCTATGTTGGCTTCCAGGATCCCGGACGCCGCCAGCGCGCCCGGGTGGGTGGGGGTAAGGCAGTGTACCGAGTAAAGGGCCGTCGCCAGCACGAACGCGATGAAAGGCAGCGCTATCCTGGCCTTGGAGCTGAACGATTTCGCAAGTCCACTCATGATGATATAACCCGAATCGCAAAAGATGGGCAGCCCCACGATGAATCCTGTCAAGCCTATGGCCGAAGCGGCTCTGCCGTGTCCCGTCTTCGACAAGATATAGTTGGCGATGCTTGCCGCACCCCCTGTTTTTTCCAAAACGACCGCGATTATCGCCCCGAAAATAATCAGAAAGCCAATGGATGCCATGGTACTGCCAAAACCCTGTTTCAGGACCTCCACCACGTTCCTGTCGGGAAGGGCGATCATCGCGAGCAGCAGCGAAACAATGAACAGCGATGCGAAAGCGTTCAGTTTCGTTACGGATGTCAGTATCACGATAAGTATGATACTCAGCAGAACAAGAATAGAAATAGTAAGAATGCTCATATTGAAATTATGTACGCGTTATTATCTACTTACCACGGTGAAGAAGTAATATTTCAAATCACCTCTTCTGTTGGATTAAGTTATCTCTAAGACATTAGTAAGCACACCTTCTGTATATCCTCATGAAGTCTTCAGGAAGATACAAATGTAGTTTAGTAATTTCAGATAAACAAGCCATTCAGGGCAAATAAACTTTCAGGAAAGTGTTAACCGTAGATCCAAATCTCTGATTAACTTTACAAAAAAATTATCCGGCTCGTGAAAATCGACCTAACAAATATCGATACTTTTTACTACCTTTGTGCATATCTTACGGATAAGTGCATATCTTACGAATAAGGTCAATGAAACGGACTTGCTTGTAGACGCAGATGATAGGACTCTTCAATGAAACTTTTCCTCCGCTCATGGATGGCGTGGCCTTGACCACGTATAATTACGCCTATTGGCTCCAACACCATGGTCATCCCGTGAGCGTGGTTACCCCGTTTACAGACGGAGAGCGATTTGCCGAGCCGTTTCAGGTGTTTCGCTACCCGTCGTTCCCCCTTCCCAAAAGGAAACCGTACCGGTGGGGACTTCCATACCTAAGCACGCCCACGGTGTTTCAGATACACCGTACCCCTTTTAAAATTGTTCATGGGCACAGCCCGTTTTCGGCGGGGCGACTGGCGATGAGCATCGCCAAGAAGCGGGAGATCCCCTTCATCATGTCCTTTCATTCCAAGTTCAGGGAGGACTTCACCCGTTCGGTCAAGAGCCCGATACTTGTAGACTGGATGATTCGGCACATCATGGAGGTCTATGAAGCCGCGGATGAGGTCTGGATTTCCCAAGAAGCGGTGGAGGAGGTCTTGCGCTCTTATGGTTACAAGGGCAAAACAGAAATCGTGGAGCTGGGGAATGATTATGCCTCAACCACCAACGTGGAGACGTTGCGGGTCGAGAAAAGGAAAGAGTTGGAAATAACACCAGAAACCCCGCTGTTCCTCTTCGTGGGTCAGCAGATCCTGGAGAAAAACATCCCCTTCCTCCTGGATAGCCTCACGCTTCTGGACTTCCCTTTCAGGATGATCCTAGTGGGGGAAGGGTACGGGTTGGAGAGTTTTCGCGAGCAGGTAGTGGCTAACGGCCAGCAGGAGATGATCTCCTTCACCGGTTCCATCACCGATAGAGAAGAGCTGGCAAGCCTGTATGCCGCCACGGACCTCTTCCTGTTTCCATCGTTGTACGACACCGCGGGACTAGTCATCAGAGAGGCTGCAGCCCTGCGAACCCCCTCCCTGCTCATCGAGGGAAGCACGGTCGCAACAGCCATACAAGATAATGTGAATGGTTTCGTAGCACCCCATGACACCACCGCTTACGCGTCGCGCATCACAGAAATAATAAGGGACAAAGCGCTCTTGCAGAGGGTAGCATCAGGAGCCGAGCAAACATTGACACGGTCATGGGAAGATATAACCAGGGAGGTCTTCGACAGGTATCAGCACCTTATAGCACGCAAAAGATGAACCAGGGCGAGACTTCCGTAAAGCCTTCCACTATCGGCAATTCAAAAATCGACGCGATCAAGACAAAAAATCGCAAATTCGGTTTTTCCCTCTGGCAGATACTGCTGCCGGTAGGTATCAGCCTGTTGGTGGTTACCCTTTTGATGCGAGAAAATATCACGGTGGACTCATTCGAGGGATTCGTCCTCACCCGGCGCTCGATGACGGGTATCGGGTTGGCGATCATAGCCTGGGGGGTGCAGAACCTGGCCATGGGACATCGCTATTACATGCTGGCTTACCCCTACATGAGCAAGCGGGGGTCACTAAGGGTGACCTTCCTAGTCGATTTCGCATCTGCGGTAACACCGTCGGCGGTGGGGGGATCGTCCGTGGCTTTTCTTTTCATGGGTCGTGAAGGCGTCAACGTCGGTAGGGCTACCGCCATCACGATCGGCGGGCTTTTCCTGGACGAGCTGCTCATGTCCCTCATCGGTGTTTTCTTGTTATTTTTCGTGCACAAGGGACTGGGCATCGAGGATATCCCTGCCCTCTCGGTCGGGATTCACATTACCTTGGTCATGCTGACGGTCATATTGTCCCTATGGACCTTAGCGCTCCATGTCTCCCTTTTTCACAAGTCGGCCTGGGTCGGCAACTTCTTTCTGTGGGTCACCTCTTGGAAACCGCTGCACAGGTGGCGAGGGGGCGCTGAGAAGCTAAAAAGCGACCTGCTGATGGCATCCCAAGAGATGCGCGACATGGATGGATGGTACTGGGTTAAACTGTTCGGCGCCACGATTGTCTCTTGGGGAGCTCGTTTCACCATCGCGTGCCTACTGGTGTACGGGTTTAGCACGATGGATATGGATTGGATGGTAGCCTACATCAGGCAAATGGCCATCTGGTTGCTCGCTATCATCATCCCTACTCCCGGGGGGAGCGGGTTTTCGGAATACATGTTCAAGGTGGCTTACGTGGATTACTTCCCCAACCCGGCCATAGCGTTGATGGTTGCCCTGGTGTGGCGGGTAATCACCTCCTTCAGCTACCTGGTCATTGGACCGATTATCCTCACCTATCAGCTTCGCCGCAAGAAGCCGGTAAGCCATTAATGAAGGATATTTATGTAACAAGTTTTGCAGGAAGATGATGCATGACCAAAGGTTTTTCCAGCAAGCCAGCTTGAAACGCCGATTTTTTTAAAACCTCCGGGCGAAAAGTACCGCGATTAAAAATTTATCGCTATATTTGCACCCCGAAATAGAAGGGAGGTTATTGCAACGAGGATAAAAGAGTAAAGCAAACATAGAGAGGCAAGGATCGCAGTCGTATTGGCAGGTATGCTAATACGGTTGATTGAGCATAAGAGAGTTAAACGAGAAAAGAAAGGATAACAAATAATGATAGTAGTACAATTAAAAGAAGGCGAGAACATCGAAAGGGCCTTGAAAAAGTTCAAACGTAAATACGAGAGGACTGGCGTGGTAAAAGAGCTTCGCCGTCGTCAAGCCTACGTTAAACCCTCCGTCGCGAGGCGCAAACAGAAGCAACGTGCCGTGTACGTTCAGCAGTTGAGGCAAGAGGAGGAATAATTTCATCACGCGAGTTTTTTTTCTTACCTTCGTACCCACGACTTTTCCTTAGAGCGAAAACTTGAGTGAACAACGAGCCTGAAAGGGCAACGAGCCTTAGTGAGCATAAAGTCTAAGTGGGCGACGAGCATGTGGATAGAAAAATTCATAGATTATCTCCGTTACGAGAGGAACTACTCCCCTCGGACGGAGATTTCTTATTTTAGGGACCTCATGCAGTTCAAGGAGTTCGTCATCGGGGGAAAGGTCAAGGAACCGGGAGGATCCAAAAAAGGGAAAGGGCTACAAGGAGAGGATCAGCCAAAAGGGGACCATCAAGAAAAGTTTCACCCGGGAAAGGTCGACCAGCGACTCATCCGGCAGTGGCTGGCAACGCTTATGGAGGAGGGGCTAACAGCACGAACGGTGAACAGGAAACTGAGCGCGGTGAAATCGTTCTACCGCTACCTACAGAAACAAGGCGCCATGGAACACAACGTGGCAGAAAGCATCCCGGGGCCGAAGGCCTCGAAAAGGCTTCCCTCGTTCGTCAACCCCAAGGAGATGTCGGCCCTCTTGGACGACGAGACCCTCTACCCGGATGATTTCAGGGGGGTACGCGACCGCTTCCTGATCGAGTTCCTCTACGTGACCGGGATGCGCCGGGCCGAACTTATCGCCCTGAAGGATAGTGATATCGACATCCATGCGTCCACGCTTAAAGTAACCGGGAAAGGAAATAAACAGCGCATCATTCCCTTTTCAAACGACACCAAAGAGAAATTGCACCATTATAGAGCGGTAAGGGATGCGCACATCAAGAACAAATCGGACTTCCTTTTTGTTAAAGAAGATGGAGGTCCCCTCTACCCCAAGCTGGTGTACAACATCGTTCACGCGTACCTGGGGAGCATCCCCACGCAAACTAAAAAAAGCCCGCACGTGCTACGGCACTCCTTCGCCACCGGGATGCTCAACAACGGTGCCGAGCTCAACGCGGTAAAGGAGCTGCTGGGACACGCTAGCCTCGCGTCCACGGAGGTCTACACGCACGTAACGTTCGAAGAGATGAAAAAAACATATCAACTCGCTCACCCAAGAGCAAAAACAAAGGAGGAATAGCATGGAACTAACGATTCAATCCGTAAACTTTGACGCGTCCGAACAGCTAAAAGCGTTCGTAGAGAAAAAGACCAAGAAACTGCAGCGATTTTCAGACGACATCATCCAGGCGGAAGTGATCTTGAGGGTGGTGAAACCCGAAACGCACAACAACAAAGATGCTTCCGTGAAACTACTCCTTAGAAACAGCGAAGCTTTCGCGAGCAAAAAGGCCGATACTTTCGAAGAGGCAATCGACCTCTGCGCGGTGGCACTCGAAAAACAGATTATTAAAAGTAAGGGGAAAAAAGAGCGGTAAGTTTTCCAAAAAAACCAACCAAAAGTTTTGGTATCAACGAAATTATCACTACCTTTGCGACCGTTTCTCTCTTAAAATCGGGGGAAAACGGTTAATATCAAGACTATAAGCCTCTTTAGCTCAGTTGGCCAGAGCACGTGATTTGTAATCTCGGGGTCGTTGGTTCGAATCCGACAAGAGGCTCGAAAAATGAACGAAGAGAGGCTTAAAGTTAAACGAAGATGATCCGGGCAGTTACCAAAGTGGACAAATGGGGCTGACTGTAACTCAGCTGGCTACGCCTTCGGTGGTTCGAATCCATCACTGCCCACGGAGATACGCCGATTGATTCACTCCACGCTTGGCATGAGCAAGCGTACGCCGATCGCCTCGGCGCATCCGTAACCGCGGAAGTAGCTCAGTTGATAGAGCATTAGCCTTCCAAGCTGAGGGTCGCGGGTTTGAGTCCCGTCTTCCGCTCTTTTTCGCCTATGTAGCTCAGTGGTAGAGCACTTCCTTGGTAAGGAAGAGGTCGCGGGTTCAATTCCCGCCATCGGCTCGAGTTGAAAATCAACGCCTTGCCAAGAGCTAAGGTTCAGGTGCATTGCACCTTGGGTTTCGCTGTTTATAAACGCCGCGGGCAAGTTGATAAGGTGAAAGATTAACGCGAAAGGTAACGAGTTCGGCAAGCTAAAAGAAACAAACGAATTATAGAACAATACATATTTTTTTTACTCCAATAATTAATAATTAGGACATTTTATGGCAAAAGAACATTTTTCCCGGACGAAACCGCACGTGAACATCGGTACGATTGGTCACGTTGACCACGGTAAAACCACCTTGACGGCTGCTATCACCTCCGTTTTAGGAAAAAAGGGATTCTCGCAGGCTCGCACGTTCGACTCGATCGACAACGCCCCCGAGGAAAAGGAAAGAGGTATCACGATCAATACTTCGCACGTTGAATATGAGACCGAAAACCGTCACTACGCGCACGTTGACTGCCCCGGTCACGCTGACTACGTTAAGAACATGGTAACCGGCGCGGCCCAGATGGACGGCGCCATCATCGTGGTGGCTGCTACAGATGGTCCCATGCCTCAAACACGCGAACATATACTTCTCGCACGCCAGGTAAACGTACCCAAGCTGGTCGTTTTCATGAACAAGGTCGACTTGGTGGACGACGAGGAGATGCTGGAGTTGGTGGAAATGGAGATGCGCGATCTGCTCGCGTTCTACGATTTTGACGGTGACAACACGCCAATCATTCAAGGTTCCGCCCTGGGTGCGCTGAATGGCGAACCCCAGTGGGAAGAGAAGGTTGTGGAACTGATGGACGCCGTTGACTCCTGGATCCCACTGCCCCCGCGTGACGTGGACAAGCCGTTCCTCATGCCCGTGGAAGACGTATTCTCCATCACGGGACGTGGAACCGTGGCTACCGGACGTATCGAAACCGGTATCATCAAAACCGGTGAAGAGGTGCAGATTATCGGCCTGGGTGCTAAAGGCAGGAAATCGGTCGTAACGGGCGTAGAGATGTTCCGCAAGATTCTCGACGAGGGACGTGCTGGTGATAACGTTGGCCTGCTACTCCGCGGTATCGACAAAGACGAGGTCAAACGCGGTATGGTGATCTCTCACCCCGGGAAGGTGCAACCACACTCCAAGTTCAAGGCAGAGGTGTACATCCTGAAGAAAGAAGAAGGTGGACGTCACACCCCGTTCCACAACAAGTACCGCCCGCAGTTCTACATCCGCACGCTTGACGTTACCGGTGAAGTGCAACTGCCCGAAGGTGTGGAAATGGTGATGCCCGGCGATAACGTGACCATCATCGTAGATCTGATCTACCCGGTCGCGTGCAGCGTGGGACTCCGCTTCGCGATTCGCGAAGGCGGCCGCACGGTAGGTGCCGGACAGATTACCGAATTGATCGAGTAATCCCAACGTCTTAATCTTATACATCTTTGCCACCGCCTCCCCGCGCCAAACGGGGAGGCGGGGCAAGGTTTACACGGGTCTAGCTCAGTTGGTAGAGCACTGGTCTCCAAAACCAGGAGTCGGGAGTTCGAGTCTCTCGACCCGTGCGAA
Source organism: Fermentimonas sp. (assembly GCA_050951125.1). GTDB lineage: Bacteria > Bacteroidota > Bacteroidia > Bacteroidales > Dysgonomonadaceae > Proteiniphilum. Next base: position 6,737 of record JBMNIR010000003.1, on the reverse strand, counting down.
ACGAACCGAAATTAAATGAAAAAAATACTTGCATCAATAAAGGATTCTTATAACGAGTTAGTTCATAAGGTATCCTGGCCATCCAGAGAAGAGCTTTCGGGCAGTACGATCATCGTTATCATCGCTTCCTTGATAATCGCGTTGATCGTGTTCGGAACAGACTCCCTCTTTGAGTGGATACTGAAGTTTCTTTACGGTATTTTGTAATTCTGAAAGTAAGAGACGATGACCGAAGAGAGGAAAAAATGGTACGTGTTACGTTCCGTTAGTGGTAAGGAAAACAAAGTCAAAGAGTATCTTGAGTCAGAAATGAAAAAATCCGATCTAGGTAACTACGTTTCCCAAGTCCTCATTCCCACGGAAAAGGTTTACACGGTACGCGGAGGTAAGAAAGTGATGAGAGAACGCGCTTATCTTCCCGGATACGTGCTTATCGAAGCTGAACTCACGGGTGAGGTCGTCCACCAACTCAAGAACATCAACTACGTCGCCGGTTTCCTACCAAGCACCGCCAACCCTCAACCCTTAAGGGACGCGGAGGTAAAGCGTGTCCTCGGCACGATGGACGAGCTGGAAGAGGCTGGTGAGGAGATGGACATGAAGTTCTACGTGGGTGAAAACGTGAAGGTGATCAACGGTCCCTTCAGCAGTTTCACCGGCGTGGTGGAGGAGGTGAACGACGAGAGGAAGAAACTCAAAGTGATGGTTAAGATTTTCGGGAGGAGGCAACTCCTCGAGTTGAGCTACATGCAAGTAGAGAGAGAATAGTCATGGATTTGGTTACGCAGATCCTGCACGTTCCTCAAAATGTTTCGCAAACCGTAATTTATTAAAATCAAACAAATGGCTAAACAAGTTGCCGGACAACTGAAATTACAAATTAAAGGAGGAGCTGCAAACCCATCTCCCCCCGTGGGTCCCGCCTTGGGTTCCAAGGGGATTAACATCATGGACTTTTGCAAGCAATTCAACGCCAGAACTCAAGACAAGGCCGGAAAGGTATTGCCCGTGGTTATCACCTATTACGCCGACAAGTCTTTTGATTTTATCGTTAAAACACCACCGGTCGCGATACAACTGCTCGAAGTAAGTAAACAGCAAAGCGGGTCGGCAGAACCCAACCGTAAGAAGATAGCCCAAGTTACCTGGGATCAGGTAAAGGCGATCGCGGAGGATAAGATGACCGATCTCAACTGCTTCACGCTTGAATCGGCAATGCGCATGGTGGCTGGAACGGCTCGAAGCATGGGCATCACGGTATCAGGGAGTTTCCCGGAACTATAAACCATTAAACTTCAATTGAGAAATGAGTAAACTGACGAAAAATAGAAAGTTAGCTTTAAGCAAGATTGAAGCGGGGAAATCCTACACGTTAAAGGAGGCGTCGGAGCTGGTGAAGGAGATCACCAACACCAAATTTGATGCGTCGGTGGATATCGATGTGCGCTTAGGCGTAGACCCGCGTAGAGCCAACCAGATGGTGAGGGGGGTAGTCACCCTGCCTCATGGAACGGGAAAACAGGTAAGAGTTCTCGTGTTGTGTTCCCCGGAGGCTGAGGCCGACGCGATCGAAGCCGGCGCAGACCACGTGGGACTGGATGAATATATCGAGAAGATTAAAGGAGGTTGGACCGACGTGGACGTGATTATCACGCAGCCGCAAATCATGGGCAAGATCGGTGCCTTGGGTCGTGTTTTAGGACCTCGGGGGCTGATGCCAAACCCCAAGAGCGGCACGGTTACCCCCGACGTGGCTACCGCCGTGAAGGAGGTAAAACAAGGAAAGATCGACTTTAAGGTAGATAAAGCAGGAATTATTCACGCCTCTATCGGGAAGGTCTCCTTCACGCCGGAGCAGATTCGAGACAACGCTAGGGAGTTTATCCAAACGTTAGTCAAGCTGAAGCCCGCTGCCGCGAAGGGAACCTATATCAAAAGTATTTATCTTTCAAGCACGATGAGCCCGGGTATTAAACTGGACACGAAAGCGTTAGAAGATTAAAAACAAAAAGATCAATCGCATGAGAAAGGAAGATAAAAAACAGATAATAGAGCAGTTGACAGCCAACCTGCAGGAATACGAGAACTTCTACTTGACTGATATCGCAACGCTTGACGCCGCGATGACGAGCGACTTGAGGAGGGAGTGCTCCAAGCAGGATATCAAGCTGGTAATGGTGAAGAACACCCTGTTAAAAAAAGCGTTCGAGTCGCTCGAAGGGAACTACGAGGAAATGTACCCCCTCTTGAAGGGCAACACCGCGCTCATGTTCTCCAACGTGGCCAACGCCCCCGCCAAGCTTATTGACAAGTACAAGTCTAAGAAGATACCTTCCCTCAAGGGGGCTTACGTGCAGGAAAGCTTTTTCATAGGCGCCGAAACGTTGACCACGCTTGTAGGCATCAAGAGCAAGACGGAGCTTATCGGAGACGTTATCGCGCTCTTGCAGTCGCCGGCTAAGAATGTTATCTCCGCGCTTCAATCGGGTGGCAACACCCTGCACGGGGTACTGAAAACGCTATCGGAAAAAGAGGGGTAACCCAGTTAAACAGAATTAGTAATCAATCAATTTAAATAAAAACAACAATGGCAGACTTAAAAAAATTTGCTGAAGACTTGGTTAACTTAACAGTAAAAGAGGTTAACGAACTGGCTGAGATTTTAAAAACTGAATACGGCATCGAGCCGGCAGCCGCGGCAGTAGCCGTTGCCGCGGGTCCCGCAGCCGGTGGTGAAGCCGCCGAGGAAGAGAAAACATCGTTCGACGTGATCCTCAAGAGCCACGGTGCCGCTAAGCTCGCCGTGGTGAAGGCAGTCAGGGAGCTCACGGGCCTTGGCCTGAAAGAGTCCAAGGAGTTAGTGGACAACGCTCCTACCGAATTGAAGAAAGGTGTAACCAAAGACGAAGCAGACGCTTTAAAACAACAACTTGAAGAGGCCGGAGCAGAAGTTGAACTTAAATAGCATTCACCTATTTCAGGTTAATACGGTTAGGAATCTTCACCCCTGAAGATTCTTAACCTTTTGTGTCAATATATAGTAGGTTCATAAACTCATTTCCATGTCTTCAAAAAACGCCAACCAAAGAATAAATTTCGCGTCGATTAAAAACCCGCTCGACTTCCCCGATTTCTTGGAGATCCAATTAAAGTCGTTCCAAGATTTCATCCAACTTGATGCCCCCCCGGAAAGTAGAAAGAATGAGGGACTCTACAAGGTTTTCACGGAAAACTTTCCTATTGCCGACACCCGCAACAACTTCGTGCTGGAATTCCTTGACTACTACGTGGATCCCCCTCGCTACACCATCGAGGAGTGCTTAGATAGGGGACTTACCTACAGCGTTCCGCTCAAGGCCAAGCTGTATCTCTACTGCACCGACCCCGACCACGAGGACTTCGCCCCGGTCATCCAAGACGTCTACTTGGGTACCATTCCCTACATGACCAAGAAGGGTACGTTCATCATCAACGGTGCCGAGCGGGTCATCGTCTCGCAACTGCACCGCTCACCGGGCGTGTTTTTTGGCCAAAACCTTCACGCGAACGGCACCGTGCTCTACTCGGCGCGTGTTATCCCGTTCAAAGGCTCGTGGATAGAGTTTGCCACCGACATCAACAGCGTGATGTACGCCTACATCGACCGGAAGAAGAAGCTTCCCGTCACCACCCTTTTACGCGCCATCGGGTTCGAGAGCGATAAAGATATCCTGGAAATATTCGACCTGGCGGAAGAGGTGAAGGCCAACAAGACGAACCTCAAGAAGGTGATCGGCCGCAAGCTGGCCGCCCGCGTCTTGAAGTCGTGGATGGAAGACTTCGTGGACGAGGATACCGGCGAGGTAACCTCGATCGAACGAAACGAGATTATCATCGAGCGGGAAACCGTCCTCGAGCAGGAACATATCGACGACATCCTCGAATCGAAGGTGCCGTACGTCCTGCTTCACAAGGAGAGCGCCAACAACACCGACTACTCGATCATCTACAACACCCTGCAGAAAGACCCGAGTAACACCGAGATCGATGCGGTGCGCCACATATACCGCCTACTGCGGAGCGCCGAGCCGGCAGATGACTCTAGCGCACGCGAGGTGATCAACAACCTCTTCTTCTCGGAGAAACGGTACGACCTGGGTGAGGTAGGCCGCTACCGCATCAACAAGAAGCTGGAGCTCGATATCGACATGGAGACTCGGGTCCTCACCAAGGAAGATATCATCGAAATCATCAAGTACCTCATCGAGCTGGTCAACTCCAAGGCCATCGTGGACGATATAGACCACCTGAGCAACCGTCGCGTGCGCACGGTAGGTGAGCAGCTCTACACCCAGTTTGGTATAGGACTCAACCGGATGGCGCGCATCATCCGGGAGCGGATGAACGTGAGGGACAACGAGGTATTCACGCCCATCGACCTCATCAACGCGAAAACCATCTCGTCGGTGATCAACACCTTTTTCGGGACTAACGCGCTGTCGCAGTTCATGGACCAAACTAACCCGCTGGCCGAGCTTACCCACAAGCGGCGCCTCTCGGCGCTGGGACCAGGCGGACTCTCCCGCGAACGGGCCGGGTTCGAGGTGCGCGACGTGCACTACACTCACTACGGGCGCCTCTGCCCCATCGAGACGCCCGAGGGCCCCAACATCGGCCTTATCTCGTCGCTCTGCGTCTACGCGAAGATCAACGACCTCGGCTTTATCGAGACGCCTTACCGGAAGGTGGAGGATAGCGTGGTCAACGTCAACAACGACGAGGTGATCTACCTGGCCGCTGAAGAGGAGGAGGACCAGATGATCGCCCAAGGGAACGCCCCCCTGGACAAGAAGGGGAACTTTTTGAACCCGCGGGTCAAGGCGAGGAAAGATGTCGACTACCCGGTGGTGGCACCCGAGGAGGTCGACCTGATGGACGTGTCGCCGATGCAAATCGCGTCCATCGCCGCGTCGTCTGATCCCCTTCCTGGAGCACGACGACGCCAACCGCGCGCTCATGGGTTCAAACATGATGCGCCAGGCAGTGCCCCTCGTGCGCCCGGAAGCCCCCATCGTGGGCACCGGCATCGAGGAGCGGGTCATTCCGCGACTCGCGCACGCAGATCGTCGCCGAGGGACACGGCGAGGTGACGTACGTCGACTCCGCCACCATCCAGATCAAGTACGACCGCACCGAGGAGGAGGCGTTCACCAGCTTCGAGGACGCGGTGAAAACGTATGATCTTCCCAAGTTCCGGAAGACCAACCAGAACACCACCATCGACCTGCACCCGCTCTGCAGGGTGGGTCAAAAGGTGAAGCCGGGGGAGATCCTCACGGAAGGGTATGCCACCAAGGACGGTGAACTGGCGCTGGGCAGAAACTTACGCGTAGCGTTCATGCCGTGGAAAGGGTACAACTTTGAAGACGCGATCGTCCTCAACGAGCGGCTGGTGAGCGAAGACGTGTTCACCTCCATCCACGTGGAGGAATTCGCGCTGGAAGTACGGGAAACGAAGCGAGGTATGGAGGAACTCACCTCCGATATCCCCAACGTGAGCGAAGAGGCTACGAAGGACCTCGATGAACGTGGCATTATCCGCGTGGGCGCCCGCGTTAAGCCAGGCGACATCCTCATTGGAAAGATCACGCCGAAAGGGGAATCCGACCCCTCTCCCGAGGAGAAGCTGCTACGCGCCATCTTCGGCGACAAGGCTGGCGACGTGAAGGACGCCTCGCTCAAGGCATCGCCTTCGCTCAATGGGGTGGTGGTACACAACAACCTCTTCTCCAAGGCATCCAGGAAGGGAAAGACCAAGCCCTCCAACAAAGCCCTCATCCCCAAGATGGAGGAGGAGTACGAAGAGAAGATGGAAGCACTCCGTAAGGTGCTTATCGACAAGTTGCTGGAAATTACCGAAGGCAAGTCGTCCGCGGGTGTAAAGGATTACACCGATATGGACATCGTGGCCCGGGGCGCGAAGTTCACCGCCAAGGTCCTTGCCGGTATAGACTACCAATCGGTACAACTTAACAAGTGGACCAATGACCCACACAAGAACGAGCTGATCCGCACCACCGTGATCAACTACCTGCGCCGCTACAAGGAGCTGGATGCCGAGGTGAAGCGAAAGCGCTTCGACCTCACCATTGGCGACGAGCTCCCCTCGGGTATCATGCAGATCGCGAAGGTCTACGTGGCCAAGAAACGCAAGATACAGGTGGGCGACAAGATGGCCGGGCGCCACGGTAACAAGGGGATCGTGGCGAAGATCGTGCGGCAGGAAGATATGCCGTTCCTGGCTGACGGAACGCCGGTCGACATCGTGTTGAACCCGCTGGGCGTGCCTTCGCGTATGAACCTGGGGCAGATCTACGAGACGGTACTCGGCTGGGCAGGCAAAGAACTGGGAGTACAGTTCTCAACGCCCATCTTCGACGGTGCCTCCCTGGACGACCTCAACGAGTGGACCAAGAAGGCGAAGATACCGGCGTACGGTAAAACGTACCTGTACGATGGCGGCACCGGCGAGCGGTTCGACCAGCCGGCCACGGTGGGTATCATCTACATGCTCAAGCTGGGCCACATGGTAGAAGACAAGATGCACTCCCGCTCCATCGGGCCCTACTCGCTCATCACGCAACAGCCGTTGGGTGGTAAGGCGCAGTTCGGTGGGCAGCGCTTTGGCGAAATGGAGGTTTGGGCGCTGGAAGCTTTCGGTGCGGCACATATCCTGCAAGAGATCCTGACCATCAAAT
>JBMNIR010000002.1:0-346129 GCA_050951125.1 Fermentimonas sp. | reverse complement strand
TATGCGAAGGAAAAATTTCCAGATTCTTTTTTAAATTATTTACGTGTTCGTTAGATAGAGGTTCAGAATAATTTCTAGAAATAGGAGCATATTCAAGAAAAATTCCATTATTTGGAGAAATTGACTTAGGCGCTTCAAGTGTATTATGATATGCTAAATGAGCTAGCGTAGCTTTAGGATTAACCTTTTGAAGTATTTCTAAAAGTCTGTTCTCATATATTAAAGCTTGCTCACTTTCTGAATAATTTATGCAAGATTCACAATTACAAAATGCATCTTTAACATCATCTGTCCAAAAGAAATAGCGATTAGTAGTTGGCTTTAACCATTTCACGATCTCTAATAATTTTTTTTCTATTTCTTTGTATGCTGCTTGGGATGAAAAACACATATTAAAGTCATTGTTTCTTTTTCCTTCTTCATCTATTCTAAAATATTCCGGATTCTCCACAAATAAATTTCTAGGTAAAAGTTCTTGTAACGCATGAACCTCATATTCAACAAAAATATTATTTATTTTACATTCTAAAAGTAAAGTCTCACCTTCATTACTTTCTAAAAAATTCTTAAGTGCAGCTAAATCTTCATACCTATGTTGAGCATGAATTCCTAATAGATTTAGATTAGCATCAGACATTATTTTGACAAGTTTGCTGCTTCCTATTGACCGTATATCGTCGGGATAAAGAACGATACCTCTGTAAGATTTATTATCATCTTGGTTTTCAACTTTTTGACTGCTACACCCAACAAAAGTCATAATAACAAACGAAATTGCCAATATTAAATTTATATTTTTCATTTTTTTATTTTTATTAGTGAATTCTATTGTTAGAAATGAACATTACTTGAAGATTATAGTATTTCAATCCCATCCAGGATTTTGTGTTAAATTCGAATTTAATGTCAGTTCTTCTTTACTTAATGGTAACAAATAATCCCTTTCTGGTTTAAATCCCCAACCGTTTGGTAAACTTATTGCGTAGGGATCCACGTAGCCGTTCAAAAGATGTATATTTACCCCTGGTGTTAATTCCGGATACATGTTTTGATCGAATTTTATTCCCATAGGCTTTTGTCCAGTGATTAAATGATGTGCCCTCCACCTTAAGATATCGTTTAATCTAAATCCTTCACAAGCTAATTCATTTCTGCGTTCTCGTCTTATTTCATTAATTATGGGAGAAAGTTCCGGAAAAATCCAATTTTGATCAGTGGCGATGTCATTCATATTTAGATGTGCCATTTTTACTCGATCTCTAATTTTGTTGATAGTTATATCTAAATCAGACTGGGTTAATATTCCCAACTCGGCTTTTGCTTCAACATAGTTTAGGAGAATTTCAGCATATCGGAAATAAATAAGCGCAGTGTTAGATGTAAAGTCAACTTGCTGACATCCAGTATTATTATTGGGGGATAATCCCTTTTTAAAATTAAACCCAGTAGGAGAATATAATCTTCCAGATAAATGAATTGTTCCTTTTTCAAAGAAAACGATAGTGTCATTTCCCTCAATTGTTCTAGGGTCACCTTTAACCAAAGTAATTTGTTTTAATCGAGGATCACGATTTTCATATATTTCGAACGGTAGATTATCTCCCTTATAAAGTCCATTGCTATTTGAAATGGGCCGACCATTTACACATAAATAGCTATCTATGAGTGATTTCGTGGGATGAGGATATCTTATCCCGGTATATCGTTGAAGATTGTGACCAGTTCCCAACTCAAAATGATATTTTTTCCAAAAAATAATTTCATTATTGGTTGATAAATCATCTTGATTAAACAAATTAAAATAATCTTGATTTGGATTTCCAGTAGAGTATAAAGTATAAATTTTCCCATATTTGCCTTGAATTATATCGTTAGATGCTTCCAATGCAACTTGCAAATATTTTTTTGGATCAGCATTAGGTATTCCAAATGGAGTCCCATTATGGTACTTTTCCCAAGTTCCCTCGAATAACGCAACTCGTGATTTTAAAGCCAAAGCCACTTCTTTACTTAATCTATTAGGCTCTGCACTGACTGCTGGTTTTAAAAATTCTATTGCTGTATTTAAGTCCTTCAGAATATAATCAGCAATTGTACTCCTGTTTTCTCTTGAAGAAAAAAGTTCTGGAGAAGATGTTGTTAAGACTTTATCTATCCAAGGAACTCCCCCGTAATTAACAAGTAAGTCGAAATAATACCATGCTCTAAAAAAATATCCTTCACCTAAATATGCATGCTTTTGAGCATTTTCTACTTCTGTAACTTGCACCTCACTTCCTTTTTCCAAAAAATAATTAACCCTCCTTATATTACTGTAATTCAATGCGCTCCCTGTATTTGGGACAACATTTAATCCTGCAAGCCTAATATCATAATCTTCATAAATCATATTATCGCTTCTACCATCGTCAGAAAATAATCCTTGGTCATAACCACCAATAGTTGGTAATGTAGTATAAAATTGATTCGCAAAAATTTTAAGATCATTTGTCGTCTTCCAAAACGAAGGTTCTGTTATATTCGATTCAGGAGTTCTAAATAAATAATCGTCACTATTACATGATAACAAGAAAAAGATGGCGAGAAATATTAATAATTTAGTTATTTTTTTCATTTCGTAAAATATTATTAAAGTGTAACATTTAAACCAATAGAAATTTGCTTTGATAGGGGATGAACCTTACCTTCTCCATATTGACCAGAAAAAGCCTCAGGATCGAAATAGTCAAATAGTTTTGAAATTGTAATTAGGTTCTCACCACTCAAATATAAAGTTATGTTTTTTATTGGATTTAAGTTTTTCAATTGTGTCCGATCAAAAGTATATCCCAACTGTATATTTTTCAACCTAAGGAAAGCTGTGTTTTGCAAATACCTGTCAGATATTTGACGATTTCTTTTTGGTTGATAGGCAGGTCTTGGGAAATAAGCATTTTTGTTGTTAGGAGTCCAATAATCAAGATGTTCTTTAAAAGCAGAGTGCTGCCATATACTACCCACGCCCCAAAATGTATAATTTTGGAACCATGTATCGCGCTTGGCAATTCCATTCCATAGCATTGAAATATTTAATTTTTTCCAGTTAATTTCAGTTTTAATGTTATATAAATAACGTGGCATGGAATTACCAATTATTTTTCTATCCCCCGGGTTTTTTAGCGTATTGTCCCCAAAACTAATCAGATTATCATTGTTTAAATCTGAATAGCGAACATCACCTGGAAACCACGTACCGTATATCTGAGCTTGGGAAGGTGCTTCTGCAATTTCTTCTTCAGATTGAAATAACCCTTGAGTGGTAAATCCCCATATTTCTCCCACTGTTTTTCCAATATAATCTCTGCTTAAAAGTCCATTCGGATTGTCAGTCTTAGTTACTTTCGTATAATAATCTGATATATTTAATCCGATACTGTAATTGAAATCAGAACTTATTCTGTCTATCCAATTGAGTGTTAACTCCCACCCTTTTGTTTTATGAATATCATAATTAATAGGAGGAGCAGATGTTCCTAAAAGTGATGGTAATGGTTTACCGGAAGTGATTATATTAGAACGTTCTCTTTCAAACCAATCAAAATATGTAAATAACCGATTTTTAAATAAAATAAAATCAATTCCTAAATTCAAAGTAGTAAGGGTCTCCCATGTCAAATCATCACTTATTATTTCTGGCATTAAAACCGTACTTAGACGCTCATCGTCCATTATATAAGTAATTTCAGGATTAATATTCATAATGCTCAAATAGGAATAAGCACTACCAGCTTGATCTCCTAATTGGCCGTAGGAACCTCTTATAGTCAAAAACGGAATAAAATTTTTTAATGATTCAAAAAATGTTTCTTCTGAAATCCTATATCCTGCAGATAAGGAAGGGAAAAATCCCCATCTATCTCCTTTTCTATATTTATAAGAACCATCATATCTAGCATTTAACTCTAACAAATATTTTTCTGAAAAATTATAATTTATCCTACTGAAGTAACCCATGGTAGCATATTTTGATATCTCATCGTTCGAAACTATGCGACCAGTCGCTGTTGACAGTGAAGGAACCTCATCTGTCACTAACTGTTGCTTCTTTGAAAACAAATAATCATTGCGCCCAGACTGTCTGTTGTGCCCAATCATAGCTTTTAAATTATGATCACGTATATTCACTTCGTATGTTGAGTATATATCTAATTTTTGGAAGTTGTCATTTCTAAATTCTTTGTGAACTTGACTAGGCGGAACAAGATCATATACAATAAACGGTATTCCGGCAAGATCATTGAGATATACTATGGGTTGGTGATTCAATCGGTTAAAAGACCTAGTGCCATAAGTGTAATTGCCAATAATATTCAAGTTTTTTAAGGGTTTTATCTCTGTTTCATAGGTTATATAAAAATTTTCATCTTTATTTTTATCTCTTGCTCCGCTCTCATAGATAGCAATTCTAGACATTTCACCCCATTGTCCATCTGGTGTTTTTACTGGATCTGTAATCCATCTCCTAGCTAAGTCATGAAATAATACTTGTCTTCCCAACCCATCTCCACCGTAACCATCATGAGGCCAATCAGTTACTGCATACGAGAATTTTGGCTTAAATCCTAGCCTTAACCAGTCGGTTATTTCGTAACCAAAAGACCCAGAGACTGTGTAACGTTTATATGTATCATTACCAAATGCCATTTGTCCCCTGTTATCATAGAATCCTGCCGACACAAAATATCCGGATTTAGTTGTTCCCCCTCTAACGGAAAGATTGTGTTGTTGATGAACGGACCAGTCTTTAAAATAGACTTTATACCAATTCGTATTCGCATTTGCTTGGTCCATTCTTCCCCATCTCGTAGGATTATTTTTATCGGGATAAGTTGATGGTGTATTTACGGGATCGTTTAAATATGCTTTAATTCTCTCAACAACTTCATCTGTAAACATAGGAGCAACTCCTGAGTTTTCGGTGATAGTGTTCCACCAAGTTGCATATTCTAAACTATTCATCATCTTTGGTAAAGTTGTAGGTTTAGAAAATGCAATATTATTTGAATAAGTAACGCTTGTCCCCGTGCCCTGCTTGCCGGATTTTGTTGTAATAAGCACTACACCATAAGCAGCGTATCCCCCATAAATTGCTGCACTTGAAGCATCTTTTAAAACACTAATACTTTCTATATCATTTGGGTTTATACTATTTACATCCATAGGAATCCCATCAACCAAAATATACGGAGAGCCTTGTCCTCTAATTTGCCAATTTAGCTTTGCATCAGGATCTCCACCTCGAGGATATGCAATTGTCAGTCCAGGAACAAGCCCTTGTAATACTTCTGAAGCTTTAGCAACTGGTCTATTAGAAATCTCATCTTCGTTAACTGAGGAGACCGCACCAGTTACATTTACTTTTTTTTGCACACCATAGCCAACAACAATAACTTCGTCTAACGCTCGTGTGTCCTCCAACAAAGTTATATTAAAACTCGTTAGTCCTGTTGTACTAACGTCGTGGTCTAAATATCCTATATAGGTGACACGGATAGCGGCATTATTATCTATAGCCAATGAAAACCTACCATCAGCATCCGTAACGGTTCCGTTGGTGGTGCCAGCCTCAATAACATTTGCACCAATTATCGGTTCGCCGTTAGCATCCACAACAGTACCGGTAATTGTTTTCTTTTGCTGTTGTACAACAGCAACAACTGCTTCTTTTTCCGCATCATCTGCTTTTTCGATCATTGACAGGATAATATGATTCCCTTCCATGGAATAACTCACATCTTTATCTTTCAAAAGTGAAGCGAGTACTTTTGAAACAGCTTGTTGCTTAGCCCTGATCGATACCTTTTCATTAGCATTCACCTCGTTATTGTAAATGAACAGGTAATCGGTTTGGCTCTCGATTTCGGTTAGCACTTCCCGAAGGGTTACATTGCGCTTAGTGATTGTTACTCTGGCGTTTTGTGTATAGCTTATTTCGGCCATCGAGCAAAAGACACAGGTGAATAATAAAATAAACACTGTCCGCATAATCAATAAAAAATGTTTAGAGGGTACATTTCCGGTTAAAGTATTACCCGTTGCATTGTTTTTCTTCATACATTTGTAATGTTTTTAGTTAATACATCATTAATTTTCTCTTAGTTGTGTTGACGAAAACACGTGATCGGTGAGCGTTGCAGCGCTTGCCGATTTTTTTTCGATTATTTTTCTGTTTTTATTCCATAGGCAGTTTGTTTTAATATCTAATGGATATAAATAGTTCCCGTTTCATCGTTTCTTTCATAAGTAAAATGGATACTTCGTTGCAATACTCGCAAAGCGTAATCTACCCCATCCGAATACCTGAATTTCCCGGTATAGGTATGCTGGGGTAATTTTTCCGAATCTATTTGGATGTTTACATCGAAGTATTTTTCGAGTGAGGTAAGAATATCTTTCAAGTGCTTGTTGTTAAAGGCAATTAATCCGTTCCTCCAAAGATATTCATCGCTGTTTTCTATTCTCGAAACAACTATTTTATTGTTGCTTATAATCCCTTTTTCATTGGGTTTTAATGATGTGAGCTTTGTCCCGTTTTTATATATTTCAACACCTCCCTCGAAAAGACTGGTCTCGAAGGTGTTGAATTCTGAATAAGCTTCCACGTTAAAACAGGTTCCCGTTACCAAGACATCACCCTGATTAGTTTTTACAATAAACGGTTTCTTTTCGTTCTTGCTTATATCCAAATAAGCTTCGCCGTCTAAATAAACTGTTCGATTCTTTTTAGAAAACTCTGTAGGATACCGAAAAGTGGTATTGGCATTTAACCAAACATCCGACTTATCGGCCAATATAAGATTAATCCGTTGTCCTGGGGGAACAAGTATCGTGTTATATTGTTCTTCTGAATTCTTCGTGTTTAAAAAATATAATCCGCTTAATACAAGGAGTAGAGCAACAGCTGCAGCGGTACTTATTTGCCAAACTGAAAATCTAACTTTTCTTTTTTGTTTTGTTTGGCGAAAGTTGAATAGCAAAGCATCAAACATTTTTCGTTCCTGGGAAAACAGGTGATGATTCGCCTCCGAAGCGTCTAACCAAGATTTGATTTGCTTTTCTTCACTAACAGAAGCACTTCCTTCGAAAAAACGATATAACATCTCTTTATCCATATCCATTCAATTATTTCTTTACCCTGTATATGTAAAACAGTTCAAAAGCGAACTACCCTAACAAAAAATGTTTTTTAGTAAAATTGCTTAATGTTCCGCCCGCGGACGTCAATTCATGGATCGCGAAAAACTTGACACCGGAAACTTCATGATGACTACCTGTTCGGTAAACAGGCTACACGCCAATTGCCCGTTCACTACAAGTTAACGAGAACACGGTCAGAAGGAAGTTATCATCAAAACGTTCTACGAGAATTACTCCCCGCGACAAAAACGTGATTGTGTTGATGGATGCCACCTGCCGGGCAAGAGACTCGGCGTGGTGGTAATGAAAGACAGTCACGCGGGCAAGATACCGTGGCGTTAGTTCATTGACGGGAAGGAGCCCTTTTCGGATTACAAGGAAAGTCTTATTTGGCTTCTTCTGAAACGCCCTTTATAAAGGGCGTTTCAGAAGAAAACCATCATTACTTTTGATCATTAGAGTGTTTTTCAAAATAAAAAATCATTACTTTTGACTATTACACCGAAAATTGCGTACTTTTGTTTTGAGGTTAAAAATTCTTTACAATCATTTCGCTAAACCTGTATCCTTATGCAACAGCGTACACTTTTTTTCTTGTTGAGCGCGTTTATCCTTCTATCGTGCCAGAAAGGCAACACACCTGCCACGGAATATACCATCAGCCAAGCAGAACTGCTGGATAAAATCAAGGGGGGTTGGGCAGGCCAGGTGATTGGATGTACCTACGGCGGCCCCACCGAGTTCAAATGGAACGGGACGATGATCGGTGACGAGGTTCCTATCCTATGGGACGACACGCGAATGCTATGGTATTACGAAAACACCCCGGGCCTTTATGACGACGTCTACATGGACTTGACGTTCGTACAGGTCTTTGACACCCACGGGCTGGACGCACCCGACTCGCTACACGCGAAATATTTTGCCAACGCGGGGTACCCGCTATGGCATGCCAACCAGGCAGCCCGGTACAATATCTTGAACGGCATCATGCCGCCCGAATCGGGACATTGGAAAAACAACCCACATGCCGACGACATCGATTTCCAAATCGAAGCCGACTTCGCGGGTCTGATGTCCCCGGGAATGGTTAACGCCGCATCAGAAATTGCCTGGAAGATTGGCCATATTATGAATTATGGCGACGGTGTGTACGGCGGGATCTACGTGGCGGCCATGTACGCGCTGGCATTCGTGCATGATGACATTGAATTCATCGTGGAAGAGGCCCTGAAGTCCATCCCGAAGCAAAGTAACTACTACCAATGCATTGCCGACGTGATACGGTGTTACCGCGAAGACCCGAATGACTGGAAAAAAGCGTGGTTCGAGGCGCAAAAAAAATGGACGGCAGATATCGGCTGTCCAGACGGAGTTTTTGTACCTTTTAACATCGATGCGACCATCAACGGTGCCTACATCGTCATTGGCCTGCTTTACGGCAAGGGCGACTACGGCGCGACCATCGATATCAGCACGCGGTGCGGGTACGACTCGGACTGCAACCCGGCCAACGCGGGTGGGATACTGGGTACGATGATCGGGTATGACAAGATACCGGCCTATTGGAAGCAGGGACTAGAAAAAGTAGAGCACCTGAACTTCGCGCATACCGAAATGTCTCTCAACAAGGTATATGAAACCGGTTTTCGTCACGCTAGCGAAATGATCGCGCAAAACGGTGGCCAACTAAACGGCGACACGTTCACCATCAAGTACCAAGAGCCTACACCCGTCCCCTACGAGAAGAGCTTCGAGGGGTTATACCCTGTCGAAAGGAGAAGGATTGGAGGCCACCTCAACAACAACAGTGAGATATCGTTCAACATCCAAGGCTCGGGGTTCGTTTTGGGGGGCAAAACGATAAAAAACAGCGAACTGCCCGATGCGGTCTTAGAAATAGAGGTCTATATCAACAACGAGTTGCACGAAGTGGCGAAACTCCCCACGAACAGCCGTATGAGGCGACTTGACCTGACCTGGAATTACGATTTAACCGAGGGAGAAAACAGCGTTACATTAAAAACGAAAAGCATCCCTGATGGGTACTGGGTAGAACCGTTCGATGTAATCGTCTACTCCAGGAAGAAACCGGGCAAAGTGGTCTATTTTTAAGAAGCTATAAAGCAGAAAACAATAATAAATTAAATAGGTAAATTAATAATATTAATAAGTAAGTATTATGAAACCGAAAACTCTTCACTACATTTTCACCTGTTTGTTCCTCGGCTTGTTTGCCAACGGTATCGCCCAGGTCCAAAACGACGAGGTATTCGAATACCCGAACCTAAACGCCCAGGATTATCGGTATAACATCAGAATACCCGATATCGAGGGATACAAAACGCTGAAGTGCGACTTCCACACGCATACCGTCTTCTCCGATGGAAAGCTTTGGCCGGACCAGCGGGTGAAGGAGGCGTGGAATGAGGGCTTGGACGTGATTGCCATCACCGATCACATCGAGTATCGACCCAACAAGGATATATTGATGGGCGACCACAATAAATCCTACGAAATAGCTAAGGCGCAAGGAGATGCCATGGGAATGCTGGTAATACATGGAGCGGAAATCACGCGCCAAAAGCCCCTGGGGCACTTGAACGCCCTCTTTATTCAAGATGCGAATCAGCTTGACCGTCCCGACCCGCTCGAAGCCATCGACGAGGCCATAAAGCAAGGTGGCTTTATCTTGTGGAATCACCCCGGTTGGCCGGATGATAAAAGCACGATATATCCCATCCACGAGGAGTTGATCGCGAAGCAGAAAATCCACGGTGTTGAGCTGTTCAATGGCTGGGAGGTTTACCCAAAAGTTATCGACTGGTGCCAAGAGTACAACTTAGCCCCTATAGCTAACTCCGACATCCACTACACCAGCAGCAATCTCTACAGGGGGAAATTAGTGCGCCCAATGACCCTGGTATTCGCGAAAGAGTACACCGTGGAAGGGATCAAGGAGGCGTTGTTCGCCGGCAGAACATTGGCACTCTATAACCACGTTCTGTCGGGTGATGAGAAACTGCTGAAGTCCCTTATCGAAGCCTCTCTTTCGATTCGGGTAATTAACGAGAAAAATGGGACCGTCGAGATTACCAATCACAGCGATGTCGCGTATGAAATCAAGTACGGGGAGTACATGTATACAAGACCGTTATACCCGAATCAAGTGCTGCGCGCTACCATCCCAGCCGACAGCGATGTTGAATTCGTGAACTGCCTATACGAAAAGGATAAACACGTCACGATGAACTTGGCGGGATGCACCGCCCAATCACGATGAAAACATTGATCCTGCATACAATCAACCAACGAAAATTAAAGCGAACAAGCATGGTGCATTGGTACATGGCTACCCCTACCAAACAGGAACAACTAAAACAATAAAAAAGGGTGACAATGCCCCAAAAAAACTTAACGATTGTTTAATACCATCGTTTCGTATCGCTAATCTTTAAAATTTACGTAACTTGCGAACGTGTAACGTGCGTAAGCGTGGGAAAAGTATTACCGGTGATGTCGGCTGACTATATTCACTGCCAGATGGGTAACGTGCGTAAGTGTAGAAAGTATTATCCGTTAGCCTTGTGGATGAAACAGCAAATGCCAACGTAAAAAACAAACAACAAGTATAAAAAAAAGATGAAGAGAAAATTAAAAATGGGAATGATTGGTGGTGGCAGCGACGCGTTTATCGGGGCCATACACCGCCGCGGTGCCTTTATGGATAACCTGATTGAGCTGGTATGCGGCTGTTTTAGCGTCAACCCAGAAATATCCAAAAGCTCGGGCAAAGAGTACTTCCTCCCGGAACACCGTGTCTACGAGAATTACCACGAGATGTTCGAAAAAGAGATGAAACTACCCGAGAAAGAGCGAATGGATTTCGTCACCATCGTCACGCCCAACAAGTGGCACTTTGAGCCCGCCATGATGGCACTGGAAAGAGGTATACACGTGGTACTAGATAAACCGATGACCTTCTCCCTGGAAGAGGCGATACAGTTGAAGGAAAAGGTGGAGGAAACGGGCCTCGTGCTCGCCCTTACCCACGTCTACTCGGGTTACCCGGCCGTGAAAGAGGCGAAAACGCGCATCGCGAACGGCGAGCTAGGCAAGCTCAGGAAAGTATACGTGGAGTACACCCAAGGGTGGCTCTCCCAACGCATCGAGCTGCAAGGGGGGAATAACGCGGGCTGGAGAACAAACCCGGCAACCACGGGTAAGGCAGGTTGCATGGGCGACATCGGCACCCACGCGTGGCATCTCGCTGAATACGTCACGGGGCTAAAGGTGCAAGAGGTGTGCGCCGACTTGCAAACCTACGTTGAAGGTCGCCTCGTGGATGACGACGGGGCCTCGCTGCTACGGATGGAGAAGGGAGTGACCGGGGTACTGATGGCCACGCAGATCGCCACGGGCGAAGTCAACAACATCCGCCTCCGGGTCTACGGAGATAAAGGGGGACTGGAGTGGCGGCAAATGGATCCGAACAGGCTTTTCTTGCGCTGGGGAGACAAGCAGGCAGAGGAGCTCTACATGGGGAACAACGAATTCTTGGGTGAGCTGGCCCGATGGAATACCCGAACACCCGCGGGACACCCCGAGGGATTCATCGAGGCATTTGCCAATATCTACAGGAATTTTGCCCTCACCGTCATGGCCAAAAGGGGGTGGAAGGTCCCGAAAGGACCGATCCATGATTTCCCAACGGTGAATGATGGCCTTAGAGGGATGCAGTTCATCGAGACAGCCGTTGCTTCCGGTTACAACGATGAGGTGAAGTGGCAGAAATGGATTCATCGCTAAAAACCTCAAAGAAAAGAACGGCCAAGGATTAGGAAAAGAGAAAAAAAACAAGTAATTTCGCACGGGAAAGTTAATAAAAAAAACATGAAGAAAACGAGCATCCTGATCTGCACCTTACTTTTATCGCCCCTTTTCATGAAACTGCCCGCGCAATACCAGCCTAACTGGCAGTCGCTTGATCAGCGGGAGATACCATCTTGGTGGACGGATGCCAAGTTCGGTATTTTCATTCACTGGGGCATCTACTCCGTGCCGGCTTACGCCCCGGTAAACGAGGTGGAGGGCATCTACGAGAAGTACGCCGAACATTATTACAACCGGCTCCTGTCGGGAAACAAGCTGTTCCTCGATTTCCACGAGAAACATTACGGCAAGGACTTTTCGTACGCCGATTTCGCCCCTATGTTTACAGCGGCTTACTTTAACCCTAACGAGTGGGCCGAGCTGTTCAAGGAGGCGGGTGCCAAGTACGTGGTGCTGACCTCAAAGCACCACGACGGGTTCTGCCTATGGCCAAGCGCGTACTCACCCCGGTGGAACAGCACGGTCACGGGACCTAAACGGGACCTTATCGGTGCACTTTCCAAGGCCACGCGAGAGACAGATCTCCACTTTGGATTGTACTACTCGCTCTTGGAATGGGCGCACCCGCTCTACTCCCCCTCTACCATAGAGGAGTGGGTGGACAGGCACATGATCCCGCAGATGAAGGAGCTGGTGAACGCGTACGAACCCGATATTATTTTCTCGGACGGGGAGTGGGATTACGATAGCGAAACACTGAAGAGCGAGGAGTTCCTGGCCTGGCTTTTTAACGCGTCACCGGTGAAAGAGAAGGTGGTGGTCAACGACCGCTGGGGCAAAGAGACGCGCAGCCAACATGGCGATTATTACACCACGGAGTACGACCTCGTCCACAGCAATAAAGGCATCGGCGACAAAGCCGACCACCCATGGGAGGAGAGCCGAGGTATTGGCACGTCATACGGGTACAACCAGTTTGAGACCACGAAGCATTACCTTACCTCCAAACAGCTCGTGCACACGCTGATCGACAAGGTATCCAACGGGGGGGTAACTTCCTGTTGAACGTGGGACCCGACGCCAACGGGCTCATCCCGGGTAATCATGCAAGAACGGTTGCTCGATATAGGCCGGATGGCTAAAGGTGAACGGCGAAGCGATTTACGGAACCCAAGCGTGGCGCAGCGGAGAACAAGCCCGAGAACAGGGCGATCGCCTTTACCCCAAAAGGATGGCAACCTGTACGTTATCCTCAAAGAGTGGATGGACGAACCGGTCATGCTGACCCACGTGAAACACGCGGGGAACGTGGAACTTCTCGGGTACGAGGGGGAAAATAGAGTCCACCTTGAAGAATGGACGACTAACGATCGCCACCCCCCTGATACCGGCACATCGTCTGCCTTGCGACCACGCGTGGGGTGTTCAAGGTGAACGACTTCAAAGAGTAAATGATAGATTGAAAACGAGCATGTAAATCATTTACACCCATGACAATGATTAAAGCGAGTTCCATACGATACATTTGAAAATAATAGTTTTAATCGTTATGAAAAGGTGGATGATTCTCTCGATGCTTGCCACGATCGCATTTGGGCTGAGTGCCCAAAAGCTCTCGTTTAACGAGGACGGAACGTTCAAAATCGTGCAGTTCACCGATATGCATTACCGTCACGGCGACCCAAGGTCAGACGACAACCCTACTCCTGATCGACCGGGTTCTGGATGCCGAGAAGCCCGACCTGGTGGTCTACACGGGCGATATCGTGACCGGGCCGTGTGCGAGGAGGGGTGGAATCGAGTTACGGCACCGGTCATCGAGAGGGGAATCCCGTTTATCGTCACCTTGGGTAACCATGACCACGAGTACAACGTGACACGCGACGAGATCGCGGCCCTGATAACCGCGTATCCTTACAACCTGAACAGTCCGTTTGGAGCCAGTCCCGACCGGGTGATGGACAACGTGATCCCGATCTACGGAGGCAAGAGACAACTGCAAGAAAAAGCACTGGTGTACTGCTTCGACTCCGGCGACTACTCCTCCATGAACGGGATAAGCGGGTACAACTGGATCACGCCCGACCAGATTCAATGGTACCGGGAGCAGAGCCTTTTCTACACCCTCAAGAACAACCACGAGCCGTTGCCTGCCGTGGCCTACTTCCATATCCCGCTGCCGGAGTATCGACTGGCGTTCGATGACGACAAGAACACCCGCTACGGGGTACGGAAGGAGGACGAGTGCAGCCCCGTGCTCAACACGGGCCATGTTCTTCGCGATGAAAGAGATGGGCGACGTGATGGGTACGTTCGTGGGGCATGAACACGTGAACGACTACATCGTGGACTACCATGGGATTGCCTTGGCGTACGGCCCACTTTAGCGGGTGGAAGACCACCTACACCGCCGAGACAAACGGGGTACGCTTGGTAATCCTAAAAGAGGGGAAACGGGAATTCGAAACCTGGCTACACTCGCTAGACGGAACCATTCGAGAAAGGGTCACCTACCCCACGGCTTTTTTGAACGATTAAAACACCTAACGCATCCATTGAATAATCAGTAAGCTGCATATAAGTGAACTAACAAAATAGTATGAACAACCCAATAAATTACCCAACATGAACAAACGAGATTTTATTAAATCCGCGGCCGTGATCGCGGGTGCGGCGGCAGTAACCCCTTTATCGGCCACCGCGAAAAGCAGCATCTCCCAGCCCGTGCCAAGTGGGAAGGGAAACGAGAAGGAAAGCGGGCAAGTAAGCCAGGGGACCACGCTAAAGAAAAGCCTCGGCTTTGCCATGATCAAGGAGGACCTACCACTCGTCGACAAGTTTAAACTGATGGTCGACCTTGGGTTCCACGGGGTGGAGCTCAACGCACCGGTAGATATTCCCATGGCGGAACTCCTCGAAGCGAAAGAAAAATCGGGCATCGAACTACCCACGGTCTGCAACAAGGACCACTGGAAGGTACCGTTGTCTGACCCCGATCCGGCAGTAAGGAAAAAGTGCGTAGAATCGGTCGCCCTGTCGCTCAAGCAGGTGAAAGAGCTGGGGGGAGACACGGTACTCGTGGTACCGGGAGTGGTGAACGAGAAGGTCTCTTACGAGCAGGCCTACATCAACTCCCAGCAATCCGTCCGTGAGCTAATCCCTTACGCGGAAGAGACCGGCATGCAAATCGGTTTGGAAAACGTGTGGAGCAACTTCCTTATCAGCCCCGTGGAGGCCAAACGGTTCGTCGATGAGATCAATCACCCGCTTGTGGGCTGGTATTTCGACGTGGGCAACATCCTGCGTTACGGATGGCCCGAGCACTGGATCAGGACGCTGAACAGGCGCGTGATGAAACTGCACGCGAAGGAGTTCAGCCGTGAGATCATGAACTCGAAAGGTCTGCGAGAAGGATTCAACGTGGAGTTGCTACAAGGGGACTGCAATTGGCCGGTGGTGATGCAGGCCTTGCGGGAAGTCAACCACACCGGGGGGTGGCTCACGGCAGAGGTGCCGGGCGGCGACCGGAATCACCTGAAGAAGATCTCCGAGCAGATGGATCAAATCATTGCCTATTTTTAACAACAATATTTAAACATACAATGCAGATGGAAACAAAGAACCATTCATTCTCAAGAAGAAACTTTTTAAAGAGTTCGGTCGCCGCGGGGGCGATCGGCGCGGTTGGTGGAATCGGTGCCGTTGGAGGGATCCCGTTAATCAGCTCCTGCTCATCACCCAAGCAACCTAAGGGGGCGGGGCTAACTCTCCCTACACTCCTCGACCAGGCGCCTGACGGTAAGGCCTTGAAAGCGGGCTTGATAGGATGCGGGGGCCGGGGAACCGGTGCCGCGATCGATTTCCTCAACGCTGGACCCAACCTCGAGATCGTCGCCCTGGGAGACGTGTTCCAAGATAAGATAGATGCCTGCCGGGCGGTCCTGAAAGAGAAAAAAAACGTGGAGGTTGCAGACGAGAACTGTTTCATCGGATTTGACAGCTACGAGAAAGTGCTGGACGCTGGGATCGACGTCGTGCTACTTTGCACGCCTCCCCACTTCCGACCCGCACACCTGGAAGCGGCGGTCAACGCCAAGAAACACATCTTCATGGAAAAACCAATCGCCGTGGATCCAACGGGGGTTCGCAAGGTACTGGCCGCGGTGAAACGGGCGGAGTCGCTCAACCTGAACATCATCAGCGGCACCGTCCGCCGCTCGCAAAAAGATTACATGGAGACGCGCAGAAGGGTCTTGAACGGTGAGATCGGAGAGATCATCGGTGCGAACATCATCCGAAACGGGGGAGCGTTATGGTACCGTAGCAGAAAGCCCGGATGGTCAGACATGGAGTACATGCTGAGGAACTGGGTGAACTTCTGTTGGCTATCGGGAGACCATATCGTCGAGCAATTCATTCACGAGATCGACGTGATGAACTGGTACTTGGGCAAGTATCCCGTGAAAGCAAGCGGTTGGGGAGGTCGCCAACGGAGGGTTACCGGTGATCAATACGACTTTTTCAGCATCGAGTACCTCTACGAAAACGGCATGCGCACCCACTGTGCAGCCAGGCAGATAGACGGTTGCTCCAACGGGAAAGTAGAGCAGATCAACTGCACGGAAGGGTATGCCAATGCAGCCGGGAAACTGTACAACTGGAATGGGGAGGTGATCTGGGAATACCCCCATCCGGCCGAAGGCGACACCTCTTCGGAATGGAACGTCACCAACCCGTTCGTGCAAGAGCATATCAACCTGGTCGCCGCGATCCGCAGTGGGAACACCATCAACGACGGGGAGGATCAAGCCAACTCTACTCTCGTGACCATTATGGGTAGAATGGCAGCCTATACCGGGAAAGATATCACCCGCGAGGAGGTATTGAACTCCGACCTCTACCTAGGTCCCAAAACATACACCATGGGCAAAGTGGATAACATTCTTGAAACCATTCCGTTAGCTGGAGTTCAACGTCAAGAGTAAAAAAACAATTTATAAAATTAATCTGTTCAACGATGAGTTCCAGAAGACAATTTTTAAAGACGATGGGCGGTGTTACCCTGCTGACCATCGTGCCCCGCAACGTGCTGGGAAGAGGCATGCTGGCCCCGAGCGACGAGCTAACGAAAGGGATTATCGGGGTCGGGGGAATGGGCCAAGGCCACATCCGTTACGACAACACGCGGGTGGTCGCCATGTGCGACGTGGATAAGAATCACCTTGCACAAGCGGCTGCCAAGGTAAAAGAGACCATCAACCTATACCACGATTTCAGGGATTTGATCCTTGACAAGAACGTGGACATCGTGCACATCGCTACTCCACCCCACTGGCACGGGATCATGTCGGTAGAAGCGGCCAAGGCAGGAAAGGATATTTACTGCGAGAAACCGATGACGCGTACCATAGGTGAGAGCAAGCGGGTACGGGAAGCCGTGAAACAACATGGCAACATCTTTCGGCTAAACACCTGGTTTCGGTTTAAAGATAATTTCTACGGTCTGGGAACCCCGGTAAAACCGCTCAAAAAACTGGTGGATAGCGGGATGTTGGGGTGGCCGCTGAAAGTGACCATCAGCAAGCATACCGGGTTCGACTGGAAGTTTTACTGGGTAGGAAAGAACCATTTGGAGCCGCAACCGATACCCAGGGAACTAGACTACGACATGTGGTTGGGACCGGCACCCTACAAGCCTTACAATGCTCACCGCGTGCATAGCACGTTCCGCGGCTACTGGGATTACGATGGTGGGGGATTAGGTGATATGGGGCAACACTACATCGACCCGGTACAATACCTTTTAGGTAAGGACAACACGAGCCCGGTGAAAGTGGAGGTGGATGCGCCGCAACAACACCACGATGCGGTGGGCACGTGGCGTTCCATCACCTACACCTACGACGACGGGTGCCAAATCATCTTGTGGGGCGGAGACTACGGATCGCCCGACACCCCGTACATAGCAGGTCCTAACGGGAACGTCTACCGTAACTTCAAGTGCGACATACCCGGCTGGGAGAAGAAACTGGCCGACTTCCCCGAACCGGAGGAGCAGAACGTCAACTTCTTGGCTTGCATTCGTGACCGGCAGAAGTTCGCGCTCAACGAGATGAACGGACACCGCTCTTGCACCATCGTGAACATGGGTGCCGTGGCGCTCCAGTTAAACAGAACCCTGGAGTTCGATCCGGTTAAAGAGCTGTTCGTGAACGATAATGAGGCAAACCGCCTGGTGAACCAACCCATGCGCGCACCGTGGACGATATAAGTAATGCCCGTAATATAATAATAAAATAACCGTATGAAACATATACAGTATATAGTAGTTACCCTGTGCCTCCTGCTGGGAATTAACACGGCACAGGCACAACTTCCAGCGGGAAGGAGCAAGGCAACGGTCATCGCCGATGCGCTGGCTCAACTTCCGGCAAGCACGCGTAAGCAGTACAACGAGATAATGGCCAACTTGGTCAGCACCGGTGAAGAGGGGATGCTGGACCTGGTGGGAAGAATGCATCCCCCGGGAAATCAGAGCAACGAAACGGTTGAGTTTGCCATCACGGGATGGACACATTACGTGGCGAATGACCCGGCAGCCCGTGAAATGACCGCCAACGCGTTCGAAAAAGCGCTGGGACAGCATCTCAACAAAGAGGTGAAAGCTTTGTGGTTCGTCAATTGCGGACGATCGCCACGGACAGCAGCGTGGACATACTGGCCTTACTGCTGAATGACGACTACCTGCTACCAACCGCTGCCACGGCCTTGGCTTCTATCAATAGCGACAAGGCTAACGAGGCCTTACTAAACGCCCTTAAAAACAGCCAATCGGAAACGTTAATAATTCACGTGGCCAACGCGTTAGGGCAGACAGGCTATCCAAAGGCCGAATCGACCCTGCTGGAACTCTTGCAGCGTACCCCAGCAGAGGAGATGCAGCAAGTGCTGCTGAACGCGCTGGCCCAAGCGGGGACGAAGGAAGCGGTGAAAGCCATGCGTGCTGCCGCCACGAAGGCCAACTTTAGCTACCAAAAAAGCGATGCGACGGCCTCCTACCTCACGCTCTTGAACCGGCTGATTGCCAGTGAACCGAAGCTGGTTGACAAAGAGGCGAAAAAACTCTTCGCGGCAGCTAAGAAGCGAAACCTCCAAGATATCAAGACCGCGGCAACGAAACTGCAACTCTCGCTGCCAAACGCCAAAACGGAGAAAATCTTGCAAGACGCGATTAAAGATGGAAACCTCACCTACCTGAACGGCGTGCTGAACGCGTTCCCTTTTCAAAATGATAAAAACGCGATTGCCCTGGTAGAGCAACAGTTCGCATCAGCCAAGTCGCCCGAACTGCAAGCCACGCTGATCCACTGGTTATCCAACCACGAGGTGGGAGACATCGTAACCCTTGCCGTCCCGTTGACTACCTCCTCTGACCTTATGGTGCAGAAGGCGGCCGCCAACGCCCTGGCCAGACATGGGGGTAACGATGCCCTGATTGCACTGGCTGCCATGTTGAAGAGCGATAACGATGAAACCGTTGCCATAGGGAAAAGTGCACTGTTAACGTTCAAGGGCGATATTGCCTACACCCTGGCCTCCCTGTTTGACGCGAGCGGCGACGAGGGCAAAAAGGCGATCCTGGAACTGATCGCCGCGCGGAAAATGGAGGATCAGTATAACCTCGTGTTTAACCAGATGTTCACCAACAATGCAACGGTGAAAGCCGCGGCGGCCAACACGCTAAAAGCGGTGGCGACCGACAAGAACTTGACCGACCTGTTCACACTGCTGGAGCAACCGGGACAAACGGAGATTCCCGCGCTGCAACAGGCCATTAACGCCGCGCTCTCCCATCTCCCGGCAAATCAACAGCTAGAGGTGGTCACGGGTCAGATAAAACGTTCCGTGAACAAGCACCTCTATTACAGTGCGCTGGCCAACAGCGGATCACAAGAGGCCCTAGAAACCATCGCGGAAGCGTACAAGCAAACTACGGGCGAAGAAAAAGAGGCCGCCTTTAATGCACTGGCCTCCTGGAAATCATTCCACGTGGTCTACTCGCTACTAGACATCGCTCGCGCGAGCAACGATAAAACGGAACTGGGGAAGGTAACCGACGCACTGATTCCTATCATTCGCAATTCTGGAGAAACGGGAGCCATCAAGTACCTCTACGCCCGTGAGGCTATGCAGTTCGCACAAAACGACCAGCAGAAGAACCAGCTGATCCAACTCATGGGAACCACCGGTCACTACCAGGCGATGCTGTTCGTGGCTCCGTTCATGGATCAACCGGCCACGAGTGAAACGGCCGCTCAGGCGGCCATGAACATCGCGATCGCCAACCCCTCCTTCGCGGGAGAGGAGACGACCGCGATCTTGAACAAGGTGAGCAAAACACTCGCCAACCCCGATGCCGATTACCAACGCCAATCCATCGCCAAGTACCTGTCCGAGAACCCATCGGAGGGAGGATTCGTCTCCATGTTCAACGGCAAGAACCTGGATGGATGGAAAGGACTGGTAGAAAACCCTATCCAACGACCCAAGATGAGCGAGAGAAAGCTGGCAGCCGCCCAAAAGAAAGCCGATGAAGAGGCGGCCAGGGACTGGCGAGTGGAAGATGGCTGCATCGTGTTCTACGGCACCGGGGGCAACAACCTCTGCACGGAAAAGCAGTACGGTGACTTCGAGATGCTGGTCGACTGGAAACTTTTCCCGGGTCCCGAGCCGGATGCCGGCATTTACCTCCGCGGAACCCCGCAAGTACAGATATGGGACACGGCCCGCGTGCACGTGGGAGCGCAAGTCGGTTCCGGCGGGCTCTACAATAACAAGCAGCACCCGAGCAAACCGTTAAAGGTGGCCGACCAAAAGGTAGGTGAGTGGAACACGTTCCGCATCCGGATGATTGGGGATAGAGTCTCGGTGTGGTTGAACGGTGAGTTGGTTACCGATAACGTGATCCTAGAAAACTTCTGGGACCGGAGCCAACCCATCTTCCCGGTAGAGCAAATCGAGCTGCAAGCCCACGGTAGCAAGGCGGCTTACAGGGACATCTATATCAAGGAGATCGAACGGGTGCAACCTTTTACCCTGTCGGAAGAGGAGGAGAAAGAGGGCTTTAAAGTGCTCTTCGATGGCACCCACATGCACCACTGGATAGGGAACACGACCGATTACTTCATTGAAGATGGGGTTATGGTGGTTGACCCTCAAGGTCGCAACACGAGCGGGACACGTAACCTGTACACGAAGGAACAGTACGACAACTTCGTGTTTCGTTTCGAGTTCATGCTTACACCCGCCGCGAATAACGGGTTGGGCATCCGCACCTCCATGGAGGGAGATGCCGCGTACATAGGCATGGAACTGCAAATCTTGGACAACGAAGCGCCCGTTTACGAGAAATTGCAACCCTACCAGTACCACGGTTCGGTATACGGGGTAATCCCCGCGAAACGGGGCTACCTAAAACCGGTAGGCGAATGGAACTACCAAGAGGTAATCGCGAATGGAGACCGCATCACCGTTATCTTAAACGGGACAACCATCCTCGATGGGGACATACGTGAAGCCTCCAAGAATGGCACCATGGACAAGAGAGAGCACCCTGGGCTACTCAATGAATCGGGGCACATCGGTTTCTTGGGCCACGGTTCAAAACTAAAGTTCAGAAATATACGGGTGAAAAAGCTGTAGGAAACAAACAGTAGCCATCCAAAGCGAAAAAGTTGAACCAACCGGCACCTTACCCTATAGAACTGTAACTATCAAATGCGCCACCCGGATTTCACCCGGTGGCGCATTTTTGTCTGCCCTTTTACTGCTCAATTTTATCACCAAACAACGGTAGTACGAAACAGCATGAACTATTTTGCCTCATTACAACCTGAAAACCGATACCCCCAGATACCATCCAAGGTGTGAATCCAGCTTTGCTTCTCCCGTCATAAAACCTTTCGATTTCGCGATAACCCCAACATCAACAGAGAAGGCCGATAAACGAGACTGGATAACCACCGGGAACTTGTACTGCAGCTTGCAGTCTACCGCACCTCCCACAAACGAACTTGAAGCGTTGAAATCGAGACCTTCCGGTTGCATCCAGCCGTGGAGGGAAAAAACAGTATTGATGTTTTGGGTCAAACAGATATCACTCATTTGTATCCCCAATGCCGGGAACCACCGTGTTCTGTTTTGATGTTGCCGGAAGTAGAGATGCGTATTAACCCGCCTTGCTGTTAACCAAATGTTTTCATCAATGTAGTCGCCAAAGGGTGACATGCCATACCCCAAGCTCCCATTCACCCGGCAACCATTTTTCATTTCCCATCCCGTTTTATGGATAAGAAGAGGGTCAATAAAGTTTAACAGCGAGCGCCAACCCACCCGTTTGGCGAACCTTCGCTCCTCGGCTGTCAGGTCTTTCGATCGGGTGTACCGAAAGAAAGGCATATCGGGCCGGTGCAAGTGGCGAATCGCCCCGAAAACGTCATGCCCCACGATATCACGCTCCAGCTCATCCTTTTCCTCGTCAAGCTCAATGTCCCTATTTACTGCAACGGTAAAGTAATAGGCGATGAGATTCAATTTGCGCATGAAAAATTCCATGCCCAAAACATTGAAATCCTCTTTGCCCCAATTCAGTAGGGAGCTCTCCGAGAGAAGCAGAGAGTAATCGGACTCCAAGCCTGCCGTATGCAATCGGATGTAGGTGGGCAAATCCGCATCTCTCAGTTGAACAAGCGTTTGATCCGATACCCCTTTCACGTAGGCGGCAAGATTTTCATTGAAAAATGGATTGGAGACCGAACCGATATTTTTGGTTGTAAGTACTGCACGATGCCCCTCTTCATGGGTTAACGGCATCGTGAGCAGGCTCATTCCCACCTGTATCAATAGGCTCACCTTGGGTGAAACTGCCTTGTTTAGTTCATCTATCGATAGCCGGTATAAGCTCAGGTAATTCTGGTTAAACTGCTTCATCGTAAACAAGCTTGGCGGGGAATCTTTAATGATAAAAGAGTACTCCTTGGTATACAGGAGCGAATCAGAATAACTGTTCCTGTTTTGCCCCACGACGTAACAAGCAAACAGGGTAAGTACCAACACGTAAGCTATTATTCTTCTGATAATCATGGGTTTACTTTAATTTTCCTAAAATATTCCTTTAATTGGGTCATTCCTACGGTAGATGCGTATCGTGTCATGAA
The DNA here is from genome assembly GCA_050951125.1 of Fermentimonas sp. Taxonomy (GTDB): domain Bacteria; phylum Bacteroidota; class Bacteroidia; order Bacteroidales; family Dysgonomonadaceae; genus Proteiniphilum. The sequence continues at coordinate 322,904 of JBMNIR010000002.1, read as the reverse complement.
TACATTAATAGGGACAAAGCTACTATTTTTTTACTTAGTAACTCCTATATTCAACTGAAGAGCTCCCTACCCCCTCCCTTTTTAAAATATGAAATTTTTATTAATGTGAAATTTTTATTTAATTTTGCAACAGTTTGTCATATAAACTCAAATTATGAAGAATTCTGTTTTAGATCATACCGATCTATTTGCTAAATTCAAAGACGGGGACAAAAAAGCCTTTTCTTTTTATTATGAACTCTTTATAAACGACTTATATGCTTACGGAATTAGCCTAGGAGGAGAAAAAGAGATAGTAAAAGATGCCATTCAAGATATATTCTTGAAGATATTTTTCATGAAAAAAAAAATAATTTCGGTAAATCATTTAAAGTTTTTTCTCCTGAAATCCCTCAAAAATAGACTTATTAATGTTTACAAATCCAAAGCGGTGTCAGCAACATATAATTTTAGCGAGGATGGGCTTGATTTTTCCATGACAACAACCGTATTGGATAGAATGATTGATGAAGAAGATGCCATCATCATCAAGCAACAAATTGACTCTCTTCTTTCAAAACTCACTTCGCGACAAAAAGAGGCTGTTTATCTCCGTTTTATGCAGGAATTAGAATATGAAGAGATTGCTCAAATCATGAATATAACACCAAATGCTGCCCGTAAGTTGATTTCTCGCTCGCTAAAACGATTAAAAGAATTGGGAGGAAGTTGTTAATCTTACTACAAACAGTAAAAACATTGAAAACAAAGAAAGGGTCACATCCCCTAAGACGAAAGGTCTTAGGATAAGTAGTTAACCTTAGCATAAATGATGGAAACGGGAGTGAAGGGTGCAGTTGTATTAAGACGATAAAACGACAAGCAAACATCAAATCTGACACCGACCAAAATGTTAATTATTTATTTGACACAAAAAAATGGGTACAAAACACTTTCCAAATTGTATATCTATAAAGCCGTAATCAACAAATAAGATAAATGAAACTGGATAAATATATAAACTATTCCGCCCTTGATTTCCTTAAAGATCAGGATTTTATAAGATGGCGACTATTCAATAGCGAACCGGATGCGAAACACTGGAACAATGTCATTGATGAGTATCCATCCTTGGCACCAATAATGAAAGAAGCTACTATTTTATATGACGAGGAGATCAAATTCAACGATTTTAAGCTTCCACAATCAGAAGTATCTGACAGTATATCCTCCCTTCTAAAGTTGATAAGAAAAAAAGAGAAACAAAAAACAAGACGCATTATATGTATTACAACGGCAGTGGCTAGCATCTCTCTTTTTGTCGTTTTATCCTTACTCTATAACAGGGGAAGTAGCAGTCATGATATCAGGCATTTTGCTCAAAACTGGATTTACGATGAGGATACCCATTCATCCGAAACCAAACTAATATTGTCTGAAAGTAGTACCGTCATCCTTAACAATACGGAATCGTCAGTGAAATATGGAGAGGATGCTATACAAGCTGATAACAACGTTATTTCAAAAGAAGGGGTATCTCTTTATAACCAGTTGATAACCCCTTGTGGGAAACGCTCTGTCATCACATTTTCTGATGGAACGAAAGCATGGGTAAACGCTGGTAGCAGGCTTGTCTATCCATCGGTGTTCAGTGAGGGGAAAAGAGAAATTTTCTTGGATGGAGAGATATATATCGAGGTCTCCGAGAATGAAAAGAAACCATTTATAATAAAGACAGAACAGCTAGACATTAGAGTGCTGGGCACAAAATTCAATGTATCTGCCTATGAGTCGGATAACACAAAAAATGTTGTGTTATTATCGGGTGCCGTGAGCATTGCCTCCAATATGCACGAAAAAGAAGTTCTGCTGCATCCCGATCAGATGTATTCCGGTTTTGAAGATTCTTTTTCGGTTGAGGGTGTGGATGCGAGCATCTATATCTTATGGACACGAGGGCTGTACCAATTTGAAAGGGAGAAGCTAGAAACTATTATCACTCGTCTACAACGAAATTACGGTGTTGAAATAGAATATGATCCTGCGACGACTGAATTGAAATGTTCAGGAAAGCTTGATCTTAAAAACGATATTGATCAATTGCTAACAGATTTGAGCCGTGCCCTACCAATAGATTACCATAAAAAAGGGGAGAGAAGTTACAAGATTACCAAAAAAACAATAAATTTAAAAAGAAAATGCCTATGAAGAAACGTTAAAAGTTACTCTGACTCTGAAAAAGAGAACCGGATAATAGGTTCAGTATTATCCGGTAAAAATTCAAATGTGAAACCAGAAATAATTTCAAATTTAAATCACTACAAATGTATGACAAAAAAAGAACATCTTGCCTTAAAAAAGGCGAATATTAGAAGAACATGCCTAATCATGAGGATATTTCTTTTATTTTTTGTACTGGGAATTGGTATTTGTTTCTCTAACAACAGTTATTCTCAATCGACAAGGATATCTCTTCACTTGAAAAACAAGACAGTAAAACAGGTTTTATCTGAAATAGAAAATAACAGTGAGTTTATTTTCTTTTATCAGGACGAGATTCTTGATGCAAACAGGAAAGTTTCAGTGAATACCAGTGATAAATCCATAACGGAGATTTTGGATGAGATTCTTAGTGACACTGGCAATTCCTATTTTGTTTCCGGTCGTACGATTTATATTGTAAAAAAGACCGATGTGGATAGTGAAGCAGAGAGTGAAAAAGTCGTGCAACAACCGAAAAGAACCGTGAGGGGAACCGTAACCGATTCAAACGGAGAGCCCATTATTGGCGTGACCATTGTTGTAAAGGATGATCCTTCACAAGGCACGGTTACCGACCTTGATGGTAATTTCACTTTATCCAATGTGCAGGAAAATGCCGTGCTACACATCTCTTATGTTGGGATGAAACCTCTGGATATTAGTACAGCAGGTAGAAACACAATAGATATCATCATGGAATCTGAAGTGGGATTGTTGGATGAACTTGTGGTCGTGGGGTATGGGACACAAAAGAAGGTAAATCTCACAGGGGCAGTATCTTCTGTTCAATCATCTGACCTGACAAAAAGACCGGTGACAAGTGTACAACAACTACTTCAAGGAAAAGTTACTGGACTACAAATTGTTCAACACTCCGGAAGGCCTGGTGCAAATGCGGATATGATGACCATACGAGGATTAGGAACTTTTAGCTCGGCAGGTAGTTCTCCTTTAGTATTGGTTGATGGCGTTCAGGGTAGTATAAACCAAATCAACCCTAACAACGTGGAGAACATCTCTGTTCTAAAAGATGCTTCTTCGGCTGCAATTTATGGAGCAAGAGCCGCCAATGGTGTAATATTAATTACAACCAAAAAAGGGAGACCAGGAGAATTTAATTTATCATATCACGGTAATTTCCAGCTGCATAATCCAACCAGGATGCCTAATTTAATTACAAATTCTGCTGAATTTATGGAATATTCAAATTTCACCAGAATTCGTAATGAACAAGCACCGTACTTTACTCAAGAGGAAATCGATGCCTACAGAAATAATACAGATGATCCTGTTCATTATCCAAATTTTGATTGGATTGATTACATGGTGAAACCGGCTTTTCAACATAACCATTATTTATCAGCTAGCGGCGGAGGTGACAAAACAGTTTTTGATGTTGGATTAGGTTTTGTGGATCAGGACGGCGTAATCGATGGCCATCCTTATAAAAAATTTGATTACAGTTTGAATCTTGAAACCAAAATAAATAAGAGAATTACTTTAAGTAATGATGTGAAATTCCACTATTCAAACAGGCAAACACCAATTTGGACAGATGATGGTTTTGTATTGATGATTTACTCTTCAGGCCCACATTATACCCCATATTTGTCGGATGGAAGTGGAAGATACACTCGACAATATTCTGCGAATTGTTACCATAATCGGAACCCCCGACAAGTTATCGATGAACTTGGTTCTAGAAATTATAAAACTTATAATGCTACAGGGCAATCTTCTTTAAATTTCAATATTACAGAAGGCCTTGATTTGCTTGTTAAGGGTGCTGTCGATTATTCCTATAGCTTTCAAAAAGATCATGCAACTACCTCTCCATCTTATTATTTTAATAACAATGAGTATGCAATGCATATATCCGGTGATTGGATAGGTGTACGAGACTACATGTACCTAAGTATTTTAACTTCTTTCTACTCCACGTTAAATTATAGCAAGCAATTTGCTGAAAATCACAATATTAACGCCATCTTAGGATATAACCAAGAAAATTATGGCGGACGATATCTAATGGGTGTCAGGACTACTTTTCCTGTAAACTATTTGAAAGAATTAAGTATTGGAAGTCCTTCTGGGCAATCTACCAATGGTTCTGCTGATGAATGGGCGATACAATCATTATTCGGAAGGATCAATTATGGATTCAAAGAAAGGTATTTATTTGAAGGGAACTTTCGATATGATGGAACATCAAGAATACACAAGGATTCACGTTGGGGAATTTTCCCTTCTTTTTCATCAGCATGGAGATTATCAGAAGAGAGCTTTATGGATAATGCAGATTGGCTTGATAATTTAAAACTTAGAGGTTCATGGGGAGTTCTTGGGAATCAGAACATTGGAGGATATCCATATCAAGATGTTTTGTCATCGACTTCATATCCTTTCGCATCACTTAGTCAGGGCCTCGTTTTAACAAGGTTAACAGAGAAAAAATTAAGATGGGAAAAAACAAAAGTTTTAAATTTCGGGATTGATCTTAGTGTAAAAAACAACTTGTTCGCATTGACAGCGGATTGGTTTAAAAAATCAACTAGCGACATCTTATCTAGCATGCCTATACCTATGAGCATAGGATTATCTGCTCCTACGGTAAACTATGCCTCAATGGTTAATACTGGTTTCGAGTTTGAACTTTCACACATGAAATCCATCAAAGATTTCAGTTATCAAGTAGCTCTGAACTTTTCAACCGTTAAAAATGAAGTCACCAAGGTTCTGGCCCCAACTATTGGCGACAAAATAATAGATGTAGGGTTACCCTATAATTCACATTACTTGATTGAATGGATTGGTATTTTCCAAAATCAAGAAGAAATTGACAATGGACCCGTACACCCCTATAATCCCAAACCAGGAGATTTAAAATTTAAGGATCAAAACGGGGATGGTATTATTAATTCAGATGATAGAATTGTTGTTGATGGGGCTTATCCGAAATTCTTGTACGGCGGTTCTATAAATCTCTCATGGAGGAATTTTGATTTAACGGCATTTTTCCAAGGTGTTCAGGGGCAAAAGTTCAATATCACAGGATGGGGCTTAGTACCATATACACAAGAAGTTGCTCCCACAAAGGAGTTTATTTCTCAAATGTGGACCCCTGAAAATCCCACAAATAAGCATCCAGCGATGTACAGAAGTGGATATGGCCCAGTAACCGGTACTAAATCAACCTATTTTTTACTGGACGCTTCATATTTAAGATTGAAGAACCTAAACATTAATTACAGCGTGCCTAACAGCATATGTCAAAAACTCGCCATGAAGTCATTGGGAATATATCTTTCCATGGATAATTTGTTTACCATAACTAAATATCCTGGTGCAGACCCTGAAAGAGTTGCAGATGGAAGGTACAGTGTGTATCCACAATTACAAATATATAGTATAGGAATTAAAGCGAATTTTTAAACTATGAAGATATGAAAGCTAAACAAATAAAAAGAATTATATTAATAAGTCTATTATCTATATTGATTTCATGTACTGATTTTCTCGAAAAACATCCTTTAGATCAAGTATCTGGACCAACTTTCTGGAAAACTAATGAAGATGTTGAAATGGCATTGACCGGAGTGTATTCACGATTATTAACTAATACGTATAATTATCTAAGAATGCGCTGGGATGTTATGGCAGGTGATGTGGGATTACATTCAGATCACGCTGTGAGAAAAATCAGCATGGGCCATTTGTACCCTTCAACTGGCGACCTAGTTTCATATATTTACAGTCAATGTTATTCTGGAATTGCAGCATGCAATTATTTTTTAGACAATATCGATCGGGTGACCACGTTAAGTGAGTCTAAAATGAATCAATACAAGGGTGAAGTTTTATTTCTTAGGGCATTGCACTATTTTACATTATCAACTTTTTATGGTGGGGTTCCAATTTACACGACATCGCCTACTATTGAAGAATCTAAAATTAAACAAAGCACGAAAGAAGAAGTAGTAGCACAAGTTCTATCCGATCTTGAATTTGCCATTGCCAATCTTCCTAATATACCTTACGATGGGCATGCAGTAAAAGGATCCGCGCTATCATTAAAAGCAAAGGTATTATTATATAATGAAAGATGGTCTGAGGCTGCTCAAGTGGCAAAACAAGTAATTGAAGGTGGTGTTTTTGGTTTGTATGACGATTATCCAAATTTATTCCTTACTGCTGGTCAAACCAATAACGTGGAAATCATCTTTTCTACAAGATATCTGAATCCTAACATCTACACTGTAACTTCGGGATATGATGTAAATTATGGTTATGAAGCCAATTTTTGTCCAACACAATGGTTTGTTGATCAATTTGAATGTGTAGACGGATTGCCAATAACTGAATCTCCATTGTACGATCCCGATAATTTTAAACTCAACAGAGACCCAAGATTGGGCTATACGGTGAGACATAAAAGCGAACCAATGGTTAATTCAAGTGGTTATGAAGGCTTTGGTGCGAATCCCAGCGTAACTGGTTATTTTCTAAAAAAGTATTTAGAACCAGAAAATGTTCCATACAGCTATGCTATACGAAGTGACCAAGATCATGTTTTACTGAGGTATTCAGATGTATTACTAATGTATGCCGAAGCAAAAAATGAAGCTGACGGCCCAGACGAGAGCGTATATGCTGCAATCAATAAAGTCAGAGCCAGAGAAGGTGTTAATATGCCTCCAATTCCCAGCGGTCTGAATAAAGATGCAATGAGAGAAAAAATTAGGCATGAACGACATGTAGAGTTTGGATTGGAAGGTGAAAGGTATCATGACCTAAAGAGATGGAAAATTGCGGAAGTAGTTCTTAATTCTTTAGTAGAGCCACATAGTGGGAATCCATTAGTATTTAAAGCACCCACCCATTATTTATTTCCATTTCCAGAAAATGAAATGGACCTGAATCCAAATCTTGTCCAAAATCCTGGTTATTAAGGCCCCCCTGAGATATCTCAAATATTTATGCTTTTTAAAAGGGAATTTTAGGAGGTGACTTACAATTAAAATCAATTCAAAAAAGTTGGTTATGAGAAGAATCTTATCGCATGTTTTAGTAATAAGTGGAAGTATCCTATTAATGATTAGTTTCATATCAGGGTGTACTTCAACAAGCGAAGGGGACATAAAAGTCCCCTTCGACTCTCCTGCTTCTAATTGGAATGAAGCAATCCCGATAGGCAATGGGAGTATTGGCGGTATGGTTTACGGGGGGATTAAATCTGACACGATAAAGATCAATGAAGAAACATTGTGGTCAGGTGGACCCCGTGATTTGCAGTTTCCGGAAGCAAAAAAATATTTGCCAAAGATAAGGGAGTTGTTGTTGGAGGATAAGAACAATGAGGCAGAAAAGTTAATAGATTCACATTGGTTGGGACCTTATAATGAGGAATACCAGCAGGCTGGAGATCTAATCTTGAATATGGATGGGAATTTAGGTGTAACAAACTACAAGAGAGAGCTCGATTTAAGCAACGGGCTGGTTAATATAACCTATTCCATTGGGAATGTTAATTATAAACGGGAGATATTCGCCTCTCATCCCGATGAGGCTATAATCATTCGTTTATCTGCCAGTAGACCAGGTAATATTAGTTTTTCAACCTCGTTAACCAGTGCTCTTAAACATGATGTTAAAGTTGAAAACAACCAAGTTATTCTTAATGGCAGAGCTATGTCGAATTCTAGTCTGCACAGAAAATATGCCTATTACAAATCAGATGAAGGGACGGACCTATCTGTTAAATACCCAGAATATGAGGATGGGAAGGGGATGTTTTTTCAAATTCGGATGTTAGTCCGGCAAAAAGGAGGAACTTCAGCGGGTAATAACGGTTCATATACGGTAAGCAATGCAGATGAGGTAGAGTTAATATTGACAGCGGCAACGAGTTATAACGGATTTGACAAAAATCCTTTTACTGATGGAAAGGATTATGCCAAAATATGCGCAGACCGGATTAAAAACGCTGAAGCTATTTCTTATAAAAAGTTAAAGCAGGCGCATATTGACGATTACACGGCGCTTTTCTCCAGGGTTAGTCTGAACTTTGGAGATAATCCAAGAGATACAATCCCATTTCCAAAGCGGCTGGAACTCTATAAACAAGATAGCGATGACGTTGGATTAACGGCTTTATACTTTCACTTCGGTAGGTACCTGTTAATTTCATCCTCGAGGCCCGGGGGACAAGCCGCAAATTTACAAGGGATATGGACCAATACCCTTCATCCCCCATGGAGTTCCAACTGGACACTTAATCATAACGCGCAGATAAATTATTGGCCGGCTGAAGTATGCAATCTTTCAGAATGTCACCTCCCTTTAATCGAATTAACTAAGGAGTTAAGTATTGACGGGGCCAAAACAGCGAAAAACTTATACGGGTGCCCGGGGTGGATCGCACATCACAACGCGGATATATGGAGGACCACTTGGCCCGTTTGGGGAACAGGCATGTGGGCAATTTACCAAATAGGTAGCGCTTGGCTTTGCCACCACCTTTGGCAGCATTACGAATTCACGTTAAACAAAGAGTACCTGGCAGATGTATACCAGGTTATGAAAGATGCCGCAGTTTTTTACATGTGCAATTTGCAAAGGGATAGAGAGGGTTATTTGGTAACGTCCCCTTCAATATCATTGGAACATACATTCAAAAAACCTGATGGCACCGTGGGTTGGGCTTGTATGGGCTCTGCAGAGGATATGCAGGCTATAAGAGATCTATTTCAAAATTGCAAGGCTGCGGCAACCGTTTTGAATACTGATGAAGACTTTAAAAATGAATTGGATAAATACATGGAGCAGTTGGCTCCAATAAAGATAAGTCCGAGTACAGGCAGGTTACAGGAGTGGAATGATGACTGGGAGCCAGCAGGAGATCCTCGTCAGGTATCCCATGGATGGGGGTTGCACGCTGGTAATCAAATATCTCCCCGTACAACACCTGAACTCGCGGATGCATATAGGAAAACACTGGAGCATAGAACACCTTGGAAATATTTGGCCGCAAGCTGGTGTGGAAGTACTTCTGCCATGAATTGGGTTAGGTTAGGAGATGGAAACTTGGCTCAAGAGGTTTTCGACCTGCATTTTAAGACCGCAGTTTTCCCCAACTTAACATCCTGTTTTAAAACCTATATTGGTAATTATTTCCAAATTGATGGAAACCTCGGAATTACTGCCAGCATAGCGGAAATGCTCCTTCAAAGTCATCTTGGGGAGATAGAAATATTACCTGCTTTGCCAGACAAATATCCGACCGGTGAAGTGAAAGGATTACGTGCAAGAGGTGGGTTCGTAGTTGACATCAAGTGGGATGAAGGTAAATTGGTAAATGTCAAAGTAAAATCCAACAATAATAATACATGTAAACTAAGATATAAAAATTATGAGTTTTCAACCGATATGAAGATTGGTGATTTTATTATCTTGGATAATAAGTTGCAGCAGTGAAAGTTGTATCTTCATCTAAAAGTTAATTATTCAATTCCATTCTACGGGCAGGACAAATAAAACAAAAATTTTGATAAGGGTCTAGTTTAGATGAAGTTGCGGAATTTAAGGATAACTGAAAATAGTTATCAATAGATAGAAAATGAATATATTATTATTTTAAACTCATCGTTATATGCAAACAATTAATATTAAATCATTCATATATACAGTTTTTATTTTTTTCTTACTGCTATTCACTTATTGTAAGCCAAACGAGAAAAACATAAAAGTCTTATTTAATTCCCCTGCCACTAACTGGAATGAGGCTATTCCTATAGGGAATGGAAGTATTGGCGGTATGGTTTACGGGGGGATTAAATCTGACACGATAAAGATCAATGAAGAAACATTGTGGTCAGGTGAGCCACGTGATTTGCAGTTTCCGGAAGCAAAAAAATATTTGCCAAAGATAAGGGAGTTGTTGTTGGAGGATAAGAACAATGAGGCAGAAAAGTTAATAGATTCACATTGGTTGGGACCTTTTTATGAGGAATACCAGCAGGCTGGAGATCTAATCTTGAATATGGATGGAAATTTAGGTGTAACAAACTACAAGAGAGAGCTCGATTTAAGCAACGGGCTGGTGAATGTAACCTATTCCATTGGGGATGTTAATTATAAACGTGAGATATTCGCCTCTCATCCCGATGAGGCAATAATCATTCGCTTATCTGCCAGTAGACCAGGTAATATTAGTTTTTCAACCTCGTTAACCAGCGCTCTTAAACATGATGTTAAAGTTAAAAACAACCAAGTTATTCTTAATGGCAGAGCTATGTCTAATTCTCACAGACACAGGACACGATACTATTACAAAACAGATGAAGGGTTAGACCTATCTGTTATATCTGCTAAATACCCAGAATATGAAGATGGGAAGGGGATGTTTTTTCAAATTCGGATGTTAGTCCGGCAAAAAGGAGGAACTTCAGCGGGTAATAACGGTTCATATACGGTAAGCAATGCAGATGAGGTAGAGTTAATATTGACAGCGGCAACGAGTTATAACGGATTTGACAAAAATCCTTTTACTGAGGGGAAAGATTATGCCAAAATATGCGCAGACCGGATTAAAAACGCTGAAGCTATTTCTTATAAAAAGTTAAAGCAGGCGCATATTGACGATTACACGGCGCTTTTCTCCAGGGTTAGTCTGAACTTTGGAGATAATCCGAGAGATACAATCCCATTTCCGCAGCGGCTGGAACTCTATAAGCAAGATAGCGATGACGTTGGGTTAACGGCTTTATACTTTCACTTCGGTAGGTACCTGTTAATTTCATCCTCGAGACCTGGTTGTCAGCCTGCTAATTTACAAGGGATATGGACCAATACCCTTCATCCCGTATGGAGTTCTAACTGGACATTAAATCATAACGCGCAGATAAATTATTGGCCGGCTGAAGTATGCAATCTTTCAGAATGTCACCTCCCTTTAATCGAATTAACTAAGGAGCTAAGTGTTGACGGGGCCAAAACAGCGAAAAACTTATACGGGTGCCCGGGGTGGATCGCACATCACAACGCGGATATATGGAGGACAACCTGGCCGGTTCGGGGAACCGGTATGTGGGCTATATATCAGGTGGGTAGCGCATGGCTTTGCCACCACCTTTGGCAACATTATGAATTTACCTTAGACAAAAAGTACCTGGTAGACGTATACCAAGTTATGAAAAATGCCGCGGTTTTTTACATGTGCAATTTGCAAAGGGATAAAGAGGGTTATTTGGTAACGTCCCCTTCAATATCATTGGAACATACATTCAGAAAACCTGATGGCACCGTGGGTTGGGCTTGCATGGGCTCTTCAGAAGATATGCAGATTATAAGGGATTTGTTTAATAATTGCAAGGCTGCGGCAACTATTTTAAATATAGATACAGACTTTAAAAATGAATTGGACACATACCTGGAACAACTGTTACCAATAAGGATTAGTCCAACAACTGGTATGTTGCAGGAATGGAAAGATGACTGGGATGCGGCAACTCCTCGTACTGGTCAGATTTCTCATGGATGGGGGTTGCAAGTTGGAAATCAGATTTCACCCCGAAAAACACCTGAATTAGCGAATGCTTTCAGAAAAACTCTGGAATTTAGGAAACCATGGGAACAATCAGCTGCAAGTTGGTGTGGCAGTATCTCGGCCATGAGTTGGATTAGGTTGGGCGATGGTAATATAGCACAAATGGTGATTGACAGACATTTTAAGACTGCTGTTTTTCCCAATTTGACTTCTAATTTTGTTAACTACTGGCAGATTGATGGGAATTTTGGAATTACTGCATGCATTGCCGAAATGCTCCTTCAAAGTCATCTTGGGGAGATAGAATTACTACCCGCGTTACCGGACAAATATCCGACCGGTGAAGTAAAAGGATTACGTTCAAGAGGTGGGTTCGTAGTTGATATCAAGTGGGATGAAGGTAAATTGGTAAATGTCAAAATAACGTCTCAGAATGATAACACCTGCAAGTTAAGATACAACGATTATGAGTTTTCAATCGATATGAAAAAAGGTGAAATAATAAAGCTTGATCAGAAACTACGTTTAATTTAGGGACATTCCGATGCCTACTACATAGTGGTAACCAACGGGACGTTCCTCGAGGTTGCCATGTCGCTCAACATGACAGGACTTTACAGTTTCACAACCGTTCCATCCATAATTCCTGACATCACAAAGAATGGCGGGCAGTGAAAGCGGAAGCGTAGCCGAAGCAAAACTGCCCACTATTCTTCTTCCCAATCAAATTTAACTGTTCATAATCCAACTTTGTACTTTGCGCCCTGAAACGAATAAGTCAACCCATTTCAAGCCCCTCTGCTGTAAATCCCCGAAAATGGATTCCCACGCCAAGCTTCCCCCCGTGGGATAATTATACGCTCCCAGGCCTTCCCCTATCCATACGAACGAACGGCTAACAACGTATAATAAATCCCGAAAACGTTACCTGTCTGTTTTGTGGCTAAACCTGATGATCTTTGTTTTATATGATGAATATAAATCAAAGATGGGAAAAATGCGCTTTACTCATTTTTTAAGACAGTATCTTGGCTAAATAACAATTTACATGAAATAGAATAATTTGCAATCATTTTGACAAATTTCGAAGAATCTTATCAGGACATAAAGCATATCCATCAATCAAAATATCGCCATTTGGCATAATTTCAACTATGGCATAAGAATTACTATTAGGTAGTTTTCCTTCAACCATACCTTTCATAGTAAAATAATGAATATTATCCTGAATAGAATACGCTCCTTCGTGGTGATGTCCTTGAAAAACGGCTAACACTCGTTTTGATTGAATCATAAGATGATTTACTTCTGCAGCATTATGTACATACAAACCTTTATAAATATTAGAATCCGTATCAAGCAACTGATGTATAAACACAACCACAGGTTCATCACCATCTTTGAGTTCTTTAGACAACCAATCCATCTCATGTTTTGGAATCATAGCTTCTTCCCAATTATAATTACCAGAATCATAATCTGTTTCATCCAGTCTATAATTAGCATCCAACACAATAAACTTTATACCACGAACTTTAAATGAATAGTAATTTTTTCCCCTACATTCTGATGGACTTGTTATATTTGACAAAAAATCTTTCTTTGATATATTATCCATATCATGATTCCCTAAAACATGATATATTGGCTTACCGTAACTGTCCAATACACCATTTATCTCTTTTAAAAAAGTAATTGTTTCCTCCCTAGTCTTTCCTTGATCCTTAAAATCTCCTAATTGAATAATAAAGTCAAGAGAATGCAATTTAAACTCATCCATTGCTATGCGAACCTTATCGTCACTTTGGTCATAATTTCTATTTCCAATATTTTCACAACGGGCATAGTGTACATCTGTAATTAAACCAAACTTAACATTCTCTTCACTTGATTCACATGAAACAAACTGAAAAGAAAGAAACAAAACAAAAATACAATTTAATAAATATTCTTTTTTCATACGATTATTTTATTCTTTTACATTTCGGTGTATGGAACTATTCCGTTAAGCCAAATGAGCATTGGACAAGTTTACTTGGACAAGGCCATGGCGAGGAATAGTCTAACTTTAGTGAACTATTCCGTTAAGCCAAATGAGCATTGGACAAGTTTACTTGGACAAGGCCATGGCGAGGAATAGTCTAATTTAATGAACCTTTGATGTTTAAAATAATCATTTTCAAGGGTGTTTAATGATTATTTTAATCATGTCGGTTTCATAATAAGACAATCTCTTTCATTAATTATTATTCATTTTAATCGAATACATTAGAGAAGGAAGTATTCCCAAAAAGTGTGTAATTTCTCCTTATTTGTTACAAATTTATTCATAATTATTAATATCATAAAGAATAGCGGGCCCACATTCAACGTAAAAGTGCCACACCTGAGCAAACAGTAAAGAAAATTGTTTGGTTTATTTGCTCATATTCCTACATTTCAGTATCTTGGTGCTGTAATTAAAAATATGTCTTTGAACGAAAATAAAATCGAATAATAAATAAAACAACTATGTCTACTACAGTAAAACTCTACTCATTGCCGTTGAGCAACGTGAAAACGTTCCTGTTCGCGCTCCTCTTCATCGTGGGGAACATCCTGTTTCCCCAGTTGGCACACCTGATGCCACAGGGAGGTTTAATTTTTCTTCCCATCTACTTTTTCACGTTGATTGGCGCGTACAAGTACGGCATCCACGTGGGGTTGCTGACCGCTGTTTTATCGCCGTTGGTCAACTACCTCCTTTTCGGGATGCCGCCCGCGGTCGCCCTGCCAGCCATCCTTGTCAAATCGGTTATCCTGGCCATCGCGGCAGCCTGGGTCGCTCAACGCTTCAAGCGTGTTTCCCTACTGGCCATCCTACTAGCCATCCTCGCGTACCAGGTAATCGGCACCGGTATCGAATGGGCCATGACCCAAAACCTGGTCGTCGCCTTGCAGGATTTCCGTCTCGGGCTCCCGGGCATGCTGATCCAGCTGGTGGGTGGTTACTTCCTGCTCAAGGCGTTAGCCAAAGTGTAGCAGCGTGAATCACAAGAGTTTCGAGGAGGTCATCCAACGGTTTCGGGAAATCGATATCCCCGAAACGTTCGATATGATCGTGGCCATCGCGAACGGTGGCATCGTACCGGCCGGCATCCTGGCTCAGCGACTCGAACTGGAAGTGCACCTGCTAAAGATCAACTGGCGCGATACGAGGCAAAATCCAAAGTACGATACTCCAAAGCTCCTTGCACCCATCGACTTCGAGTACAGGGACCAGTCGATCCTGCTAGTGGAAGACCGTGTGAAAAGCGGCACGACAATCACGTACGCCATGGAGCTGCTGAAGGGAGCGAGATTAATTAAAACGTTCGCGGTAAACGGGAAAGCGGACTACTCGTTGTACGATGAAGCTTGCTTTATATTCCCATGGATCGTCTGACAGTTTCACATACTCGTTATAATCCCTCCCCAACTTGACTGCAAGGTCCCGTGGATTACCCGATGGTTTCACAAACTCATGAGAGTCCCTTCCCAATTTGAGTTTCAAGCCCCTAGCCCCATGCAAGGGGACAAAGTATGACAGGGACACGACAAACGTTGAACAACACTATACAACCGAGAATATGGACAGACGAAATTTTTTGCGGGCGGTGGCCCTAAGCGGGGCTGTGCTTACCACGATGAAGGAGGTGGATGCGATGAGCATTCTCTTGCAGTCGTTCGAATCCCCCGACGGAACTTCAAAATATGACCTGGTGGCTGTGCTGGGCGGTGAGCCGGAAGTGATGTTTCGCAAGGCAATCACCGAAATGGGAGGGATGAGTAACTTCATCAAGAAGGGCGATAAGGTATGCGTGAAACCCAATATCGGCTGGGATCAACCGGTGGAGATGGGTGCCAATACCAACCCGAAGCTGGTGGCTGAGATCATCAAGCACTGCTTCGATGCAGGTGCATCGGAGGTGACAGTATTCGATCATAGCTGTGACGACTGGCGAAAGTCGTACGCCAACAGCGGGATCGAGGAGGCGGCCAAGGCAGCCGGTGCACGGGTGGTACCGGCTCACCAGGAGTCGTACTACAAGAGCGTTTCGTTACCCAAGGGGAAGAGCCTGAAGAACACCAAGATTCACCAGGCCATCGTGGACAGTGACAAGTGGATCAACGTACCGATTCTCAAGAACCACGGTGGTGCACAGCTCACCATCTCAATGAAGAACTACATGGGGATCGTGTGGGACAGGGGCTACTTCCACGCCAACGACCTTCAGCAATGTATAGCCGATGTATGCACCTATAATAAACGCCCGGTTCTGAACGTAGTAGACGCGTACCGGTTGATGAAGACCAGCGGACCCAGGGGACGTTCGTTATCCGACGTGGTGCTCTCTAAAGGACTGTTTATCTCGCAGGACATTGTGGCCGTGGACACGGCTGCGACCAACTTCTTCAACCAGGCCCGCGAAATGCCACTCGAAAACGTAACACACATTGGTAAGGGCGAAGAACTGGGGGTGGGTACTAGGGACTTGGAGAAGTTGAGGATTGGAAGGTTACGGGTATAGAAACATACAGCCATGTTGAAGAAGATTCGCGTCGCCCTATCCATACTCCTCTTCTCCCTGATTACGCTCTACTTCCTTGATTTCAGGGGATTCCTGCCCAGGGGGCTTCAATGGCTCACCGAAATACAGTTCGTGCCTGCACTATTGGCCCTAAATGTAGCAGTGCTGATCGGGTTGCTGCTTTTGACCCTCCTGTTCGGCAGGGTGTACTGCTCCTTCATATGCCCAATGGGTGTTTACCAAGACATGGTGGCCTGGATCTCGAGGCGTGTGAACAAAAAAAAACGGTACCGGTACCACAAAGCGAAAAACGGGTTACGGGTAATCGTGTTGGCATCCACCGTGGTGGCCTTTATTCTCGGGTTTACCCTCCTCGTGGGACTACTCGACCCCTACGGTGCCTACGGGAGGATGGTCACGCACCTGCTTCGACCTGCTTACCTAGCGGGTAACAACCTTTTGGCATCGATCTTCACCTCGTTCAATAACTTCACCTTTTACAAGGTAAGCGTCTACATCGTGAGCGTCTCCTCGCTCGTGATTGCCCTGATCACCCTCCTGGGGATCGGCTACATGACTTGGCGAGGTGGCAGGAGCTACTGCAACACCGTTTGTCCCGTGGGAACGATCCTCGGCTTCCTGAGCCGCTACTCCCTCTTTAAAGTCAGGATAGACGAGGTAAAATGTAACGCGTGCGGGCTATGCGCCATGAAGTGCAAGGCCTCCTGCATCGACGCGAAAAACAAACGGGTCGATTACAGTCGTTGCGTCACCTGTTTCAACTGTTTGGGAAACTGCCACCGCGGTGCAATGGAGTACAAGCTAATCGTCCCGTGGAAAAGAAACAAGCAACTGAAGGTAGAAGAATCACAAAAAACAAAACCCTTAAACGAGAAATCAAGAAGCAATAATGCGGAAGAGCTGTTGGTGCAGTTAACCAACTGTGTTACAGGTCAACCAGTCATCGTGAATAACCAGGAACCCACGAGTAGCTTGGATGCTTCAAAGCGCCGTTTTTTGACCGCACTGCTGGCCATCTCCTTACCAGCGAAAGAGCTGATGGCGAAAACAGGGTCGGAAAAGCTCTTATCCAAGCGCACGTTCAAACGACAAACACCGATCGCACCGCCCGGGGTACCGTCCATCGATCACCTGCTTCAGAAATGCATCTCCTGCCACCTCTGCGTGAGCAAGTGCCCCTCCCGGGTGATTAAACCAGCCTTACTGGAGTACGGGCTTGAGGGGATGATGCAGCCCATGCTTTACTTTGAGCGCGGGTTTTGCAATTACGACTGCACGGTGTGCGGCGATGTCTGCCCCACCGGTGCTATACTCCCCCTCACCAAAGAGGAGAAGAACCATACCCAGATGGGACAGGTGCAGCTGATCTTAGAAAACTGCATCGTCTGCCATGACGAGACTAGCTGCGGGGCTTGCTCCGAGCACTGCCCCACGCAGGCGGTACGGATGATACCTTACAAAGGGATACTGACTATCCCCGAGATCAACCCGGATATCTGCGTGGGGTGCGGGGGTTGCGAGTACGTCTGTCCCGCTATCCCCTTCAAAGCCATCCACGTGGAGGGGCTAACGACGCAACGGCGCATTGAAATTGAACATGACGAGGTAAAGGAGATTCAGATTAACGATTTTGGGTTTTGATTGCAGGATGAATGTTCCGAATATCCGGAAAATTACAAATGCCCTATATGTCCCAACCCTCACGAACCACGAATCTATGAAGCCAACATGATGATAACAATCACTAAACACCCTTGGAAACTATTTCGTTAAGCCAAACGAGCAGAGGACAAGTTCACTTGGAATATGCCGTGGCGAGAAATAGTCTAACTTTAGTGAATGATTGTTTTAAACATTAAAGGTTTTATACAGTGAAACAGAGAAATAAAGTTATTGCATGACCTATTCAATCAAACGGCTGGAAACGGAGTTGGGCACGATGATTGCCGCGGCAACCGAAAAGGGAATCTATTTGTTTGAATTTGCCGACAGCCTACGATTGAACCAGAAGTTACAATCGCTGGAGGCCGCTTTCAAAGCCCCAATCAACCTAGACAACACTCTCCATTGGGATACACTTGAAAGGAAACACGGTCAGCTAAGGCCCCACCGCCTTTCTTGTACCTCTCACCTGGAAACATCTGAAAGACAACATGGTAGCGCAACATCCCACAACGCTTTTTGTAACCCCCATTTGGAGGCGCTTGAAGGGCAACTTGCGGAGTATTACAAGGGGAAGCGGAAGAAGTTTGATATACCCCTGGTCCTGGTCGGCACGGAGTTTCAAAAAAAGGTGTGGTCAAGCCTGCTGCAGGTACCGTACGGGCATACCATCAGTTACGCGGAACAGGCCAAACTAATCGGGAGACCGGCGGCCGTCCGAGCGGTAGCCAACGCAAACGGGCAAAACAGGATTGCCATTATCCTACCGTGTCACCGCGTGATCGGCTCCGATGGTACCCTCACCGGCTACGGAGGCGGGGTATGGAGAAAGGAAAAGCTGTTGGAACTTGAGAAACAAAACCTTTAAGGGGAATCTTACCAATGATTCCTTCCCGGTATCTCTCTTGTGCTTTCTTCCTGAGATTCCTTCTTGTACTTACCTTCCCAAGTCCCCTTCCCTTGTTTTATAAATCCCGCTTCTTGGGGTACCCGAACCCGCCAACGGTAAGCGTAATGGTGTGCATGTTACCCCTCTGCAGCTGATGCCGCTCACCTAAATTGGGGATGTAGTAGGTATACCGCAGCCCCACGTACCCACCCCCGTAACGGGAGAGGTCGATCTCCTTGTTCCAAGCGTTCACTTTAAGGTCCAGACCCACAAGGTAATTAAACGATGACAGTTCCTTGAACTCTTTCAACTCGGGGTATTCATCCCTGACCTGTTCGAACGAGGGGCCTATCCCCATCCCACCTATGCCCGCGACAGGGGAGATCAGCACGCGCCTGCTTTGGATTACCGGGTAGTGAAACGCGAGGTCAGCCCCTATCACGTACCCGTTCACATCTTTTGGCCAGGTGATACCCTTGCGAGTAATCTCCTGCAACGTCCGGGTACCGGAAAAGTTGATGCGCGTAGACGCGGTAAACTTCTTATACGAGATATCAAACGCGAACCCACCAATCACACGATTGGTAAAGTGGTTGCTCAACCCACCGGTAAACATATTGTAGCCAAGAAAGAATTCACTCCCCAACCCCCAGTCGGAAGGATGAAACCGGTAGCGGATGTACCGACGCGTATAGTTTGCATAGCGGCTATCCTGGTAGTTATCCAGGAAAGCGGTCGCCTTAGCGTTCACCTCCTCCATCTCTTTTTCGTCATCTACCCTATCGGGCGTGAACAGGAGCGCGTAAAGCAACAGCTTGAGGAACTCCTTCTCTTCCGCCTTCAACTCCGCGTTATCGACGCTCACCGTAAGCGGAATATAGGCTTCCGCCGATTTCCTTCCCAACTCTTCCGAGAGGCGATCGCTCTGCACAATCATGCCCAACATAGGGGTCCCTTTAAACCGCTCAGGCACATCCCAGTAGATATCCCGCCCCAATTCAGAACCAGAAGCGTAATCTTCCGCCTCATGAAGTAGCTCCGCAAAGTCTTCAGTCCAGAAGCAGAGCAACCAATACTCGGCTGGCACAAAAACACGGTAAGGGTTGAACATCTCACCGGCAAGATAATCCTTAACCTCCTTTACGGCAACTAAATCACCCTTCTTAAGGTGCTCCACGATTAACGAGCGCCCCTTGGAAATCATCTCGAGGTCACTAGGCTGCATATTCAATATCTCAGACCGAATAGAATCGTTCTGCTGAGCGGTAGCCAAGGAGGCCCATAGCCACCCGCAAAACAGGAAAACAAGAAAAACGGATCGTTTCATTGAAAAGTAACTAGGAGTGAATAAATAACGACCGGGCGTTTGCCACACGTTGCAAGCGCTCATGGTCGTCCAGGGATTATTTGTTTAAAGTACACGCTAATCTTTAAGGCACACGCTAATCCACGAACGCGTGCTTGAACCCTTTCACGTCGTTCCAGTGTCCCCGCGTGAAATCGGGTACTTCAACGGATGCACTGTTATTCTCGATGGAGATACGACTTAACTCTGCCAGCGAACACCACTCCGCCAAATCGTAGACATCCATATCAAGCGGCAAGCCATTTTGCAAGCAGTAAATCAACCGGTAGTCCATGATAAAGTCCATACCGCCGTGACCACCCACCTCCTTCGCTCTCTCTTCCAGCTCACGATGGATGCGGTGTTTGTACCGATCCATCAGCGCACTCCTCACCTCTTCCGATATGAAGCTATGTGCGTTTAAGTTTTCCAAATCGGGTGCAACATCCTCACCCAGCATCTCTCCTTGCAACGCGTAGCCTGAAGTGGGATATTTATTGGCAAACCCTTTCGTGCCGCTCAATTGGTACATGCGACTATAGGGACGCGGCGAAGAGACGTCGTGTTGAATATGTATGGTCTTGCCCTTCTCGGTGCGAATCATGGTCATGGTATGTTGCCCGTTCGCGAACATATACGCGCTATCGGCATCCATGCCCCTCTTCTCGATCAAGTACTGGGGGATGTTTACCGGTTTGGTATCCATAGCCACCAACGTGTTCATCTTGTCACCCCGGTGAATGTCCAAAGCTTGTGCCACCGGGCCCATGCCGTGCGTGGCGTAGACATCGCCGCGGAACTCCTTGTTGTACTGTAAGCGCCAGTCGCCCTCGTAGTACTCCCAGAATTCAGACAAGTCGTGAATGTAGGCACCCTCCGCGTGTAGTACCTCACCAAAGAGACCCTCCTGCGCCATGTTCAACGTGGTCAACTCAAAGTAGTCGTAGACGCAGTTCTCAAGCATCATCGCATGTTTCCGCGTCCGTTCGGCCGTATTCACAACATCCCAAATCTCATCGAGGGTCATCGCCGCAGGTACCTCAGATACCACGTGTTTCCCCTGCTCCATCGCGTAGACCATCATAGCGGCATGCCATTTCCAGTCGGTAACCACGTACACCAGGTCAATATCATCCCGCTCACATAGCTCTTTCCATGCCTCCTCGCTTCCACTATACTCGGCTGCTCTCGGCAACCCGGCGTTATCGAGAATCACCTGCGTTTTTTCAACCCTGTCAGCATACAGATCACACAACGCCACGATCTTCGTCCCTGGGATATGAGTGAACCGACTCACGGCACCTGGGCCACGCATGCCCAACCCAATGAAACCAACCCGCACGGTGTCTATTTTCGGGGCAGTTAACCGCACCACATGTTGCTGTCCTGCGGGACGTTCAGGAACCTCCGTTTTAATGGTATAATCACCATTGCCATTTTTCCCGCCACCTTGGGTGCACGCTACCATGAAAACCAACAATAATAGCGTGAAAGAATAAATTTTTCCCATATCAAGTATTTTTTTGCAAATATACTCGTTTTTTCCGTCATCGGGTTACATTTTCCCTCTTTTATCACCTATCCTGATGACGTACCCATCACCAAGCTTTCTACAACTACTCACCAGCCTTGGAAGAACATGGATACTGAATATCAACATCTCTTCCAAGCGGACAGGCTATTTTTTATCAATCAGCAAATTATTTTACTTTCAAAAAAGTTAAGTAGTTGAGTAATATTATGAGACCTACATGATTAAAATAATCGTATGAAACGAGCATGTAAACCATTTACACCCATGACAATGATTAAAGCGAGTTCCATACGATACATTTGAAAATAATAGTTTTAATCGTATGAAACGAATTTCATCCTCTACCTCCTTTTTCTTGGCCTCTTGGGCCTACCTTCCTGCGAATCTAAGGGAGATCTAAACAAACTTTCCATCACGTTGAACAGAGTCGTGAAACAGGAAGTCCTGACTAAAATAGATTAAGATATAGGCAAGTATATCGATTACATTAAGGAGCAGAACCCTTTCGGGAAAAACAACGGCAGTTAGATCTTAAGTTCTGACAGCTTCAGCAAAGATTTCGGGGTTCTCTTTAACGGAAAGATGCAACTTTCCTCTCCCAACATCATCAGCGGGAACGCGGACTTTCTGCTGGATTACAGCGGGAACAGCACCTTCTCAGATCTGGTCTATTACAGCCAAATCTTGCCGGTCCTAAGTATTGCCGCTAACGTGAAGATCAATTAATCGCTATCCCTCGAATCGCGGTGCCTTGAAAATAGTAAAGCTAGCAATGCAACTACCGCTCCTCCAAGGATGGGAATCCATAGAGGCAACCGTTTTCGTTGATGGCTGGGTATTCCCGGCTCACTCACTTCATTAACCTCCACCATGTCGGGTACCTCAAGAGTATCAAGTATAACGGGTGTAACGTGAGACTCAGATGTCTGAGGCATCTGAGGTACTTCGGATGTATCTGGTATAGCCGGTTTCTCGGTCTCGTACCCCTTCCCCGCTGCTTTCGGCTCATTGACAACCACTTCGGTCAGGTTGGGAAAATGTACCCCCTCGTTAACCAGCGTTGGCTCAAACAGTGCGAACGGGCTATTTGCCTCCTCTTCGAAGGAGGCGTCCGGGATAAAATGCAATGAGCTGGCAACATCAGGCGTTTCAGAATCAGAAGTAATGATTGCGGGCTCGAAAACCACTTCCACGGAAGGGGGCATCAGGTAACGTTCGCCCGTCTCCGCTTCAATCAAGATATACTCCGGATGTCTAAGGGCTTGAAACAGGCCGAACTCGCTAACATCCACCCTGTTACCTGCAACCACCTCTTGACGAACGATATCCATGAACGCCTCCAAAACGCCAATAACGTTTGACTCTTCCCATCCCAAACGGGCCGATATATATGAAAGAAGTTTTTTTTGTGTCATCTTTCTTAATTTTTTTCAAAAACCTCTGATTACCGAGATTCATCTCCTGCCGTTCGCCCAACAACATGGGCATAAGACTTCACTGCCTCCCTCAATTCATAAACGTGCTTTGCATCGGTGTTACTCATCCCACCAAACGAGCCATCAAGCTACTGGCAAAACGCCTTGCACCACTTTTCCATATAGTTCCTTACTAAACAGGGCGAGCCATCAAGTCGAAAGGCAGAGCCGAACAGATCTTTACCTCCTTAAAGGAACCCACTTCGAGGCACGTCTCCTTATCGATCAGCACCTCCCCATCCACCTCTGGCGAATCGAACTCGGTGCGGCCAATATAGAAGTCTGGCTCTTCACGATCTAACATCACTTTCAATGTTTGTCCCACCTTCGCTTCGTTCACCGCGAGCGAGATATCCTCCTGAAGCGTCATCAGTCGCTCTACCCTATCCTGCTTCACTTCCGCCGGCACATCGTCCAGGTAATTGCGGTCACAGTAGGTACCCTCTTCGTGCGAATAGGGAAACGTGCCGAGCCGTTCGAAGCGGGTAGTTCGCACGAAGTCGAGTAACTCCAGGTAATCCTCTTCCGTCTCACCAGGATGTCCCACCATCATCGTCGTGCGTAGGTGAATACCCGGCACTTCCTCCCTGAGCCGTTGAATCAACTCCAAGGTCTGTCCCTTAGTAATATTCCGCCGCATCTTTTTCAGCATGCGGTCACTGATATGTTGTAACGCGATATCAAGGTATTTGCAAACGTTCTCCCGCTCACGCATCACCCGGAGCAGGCCTACCGGAAAGCATGCCGGATACGCGTAATGAAGCCGTATCCACTCCACTCCCTGGATATCGGATAGGCGCTCTACCAGCTCAGGCAGTCGCATCTCACGGTAACGGTCGAGCCCGTAATAGGTAAGATCTTGAGCAATTAACTGAACCTCCTTCACCCCCTTGCCTGCCAAACTGGCGATCTCCGCTTCAATCTCTTCCATAGGACGCGAACGGTACTTCCCGGTTATCAAAGGGATGGAACAGTAGGCGCAGGTTCGGTCACAACCCTCCGATATTTTCACGTAGGCGTAGTGGGATGGCGTGGTAAGGATCCGATCGAACTCCAACTCCTTGCGGTAAGATTTCCCTAGGTCGGCGATCAACCCTTGCCAATCGAACTTGCCACAGAACCGGTCCACCTCGGGGATCTCCTCCGTCAGCTCTTTCCGATAACGCTCGGAGAGACAACCCATCACGTACAACTTTTTAAGTCGGTTTCGCTTTTTCGCTTCAACAAAATCGAGGATCATGTTAATGGACTCCTCCTTCGCGTCACCAATGAACCCACAGGTGTTGATTACCGCGATTTCACCATCGGGCGATTCAGGGTCGTGCGTCACGGTATAGCCGTTAGCAACCAACTGTCGCATCAGCAACTCAGAGTCCACCAAGTTCTTGGAACACCCCATGGTCACCACGTCTACCCTATTTCCTCTCATGATCGCTCCTATTCCTTACGCGGCGGGGGAAAATGCCTCAAACATCAATCACCGAAAAGCGAATCGACGAATTCACGCCGGCGGAACACCTGCAGGTCTTCCACCCCTTCGCCCAACCCGATGTACTTGACGGGTATCTTAAACTGATCAGAAATACCAAGGACCACGCCCCCTTTCGCGGTTCCGTCGAGCTTGGTAATGGCAAGGGCGTTGACCTCGGTAGCGGCGGTGAAATGCTTGGCCTGTTCGAACGCGTTCTGCCCGGTAGAACCATCCAGTATGAGCAACACCTCATGGGGTGCTCCCGGGACAATTCTGCCCATCACGTTCTTAATCTTGGTGAGCTCGTTCATCAGGTTAACCTTGTTATGCAACCGGCCCGCGGTATCGATAATCACCACGTCGGCACCGTTAGCCTTACCGGAGCTGACCGCGTCAAAGGCCACCGAGGCAGGGTCGGCTCCCATCTGTTGCTTGACCACGGGAACCCCTACCCGCTCACCCCATATATCCAGCTGTTCCACCGCGGCGGCACGGAAGGTATCGGCCGCCCCGAGATAAACAGACAAGCCATTTTGCTTATACTGGTAGGCCAGCTTACCGATGGTAGTGGTCTTCCCAACGCCATTCACCCCCACCACCATGATCACGTGGGGTCTCTCCCCATCCGGTATCGAGAAGTCCGATAGATCGCCGGTATGGTTCTCGGTAAGCAGCTGGGCTATCTCATCCCGCAGGATATTCGTCAGCTCGTCGGTTCCCACATACTTATCACGTGCCACGCGTGCCTCAATCCGCTCGATAATGCGAAGGGTGGTATCCACACCCACGTCTGATGTAACCAACACCTCCTCTAGGTCGTCGAGCACGCTATCATCCACCTTCGACTTCCCCGTAACCGCCCGGGTCAACTTAGAAAAGAAGCTCTCTTTCGTTTTCTCGAGACCTTTGTCGAGCGTCTCTTTTTTCCCTCTTGAAAGTTTATTAAATAAGCCCATACGCTCCATATTAAATCAGACGAACACGCTGCACGCTACACGAACAGGCTACCGTGGCAAACGCCCTAACGTTATTCTGAAAATAGTACCGTTCAATAAGCCACTATCTATATACCATAAATGGCAACTGGCGCAGAAACCAATCCTTACACCGCAACACCTACAAAGCTACTAAATAGTAAAAACAAAAACTTCCCCACGTGAATGCGCGAGGAAGTTTTTACATATCTTTAACTTACTTATTTCTTCAAATAGTCCTCTACCAGTTCGTTCAGGACCATCTCTTCTTTAAAACTGTACGCCCCAGTTTTGGGTGACTTTACCATCCTAATCACTTTCGTGTGACTACGTCCTGTGGTTGTATGTCTATCGCGGAATCCCGCAACTGCTTTTTTTGCCATAACGTATCCTCTTTTTTACCTGATTTCCCTGTGAATCGTCATCCTCTTGAGAATGGGGTTGTATTTCTTTAACTCCATCCTGCCCGGAGTATTCTTTCTATTCTTCATGGTGATGTACCTCGACGTTCCGGGCATACCACTCTCCTTATGTTCGGTGCACTCGAGAATCACCTGCACCCGGTTTCCTTTTAATTTCTTTGACATTGGTTTCTCCTCCTATTTGTTCACGCGTTTAAATACCCCTTCGCAGCGGCTTTCTTCAAAGCCGCATCCAAGCCAATCTTATTGATGGTACGCAGTCCGGATGCCGATACCCTCAAGCTTATCCAACAATCCTCCTCCACCCAATAAAACTTCTTCCTGAACAGGTTCACATTGAATCTGCGTTTCGTCTTCCTGTTGGAGTGCGAGACGTGGTTCCCAACCCCTGCCCTTTTACCGGTTATTTGACAAATCTTAGCCATGGCTATGCACGTAATGTGTGTTAATACTCTCGTTTTGTAACTGACTGCCGTACATGATCAGCAGCCGCTAAGGCGAAATCAACCGCCACTTACGCGGAAGCAACGGATGATTTTTCGACAAATCAGAGCGCAAAATTAAGCATATAATTTTAATTCGCCAAAGTTTTCGGCTTCATTTTGTTGTTCGCAGATTAACGTAGATTCAAATAATCAACGTAATGAGCAATTTTCAGTCCCCTAATGCAGTGGTTACAATGATGACAGCTCCACGTGCAATCCATTAAAGTAGTTGAGCGTGGCTTGTCGGACAAGGGTTCTAAACTCTTTTTCCCCATCGGCGCCGTTGATGGCCTGGTCTGTAATCACCTGTTCGGCACCATACGTTTTCGGGATGGTGGAGCCACTTCCCGGCGGTTCGCTTTGAAAGGTAATATCCCTGACCACCAACATAGAGCCCGCGTTGGTAACCGAGATATCAAAGCGGTAACGCAAGGTCACCTTGCCGTTTGCCGCGGGCAATGGCAAAGTTTCACCGGCGCTAATCGTTACCGAGCGTGCCTTATCATCGAACCGGATGGCCGATAACAAGGGGTTACCTTGAAACCTCGCCCTGCCCCACTTCTGTAGTTTCGCGTATTGTTGCGCGGCATCCACTCCATCGGCATTGGGAATGAATTGCTGAAAAACCACCTTGCCATTCACGAAGGGGACGGAACCGAAAACGGCATCAGTCTGCCCGTTCACCTTGGTAAACCCAAACGCAGTCAATAATAATAGTACTAGGATTATTCTCTCTATTTTTTTCATACGATTATTTTATTCTTGACATTTCAGCTTCAATTACCATTTGTCATATATCGCTGCTTTGACTGCAAACACACGAAAAGGATTAATGTTCAAAAGTGCCTTTTGAAAAAACAGCCGTTTAAATTTTATTTATCCCTTAAAAACCATTACTTTTGCAACGCGAAAAAACAACATGCATGTTCACCGGTTACGAAACGATTTTCGCGACGTGAATAATACAACTTACATTTTACACCTATGTCTGCTAAAAAAAGAAAAGAGACTCGTGCGGAGAAAGGGTTCGAAAACATTGAGGAAGCGCTAACCAGCACGGAACGATTTCTGGATCAAAACCAACGTTCTATCGTGATCGGGTTGATCATCGTCATCCTTCTCGTGGGAGCCTACTTGGCTTATCACTACCTGATCAAGCTGCCCCGCCTCGAGAAAGCACAGACCGCTATTTTCAAGGGCGAACGGTACTTCCAGCAGGGAGATGATTCACTCGCCCTGTTCGGTAACGGGAACGACTATATCGGGTTTGAATCCATCGCCTCGCAATACAAAGGCACCAAAACGGCCAACCTGGCCCACGCGTACGCCGGTATCTCCTACAGCCGGATGGGCGATAACGCAAAGGCACTGGAACACCTGAACAAGTTCAACGGGAAAGACCTGTTGTTAACCCCAGCCGTTACTGGCGCAATAGGTGACGTTTACATGAACATGGGAGAAACTGACAAGGCGGTGAACCAGTTCCTGAAAGCAGCCAAAGAGGCTGACAACGAGATGCTCAGCCCCATCTACTACAAAAAGGCGGGCGTAGCGTATCTAAGCGTAGACAACTATGACCAGGCGATCGAGATGTTTGAGTTGATAAAGGAGAACTACCTTAACTCTCCCGAGGCACAAGAGGCAGATAAGTTCATCATACAAGCGAAACTGTCGAAAGGAGAGAGCAAGTAATCATGGCAACCGAATAGAAGAACCTCACGAGCAAAGTGCCTGTAATCTTCGGGCTACTCACCACCCATACGTTGGAACAGGCCGAGGCACGAGCGGGGGAACGCCACGGGAATAAAGGGGATGAAGCGGGCATCACCGCGTTAAAAATGATCTCCACCCGTTCAAAATATCAATAATTTATCGTACCTTCGCAGTACAAAGACGTAGGGCAGTTACCAAAGTGGACAAATGGGGCTGACTGTAACTCAGCTGGCTACGCCTTCGGTGGTTCGAATCCATCACTGCCCACCTAATGCGGAAGTAGCTCAGTCGATAGAGCATTAGCCTTCCAAGCTAAGGGTCGCGGGTTTGAGTCCCGTCTTCCGCTCACTAGAGGAGGCCATTTCACCTTGAAATCACCGAGTGCCTCCCTTTCTGCCACGTGAATACCAATCAGATAGAGATACAATCGCCAACTGTCCGGGAACTTACCCATGGGAGCATATTCCGGCAATTGATTTCCCTGGCCTTTCCGCTAATGGCTATCGGTTTCATTCAGATGGCCTACAACTTGGTTAACATCCTGTGGATTGGCCGCCTTGGAAGCGAATCGGTCGCCGCGGTAGGTTCCGTGGGCATGTTGATGTGGATGATGAACGCGATGGGGCTTGTCTCCAAGGTGGGTGCCGAGATATCTATCGCCCAATCGATTGGCGCGAGGCGTCTTGATAGGGCATCTGTCTACGCGTCCCACACTACCACGATAGCCCTCCTGCTGGGCCTCCTGTTTGGCGCCTACTTCTTTCTCTTCCCACTCCCGTACGTCTCCTTTTACCGGTTGGAGAGTGCCATTGCCGCCGATGCCGAGGATTACCTGCGCATCATCTCGTTAGGCATGCCCCTTATGTTTTTAGTCCTGAATTTCTCCGGCATCTACATCGGCTCCGGGCGAAGTAGCCTCCCCTTCTATTTTAACGCGACAGGACTGATCCTCAATATCCTGCTCGACCCCCTTTTCATCTTTGGACTGGGGATCGTCCCAGCCATGGGAATTCGCGGTGCGGCGCTGGCTACCGTCCTTTCCCAGGTCGTGGTACTGCTCCTTTTCGTTCGCCACCTCAGGGGACCCAACGGCGTGCTCGGGGGATTTCGATTCATTACCCGCCCCCGTAAGCGGTACACGTTGAAAATCCTCAAGCTGGGAGTACCGGTAGCCGCGATGAACGTTTACTTCGCGTTCATCAACATGCATTTGGCCCGAACCGCATCGCTCTACGGCGGGCACTTGGGCATCACCAGCCAAACCACCGGGGGGCATATCGAAGGGATTACCTGGAACACCTCCACCGGGTTCTCCACCACGTTAGGAAGCTTCTCGGCGCAAAATAACGCCGCGGGAAAGATGGACCGAAGCCGCCGTGCTTTCCATTACACGCTGCTTTTGATGGGGGCATTGGGAATAGCGGCCACGCTGGCCTTCGTCTTCTACGGCAGCGAGATATTCTCCCTCTTCGTGCCGGAGAAGGCCGCCTACGTGGCGGGCGGGGAGTACCTGCTGATCATCGGCCTATCGCAAGTTTTCATGATGTTAGAGCTAACCACGCAGGGCATGTTTAACGGGTTGGGCAGAACCACCCCACCTGCCCTGATCAGCATCCTGTTCAACACGCTCCGCATCCCGTTTGCCCTGGTGCTGGGTGCACGAATCGGCGTGACCGGAGTCTGGTGGGCCATCTCCATCACGACCATTTTCAAGGGAATCATCTCGTTCACCTGGTACCTGCTCCTGCAGAAGCGACTAAGACTACAAGTCCCTCAGTAGGAAAAGCCCAATATCAGTAACGGGGTAGTTGAAGTGGCTACCCACGTGCGCGTTCACCAGCTTGCCGGCGTACATGTAGAAGCCGGAGGCGAAGCCTCGGTCGAACCGGGCAAAATGATCGATCCCGCCACGATCGCCCATCGCGGTGAAAAGCGGCACGAACAGGTTGCTCATCGAGATGGAGGCAGTACGAGCCACCCGCGAACTGAGGCTCATCTCGCAAACGTGCAGTACCCCGCTCCTCTCGAACATCACGGGATGGTTCGGCAGACAGGCCTCCATGGTTGTCTCGAAACAGCCCCCTTGCGCCACCCTAAGGTCGATAATCAACGAACCCCGCTTCATCTCCCGGATCAAGTCACCTGAAACCCGGTAGAAATGGGTCTTGTTGATATACCGCATGGCACCGATCACCACGTCGGCCGAGCGAAACGCGTTGTGAAGCACGTTGGGTTGCAGGGTGGAGGTGTAGAGCGACCTCCCCAGCTCGTGGCAAATGGTTCGCAGCTTCACGATGTCGTCATCGAACACCTTAACCAGGGCACCTAATGCTAAAGCAGCACGAGCGGCCATCGTTCCGGCTATCCCCGCCCCGACGATGATCACCTCGGTAGGGGTCACCCCTGGAACACCTCCCAAAATGATTCCCTTACCCCCGTGCGCATTGCTCAACAACTCGGCGGCCAGTGCAATGGAGGTAGCACCCTCTATCTCGGAGATGGCCGTTACGAACGGCGATTCCCCCGAGTCGTCCAGTAACAACTCGTAAGCCAATGCGTTAATGCGTTTCTCGGCCATCCGCTCAAGGATGGGGGCAGATAGCCTATGAAGGTAGAGAAACGAGAAAACGGACGCCCGCTCCTTTATCATCTCCACCTCCTCCATCGTAGGCGGCAAAACCTTAAGGATTAGATCGGCTTGAAACACCTCTCGTGCAGACTCCACGATCTCGGCGCCCGACTCGGCATAATAATTGTCAGGATAGTGAATGGTATCACCCGCCCCCGCCTGGACGAGGACACGATAACCCAGGGCGACCAACAACGAAACAGTTTCGGGAGTGAGGGCCAGCCGCCTCTCCACCTCCTGCTTCTCTTTGGGAATCCCGATAGCCACAGCCTTCCCTTGCTTTTCTGTTTTCCACATCAGCTCGCGAACCACGAACGATGGGCTTTGTTGAGTATCATGCATCATCTCTCTTCCTCCTATTTCTCAATTCTTCTTCTAATTGACTTACGGTCAATTGAATATCTTTTCCCCTCAACCTATGCCCGCTACGATGGACAATAGCGGCGTTAAGGTAATAACGCTCCCTTTGGGCCAAATGCACCGTGATAAAGGAGACGAGCTCCTCTTTAGACTTGCCCGCGATGAGCGGACGCACCGTTCTCGAGGAGATTAACCGATGGGCCAACTCCCCCGGTTCGGCTTGTAGATACACGGTAGTGCCCGAGCGGTTCATCAACGCCATGTTGTCGAAGAAACAGGGCGTACCACCCCCCGTTGAGACGACCACGTTTTCAAATTCAGCCACCTCCCGGAGAGCCTGTTGCTCCAGCTCTCGAAAGCCCTCCTCTCCCCATTCTTTAAAAAGTTGCGAAACCGTCTCGCGGTATTTGCCCTCGATAAAGGCATCCAGGTCGATAAACTGAAGCGAAAGCAATCGGGCAAGCCGCCTCCCCACCGTCGTCTTACCGGAGCCCATATACCCAACTATAAAAACCCGCTCCATATTAAATGCCTTAAAGATGGTAACCGTTTACAAGCTTCACCTATTATTGCAATAATAACGCTGCGTAAAGGGAAGACCAACACGTCAATCCGTTACAACAGCGGTGCAAACAACCGCATTAGCGACTCTTTAAATCGCACGCCCACCGGCCGCTTTTCCCACTCCTTCAACAACACGAGCTCCGAATTCCGCTGATCCTCGATGAATATCTCGTTGGCCTGCGCCGTAACCTTTTTGTCGTAGATAAACGCCTCCACCTCGAAGTTCTGATCGAAGCTGCGTGAGTCGAAATTGGCCGATCCAATCAACGTTAATGACGTATCGAAGGTCATCATCTTGGAGTGAAGGAACCCCTTGCTGTAGAAGTAGATCTTTACCCCAGACCGCAACATCTGCTTGATAAAGGAGCGAGACGCCATCTGCACGAGGTGCACGTCGGAACGTTCAGACAACATGATACGCACGTCCACACCCCGGATGGCTGCCGACTGCAGTGCATCGATCATACCGTCTGGCGGTAAGAAGTAAGGGGTCTGGATAAATATCGACTCCTTCGCATCATAAATAGCCTGCATGATACCATGCGCTAACTCGTTATGCTTGCTCAATGGTCCACTGTTCACTATCTGCATGGGGCTATCGCCGTAGTTTTCCAACATCGGGAAGTAGTCACGGGAGGTGATTAGCGTCTGCGACACGAAATACCAGTCGATCAAGAAAACCGACTGCAGCCCTTGCACCCCTTTGCCCTCGATACGGACGTGGGTATCCCGCCACATCCCCCATGGGAATCCCTCCAGGTAGCGGTCGGCCACGTTAATCCCTCCCACGTAGCCAATCCGCCCATCGATCACCACGATCTTGCGGTGCATACGGTAATTGAGCCTCGACGTGAGCGATGGCAACGCGAGTTTCAGAAAAGATTCGGCCTCGATACCCGCCTTTCTGAACTCCTCGAAGAAACGCTTCTTCGCTTTCCGCGAACCGAAGCTGTCGTAGATAACACGTACCTCCACCCCCTCTTTCACTTTTTTTATGAGGGCTTGTTGCAGTCGGGTACCAATCGTGTCATCTAATAGCACGTAGTACTCCACATGTATATGCCGCTTTGCCTGTCCGATATCGATGAAAAGCTGGTCGAACTTATCCCGCGCGTGGGTAAAAATCTGCACGTTGTTGCCCCCTAGCAGCGGCGTATAATC
This sequence comes from Fermentimonas sp., assembly GCA_050951125.1. GTDB lineage: Bacteria > Bacteroidota > Bacteroidia > Bacteroidales > Dysgonomonadaceae > Proteiniphilum. The sequence continues at coordinate 289,864 of JBMNIR010000002.1, read as the reverse complement.
CAGATTTTTCAACAATTTTATCAGATTCTCATGCTTCTCCAGCCCTTCCACTTCCGCTGGATCCCCCATCTCGTCAAGCGGCCGCCTTTTCAGCTTACTGTACATCCGCTTGGAGATGACCCGTTTCCTGGTTATATCTTGCCCAAAAACCAGGTACCAAATGATCCCGATGACCGGCAAGAACATCACGGCCAGGATCCACGCGATTGCCTTGATGGGGCTCCTGTTCTCCGAGATCACCACTACCACGATACTCACCACGGTGAGTATGTAGAGGATCTCGATGATCAAGAGTAAGGTGTCATTCAGTTGCATGGTCATTAGCGGTATTTCCCCTCGTCGATGTCTTCGAGGATATTCAAATAAGAGTGATACCTGCTCTCGCTGATGTAATGATGCTCCAGGGCATCTAGTACGGCGCAATCGGGTTCGTTCAGGTGCATGCAGTTGTAGAACCTGCATTTTTTGGATATCTTGAAAATTTCGGGAAAGTAGTGCGACACCTCATCCCTCTCCATGTCGATGGTACCAAACCCCTTGATACCTGGCGTGTCGATAATAAACCCACCGTTGTTCAGCTCAATCATCTCCGAAAAAGTGGTGGTGTGCGTGCCCATCTGATGGTAATCCGATATCTCCCTTACCCTCTGCACCTCCTCGCCCTGCAAAGCGTTTATAATACTCGATTTACCGACCCCTGAATGACCAGCCAGCAACGTCATGTGGCCGCGGGTAACCTCATCGATTTCGTCCAACCCCTCTCCCGTCTCCATCGACGAACGAATACATGGGTAACCGATCACGGAGTAGAGATAAATCAGCGCATCCAGGTACTCGGCATCATCCTCATCGTACAGGTCTATCTTATTGAAAACCAAGTATACCGGAACAGAATAGGCCTCGGCGGTAACCAGGAACCGATCGATGAATACGGTGGTAGTCTCTGGGAATCGAATGGTAATACAGAGCAGCGCACGGTCGATATTGGCAGCGAGGATATGCGCGTGCTTTGACAAGTTAGAAGCCTTGCGTACGATATAATTCTCACGGTCTTCGATCCCGGTAATAAAGGCGGTGCCGTCGGGATTCACCTCCAGGAAAACCCTATCGCCCACCACCACCGGGCTAGTACTCCTGATTCCCTTCAGCCGCAGGTTTCCCTTTGCCCAGCAGGTAAGGTCGTTCCCCTCGGTATCCCGCACGTGATACAGGTTGCCCGTGTTCTTGATAACCAGGCCTTTCACTGCCTCCCTACCGTCCACCACGTTCATCGTCAAACCGTCAGTATCTCTTTCTCTTTGGCAGCGAACAGGTCGTCCACCTTCTTGATGAACTTGTCGTGAATTTTCTGTAAATCGTTTTCGACATTTTTCCCGATATCTTCCGCGAGTCCCTCCTTAACCGCTGTCTTCACCTCATCAATCCCTTCACGGCGGGCGTTGCGGATGCTTATCTTAGCTTCTTCCGCCTCTTGCTTCGTCTGCCTCACCAGCTGTTTACGTCGCTCTTCGGTGAGCGGGGGGATACCCAAGCGAATCACCTCGCCATTATTCTCTGGCGTGATGCCCACATCGGAGTCCTGGATCGCTTTCTCAACCACCTTCAGCATCTGCTTCTCCCACGGCTGTACCATGATGGTCTTGGCATCGGGGGTGGTAATGGTCGCCACGTTCGATAACGGGACCACGCTCCCGTAATAGTCCACGCGGATGCCGTCCAGTATACGGGGATTGGCACGCCCGGCACGAATACGTGAAAACGTGTCGTCTAAGAACTGGATGGTCATCTCCATCTTCTCTTCGGTCTCTTGTTTAATCTTGGCTATATCCATATCTACGTTTTTTTATTGTTCGCAACAAAAATAGTGAAAAGATTTTAATTCAACCCATCAAACGTGCACCAAGGTACCAATACCCTCCCCCTTTACCACCTTTTTAAGGTTACCCCTGGTATCCATATCGAACACCACGATGGGCAGGTTATTCTCCCTGCATAACGTGATAGCCGTCAGGTCCATCACCCTCAGTCCCCGCTCATATAACTCGTCAAAAGAGATAGATTGAAACCTGGTCGCAGTGGGATCTTTCTCCGGATCGGCCGTGTACACCCCGTCTACGCGGGTACCTTTCAGCATGGCATCAACCTCTAGCTCTATCCCCCGTAGGGCGGAGGCGGAATCGGTAGTGAAGAAAGGATTGCCCGTTCCTCCCGCGATGATAACCACCTCTCCCCTCTCGAGCGACTGGATGGCCTTCCATTTGGAGTAAAACTCGCCTATCGGCTCCATCCGAACCGACGTGTAAACGTGGTTACGCTGGCCCACCGCGCTCAACCCCGAGCTCAAGGCAAGGCTGTTGATCACGGTAGCCAGCATCCCCATCTGATCCCCTTTCACCCGGTCGACCCCCTGAGTGGTGCCGCTAAGCCCCCTGAAAATATTGCCTCCGCCAATCACTATGGCCACCTGTATGCCCATCTGCACGACCTCGTGAATCTGTTCGGCATACTCTTTGAGCCGCTTCCCGTCAATGCCAAACTGCTGATCACCCATCAGCGACTCGCCACTCAACTTCAATAATACTCGGTTGTACTTCATATCTTCTCTTCTTAATGGTAATATACTATTTCTGTCCTCATTAAACTCAACGAAAAAAAACGCTCCGTATATGTAATAAAACTATTGCTTTCGAGCACGACTAACACGTGTTTTGAGTTAGGGGTTCACGTATGCAACCTCCTTAAAGGCGTAACGCCGTGTTTCGCCCTCGTCCAATGTTTTCAACACCAAGTGGCCAGAAGGCATCACCTCCTGAATAGCTGCCTGAAAGCGACCGTTATGATCCTCGTACCAGTGGTAGCCATCAGCACGGTAGAGGCTTGCCATATAGGCGGTAGCGATTGTGTTATATAGTTTTTCCTGTAGCCCTTCCCTCAATCTCCCGTAGATGGCGAAGAATTCCCGTAAGAATGCCTCAAGCAGCTGGGTTCTATCATGCTTCATCCCGGTGATTTGCCACAGCGATACCGGATTAGGAAGTTCGGTAGGGAACTTTCGTTGATTCACGTTGATACCGATACCCACTACCGAGTGGGTTATCACTCCCCCCAACAGTTCGTTCTCGATAAGCATCCCCGCTATTTTTTCCTCTTTCCAGTAGATATCGTTAGGCCATTTAATGCAAACATCACCGATGAACCGATCAAGTACCCGCTTTACCGCCAACGAGGCGATACATGACAGGATGAACTGTTCGTTAGCCTTTATCCCCTTGGGATAGAGAAGTAGGCTGAAAAGCAGGTTCTTGCCCTTTTCAGAACTCCACCCATTCCCCCTTTGTCCACGTCCTCGCACCTGATAGTTGGCCACAACCGTGGTACCCTCTTCGAGTGGTTCCCGACGGAACCACTCCTTCAGGTAATTATTCGTGGAATCAACCTCCCCCAGCCACACCACATTGTAATCGTTACTCAAAAATTCCATCACCCTTTACCTTAGGTGTCCTTGTTCATCGATCCTAACATGCCATTCTCACCTTTATTTTTCCTCGTTCAGTGATTCAAGAATGGCAAAAAAGCGTCCTCAATGTGATCGATCTTCGCCTGCTCCCTGTTCCACACCACCGCCACGATATCAAACCGAACCGGGTTGTCCACCCTGTTCATCTTCACGTAAATGTTGGCGGCTCGAACCATGCGCCGCATCCGTTGCCGGTCGACCGACTCCTCGGGGTAACCCCACTCAGTTGAGGCGCGTGTCTTCACCTCGGTAAAGACGATGAACTCACCGTGTAGGGAAATGATATCGATCTCGTACCCTTGGAACCTCCAATTCCGTTCGAGCAGCTGATGCCCGTTCGACATAAGGTAACGCACTGCCACCTCTTCTCCTTTCCTGCCCAACTTGTTGTGTTCCGCCATACAAAATAAAACGAGCTAAGGTCTTCGCCTTGAAAGCAAACAAGAGCAATAGTACAACATGTAAAAGTTTAACACCGTTACTCCAACGTAGGCGAAAAACCTACTGTTTAGCGTAAAAATACAAATTTAAGCCATTAATCCTTCTTTTTGGAAGAAATATTTCGTTTTTTTGTACTGGTAAAGGAAAAGCATCGCTTTTCAAGTATGCAAGCCAAGTTTGGCGAGAATTATCAACGATCACGAGATGGAAGTAACGAAGAACAATTTACCCGGCAGAACGACCAAGCTGAGAACCAAGAAAGCCGTGTTCATGCTGAGCGAAGAAGAGCATAACTTCATTCATTTTTACCTGAAAAAATATAAGATCACGAACCGTTCTCGCTGGTATCGCGAAACGATAATCGCCCACGTGCTCAGGAACATGGAGCAGGACTACCCTACCCTGTTCGAGGAAAACGAAATGAGGAGGTAAAAAGGAGCGCTAAGGAAAATAAACAGAGACAATGACGATGCTGAACGACGACTACTTCATGCGCCAAGCACTCCGGGAAGCGCACTTGGCGTTCGGGCAAGGAGAGGTGCCGGTGGGCGCCGTTATCGTTGTTGACCAACGGATCATAGCCCGGGCACACAACCTCACCGAGACGTTGAACGATGTAACCGCTCACGCCGAAATGCAGGCCGTCACGGCAGCGGCCAACATCCTTGGAGGCAAGTACCTGACCGACTGCACGCTATACGTTACCCTCGAACCTTGCCCCATGTGCGCGGGCGCGATGCGGTGGGCTCAACTAAATCGGGTAGTATACGGTGCTTCGGACGAGAAACGGGGTTACAATCGGGTATCCCCTCAGCTCCTTCACCCGAAGACCACGGTTACTTCGGGAATCATGGAGCAAGAGTGCGGTGATCTACTGAAGCTTTTTTTTGAACTATTCCGTTAAGCCAAATGAGCAGAGGACAAGTTCACTTGGACTATGCCATGGCGAGGAATAGTCTAACTTGAGTGAACTATTCCGTTAAGCCAAATGAGCAGAGGACAAGTTTACTTGGACTATGCCATGGCGAGGAATAGTCTAACTTGAGTGAACTATTCCGTTAAGCCAAATGAGCAGAGGACAAGTTCACTTGGACTATGCCATAGCGAGGAATAGTCTAACTTGAGTGAACTATTCCGTTAAGCCAAATGAGCAGAGGACAAGTTCACTTGGACTATGCCATAGCGAGGAATAGTCTAACTTGAGTGAACTATTCCGTTAAGCCAAATGAGCAGAGGACAAGTTCACTTGGACTATGCCATAGCGAGGAATGATTACAGCTTAGGCAGTTTCCATGGAGCACGGTAATTCGCTTTAGCAAGCCGATTGGCCTCCAAGTGGTCGAACGTACCCGTATCGTTGTCCCAGTTGAGGCCACTCCCCACGCGACACGAAATATTGGCCATATGGCTTAATTTAGCCACTTCGGCACCAATCGCGACATCGGCGTTGGGCAACTCACGCGAACGCATGCAATCCAACATGTTACCAGCGTGCAGGTACAACCCCTTCCCACTCCCCTTTCGCTTCTCGATGGTTTCCATTCGGAGCGTGTTGGGCTTCCGTTCGTCATCGCACGGGTAACAGTAGGGGAAATTACGGCTATTAACTTGCTGCTCGGGGACCACCTCCCACCCCGAACGAGTGAGGATAAGCGTGCCATTCTCTCCCAAGAAGGCCACCCCTTCGCGCTGACCATACAGTCCGCTTCCAATACCACACGCGTGATCCCAGGTTATATTAAAGTCGGGGTACTTATAGGTAACCATCAGCGTATCGGGGGTCTCCATGGCGTCATCGGGATACGCGTACTTCCCCCCTGCGCCGTAGACGTACGAGGGCAACCCCACGTTCATCCCCTTCATCGCGTAGTCGAGCAGGTGTACCCCCCAGTCGGCCATCAGCCCGCCCGCGTAATCCCAAAAGAATCGGAAATTGTAATGGAACCGGTTTTGATTGAACGGGCGTTCGGGTGCAGGCCCCAGCCACATATCGTAGTCCACACCCGGGGGAGGTGTTGAATCGGGCACCACCGGCAATGTCCATTTGCTGGTCTGGTGAGCCCATACCTTCACGGTACGCACCCTTCCCAACTGCCCGCTCTGCACGTAAGCGGCCGCCTCGTCCCAGTGGGGATCACTGCGTTGCCACTGCCCCACTTGCACCACCCGATTGTATTTGCGAGCGGCTTTCACCATCAGGTCACACTCCTCGATGGTGTTGGCCAGCGGTTTCTCCACGAACGAGTCTTTGCCGGCTTCACAGGCGGCCACCAGCTGTAAGCAATGCCAGTGGTCGGGTGTCCCGATAATCACCATATCCACGTCCTTGTTATCGATCACATGCCGCCAATCCTTCACGAGCTGGGGAGGTTTTTTCCCGGTCATCTCTTCTACCTCTGAGGCACGCTGGTAAAGCCACTGGTCATCCACGTCACACATGGAGACGCACTCGGTACCGGGGTATTGAAGAAACGCCTTCAAGTTGGCCCACCCCTGGTTGCGGCAACCGATCAATCCGATTTTAATTTTGTTGCTTGGGGCCGATTGCCCTAAAAAGGAGGAGTAGGATTTACCCATTAGGGGAGCCAAACCTAATCCCGTAGCCGTCACGGCCGTTTTTTTCAAGAAAACTCGTCGATCCATATTTTCATTTTTTCTCCCTGTACTTTTCGCACAGCGCAGTTATCATATCCGGGGTAAATATACACATTTAACGGGGAAATGGACCATCAATGTCGGTATAAAAAAGCTGATTTTTACCATGTACTTGGAAAAAGCTGTTTTTTCATGTATTTTTGCATCTTGAAACAGCAACCACAAATAGGCATTATGTCAACACGATTTAAACGAACGCTTGTCACCTCGGCATTGCCCTACGCCAATGGGCCGGTACATATCGGCCACCTGGCCGGAGTGTACGTACCCGCCGATATTTACGCCCGCTACCTACGACTCAAGGGCGAAGAGACACTCTTTATTGGCGGTTCCGACGAGCACGGGATCCCCATCACGCTCAAGGCGAGGGCCGAAAGAGTTACACCTCAAGATATCGTGAATCGCTACCACGAGTTGAACAAGCAATCGTTCGAGGCATTTGGCATCTCGTTCGACATCTACTCGCGTACCACTTCGGATATCCACCGAAAGGTGGCATCCAACTTTTTCCGGACGCTCTACAACAAAGGGGAGTTCACCGAGAAGGAGAGCGAGCAGTACTACGATGAAGAGGCGAAGCAATTCTTGGCCGACCGCTATATCGTGGGTACCTGCCCTCATTGCGAAAACAAAAAAGCGTACGGCGATCAATGCGAACAGTGCGGCACCGCCCTCAGCCCCGATGAATTGATCAACCCCAGGTCGACCCTCAGCGGCAACCAGCCGGTGAAACGAAAGACGAAGCATTGGTACCTGCCGCTCGATAAGCACGAACCGTGGCTCCGACAGTGGATACTGGAAGAGCACAAGGAGTGGAAAAGCAACGTTTATGGCCAGTGCAAATCGTGGCTCGACATGGGACTTCAACCTCGTGCAGTGAGCCGTGACCTCGACTGGGGCGTACCGGTACCCGTGAAAGGTGCCGAGGGGAAGGTCCTCTACGTCTGGTTTGATGCCCCCATCGGCTATATCTCGAATACCCTGGAGTTACTGCCCGACACGTGGGAGACATGGTGGAAAGATGAGGAGACCAAGCTGGTTCATTTCATCGGGAAAGATAACATCGTGTTTCACTGCATCGTCTTCCCGGCGATGTTGAAGGCGGAGGGATCCTTTATCCTCCCGGAAAACGTGCCGGCCAACGAGTTCATGAACCTGGAAGGGGATAAGATATCCACCTCCAACAACTGGGCGGTGTGGCTGCACGAGTACCTCGAGGAGTTCCCCGGCAAGCAGGACGTGCTGCGCTACGCGCTCACCGCCAACGCGCCCGAGACGAAGGACAACGACTTCACCTGGAAAGAATTTCAAGCGCACAACAACAACGAGCTGGTCGCTGTCCTGGGCAACTTCATCAACCGGGCCATGGTGCTGACCCAGAAGCACTTCAACAATAAGGTACCCGCGCTAGGCGAGTTGACCGAGTACGACAGGGAGAGCATCGCCGAGGCGAAGAAGGTGAAGGAGGCGGTTGAAAGCAACCTGGAGCAATATCGCTTCAGGGAAGCGCAGAAAGAGGCGATGAACCTGGCACGTATTGGAAACAAGTACTTGGCCGACGCCGAGCCCTGGAAGACCGCCAAAAGTGACAAGGAGCGCACCGCGACCATCCTTAACATCGCCCTTCAAATCACGGCCAATCTCTCCATCGTGTGTGAACCCTTCCTCCCCTTTTCGACCGAAAAAATCCGGGCGTTCCTCAATACCGGGCGGTTCGACTGGAACAGCCTGGGAAGCTTCCACTTGCTGACGGAAGGGCATAAGCTGGGGAAGGCAACGCTCCTTTTCGAGAAGATAGAGGACGAGGTGATTGAACGGCAGGTGCAGAAGCTACACAACACGAAAAAAGACAACCAAGCCAGTCCTAATGCAGCAGCAGTGAAGCCATTCAAGGAAGCCATTCAGTTCGACCTGTTTGAAAAGCTGGATATCCGCGTGGGCACGGTACTGGAGTGCGAGAGGGTACCCAAGACCGATAAGCTACTCCGCTTTTTATTGAACGATGGCCTTCGGGAACGTACCATCCTCTCGGGTATCGCCCAGTGGTATCCCAACCCCGAGGGGCTGGTCGGCAAGCAGGTCTGCTTTATCGCCAACCTAGAGCCCAGGAAGGTGAGGGGAATTCTATCGGAAGGGATGATCCTCTCCGCTGAAAATGATGACGGCACATTAGCACTAATCGAGCCTTCACGCATGGTACAACCGGGTAGCCCGGTCATTTAAATTACAGTCGTTCTATGCTTTATCTTCTTTTGGGTATGTCAGCTCATGCTTTGGTTTCACGAAAACCAACATCAGTACAACCGCAATAAAGACTATTATTGACAATTTGCTGAAATCTGCTCCCAAATTACCGGCATCTGTGGAGCTTCCCAGTATGCGGGTAACCGCATATCCTGCAAAGACCCCCATCATATTCATGATGCCGTATGAGGTGGCTCTGTAACGCTGAGGAATAATCTGACAGAGAATCGGCATGTTGTTGGTATCGAACATGCCAAAACCGATTCCAAAAAGCGTGGCGGCACCTATCAGCCCAAGGTAATTGTGACCAAATCCAAGCAATATGAGAGAAGGGATGGTTAAACTCAGTCCGATCACACTGGTGTAAATCCTACCTCGAATATTCTTTTGTACCCAACGGTCAGATAAAGGTCCACCAATCATCACACCAATAAAAGAGGCAATCGCAATGGAAATAGTGGCCATTGGCCCCGCCTTTGCCATCTCAATTCCCAAGTTCTCAGTAAAGAGCGTTGGAAGCCAGTTCTTGGTGGCCCATCCTGGAAAACTTGGTGCCATGAAATAAAAGAGCAATATCCAAAAAGAAAATGTTCCAAATATTACTCCCAGAGAACTGAAAACGGATTCCTTTTTGACACCCTTGTTCTGTGGTTCCGGTTTAAGCTTAGCTCTCCTGATTCTTGCATGTCCCTCCTTATCGTGTAAAAGAAAGACAAGTATAAAAGCATAGACAATACCGATGAGCCCAAACCAGTGAAAGACAGTGTGCCATGAATAATTGGCGGCAATGGTTGCTCCGAATCCTCCGAAGGCCTGTCCTGCGTAGAGTCCCGACATATGGATACCTACCGCAAGCGATCGGGTCTTGGAGGAATGGTAGTCAGCGATCATGGCCAAACCAGTCGGTAGATAGAGCGCCTCACTCACACCCATAAGCGCACGTAGCCAATAGACCTGTTGAAAAGTCTGAGCATGGCCTAGACCGTAGGTGACGGCCGATCCCGACACATGCAGGGGAAAATCGGGCAATTGTTGCCACCCTTCATTCAGTTTGTCAAGATTTAGCATGAGAAATTGATTTGAGGAGGAACCGTTGGCCAGTTCCCCGCCAACAAGGTACACATTAGAACCAATCAGCGTAACACTAGAGTTTTTTACAGGTATGGGCAACGGCGGATATTCTTTGACATTAACCGTAGAACCATCGAACGATAGCAACCACACCTTTTCAGTGATTCCATCGGGTGTTTGGTCTCCCACACAGAGCAGTCCCTCCGGTAAAGAAGCATAAGCACCCTCGGCCAATGCCACGGGCATATCCAGTCCCTGGTAAATCAATAGGAAAATGCCATCCTGTTGTTGCATAAAGACAAAAACACGGTTGGAAAAATGTTTTACTCCTTTTTCCCATGGCTTTCCCTCTGGAAAATAGGAACCACCAGCCATAAGAAACCATGATCCTTGCTTACCAAAGAATGTACCTGCCAATCCCTCGATAAGCGCGGCATCATCAAGCGACTCCATCGAGAAAACATTTTTTTAACACAGTGTATTGGGGCTCCCTGCTTTCATTAAAACAAGATTCATGCTGAAAAAGATGGTAATAAAAAAGAGTGCAAGATGAATAAATCTAGTTTTTAAAGTCATATGTTGATATAAGTTTATTTACACTCAATCTAAATAATCATTCCCATGCAACAACCTCATCAAAGCTTATCTAAAAATGAGCCTGGGGTAAAAATTTCCTCCTCTTCAAAAGAGACAAAAATCATTTTCTCATATGGTTTTTTTTCACCTGCTTCAAAAAAGAGTCCAACTTTTCCATTCGCCAATTTGGCAATACAAGAATAAGCCGAAGGCCCGCTATATACAAGTTTGCTATTGCCCCAAGTCTGACAATCATTTAAACTAACTTTAAGTGTCATATGGTTTCTACCGTGAGGCACTGCCGGATTAAGGAACAGATGCACTTGTTGTTCGTTTATCTTTCCGAAATTCAATAAAGCCGCTTGGCAGATTGATTCCACCAATTGATAATCATGTTCAATCTTCGACCATGTTTGCCCGCCATCCTTGCTGTAACTGATGGCCCTGGCATTTTGTTTATTATAAGATCGCATGTTCATCAGCAATATGCCATCTGATAATTCAGTCACCTGGCTTTCATTGCATCCAGGTTTAATCGATTCACTTTTATGCCATGATTTCCCATGATCGTCTGAATATATGACGTGGGCACCATACGCGTATGGTCCACCCCTAAGGTTTCCTTCAGGGTCGTCATAGCTGTGATTTGCTGGAATAACGATTCGACCTTTAAATATTCCGTTTTTTAATTGTATGCCTACTCCTGGTCCTGTTGCATACCATCCCCAAGAAGAATCACGACAGGACTCATCTAAATTCTCAGGTTCTGACCATGTTTTACCATCGTCATCGGAATAACAAACGTAAGGAAATCGAGGAGATAATGATACTTTGTTAATAATTGCATTTTCACTATCTTTCCCGTTGTTCCACGTTAAAAACAACCAGATCCTTCCGGTTATCTCATCGAGCACTGGGCAGGGATTCCCACAAGTGTTGTTCCCATCATCCCAAACTATTTGCTCCTCACCCCATGTCAACCCATTATCTTCAGAGCGTTTGACAAGCAGGTCAATATCGCCAGTGTCGCCAGCTTCACGACCCTCACAAAAAGCAAGTATAGTGCCTTTTTTTGTCACAATGAGGGAGGGTATCCTATAATTATTATATTCACCTATCCCTTGCTCCCACAAGGTCGTATAATGAATATTACCGCTGTTTTTCTTTGCTGAAAGGGAAACAAAACAGATTACCGTACATGCGATTAAAACCAAACACCTTTTCATATTTTTCGATTAAAAATTACTTTAATTATATAATACCCAATTCGCTCAATTGCTTTCTTAGCAAAGCATACTCATCATTGGAAAGCGGGGTAAAAGATGCTGCTATTAACCCCTTGAGTCTCTCATAATTTACCATATATAATTTTTTTAAAGATATGAATATTCCATTGTTAGCACCAAAAACTCATTATATCAAACTGGTGTTCTTTTCTACTTAAGAAAATCCGATAAACCTCGAAATGCTCCTCCAAGGCTTTTCGATACCCCTCTTCATCTTTCGACTTAAGATAACTCAATAATTTGTCTTCGACCTGATCAACAAGCGTCACAGAACGATTATCTATTTTCAGGTTATTCATCGTACTAATAATATTAATCCTATTTGTCATATAAACAAAAGAACAAAAAAACAAATTCCAACAATCAAACACAACTTTAACATTAACTTAATATCGATTAACCAGCAACGAGTCCCTTTTCAGAAAATTGAATGCACTCCCGGGGATGATACCCTGCAAGAGCACGCTGGCACTGATTGAACCTGAGTGCACAGTACAGCCGGGTAGCCCGGTCATGTAAATGCCTTTCGGGCCTACGTGTTTTCTTGTTTATAAATTGAGAGCTCAAAGGCTGATGCGCTCTGATGAACTTTTTAGCCCACGTGCTTTCTCCATCTTTCCGCTCGATTCCGCAAAAGAATTAAAAGCGAAGTTGGCGAATCACGGAATAATCGGTTAACTTTGTAGTTTATAAACTACAAAGGATTAACAATGAGACATTCCGGTGACTTCAAGAGAGCGCTTCCCGACCTGATCGTCGTGGCGGCCTTCGTTCTCGTTTCATTTATTTACTTTGCACCCGCGGTGATAGAGGGTCGGGTGATCGCGCAACACGACTCGCTCGCCGCTATCGGGCAAGGGCAGGAGCAGCGAAATTACATGGAGCGGCACGACGGGGAACGCACCCGATGGAATCTCTCGATGTTCGGGGGAATGCCCTCCTACCAGATGAGTCCCACGTACGACTCGTCAAAACCGCAGGAGGTGGCTAAAAAAATCTACTCCCTCTTCCTGCCGAACTACGTCTCCCTGCTGTTCATCCTGCTGCTGGGATTCTACATCCTGATGCGGGCGTTCAACGCATCTCCATCAATCAGTGCATTGGGAGCCGTCTTCTGGGCCTTCTCATCCTACTTCTTTATCCTTATCTCGGCGGGGCATCTCTGGAAGTTCATCACCCTGGCCTACACCCCCCCCACCCTTGCAGGGATGGTGTACGCGTACCGCGAGAAGTACCTGCTAGGGGGGCTCCTGCTCATGGTGTTCGTGGCCTTCCAGATTTCCTCCAATCACTTCCAGATGACCTACTACTTCCTCTTCGTGATGTTTTTCCTCTGGCTCGCCTTCCTAGTGGATGCGATACGGGAAAAAAAGATGACTGCCTTTTGGAAATCGACCGCGGTAGTGGTCGCCGCCGGCCTTATCGGGGTAGCCGCCAACACGAGCAACCTCTACCACACCTACGAGTACTCACAAGAGACCATGCGCGGCAAATCGGAGCTGACCCATCATGGTGATGCGAACCGAACCGGTGATGGATTGGAACGGGATTACATCACGGCATGGAGCTACGGTATCGGTGAAACATGGACCCTGCTGGTGCCCAATACCAAGGGGGGCGCATCGGTACCCCTCGGTCACAACGAGAAGGCGATGAACAAGGCGAAGCCGGAGTACGCCCCGATCTTCCAACAAATCGGGCAGTACTGGGGCGAGCAGCCCGGCACATCGGGCCCGGTCTACGTGGGGGCATTCGTGCTAACGCTCTTCGTATTGGGACTCTTTATCGTGAAGGGGCCCATCAAGTGGGCCCTGTTGGCGGGCACCCTCTTCTCGATCACCCTGTCATGGGGCAAAAACTTCATGGGGCTGACCGATTTCTTCATCGACCACGTACCCCTGTACAATAAATTCCGGGCGGTATCATCCATCCTGGTGGTCGCTGAATTCTGTATCCCCCTCCTGGCCGCGCTGACGGTGAAAGAGCTGGTTCAAAAGCCTGAGATTATCAAAAGCGACCCCAAACCGCTCTATATTAGCCTCGGGGTGACGGGGGGAATCGCCCTCCTCTTTGCGATCGCCCCCAAGCTGTTCTTCTCCTCATTTGTCTCCTCAACGGAGATAATGGCCCTACAATCACTTCCACCGGAACATATCCAACCGTTTATCGCCAACCTGACCGATGCACGTGTCTCCATCTTCACTGCCGATGCCTGGCGCAGCTTCTTTATCGTCGCCATAGGGGTCCTAATCGTATGGCTGTTCATCCGGAAGAAAATCAAGCCGGAATGGATGGTAGCTGGTGTTCTCCTGCTCTGCCTCGTGGATATGTGGGGGGTAAACAAGCGATACCTCAACGATGATGATTTCGTGACCGAAACAAACCTACAGCAACCGTTCGTACGAACTGCCACCGATGAGTATATCTTGCAGGACACGACACGGTATTACCGCGTGCTAAACCTGGCTACCAGCACTTTCAACGATGGGATCACCCCCTACTGGCACAAGGTGATTGGCGGGTACCACGCTGCCAAGTTGCGCCGCTATCAAGACCTGATTGACGTTCACCTTATGGACGAGATGGTAGCGCTACAACAAGAGGTTATCCGTTCACAAGGCCGGTTAGACACGGTAGACACTGAAGCCTTCAAGGTACTCAACATGCTCAACACCAAGTGGATCATCATGCCGGCACAGGATGGCACCACCCTGCCAATCGAGAACCCACACGCCATGGGTAACGCGTGGTTCGTGGATGATATTCGTTTCGTGGAGAGTGCCGATGAGGAGATCGACATACTACGCACCCTCGACCTCAGCAGAGAGGCGGTAGCCGATAAACGATACAAGCCGCTGTTGGCGGGACAGGTTCCCGCGCCGGCCGACTCGGCATCGACCATCGTGCTGACCAACTACGATTCCGATTTCGTCACCTACGCGGTGGATGCGCGAAAAGATGAGCTGGCGCTCTTCTCCGAGGTGTACTACCCGAAAGGGTGGCAGGTTACCATTGACGGTGAGCCGGTGGAGATGCTGCGGGCGAACTACACGCTACGCGCCTTGCCCATTCCCGCGGGGGAGCACACGGTGGAGTTCCGTTTCGAGCCGCGAAGCATCCGGGTGACCGACGGCATCGCCTACGCGGCGCTGGCCGTCATGCTGCTCACGCTGGTTGCCCTTATCGTTCGCACAGTTCTCGGAACGCGCACCACTCGCAGTTCTTCGGGTTCGCTGTCTGCGTGAAGGAGATAGATGGGTCGAAGATCTTCTCCAAGAGCGCATCGAGATATTCCTTGAACTCCGGCAAGTAAACCGAGATATCCTGAACAGGCTGCTTATCGTACCGCACGGTCGGGTCGAAATCCTTGTAGACCGACCGCAGGTAGTAGATGGCGGGCGAAACCTGCACCCCGGGGTTCTCCAGCAGGTAGAACATCCCGTACAGGAAAACCTGTAAAACCTGATACGGGCGATTGCCCTTCGAGGCATCGAACAACTGCCGCACCTCCTTGAACTCCGTCGCCCCCATACCCGTCTTGTAATCGATGATACGGAACACCCCGTTCACCCGATCCACCCGGTCGATGATCCCCTTAACGTTCAACGTGAGCGATCCGTTCACCCGGTAGGTTCGGTTAAAGCGATACTCGGCACCCACGTACTCGAAGGGGGTAAACACCCTGTCCAGCTTTAGGGTCTGCAGCACGTAGCTCCGCAGCACTTCGCCCACCAGGTAATGCTGCCCCACCAACGAGCGCGTATCCACCTCCTCCTTGAAATAGTAGCGAGCGAACGCTTGCTCGATTACCTCGGTCAGCCGCTGCTCATCTTTCACCATCTCGTTCAGAGCATCGGGTGTAATGACCCTCCCTTTGTAGCGGCTGTAGATCAACTCCATCACCCGGTGAAAGATCGATCCAAACAGGTCGGTCTCGATTGTCTCCCGCACCTCCTCTTCCTCCGAAAGCCCCTCCACGGCTGTAAAGTAAAACTGCAACGGGCAGTTGATGTACCGGTTGATGAGCGATGCGGAAAGGAAAGCATCACCCCCCTCGCGGTACCCGTTCAGTTTGCGCATCACCTCCGGGGTTTTGGCAACCGTGACCGGTAGAACCTTCGGTGCTGCCACATCGTACGCGACGATCCGTTCCGACAGATCAAAATGATTCCCGTAAAGGTACTTCAACTGGTAAAAGTAGCGACTCACCTCACCCGTCTGCATCCCTTCGGTGCGCGTATCGTACAACAAGAAGACCCGTTTTGCACGGCTTATCATCCGGTAGAAATGGTACGCGTAGGTACTGTCTTGTTGCTCCCTCGTGGGCAGTCCAAAGCCCTTCCGCAGCGTGTAAGGGATAAAGGAGCTCGCCCCGCTTCTCACCGGGTAGACCCCTTCGTTAAACGAGAGGATGATCAAGTTCTCGAAGTCGATGAGCCGGGTCTCCAACACCCCCATCACCTGTAAACCCGACAGCGGCTCACCGCGAAAAGCGACGCTGAGGCCGCGTGCTAGCTGCTTGAAAAGCTTGAAGTAGGTATCCACCGACACCCCCTTGGTTCCCTGCAAGTTGTCATCCAGGCGGCTTATCGCCTTGTAGCACTGCACGATGAACTCCCTCTCCAGGTCAATCGCACGCACGCTCCCCTCCTGTAGCTCCTCGATCATCTTCTCATCGGTAAGGCTTCGGTAGAGCGTGGAGAGGATCGATTTCAGGTACTCCCCGATATCCTGCCACCTCGTGACCGGTGTAAATAACTGCACAAGCAGTGGATGCGGCGGGATGTCCGACTCATTCACCCGGTTGAGGTTACGCGTGACCATCTCCTGTCTCAACACTTCAGTCTCTTCCTTAGCGGCACCACTCACCAGGGGGTGAGCAAGCAAAGCTTTAACGTGGCGGTGGTAAAAGGTAAACGTCTCCTCTTCCCCCTTCACCGACTTTTGCAACCGTGCGATCAAGTCAACCAATTGGGCGATCGATGCGTTGGAAAGGGAGTATCCCATGGTGACGTTTATTTTCCCTATCTCGGGAGGTATCGAGTAGAGGAGGGGCATCAGCAAGGTCTCGTCCGGCAGCACGATAGCCGTTTGAATCGCTTCGTCCGGGTCGGGGATGGCGTTCGATTGGATCAACCCCGAGAGGAGACGGCTCACCTGCTTGGCCTGCCCTACCCCCGACGGGAGACCAATCGCTTCAACCCTCGTTTTCTTTCGTTCCTCCCCTGTTTCCTGTTGTTCCTGTTGTTCCTGTTGTTCACCCAGCCCGTTTTCTTGCCCGTTTTCGTCTCCCCCCTTATCAAGCGGGAAACGGGAGGGGAATCGGGCTAAGTTCTCTTCGACCCACTGCGACGCCCTGTTTTTCTCATCCCGCACCAGTGGCGATTCGTAATCCCAATAGAAGTCGGCCTGCCCCCTATTTTTCAGGTACTCCATCAAGTGCGCCTCCGAGGGAGTAAGCGCATTCAGTCCCACGAAAATGTAGTGATCACTCTCGGAAAGTTCTAACGTTCCGGATTTGGCCCTATCCACCACCTCTCGAAACATCATCCCCTCGTACGTTTTTCCTTTAGCGTGTAGCGCCTCACGAAACGAGGTGTACAACTCGAACAACACCTCCCAAACCTTCTTGAAACGCTGCTTCGTCCGGTTCCCCTCCACCGGCATGAAGTGCGACCAGAAACGACGAATGGCCTCTACCTGCTGCTCCGAAAGATGACCCTTATCATCATCCAACGACCGGTAGTCCTGCACGTTCCGAAACAGGTCACGCGCATCGACAAGGTATTTATCCACGTCGTTGAAATCACTCAACAGCATCTCCCCCCAGTAAAGAAAATCATCAAACGGTTCATCCGAGCCACTAACCTCTCCATAGAGCTTATGAAGCAAAACGAGCAACTCAACCTTCTCCGAAAGTCGATACGGTGAAAAACTCTCGAACAGCTCCTGGATAGTCAACATCGTGGGTGAGAACAACGGCTTCCCGGCCATCTCCGATAGGTACTTCTGAAAGAAAAGCCCGGCTCGACGGTTTGGAAAAACGAACGTGCAGGTATACAGCCGGTCGCCGTACTGCCCGTGAAATATATTCGCTACCTTGTAAAGAAAAGGGATCATTTGCTTATCTATTCAACTTCCACTTGTACATTATATCTGCTCTCAAGCTTGTTTCGCATATATTCGCTCACCTTGGATAGCAAAAATAGCATTAATTCCCCAGAGATGCGCATTTCTTCCAAAGAATGAATCTAAGGAGTCTCCTTTTTTCACGGCAAATAACTTCCAAAAAATTGCACCATATCAATAAAGTATATACTTTTGATAAACGCCAACCGTTTAAAAGTGAATCAGCCTTATTGCGGAACGAATCCATTTTACAATAAAAACCATTCATATTATGAATGTGAAGACCATTTTATTATCACTGGTACTTAGCGTTACTACCTACATCGCATCGGCACAACCCGACATCTACGGGAAGGTGAAATTATACAATAAACCGGCGAATGGATATCGTGGAATCTGGTACCATATCACAAATGCAGGTCAGGCTGGAAGCCCCAGTGCTGAATTTAAATACAAATACAGTGGCGGTCTCGGCACCTATCCAGCAAATCACTACCCGTTTTCGGTATATGCAAAGGCAGTGAACAAAACATTTTTCTGCTATGGAGGAACTGATGAAGCTGGTAAAACCCTGCTACATATGGTTTCCTTTTATGACCATAAGAATGGCATGGTACCTCGCCCGACCATCCTGCTTGATAAAGCTACAAACGATGCACACGACAACCCAGTCATGCAAATCGATAAAGATGGCTATATCTGGATTTTCTCCACATCACACGGTACCGGACGCCCCTCTTTCATACATAAAAGCAGATTGCCATACGATATCACGGAGTTTGTAAGGGTACCGACAACAAAGATTGTGAACGGGCAAAGAGTACCAATGGACAACTTTTCATACTTGCAAATTTACTACTCAGAAGAGGAAGGTTTCACGGGACTGTTTACCCATTACGAGAAAGTAGGTGGCCGCGTGATAAGTTGGATGACTAGTGAGAATGGTGTTGAGTGGTCGGAGTGGAAAGATCTCTCGTTGTTGCACCAAGGTCAATACCAAACCAGTGGCAACCAGGGCAAGCGAATCGGAACATCGTTCAACTATCACCCGAAACGTGATACACGAGGGGGATTGGATTACCGGACAAACCTCTACTACCTGCAATCGGATGATTTTGGTGAAACCTGGATTACAGCTGATGGCTCAGCAATTGACTTACCACTTACCGATGTTTACAACAAAGCATTGGTGCATGATTATGATTCGGAAGAGCAAAACGTCTATATTGCAGACCTGAATTTCGACAAAAAAGGACATCCCATCATTCTCTATATCACCAGTAAAGGACCTCTTCCAGGACCTGTTCATGGGCCAAGAATGTGGCATACAGCATGGTGGGATGGGGCAAAATGGGTGATTAACGACCTGGCACCTGCCGGGAACAACTACGATGCCGGATCCATTTACATGGGTAAAGGGAACCGCTGGATAGTAATCGCTCCTACTACCTTAGGTCCACAACCCTATAATACGGGTGGTGAAATGGAGATGTGGGAAACAAAAAACCAGGGGAAAAAATGGAGGAAAGTGAAGACGCTGACAAAAAATAGCTTGTACAACCACACCTATGCTCGCCGACCCATTAATGTACATCCCGATTTTTACGCGTTTTGGGCCGATGGACATGGAAGGGAACCTTCTGAGTCTAGGCTTTACTTCTCAAACCAAAAAGGGAATGTATACCAGCTACCACAAAAAATGGAGGGTGATTTTGCCAAACCCATACTCTATCAACCCGGCAAATAATATCGTGTAACTGGTAATATTTAAAATAAAGATACACGTGACGTTTTCTCAGCTACATTTACTAGTTGAACTTTCATTACCCTGTTTTTCACGTAAATAACTTCCAAGAATTTGCGCCGTATCGATACATTATGTACTTTTGTTTTGATAAACAGCAACTGTATTTCAGCAAAAACAGACGCCTATGAAACCGACATGATTAAAATAATCATTAAACACCCTTGAGGAACTATTTAATAAACTAATCGTATGAAAACGAATTGCATTGTTATTCCCCTCCTCCTTATTTTCATATCCTGCCATCATCCAAAGACACGAAACAGTGAGGTATCAGACCCGATTCGGGAGGATATCGAATGGCTAAACGTTTGGCTCCCAAACACAAACGACACCCTATTGCCCCGCGTCTTGCTGATTGGCAACTCCATCACGCAATCCTATTACCCAGGGGTAACCAACCTACTGAAAGACAAAGCGTACGTGGGGCGGTTGACAACCTCTAAGTCGTTGGGCGACCCGGCATTGATTGCCGAGGTATCCCTGGTGTTACGGCAAGCTACATTCAACGTCATCCACTTCAACAACGGACTTCACGGTTGGGGATACACGGAAGAAGAGTACGCGAAGAGCTTTCCTCAACTGATTCAAACCCTTAAAGAACTTGCTTCAACGGCCACGTTGATATGGGCAAGCAGTACCCCGACACGTACTGGAGAGGGAATGCTCGATTTTGACCCCCTGACGGAACGGACGAAAGAACGGAATAAAATCGCGCTGAAAGCGATATCGGGATATAGAATCGCCATCAATGACCTGTTCGCGCTTGCCGAACTCCACCCCGAATATTACACCGGGGGAGACGGTGTGCATTTGAACCAAGAAGGGGTGAATGCCCTCGCCGCTCAAGTGGCCAATGCGATAGAACAAGTCATTACAAATTGAATCTACATTGGCTGAAAACGAAACGTTTCTCTCGAAAACATTTCGTTTTTATTTGCTTTTGTTATACGTTTGTATGAGAATCGTAAATTTTTGCACACATGTCATCCATCAAATTTTCATGTATCACCTCCACGCACAACGAGGCTAACCCACCGTCAACGCAAGGTTATCTACCTTCGTTACATTCACGAGGAGATATCAGAGATCATGCAGGTTTTGGTAGCTTCCGCACACAATCCCGTGAGCAAATCAATTGTAAAGCTTAGGGCTGCTTCATTAACCATTGTCCTGTTTTTGTTTGCAGTTAACAGCTATATTCTCCACTAAAATCACTCAAAGTATGCGCTTTTCAGCCATTATTTTCATGATCGCACTCCTGTCCCTCCTTTCCGGTTGCCGAAAAACTTCAGGCATTACTTCCCACGTGCCCCCTTCTGTGATGGAACGGGTTTACGAGGAGGTGAAAACACCCTACAAGTACGGGTTAGTCGTAGTTCCCCCAGATGGCGATAAAATGGTGGATAGCCCCAGTGTATTCAGACACGATGGCTTATGGTACATGATCTATATCGTTTACGATGGCATCGGGTACGAAACCTGGTTGGCTCAAAGTGATGATCTGCTTTCGTGGAAAACTTCCGGGAAGTTAATGTCATTCACCGAAAACACGTGGGACGCCCGTCAGAAAGCAGGATACATCGCTTTACAAGACTACGAATGGGGAGGAAGCTACGAAGTTGAGACCTTTGACAACAAATTTTGGATGTCCTACTTAGGGGGTGAAACCAAAGGGTACGAGGCCGGCACTTTAGGCATAGGCATCGCCTATACCGACAGCCTGACTCGAGCGAAAGAGTGGGAACGCCTGGATGGTCCCGTGTTATCAGCAAAGGATGCCGATGCCCGGTGGTACGATAACACCACCATCTATAAAAGCACCGTTATCCATGATCGGGAGCTTACGATCGGTTATCCTTTTGTCATGTTTTACAATGCTAAGGGAGAGGCTATTGAAGGAGGAGAGAAACCGGAGCGCATCGCCATGGCGGTCTCCAATGATATGGTCCACTGGAAGCGATGGAAGCAAGAGCCGGTCATCGACCATCAATCCGGTATCTCGGGGGACGCTTTTATTACGAAAATGGAAGAGGTATGGGTCATGTTTTATTTCGGGGCATTCTGGAAGCCAAATGCTTTCGACCGGTTCGCGTGTTCTTATGATCTAGTGAATTGGACTACATGGGAGGGGGATGATTTAATTGCCCCTTCCGAGCCTTACGATAACCTTTACGCGCATAAACCTTGCGTGATAAAGCACAACGACGTGGTCTACCACTTCTACTGTGCCGTAAACCAAGAGGGAGAAAGGTCTATCGCGCTGGCCACTTCAAAGGATTTGGGCAAAAGCACCCTAAAATTCCCAGGCAACTAACCGTTGTCCCTTCAGTAATGGATAATTAAAGACAAAATAGTATGAACTGCTTTATTTCAACTGCCCAAAAAATATTGTTGATGTTTTTAATGCTCATTTTTTCTTCAGGAGTAGGTTTCTTGCAAGCACAAGAACGATTGATGAATATAACCGATAAATATTTAAACATCCCCATTTCAAACTCCTATGAACGAGGGTGGGGAAATATGCACTGGGGACACGCTGTAAGTAAAGATTTAATTCATTGGGAAGAGCTCCCGGTTGCCTTGTACCCCGATCAACATGGCACCATGTTTTCAGGTTCGGCTGTAATTGACTACCACAACACCGCGGGATTCAACAAGTCTAATCAACCAGCTATGGTAGCCATTTACACGGCGGATAACCCGGAGAAACAAGTGCAATGCATTGCCTATAGTCTGGATAAAGGGCGTACTTGGAAAAAACACGAGTACAATCCAGTTATCGATTCGAAAGAAAAGTGGAATAGCAAAGAAACCCGGGACCCGAAAGTTTTCTGGTATGAACCAGGCAAAAAGTGGGTAATGGTTTTAAATGAAAGAGACGGGAATTCCATTTACAATTCGACTAACTTGAAAGATTGGACGTATGAAAGCCATGTCACAGGTTTTTGGGAGTGTCCCGAGTTGTTTGAGTTGCCCGTGGATGAAGTTAATCTATTAAACAAGGCGAGCTATAGTTGGCAAAACCTAAGTGCAGATGTAGCCAACCTGCACTTACAAGAGTTCAATGATGAATCTTTGCTTAGGATTAAATTCACCCTGAAACTTTTCCACGCTACCAGTGCTGGCTTAAACTTAGATGGTCAGTCGTTATTAAACTACAACATGAATCATAATCTAGTAAATGGCGTGTTTTACTCTCCAAACGAAATGACAAGTATGAAAATTAGCGCCGATATTTTTATCGATAAGACATCCGTAGAAGTTTTTATTGATGGGGGGGCTACTCTTGTTCTTTTGAAAAGAGAGCCACAGATCCCAATCAAGGGTTCCATTTCTGGGGGAATAACATTCATGTCGAAAACCTTGAAGTGTTTGTTTTAAAATCAATATAGAAGTGAGTTGTATTATCATCCTGAATTAGGTGTTCTCTATACCAATAACTGTTTGGAAGATATCTTTGCCGACTTAAACATGAGTCTGTTTTTCAGATGAAAAAACATCACTTTTGACTTTTACATTGGAAAAGATAAAAAATCTCATTTCTATTACGTGGATTAAGTTATAATAAAAAAATAATTTGAAAAATACAAAAATCATGAAGTTCAAAAAATGTTTTTCACGTGCAAGCGTTTTGCTGCTTTGCTCTTTGTTTGCTGTTATTCCCTTTATATCATGTCAAAAAATTGGCATAGAGAACGCGTACTTTACATACGAGATATCTCCCAAGGGAAAGAATCTTGGCTTTTTCGATAAAACCAACGGGATCGATTACCTCTATTCCGATACGGTATCGTATTGCGCTTACGTGATACGGGACGGGAAAAGAGAGCATGTTCGATCAGTATCTTTAAACGATAACTTGCTGAGCCTCGATTTCGGGGATAGCGGGGTAACTGCCAAGATTCAGATCGAATCGGCCAATGACCATGTTATCTTAAGGGTGGTCGATGTAACCGGGAGCGTAGAATCGTTGACCTTCCTGAATGTCCCCTTGAAATTAGAGGCGATGCCCGAGGAACCGTTCGCCGCCTGCGCCCTTTCATTGAATTTATTCACTCACGTGCGTCAATTGCCCGCCTTGCAGAACAACTTGTGGGCCACGTGTTATCAACGTTTCGGCATGAAAAACGCGGAGGTGGCCGTGCTGGGGGTGCCTCAACAAGAGATATTGCCCACCATTCGAAAAGTGATCGAGGGAGCCAAGGAGATCCCCTTTTCCGACCAGGGGGGTGCATGGGCGCGAACGGGTAAGGAGGGTTACGGCTCCTACTTGATGAACTTCGGCACGTTGACCGAGGAGACGGTAGACGAGTGGATCGAGACCTGCAAAAGGCTGGGTTTCACACAGGTTGACAATCACGGTGGCGGTAACTTCTTCGAGTTCGGCACCTTCGAGTTGAACAAGCAAAAATGGCCGGACGGTTGGGAGTCGTTCAAGCGAATCAACCGGCGATTACACGATGCCGGTATCTCCTCCATATTCCACTCCTACGCCTTTTTCATCGATAAAAGATCCACTTACGTCACTCCCGTTCCCAGTAAAGACCTGGGTTACGCCGGCACTTTTACCCTCGCGCGACCGTTGGATGAAACGGCCACTGAAGTGGTGGTCAAGGAGTCCACGGCGAATATATCGACCGTGACCGGTTTTCACACGGAAAACAGCGTTACCCTCCGGGTTGGCGACGAATTGATGACTTTCAGTGGGGTAACACGGGAACCGCCGTATACATTCACGGGTCTCGGGCGCGGGGCAAACGGGACGAGACCATCGGCACACGATGCCGGTGAGACGGCCTTTCATTTAAGCGAACGTTTCGGCAGGTTCGTTCCCGGTCCAGATACCGAACTCTTTATAGAGATGGCGCGTCGGCACGCTGAAATCGTGAACGATTGCGAGTTCGACGGGATCTACCTGGACGCCATCGATGGAAGCACCGTGCTTGCCGGCGAAGATAACTTCCGGTATTACGGGACGAAGTTTATCTTCGAGATAGCCAAGCACTTGAAGCGTCCCGTGGGGATGGAGATGAGTTCCATGGCACACCTCTGGTGGCATTACCGGTCAAGGTACCAGGCGTGGGATTACCCCATTCGTGGCTATAAACGGTTCTTGGACATCCATTTGGCTTCCATAAAAAACCCGAGTTACTTCCTCCCCGAGCAGATAAAATCCAACGAGTGGGGACATGGCTTGTGGCGCGGGCACGCTCCCTTGATTGACAAGTACGCCTCGGCGGGGTCGAGCCAGACCATGTTGCCGTTGCACCTGGGGTGGTGGAGCAATCGAACCTGGTCGCCCCCGCAAGTAGAGCCCACCTTCTTTGACGATATCGAGTACCTGGGTTGTAAGATGATCGGTAATAACGCCGGTTTCTCTCAAACGGGGGGTGTCGATGAAAAAACGCTTCAGGCAGTCCCGCTACTAAAAAGGAGCGCGGAGATTCTCAAGCAATACGAAGAGCTGCGCCGTGCCGATTACTTTAGCGATTCCGTTCGAGCGCTCTTGCGTCAAGCGGGGAAAGAGTACACGTTATTCCGGGACGAGTCGGGAAGCTGGAACTTTAAACCGGCCGTTTACGAGAAACAGAAGGTCTCGGGGTTGAATCATCCTTCCGCCAGCTGGGTGGTAAACAATCCTTTTGACGCCCAGCCCGTGAAGTTGAGGATAGAGCCCCTGTTGGCCGTGAAATCGTATAACGACCCTTCCGCTGTCCTCCTCGCCGATTTTTCTTCCCCCGGTAACTTCAACCAGGAAGCATCTGCCGATGGCGTCTCCGGGGTAATCAAGCCCTCCCCGGAAAAAACGCCAGGCGGGGAGTCAAGCGGTCAATTCTCGGCGATCAACGCGGGGGCGGTACCCAGCGAAGGCTCTTACGTGAACATGGAGAAAACTTTCGCCCCCGGGCTCGACCTCGCGAACAACCAGGCCTTGGGAGCATGGGTGAAGGGGGATGGCAGCGGGCAACTGCTCAACCTTAGCTTAAGAAGCCCCACCCATATCTCGCACGGGGCGCACGGCGATCATTTTATAAAAGTTGACTTTACCGGGTGGCGGTATTTCGAGTTGGTCGAAATTGAATCATCGAGAATCAGCGATTATATTTGGCCCGAAGATTCCCTTTTTTACGTTTACAATTCACACAGGCACACGATACGGTTTGAAAACATCAACAAACTCCAGCTATGGTACAATAACCTTCCCGGCAAGAAGGAAGTCAGCTGTTTGCTAGGGCCCGTCAAGGCGTTGCCCACGGTGCCGTTAACGATTGAGAACCCGGGGATCACCTTGAACGGGGAGAAGTTGGTTATCCCGGTAAAGATGGAATCGGGGATGTACCTCGAGCTCCTCTCGCCGACCGATTGCAAGCTGTACGGGTCTAAAGGTGAATTGCTACAAGAGGTCGCGTTAAAAAGTGAACTTCCCTCTTTAATCCCCGGGAATAACGAGATTTCATTTTCATGTACCGGCCCTGAAGATGTAAACACGCGGGTACAGGTCACGGTGATCACCCACGGTAAACCGCTCGATATGCAATAAGCAGCCAACAGAAAGCGACACGGGATGGGAATGGGTATGGGAAAAGAACTTCAATGGCAGCTGGCTCGATGCCAACGTCCGGTCTAAAATTCCACGCGTTCGAATCATTTGTTCTTCTTTGTAGAACTCACAGACGAAGGATTTCCCCGAAAACATTTCATCTTTATTTACTTTTGTTATAAGTTTGCAGAAAATTCGTGATTTTTTCGCGTGCACATGTCATCCATCAAGTTTTCACATATCGCTGCCACGTACAACGAGTATTTAGACAGCCTCTACTCGTACGCGTTGCATTTGGGATTTGATGAGGGGAGTGCCATGGACGCGATTCACGACGTCTTTTACAAGCTGTGTACCCAGCACGCCTCTTTGGATGAGATTCGCAACCTTAAGTTTTACCTTTTCCGTTCGTTGCGTAACCGGCTTATCGACCATAAACGAGTCACCAGGGAGTTTGTCGGTTCCTCCGTTCCCGTCCATCACTTGCACTCACGGGAGGGAAGTGACGCGGGCAACCCCCTCCCCTTTCACCTGAACGTAACGGTCGAGGACGAGCTGATTCAAAAAGAGGAAGCGGAGGAGATTCGCCGGAAAGTAGAAAACGTCCTAAACCGGCTAACCGACCGCCAACGCGAGGTCATTTACCTGCGTTACATTCAAGAATGCAGTTACGAGGAGATCTCGGAGATCATGCAGATTTCGGTGGCGGCCTCGCGCAACCTCGTGAGCAAATCAATCGTGAAGCTCAGGGCAGCCTCGTTAACCATGACCCTGTTTTTATTGGTAATTACATAACTACCCTCCCATACCTCCTTCTACTGTCAAACTCGTCAACACCGCCAACCCTTATCATCCCCCGTCATCCCCGTTAATTTTCATCAAAGTTAAAGTTTTTCTTAAAAAGCGATGATATTTTCACGCCATCCTCGTCTTTAGTATAAAGGGTGCTAATAAACGCTGTTTTATCGTAACTACCAATGCGAAAGAGACCAATCAACACCGGCTTTACCGGTAGTGTTACATTTAGTGTGTCTCTAGTCTAAATCCTCTATTAGCCTTGTTACAAAATTATTCTTTTTTTCCCTTTTTCACCTCATCCTTGACTTGTATTTTTAATTCCGATACCTGTACAAGGATTACAGGCGTGGCCTGTAACTTGCTTGTCCTTGTGCAAGGTGAGAGGAATTAATGACATTTGTCAAGGATGAGTGAAACACGCTTCTTCCTTGGGGAACAGGGTCTCATCCTTGTCGATGCCCGGTAACTCCCTGTTGTACGCATCCTTGTCCATTGATACCTTTCCCATCAGGACCAAGACCGACTCCTCGTTGGGCATGGCACCGCGCATCCTGAGCACACGGCGAAAATCCCTGTTGAGCCTCTCTATCCAGTTGGTGGTGTAAATCATCGACTGGATGGCGGGATGGTACTGCAAGTAGGTGAGGTAGTACTTGTAGGAAATGTCACCTGCCATCTTCTTTATGCTCCGGTAATCCTTTCCCCACCCCTCGCAAAGCCCCGTCCACCTCTCCCAGGCTTCATCCAGGGTGTAATCCCTTTGCCCGGTGCGGAAGACGTCGCGTAAGTCCTCGGCCAACGCCATCTTGTCCCCGTGACGTACCTTGGAAAGCATGTTGCGCTTCAAGTGGGTGACGCATCGCTGGAGCTGGGCCGTCGGGTAAACGACAGACAGGGCAGTGTCAAGGCCCGCGAGGCCATCGCTCACCATCAAGCCGACGTGTTCCATCCCCCGGTCAAAGAGGTCTCGAAAGATCCCTTCCCAGCCCGTGGCGCTCTCCGTGGGATGGTTGTAAATACCGAGAACTTCCCGTTTCTTGTCCTCTTTGACGCCGAGAACGACATGAAAGGCTTCCGTGGCAACCGAGCGCTTCCGGTGAACCTTGACGTGGACGGCATCCACGAAAACGATCGGGTAATAGCTTTCCAAGGAGCGATTCAGCCACTTCTCAACGTCCGAGCGCAGGTACTCGATCATCCGGGAGATGCTGGCCTTACTGTAATGGCTCCCGTAAACCTCCTCGAAGACGTCACCAACTTGGCTCTGGGTTAGCCCCTTGCAGTAAAGGATGCCGGCCAGCCGTTCGCATTCCATCTCCTGGTCGCGGAGCAACGCCAATATCTTGGGGTGAAAGTTGCCGTAGCGATCGCGGGGGATCCTGAACTCCAGGACGCATCCCTGACCGAAAGCGCGGCCATGGCGGAACCCGTTACCCTTGTTGCCTTCAGCGTGATCCAAGAACTCGCGCCGCTCTGCTAACATCATGCTCTCGATCATGATCTCCATTAAATCGTGTAGCCCATTTTCTCGCTCTGAATGTTTGGCCATTACAGAAGAAAGTTGTTCCTTTGATAGTAACATAGTCTTTGAATTTTACGGTTTTATTTTTGGTGAAATACAAAACTAATAAAATTTTTAGACTATGTTTTTTTATTGTACCAGACACACTTTTTGGAACAGTATCGCTTTACCCGTTTCTTGAAAGACGAGCGGTTCATAGAGTGGAAATTATTCCCCTCCACGGAGCTTGATAAGTACTGGGAAGATATTCTTCAACGAAATCCCGAAAAGCGGAAGGACTTTGAACAGGCGGAGCGATATTTCCGCGACATTGTTCAATTTTCCATACCCGTGTTGCCTCAAGAGAAAAAACTCGAGGCCATGAAGCGCTTAAAGCAATCTTTACGCGCCCGTAACCGCCAACGCGTTTTACTCCGCAACGTTTCCGTGGCAGCGGCATCCGTTGCGCTGTTTATCGCATCGCTCTTTTACTTCCAGCATGCTACCGATAAACCGGGAGGTGAGCTTACCTCTCACGACAATTACATCGTGGGAAACGAACTGGATTCAGAAAACATCCTGTTTATTTCAGGAAACAAAACCGCCACGTTCCAGGGGAACGTAGATATCGAAATGCAAGACGACAAGACAGCCCGGGTAAAAAGTGAGCGGGCCGAAGAAGTCGAGATATCGATGGAACAACACGCCCTGAATAAGCTAATCGTACCCTACGGGAAACGGTCGGAGATCGTGTTAGCCGATGGCACGCGTGCATGGTTAAACTCGGGATCAACCCTTGAATTCCCTTCTACTTTCTCGGGAGATAAACGGGAAGTATCCCTTACCGGGGAGATGTACGTTGAAGTGGCTCCCGATAGCAAGAAACGGTTCGTGGTACACGCGTCCGGCTACGACATCACCGTGCATGGCACGAAATTCAACGTGTCGGCCTATTCCGGTGTACCCTCTCACGTGGTATTGGTAGAAGGTAGCGTTGGATTACAAGCGGAAGAGACGCGAGAAGTAATGTTATCGCCCAATGAGCAAGCCATTTACTCCGCGACAACGGGAACTTTTGAAACAAGCATAGTGGATGTTCTCGCCTTTACCAGTTGGAAAGAGGGTTACCTTACATTCGACGACACGCCCGTGACCGAGGTACTCAAGCAGAT
Organism: Fermentimonas sp.; assembly: GCA_050951125.1. Classification (GTDB taxonomy): domain Bacteria; phylum Bacteroidota; class Bacteroidia; order Bacteroidales; family Dysgonomonadaceae; genus Proteiniphilum. The sequence goes on along the minus strand of JBMNIR010000002.1, from coordinate 260,126 downwards.
CGAGCGGTATTACAACCTTTCGTTTAACTTAAACGATGCCGTTTCGTTCAAGGGGATCACCTGCACGGGCAAGATCATCCTATCCGAAAACCTGGACAACGTGATGGCCACCCTCTCGCTACTCTCGGGAACGGAGTACAAAAGAGAAAACAGGGCAATTTACATCTACAAAAAGTAACACAACGTAAACAAAATGCCTATGAGAAAAACTAAAAAAACAAGCAAACGGCGTGATCGCCACCTACTTTACAAAAAAGGCCAAACGGTACCGCGAATACCGCCCGGCCATGAATTTTAACTATCTGGTTTATTAATAATTAAAATCGTTACAAAGGTATGAATAAATGTTCTACTGAAGGGAATAAATCCCTTAATAATTTAAAACACACCCTCAAAATCATGAGAATAACCTTATTCCTCCTGTTTTTGAGCATCCTATGCTCGCAAGCTGCCACCGGTTATTCACAAGGAGTTGAACTTTCTCTTGATTCGAGATCTGCCTCGATCAAGGAAATTTGCAAAGAAATTGAAAGGAAAAGCGATTTCCGGTTTGTCTTCACGGGTAATGCCAAAAGATTATTCAAAAAGAAAGTAGATATAGGGCTGGACTCTCGAAACATTGAAGAGATACTGGATGCCATGTTAGCTGACACTGATTTTTCATATAGCATTATTGAGAATCAAGTAGTTATCTATCACGACCACACGAAGGTCACGGCTAAAAACGCCAAGGAGATGATTCCCGAGCTGACAGTGCAACAGCAAAAGAAAACAATTACCGGTACGGTTGTGGATGCTAACGGCGAACCGATAATTGGTGCAAATATCATTGAGTCTGGCACTACCAACGGAACCATTACCGATGCCAACGGGAAATTTTCGCTCAAAGTTGAAGACAAGGCTACTATTCGTGTTTCGTATATCGGTTATATAGATCAAAATATCAACACTTCAGAAAAAGTTAGTTTTGACATTACACTACTAGAAGATGTGGAGCTTTTGGATGAAATCGTGGTTGTTGGCTATGGCACTATGAAAAAAAGTGACTTGACAGGTGCGATTAAAAGTATATCAATGGAAAATTTACCTCCATCCGTAAACACAAATATTGTTCAGTCACTTCGAGGTTTGGTGGCAGGCTTAAATGTGTCGGGGGGAAATAGGGCAGGAGAAGTACCATCCATGACTATTAGAGGACAGAACACTTTATCTGCCAGCAGTACTCCTCTAATAGTGCTTGATGGTATAATCTTTAACGGGAATTTTTCAGATATCAATCCTACCGATGTTGAGCGCATTGATATTCTGAAAGATGCTAGTTCCTCTGCTATATATGGTTCAAGATCAGCTAATGGTGTTGTTCATGTTACGACAAAGAAAGGTAAGACTGAAAAACCTAAAGTTAACTTTGAAGTTTCTTATGGAATTCAAGATTATACCAATAATCCAGTAAAATGGATGAATGCGGAACAATATGCGCATCGATTGGTTGATTACAATTATTTTCAAAAATTATACACTTGGTATAAAAAAAGCCCTAAAAGTCCTACTGACTTAGGAGGGAAGCCAGTACATCCAGGTTACAGTGACGATGTTGTAATGAGTGTATTAAAATCTGAGGATGAAAGAAAAAAACTGGAAGGCTGGAAATGAGATAAACTGGATAAAGGAGGTTAGCAGAATTGCACCTTCTAGTAATTACAATTTCAGTATCTCAGGTGGCAAAGAAAAATATAGCTACTTCGCCTCAATTTCTCATGTAAATATGTCAGGTATTTTAAAAGGTGATGAATTTAAAAGATCTACTTTAAACTTAAAAGTTGAGGGTAATGTTACTGATTGGTTTAAAGTGGGTCTGAACACTTCAAATTCTTATAGAAATTACTCTGGACTTGAGGCTGATATGTATGCTGCTCAAAATTCTAGCCCTTTGGCGAGCAAGTGTGATGAGAACGGGAAGTATCCTATTGAATTTAATGGAGAATTTTTAATGCGTCACCCTTTAAGGTATGAATTAGTCGATGATTTAGATAAAAAAAAGAACATTTTTGTTGTTGGAACAGCACACATTGAATTTCCATTTCTGTCAGGTTTGATTTACGATTTTAATTATTCAAATAATTAGGGTCTGCTGAATAAGTCACATCACTTTGATACCCAGTAAAATATATCTATTTTTTCTTGCTAAAATGCAAGGTTTTATTTAAATTTGTATCTAAATCCTTGCAGTTATGTTCAAATATCGTTCACAAAAACAGTTGTCTATTTTTGACTTTCATACCGACTTTGAAAGTAAACTAGACCCAAGCAATCGTTGGGTTAAAATGGCTAAAATGCTTGATTGGGACAAGCTAGCCGAGGTTTATGCCAAAAATTTTTCTCCCAACATGGGTGCAAGCAGTATAGACGCGCGTATCGTTATTGGCGCTTTGATTATCAAGCACCTGGAAAAGAAGGATGACCGGGGAACCATTGAAGCCATTCAAGAAAACCCCTACATGCAATATTTCCTGGGGCTTGATCATTTCACGTTTAAGCCTGTGTTTGACCCCAGCCTTTTCGTGCATATTCGTAAGCGCCTGGGCAATGAAGCTTTTGACGCGATGAATCAAATCGTCATTTCAGGAGCACTCGGCATCGAGCATCAAAACGCTGACGATAAGGATGTTGGTGATGAGGGTGACGGGGACGTCCATCCCGATGACACTTCAAAATCGAGTGAAAGCGCGAAAAACCCCGTTCCCAATAAAGGAAAACTGCAATTGGATGCAACGGTTTGCGATGCTTACATCAAGTATCCAACGGACCTGAACTTGTTGAATGAAAGCCGTGAAAAAGCTGAAGAATTACTCGATAAGCTTCTTAAAGTTCTCGACATCAAAGAAAGACCCCGAACCTATCGCCGCGTTGCCCGTAAAGACTACTTGAAGCTTGCAAAGAAAAAGAACAAAAGCAAAAAGGAAATCCGTAAAGGTATCCGAAAGCAGTTAGGGTACTTGAAGCGAGACATCAACTACATTCGTAACATACTGGATAATAATGAACTCGCGATAAAGGTGCTTGACAAGCAAGAACAGGTGTACTGGGAAACCATACAGGAACTCTACCGTCAGCAGGAACAGATGTATCGCACTCGTACTAATAGTATCGAGCATCGCATCGTCTCTATTCATCAACCTTTTATCCGTCCCATCGTTCGCGGTAAAGACGGGAAGAGGGTTGAATTCGGTTCTAAAATCAACGTCAGCCTGGTAAATGGTTACACCAGGATTAACCAGTTTGACTTCGAGGCTTTTAACGAGGGTACTTTTCTTAAAGACCAGGTGGAAGCTTATAAAGCGTTCCACGGGTTTTACCCTGAACTTGTTCAAACCGATGATATTTACATGTCTCGCGACAACAGGAACTACCTGAAGGGACTGGGCATTCGTCACACGGGAAGGCCGCTTGGTCGAAAGCCGAAGAAGGAGACACTAAGCAGGTACCAACGAGAAAAACTCAAGAAAGAGAAAAACGAGCGTAATCAAGTTGAAGGCAAGTTCGGACAAGGGAAAGCCGGTTACGATCTGAACAAGATAAAGGCACGTTTGGCTGATACTCACGAGAGCTGGGTGGCATCTATCGTGTTTGTAATGAATATCCTGCGAGCAATGGAGGATATTTTTTGGCAATTTTTCAAAGAACGTTTTTTTTTGTATTTTTTCTCAACTAAAACTGATGGAAAACCTATCGTCGTCTTACAAAATGGTAAAAGTCGCGTAAGGTTTTTCAGCAGACCCTAATTATACTTCAAATGTGTCTAAGACTTATTATCCCAGCAATATTTTTAATGGCTCCGAAAGTAAGGGGAGCGCTTCAATTAGCGATTCCGAAAGCACCTATTGGATTTATAATCATATATTAAGGTATGTAAACTCTTTTGCAAATTCTCATAAGATAGATATTACTTTACTTTATACTCGAGACGAATTGTCTGGAAACGGTTCATCTATTGATGCTTCAAGATTTTCTAGCGAAACGCTTGGTTATAATAACGTCAGTTTTGCAGAACAGAACAAAGTGGCATCAAGCGCATATGAGCAAAGTTCCCTTGGATATATGGCCCGGCTTAATTACAGTTTAATGAGTAAGTATCTTTTCACTGGTACTTTTAGACGAGATGGTTTTTCTGGGTTTGGTAAAAAAAACAAACTGGCTGATTTTTACTCGGCTTCTGTTGCATGGAATATCACGGAAGAAGGATTTATGCAAGGAACAAAACATTGGTTGGATTTTTTAAAACTCAGATTGTCATATGGACAGAATGGAAATCAAGGAATAGGTAGATATTCAAGTCTTTCCAGAATGCGCAATTCAAATTATATATTTGATTCAACGCCTTTTATAGGTCTTGCACCGTCTACGTTAGGAAATGAGAGCTTGGGGTGGGAAAAAACTACTTCGAACAATATCGGATTTGATTTTTCACTCATTAATCAGCGAATTTCAGGAAATATAGACATCTATATCGCCGATACCAAAAATGTTTTAGTGAGACGCAATTTACCTGGATCAACTGGTTATAGTATTGTGTGGACCAATATTGGTAAGGTGAATAATAAAGGTGTTGAAATAGAGTTGAGCACGGTGAATTTTCAATCTCCTGTTACATGGGAGAGTCAATTCGTTTTTTCTTTAAACAGGGATAAGATAGTTGACTTGTATGGAGACGGGCAAGATGATGTGGGAAACCAGTGGTTTATAGGAAAACCTATTAGTGCAATTTATGATTATGAGCGTAGTGGAGGTGTTTGGACCGAAGAGGAGCTATATAATGGACAGATTTTAGATGGATTTTATCCGGGACAATTCAGATTAGCTGACCTCAATGGAGATAACAAGATTACCTCATCTCAAGATAGAAAAATCGTGGGTTATACAACTCCAAATTTCAGATTTGGTATTGGCAATACCATTTCGTATAAAAATTTCACTCTCTATTTTTTCCTTAACTCCATTCAGGGAGGTGGAGGATATTATCTTGGTAATTTAAAGAGATTGTTAGAAGCAACTTCCGATTACGATTATGCACAACGAGCAAATCAACCAGCTATTCGTGAAAACTGGACACCAGATAACGGTGTTACAAATGCCCCAGCAATTTACAATTATCCAGTTATCGCTTCTGGTAATTATCAAGACAGGAGTTTTCTTCGTCTACAAGATTTAACTTTGTCATACGATTTCGATTTGAAGCTTCTTGACAAGTTGAAAATTCAAGGGTTACAATTATATATTTATGGGAATAATCTTTATACTTGGACTAATTGGGAAGGATTTGACCCTGAATTAGGCGACTATTATGAAATGATGACAAGAGATGTCAATTTTGGTTTAAGATTAAGGTTTTGAAACAATGAAAAAATGAAAATTATGAGAACTATGTATTTTAAATTAATTTTACAGACAATATTTGCATTGATAGTTGTTGTGAACTTAACGAGTTGTAATGAAGATGTGATTTTAGAAGAGAATCCTTTGGATTTTCTAACACCTTCCAATGCATATACTACGCCTGAAGGTATTGATCAAGGTATTGTGGGTCTGTATGCTGATTTGAGAGAAAAATGGTCTTATTGCGAGGTTGGCATGCAACCGTATGGTTTATATGGGATGGGAACTGATATTGGTTATGATGGAGAGACTCCAGGGGGGCAACGTTTCCTTACAAATTATGAAACTAGTGTAACCCCTCATTATGAATTAATCAATACTTGGTGGAGAACTTTATATAACCAGATACAGGCAGCAAATCTTATTATTCGTGCAATCGAGGAATTGGACCCTGTTTTATGGAATAGCACAGAACAAAAAGAAACAAGTCTTGGAGAAGCTCTTTTCTTTAGAGCTTGGTGTCACAGAATTGCCGTAACATTGTGGGGGGATATTCCCTTAGTGACATACGTGGTTGACGAGGCAAAAGTAGACTTCGTGCGAAATCCGAAGGAAGATGTTTATACTCAAATAGAGGAAGATCTAATCAAAGCGAGTAATTTTCTCCCAACTCCCGGAAAAGAAAAAACTCCAGGGAGGCTTACAAAAGGAGCCGCCTTGCATTTACTTACAGACGTTTACTTGGCACAGAAAAAAAATAACGAAGCTGTTAAATCGGCAACAAGAGTTATAAATGATTTTGGTTATGAGTTAATGACAGAACGTTTCGGTAATCAATTTGATGTTTTTGGGACAGGTGACGTTTATTGGGATCTTTTCAGATATGGCAATCAAAATCCACCTTTGAATACTGAAACAATTTGGGCGATTCAAATTGAACCGAACTCAGAGTTAGGTAGTCCTAGAGGATTATATTGGTCTGGGATATATGGACCTAGATTGCAGAAATTTGGTCTAGCACCTGACGGTAAACCAGCCTTTAAAGAAACGATCTCGGATACATTAGGGGTGCAAGTTGCCAGAATGAGAGGGACTAATTTGGTGTTTTACGATATATGGCAAAGTGATTGGGATAATGATATAAGAAATGCTCCTCATAATATAAAAAGAAATTTTTATTATGAGAATCCGGATTCTGAATATGATGGTAAAAAAATAGATTTGTCTGAATTTCCTCCTGGAACAAGAAATCTTTTAAAAGATACGACAAATTATATCTATCCCTTTTTTATGAAAGGGTGGAATCCTGTAATACAGGGTACTATTTCTAATTTTGCCAGAAAGGGGGGTGGACATACTCATACCGATTTTTACGCCATGAGATTGGCTGAAACTTATTTGCTTAGAGCTGAGGCATATATTGGTCTGAATGATAAAGTGATGGCTGCAAAAGATATCAATGTTGTAAGAAGAAGAGCGAATGCGAAGCCTGTTAAGCCAGAAGATGTTGATATTGATTACCTCCTGGATGAACGGATACGCGAGTTGTATGCGGAGGAGATGAGAATGATTATTCTTTTAAGAATGGGGAAATTAGTGGAAAGAACTAGAAAGTATCATGATAACCCTCTTTTGCATGGGGCAAACATTCAGGATCATAACAATTTGTGGCCAATACCTCAAGCCCAAATTGATCTGAATTATGGTGCTGAATTCAAGCAAAATCCAGGATATTAGAGATGTAGCTATGAAATAATGAAGTTTTCAAAGAGGCATTTCTTTTTTAACAGATTAAGCAGGATGAAAAATAAATATTGTGTGGATCTTCTACAAAAAAACCTTTAATGCTGATTTTTCAAAGCTTATTAAATTAAAAAAATCAGTTATGAAATGGTGATAAAAACATCTTGCAGAACGGGTTCAAAACGTATAAATATAAAGTAACGGTATTTATTATGACATCTAGAAGAGAATTCATCAAAAACGTGGCAATCGGTACAACCGCGGTGTCAATTGGAGGTGTGTTACCAAGTTTTAGTGCTAAAAGTTACAAGAACATCGTGGGGGCCAACGAAAGGATACGCATGGGGGCTATAGGAGTGAACTCAAGGGGAAATGCTTTATCTCAAGGTTTTGCACGAGAAAAAGGGTGCGAAATCGCTTATGTATGTGATGTGGACAGTCGTGCAATGGCAAAGTGTATTGAGAATATAGTCAAAAACGCGGGTAACAGGCCCAAAGGTGAAAAGGATATACGCAAGCTACTGGAGAACAAGGATTTAGATGCCGTTATCATTGCGACCCCGGAGCATTGGCACGCTCCTGGCGCGTTAATGGCTATGAAAGCGGGCAAGCATGTCTATTTAGAGAAACCCACGAGCCATAATCCCGCCGAAGATGAGATCCTTATGCAGGCGGTGAAAAAATACAACGTGGTAGCGGGAACCGGTATGCAGAGAAGATCGTGGCCCAACCTAATCAGCGCCGTGCAAGAGGTGCGGGATGGGGCCATTGGGGATGTCTATTTTGGCAAAACGTGGTACGCAAACAACAGGCCCGCCATAGGCATTGGAAAAGTTACGGCGGTACCGGAATGGTTGGATTGGGAGTTGTGGCAAGGACCGGCACCCAGGGTACCCGATTATAAAGACAACTTCCTGCACTACCATTGGCATTGGTTCTATCATTGGGGGACAGGTGAGGCCGGGAATAACGGAGTGCATTTCCTGGATATTTTAAGGTGGGGTATGAACTTGAACTTCCCGACCCTCGTGAGCTCATCGGGTGGAAGGTATGTGTATGAAGATGACTGGGAGTTCCCGGATACGCAGGTGGTGAACATGCAGTTTGGTAATAGTAAGATGATAACCTGGGAATCGAGAAGTTGTAACGGGAAATCCATTGAGGGCTCAACGGTGGGGGCCGCTTTTTACGGTAGCAAGGGAACGTTGGTGATAGGCGGGGGAAATGCTTACCGGATATACGATTTAAAGAACAATCTCGTAAAGGATGTAACCAGCGATATGGGATTCAAAGCCGGTGATACCGTGAATCCTACCCAGCAGCTAGACTCGTTTCATTTTTCAAATTTCCTCGATGGAATACGGTTGGGTACTCCCCTCAACGCCGATATCAACGTGGGCTGCATCAGCACAACGTGGGCACACCTGGGTAATATTGCGCAGCGTACGAATATCGTGTTGGAAACCGATCCCGAAAGTGGACACATCAAAAACAGCAGAACGGCAAGCAAGCTTTGGAGTAGAAAATATGAACAGGGATGGGAAATGAAATTGTAAGAAAAACGTGTACCATCATTTTTTTGTCTATCTTTTGCGCTCATGTCGCCGCGCAAAATCACAAAAGTGATGCGTGGAACGTGATAAAACCCTACTTTGCACCTCCCGATGAGCTCCAAGACGCTTACGGGGATTACCGCTCACCTTTGCTGTTTTACAACGGTGACACGGTGCGAACCGCAGAGGAATGGAACATGCGGGCGCAAGAGATTCGTGCCAAATGGATGGAGATGATGGGCGAATGGCCAGCCATCTTGACCGACGAAACATTCGATATCATTGGGACGGAAAAGCGGGAGGATTTCACGCAACACCTTGTGAGGTTTTACTGGACCCCCAACGAGCAGACCGAAGGATACTTGCTGATACCTGACGGGGAGGGTGAAAAACCCGCGGTAATCACCCTGTTTTACGAACCTGAAACGGCGATAGGCGAAGGTAGACCGAATATGGATTTCGCGTATCAACTCACCAAGCGGGGATTCGTGACCCTTTCGTTGGGAACAACCCAAACCACGCGCAACCGCACCTACTCTCTCTACTACCCCTGTATAGAAAATGTAACGCTGCAACCCTTATCCGCGCTTGCATACGCGGCGGCTAATGCCTTAGAAGCACTGGCGAAGGTGGAGGATGTGGCCCCGGGTAGGATAGGGGTTATGGGGCATTCGTACGGGGGGAAATGGGCCATGTTTGCCGCTTGCTTGTACCCCAAGTTCGCTTGCGCGGTTTGGAGCGATCCGGGTATCGTGTTTGATGAAACCAAAGGCTCCAACGTCAATTACTGGGAGCCTTGGTACTTGGGTTACTACCCCCCGCCATGGGATAACACCTGGTCCAAAACTGGTGAACGGGGTAAAGGGTTGTACCCCAGACTCAGAAGCGAAGGGTATGATTTGCACGAGTTACACGCTTTAATGGCTCCTCGTCCTTTCCTGGTGTCAGGCGGTTCATCCGATCCGGTAGAACGTTGGATTCCCTTGAATCATACCATCGCCATCAATAAGTTACTAGGATTCGATCATAGGGTGGCGATGAGTAATCGACCAGACCATTCCCCAAACGAGGAGTCCAACCAAATAGCCTATACCTTTTTCGAATACTTTTTGAAATAGAAGGTGAATTCACCTTCCGTTGTTATCAAGGCTTTACAACGCTCGTTTCGGGACGAAGAAATCGTTTCGCGTCAGACTGCATTTTTTTGCGATCTCTTGGCAGTAATCGAGTCGCCCCATGAGGTAGTTCCGGGTATCGGAGCCGAACGTGAACTTTAAACCGGCCCTCTTCGCCATGGTGATAAATTCCTCGTCAGGGGAACGTGCATGTTGTTGATATCGATGGCTACCCCATGCACTTTTGCAGCTTCTACAATCCGATTCAAGTGATCTAGTGTCCCCAGCTTGTAATAGTCCCGCACGGGTATTCCGGGGAAAAACCTGTACCTTTGCGGGAAATTTGCGAACACGGCTTAATGTTCAAAAGTAATGATGAAATCTTCTATAACCCCCATTATTACTAACTTTGAAGCATTTTAAAGGTGATGGGTAAAAAATTTGCTTTTACTGTGGTTCGCGTGCCACGGTTAAAAACGGGAAAGTTCGTGGTAAACAGCGCTTTAAATGCTTGACGTGTAAACGTCAATTTATTGACAGGAAAAAGATAGATGTCGACCGGCTTTACGATGACTACCTGTTTGGTAAACAGACCATACAGCAATTATCCGTTCACTATAACGTTAGCGAGAGCACGGTCAGAAGGAAGTTATCGTCAAAACGTCCGACAAGGATTATTTCCCGCGACAAGAACGTTGTTGTCTTGATGGATGCCACCTACTGGGGCAAGAAGTTCGGGGTGGTGGTAATGAAAGACAGTCTCACGGGCAAGGTGCTGTGGCGTAAGTTCATAAACGGTAAGGAAACCCTCGCGGATTACAAGGAAGGCCTTGACTGGCTTCTTTTGAACGACTTCAAGATAGAGGGTATCGTTTGCGACGGGCTTCGCGGGATGTTTCAAATGTTTAGCCAGTACAAGGTGCAAATGTGCCAATTCCACCAGGTACAGATCGTTAAGCGTTACCTGACCCAGTCCCCGGAACTTGAAGCCTCCAAGGAGTTGCTCTCTATCGCCAAGATGCTTTGCCACACGGACAAGGAGAGTTTCACGGGGCTGTTCGAGGAGTGGTGTATGAAATGGTCGGGATTTCTTAAAGAGCGCACGAGAGACAAAAAGACGGGGAAAAGTCATTACACGCACCCGAGACTTCGTAGTGCTTACTTGAGTATAAAGCGAAACATGCCTTACTTGTGGACGTGGTACGATAACCCGGGATCAGGTATTCCTAACACCAATAACGGCTTGGAAGGCAAGTTTACCGACTTGAAGTCCAAGTTGCGAAATCATAACGGGCTATCCAAAGAACACCGAAAAGTGTTTATTGATGAGTACTTTAAGGCGACTTTTCTTCTGAAAAGCCCTTTATAAAGGGCTTTTCAGAAGAAAACCATCATTACTTTTAAACATTAGAATGTTTTTCAAGATAAAAAATCATTACTTTTGACTATTATACCGCGAACACCAAGATGTCAATAATTTACCAAAGTAGATTTTGACGATAATTTTTAGTTACGGTCAATCCTTTAAACAGGCAAGCGGGATTACTTTAACGCCATCGGGACGCGAATATGCGATGGGGCCCCCGGTGATAACTATTAACAGATCAGGTTCGCGTAATCTCATTTGACCGGATGACCCGTTGGCCTCTTTGACCAATCGTTTTATTTCCAAAAGGTGCGAGGCGCCCTTTTCAATCTCTTTGCCACCTAACTTGAATTCGATTAAAGCGTACCGACCGTCCGGTAGATGCATCACTGCATCGGCTTCTAAGTCGTAGCGATCGTGATAATAAGATATAGTGCTTCCAAGGGCTTGAGAATAGGCTTTTACATCGCGTATGCCCATGCACTCGAAGATAAAGCCAAACGTCTTCAAGTCCATTTGCAGTTTCTCGGGGGTCAATCCCAGCGCGGCAACTGCGATGGATGGATCTACCAATCCTCGCTTGGGGCTGCTTCGTATGGCCGTGGCCGATCGTATAGCAGGGTTCCACGCGTCAATATCTTGTATCACGAAAAGTTTTTTTAATGCTTCCACGTAGCTGTCGAACGTGTTTTCCGCCAATGTTTCTATTTTTGATCGTATATCTTTAAGCATGCTCGATTTTTTCGCGAGGGTAGAGATATTGCGGGCATAGGTGCGAAGGATTAGTCGCACCAAGGTTTCATCCCTTTGGATGTTGTCAACCGTTGATACCTCGATGCTGCAAACGCTGTTCACGTAATCCCTGGCTATTAGTAGGCGCGCGTTTTCCATAACCGGTTTTAAGGAAGCGGGCCATCCACCGCGACACGCGGCATAAATCAGCCCTTCAATACTCATATCGGAAGTAATTCCATCTATCTCTAAATCAGGGTTGTTAAACAATTCGGATAGCGAGATGGTACCGTTGGATTCTCCGGATTCGTACAAGCTCATCGGCAACATTTGCATTCGGGTAATTCTACCTATACCGGAATGCATAATCGCAGATTCATCAACAGTATTAGAACCGGTAAGGATGAATTGTCCCGGTTTACCTCTTCTGTCCACCATAACTCTTACAGCGTCCCATAGTACGGGGGCCATTTGCCATTCGTCTATTAATCTTGGGGTATCGCCGGCTAAAAGTAATGACGGGCGTATGGCAGCCGTGGCCAAATATCCTGCCCGTGTCTCCGGGTCCTGCAACTGCAAAACGCTTTTGGCTTTTTGTATAGCAGTAGTGGTTTTACCGCACCATTTGGGTCCTTCTATCAATACCGCTCCGAAAGCTTCTAATCTCTCTCCAAGCAACCCGTCCGCCATTCTCGATAAATACTCCATATGGATTATGTTTATTGTTTGACGCAAAGATATTGAAAATATTTGAATTAACCTTAATCGTTGAGGTTTTTTGTGGTATTCTATTAAGGTTTTTTGTGGTGCTTCATTGAGGTTTTTTGTGGTGTTTTAATCGGTGTTTTGTACCAGCTTCAAAAAGTGGACACTAAAATTTTTTTAAGATGTTAATTATTTACCAAAGTAGATTTTGACAATGCATGGCACACGTAAAAAATCACGATTACCTACCGGGCAATCAACCGTGCATGCCGTGACGGGGAGATTATTTCCGACACGTGGCGTGGTAATGAGGTTTTTTTTGTAGTTTTGGGAAAACTATTTTCATAAACAAAGAGACGGCACGTGTGATGGCCATCACGTTGTTTGTTTAAAGCTAAATAATTAAAAAATTATGCGAAGCTTTCTTGTGAGAATCACCCCCTTGCTACTTGCCTGCATGGTTTGCGCCTGCACGCGAAACTACCCCGACGGTGAGAGCCAATACCTGGATTTCAACCCGGACGGCGTCCGGTTTACCATCGCCGATTCGACGTGGCATGCAGACTCACTGGGAAATCACCGGGCCATCGTTGAAGTGGATGGCAACATGCTTTCGAGCACGATAGACGCCGTGCAGGTGACCTTGCCATGGCGCCGCCCCGACTTGCGCCCGGAGACGAAAAAGGTGGTGGTAATGGACGTGCAAACGGGAGAAAAAATCGAGAACGTCAGCATCATCCACCTCTCTGCCGAGAAGGGCGTGATAGCCTTTCAACCGCGAACGATTCCCGGGACCTACGGGCTGTATTACCTCCCCGCGAAGTACCGCGACACGTGGGGAGACGCGCGCTACGGGAAACCCTGGAATGATTACCTGCCACCGGAATATAACGCGAATCCCGACTGGGAACAGAAAGTAAGGGCCAACCTCGACGATATCCCTGAAGCGAGGCTAACCCGGTTTGAAGCCCGGACCCAGTTCGATTTCTTCACCCCCATGGGACTAATCGCGACGGAAGAAGAGATACAACAGTTAAAACAAAAACATTCCGGGGACTTTGCCCTATTCCCCGAAGACCGCGCTTACCCCATACGGTTAACCACCATCCCCGCCCGCTGGGTGAAAACAAGAAAAACTACCGACTTTACAGGGTATGCCCTGCCTAACGAGTATTACACCTGGCAAATAGGGGTGTGGGCAACCACCCGACCTTTGAAAAACGTCCGCCTGACGTTCAGCGACTTCAAGCATAGCTCGGGGAACGTGATTCCCGGCGAGGAGGTTACCTGCTTCAACATGGGCGGGACCAACTGGGATGGGAAGCCGATTGATTTTCAGGTTAACGTGCCTCATGAAAAAGTTCAAGCCTTGTGGTGCGGTCTTCAAGTGCCGACGAACGTGCGCGGGGGAGCGTACAAGGGGACAGCTACCGTGTCGGCGGAAGGTGTTACCCCGCGAACCGTCGAGGTAACGATTCACGTGGGTAAGGAGCTGTTGGCCGACCGGGGAGACGGGGATTTGTGGAGGCACGCGCGCTTGAGGTGGCTCAACTCAACCATCGGGATGGACGATGAACCCGTGGCTCCTTATAACCCCATGGAGCTGGACGGCACCACGATAACGGCCACGGGAAAAACGTTGCAGCTTAACGCGAACGGGTTGCCGACATCCATTGCTATCAACGATCGCCAAATCTTGAACCAACCCATCGCCTTCATCGTGGAAACGGATCGACAGCCTGTAACCTTTAGCGCTCGAAACCTGCAGGTTGAGAAAAAAGCCAACGGTTTGGTGCAATGGGAGGCATCGTCAGAGCAGGAGGGAATACAATTCAAGTGTAACGCCTACATGGAGTTTGACGGGTACACCCGTTACAACATCCGGGTGTCCGCGAGTAAGGAGACCCGGGTAAAAAACATCAAGCTGGTGACGTCATACACCCCCGTATCATCGGAATACTTCATGGGAATAGGGGTCGACGGCGGCAAGCGCCCCAACAACTACTCGTGGAACTGGGAAGGCCCTTGGGACAGCTACTGGATAGGGGGTGATAAATCGGGGCTACACGTGGAATTCAGGGGAGGCACGTACCACGGCCCGCTGCTAAAAGATTATAAGCCGGAACCACCTTCAACATGGGCAAACGCGGGCAAGGGAACCATCTCGGTGTCGGGGAACGGGAACCAAGTTGCCAACGTCACTGCCCTTACCGGCAATCGGGTCCTCAACGAGGAACCCATCGACTTCGAGTTCGCCCTGCTGATCACGCCGATTAAACCGGTCAACCCCGCCAAGCACTTTTCTGAAAGATACTTCCACTCCCACCCTGATGACTTCCCGAAAGCGGCGCTCGAAGGGGCCAATATCGCCAACATCCATCATGCCCAGTACTTGAATCCCTACATCAACTACCCCTACGTGGTACGAACGCCGTTGATTGAATACATCAAGAAACAGCACGCGGAAAATCGCAAGGTAAAGTTGTATTACACCATCCGGGAACAATCAACCTACACGACGGAAGTACACGCGCTTAAAAGCTTGAACCATGAGATTTTCGTCACCGGGATCGGGTACGGTGTTCCATGGTTGTGCGAACACTTGATTGATGATTACAAGCCGGCATGGTACACGCCACTCACCGAGCTGAAATCGTCCGATGCCGCACTGGTGCTGAACGGTTTCTCGCGATGGATAAACTACTACCTCGAAGGGTTGCGCTGGATGTTCGAGAATTACGAGATTGACGGCATCTACATGGATGATGTCTCATTCGACAGGGAGGTGATGAAGCGAGCGCGCAAGATCATTGCCCGATACCGCCCCTCCGCGCTGATAGACCTGCATTCCAACACGTGGTACTCCGTTGGGCCCGCCAATCAATACGCCGGTTTCTTCCCTTACGTGGACCGGCTCTGGTTCGGGGAGAGCTTTCAATACAACCGGATGATGCCCGACGAGTGGTTCGTCACCTTTTCAGGTATCCCGTTCGGGCAGATGAGCGAGATGTTGCAGGACGGTGGGAACCGTTTCCTGGGCATGGTATATGGTGCTACCGCGCGCCACTCCTACGGGCAATTCTCTCCCGCCCCGGTATGGAAGCTCTGGAAGGAGTTTGGCATAGAGGAGGCCCGGATGATAGGGTGTTGGGATGAAGCCTGCCCGGTAACCACGAACCACCCCCACGTGAAAGCAACGGCCTACGTGAAGCCCGAGAAAGTGCTCGTTTCCCTGGGCAACTTTGACGAGCAAGACCGCACGGTTAAGCTATCTATCGATTGGGAACGGTTAAAGATGGACCCCTCGAAAGCAACCATCGAGGCTCCACACGTTGACAACTTTCAAAACAGACGCAGCTTCGCCATTAATGAGCCCATTCCGGTGAAAAGCAAAGAGGGCTGGCTGTTAATTATAAACCAGTAATTTTAAAATATACAACCATGAAGGTAAAAGTGACAATCATCTGTGCCTTTTTATTCGTAATGCTAGGGACCATCAACCCTCAAGGCACCGTCTCACTCCATGAAAAGTCATTAATTATGCCAACCTGTACCGTTGCACCTCACGAAAAGAACCCGATATTTTTCAGGAGTGAGGCATACCAAGGAGCATCAAGGCACTATTACCCGCTAAAAATGAACGATCAGTACACGGGAGAGCGGGTTGAAAAACCGTGGAAAATGGTTGTACTGGAAAACGATTACATTGAACTGGCCATCGCCCCGGAAATAGGGGGAAAACTCTATTACGCGACGGACAAGGGGAACGATTACCACTTTATTTACAGGAACAACGTAGTTAAGCCATCGAACATCGGGATGACCGGTGCATGGGTCTCCGGGGGTATTGAATGGTGCGTTTTACATCATCACAGGGCCTCAACATTCCTTCCGATGAACTACACGACGACCGAAAACAGTGATGGCAGTAAAACCATTTGGGTGGGAGAGTACGAGCCAAGACACGGCATGAGGTGGACCATTGGCATCACCCTGTTTCCTGACCGATCGTACTTTAAAGTAGATGGGAGAATTTTCAACGCCTCCCCGCATACCCACTCTTTCTTGTACTGGGCTAACGTGGCCACCCACACCAACGAGAACTATCAAACCATATTTCCCCCGAGCGCTCAAGTAGTAACGTTTCACTCTAAGACCGACTTTTCAACCTGGCCCGTTTCTACCTCCACCAATTTTGTCGGTTCCGATTATTCCGAGGGGGTGGATATAAGCTGGTGGAAGAACACCAAAAAGTCCAATTCATTTTTCATTCATGAACTGCAAGAGGATTTCATGGGAGGGTACGATCACAATAAAAACGCGGGTACGGTCCACGTGGGCGATCATCACATCGTGAGGGGAGCCAAGCTTTGGCAGTGGGGTTCCGGTCCGCGGGGTCAAGCCACGGAAGCGAGGTTAACCGAGGAGGATGGGCCCTACGTGGAAATAATGGTGGGTGCCTATTCCGACAACCAACCGGATTACAGCTGGATACGTCCTTATGAAGTGAAAAAGTGGGAACAATACTGGTACCCGGTAAAAGGTATAGAAGGATTCAAAAACGCCAACCTGAACGGTGCCGTAAACCTGGAAGAGAGAGGGGGTAACGCCATTTTCCTCGGCTATTACGCGACACGACGCGTAGACAACGCGAAGGTGGTACTCAAGAGCCAAGACAAGGTTGTATTTGAAAAAGACGTGCGCGTTTCGCCGAACGAGCCTTTCACGGAAACCATCACGTTAAACGGTACATTCAAGTTGACCGACCTTTACACGAGCTTGGTAAATGCTGAAAACGACGAGTTGCTGGTCGACTATCAACCGGTGGAATTTGATCCGGTTGAAGAGCTTCCTAAGGAATGGGAAGGGTATCGTTCACCTGAGGAACTCCCAACGATAGAGGAGGTTTACTTGACGGGAAAGAGGGTAGAACAATTTTACGCTCCCCGCGACAACGAGATGGATTGGTACCAGGAGGCGTTGAGGCGAGACCCGGGAGATACCCGAACAAACATCGCCGTTGGAAACCATTACCTCAAAAACGGCGATTACGAAAACGCCAGACGCTATCTATCAAAAGCGATCGAACGTTTAACACGAGATTACACCCGTCCCTCTGCGTGCGAGGCCTTGTACCTTCAAGGGTTAACGCTCAAGGCCCTCGAGTTACACGACGAAGCGATCGACACGCTTTACCGTGCGACCTGGGATTACGCCTATCATTCCGCGGCTTACTTTGAATTGGCACAAATATCAACCATGAAAGGGGAGTTCGGTAAGGCGTTGTCTCAAATAGAGAAATCGCTTAGCACGAACACGCAAAATAACGGGGCCATCGCGCTGAGAACATCCCTGTTGAGAAGGTTAGGCCGGTATGCTCAGGCGATGGAGCAAATGGAGCCAATAATGCATGTCGATCCGCTTGATTTCAGGATACGAAACGAGTATTACCTGACTTTACAAGCAGCCGACCATGAAGAGGAGGCAAGAAGGGTGCTTGCAGCACTGAACAGGGAGATGCGCGATTTTGATGAAAATTACCTTGACCTCGCGGTGGGCTACATACGGGATGGACTGCTACAGGAGGCGAGGGATGTATTGCTCAGGTTCAACGGCAACAATCCCATGTTCGATTATCACCTCGGTTACATCGCCGATAAAAAACACCAAGAACGAGAGGCGTTACAATATTTCAAATCGGCCGCCGAAAAATCGGTGGACTACATTTTCCCACACCGCCTCGGGACCATAAAAGTGCTGGAAACAGCCCTGAAGTACAACCCGGGCGATGGCAAGGCCTATTATTACATGGGGAACATCTTGTACGAGAAACAGCCCGAAGTGGCCATAGAGCACTGGAAAAGGTCGGTAGAGAAGAACCCCGATTTGGCAGTAGCATTCAGGAACCTGGGCATGGGGTATTACCGTCACTACCAAGATATCCCAACCGCTATCTCCTATTACGAGAAAGCCATCGAGGTCACCAAGGATGAAGCCATCTACTACACCGAGTTAGACGATCTCTATGAACTGAGTAACGCGCCCGTTGAAAAACGGTTGAAGCTGTTCCGGGGACAAAACGAGGTGGTCAAGCGGCGGGATGACGCCTTCATCAGGCAGATCGCGGTACTCACGCTGGCGGGCTTACCGGACAAGGCTGTCGAGTATTTAAAGGGTATGGTATTCGCTTACCGTGAAGGTTCATCAAGGGTCAGGGAGACCACTATTGATGCTCAATTAATGCTGGGCAAAAAGTACTTGAACGATAACGCCCCCGACAAGGCACTGGCATGTTTCCTTGATGCCCAAATACCGGAAGAGGAAGCCGGTAGCTCCCGGATGGGTAGCAGGGAGATCCAGGTCAACTATTATATTGGCTTGGCTCACGAGGCGTTGGGAGATAACGACACGGCTAAGAGGTACTTCACGAACGCGGCTGAACAAGCTGTCGGACGAATCGACGTGACGAGCTATTACCAAGGCTTGAGTTACCTGAAACTGAATGATCGTGCCCATGCCACTGAAATCTTTGACGCGATGATCGAAGAGGCTAACCGGCAACTAAACACGGAGGTTTCAAACGTTGGCTTGAAGTTTGGAGAGCTGGAAGCACGAAAAGTAAGGCAATCAAGATACCAAACGATCAGGGGGTTAGGGTATAAAGGGAAAGGTGAAAACAGCCGCGCGAAAAGCGACTTGGAAAGCGCCGTGGAGCTATCGCACGGCAACTTGTGGGCGAAAGCCGAACTCGAAGAAATATAGGAAATAATATTTAATCTCTATTCACGTATCACCTCCACGTACAACGAGTATTTAGATAGCCTCTACTCGTACACGTTGCATTTGAGATTTGATGAGGAAAGCAACGCAGGCGACCCACTCCCCTTATGGACGATGTTCTTATTCTCTCAATGTAATAATTTGACATTCCCCTGGTCTATGGGGAACAGACAATGCAGCACCATTTACAAAAATAGTTATGGGCCCAGGATGCTCGATAAAATCGGTACGCCTGACCAATATTTTCTGGTTTAACAACAGACCGGATATTACGTGTTTTTCGTCAACCGGAACATCGAAAGTTATGGGGCGTCCCGATTCAAACCATTGGTTATATTCGAGAGAACTGTTATAAACCGATTGAAGCAGTTCCATTTCTATTTCCAACTCTTCTGAAGTGCACCAGGAAAAGAACATGTCGTTACCACGCAACAGCAAATGCCAGAGCAATTCCTTGTATGCCTCCTTACCCATTTGCTTGACTTCCGGGTCTGGATTATTAGGTGGAGCGGTAGTATGCCAATGAACAAATGTGGCTATGGGAATTCCCGAAGGGGTAGATTTCCCTGCATTACTGCCCACTTTCAACATATTGTAAAACCACCTGTAGTCATCGCTATAATCCGGATACCACATATAGGTGGGGTACCATGTATAAACAACTGGCATAGCGAGGGTAAATCCTGTTTCCGTAAATTCATCATACCATGGGCGATATAAAGCCTTCTGATCTTTCATGTGAGGGAGTTCAGGTTGAGGAGATTCGAAATAATCGTACCAATAGCGCCATCCGTCATTCGGGTACGTCGCGTAATTCGTCACCAATGCATCCGGGAACCGTTCCAATATAGGTCCGCTATAACATTCATGCATCAATTTACTACGTTTCGACCTCAATACCGCTTGAAAGGAAAGGAAATCTTGAATGTTCGGTACATTTTCACAACATCTCACACAACGTTTGGAATGGGACCAGGCGTCGTTCCATTCAAGGGGACCGTCAATTTCCCAGTCGGCTGTTACCATTTTTATGTTTATTCCCGCTCTTTTATAAGCTTCCGCGTAAGCAACAATCCTGGCTTTGATAACGGGTATCTGTTTTTCAACGGTAAAAGGGCAACCCATTGTTTGCCCCACGAATGAGTTGTCGGTAAAAACCCCGCCTTTCCCATCGATGTGAGAAGTAGCGGGTGTACCATCAAAAAAACCGTAAAGAAGCCTTGAAACATCTACCACTACACTCAAGCCGAGACTTTCTTGTATATGTGCTATTCGAATACCTTCCTGAATACGTTGCTCCATCTTATCTCCTTTTTCCCAAAAAGTGATAACTCCGACACCTCTTTTAGCAAGCTCTTTGATGGCTTCCCGGGTATCTTCGTCTGACACATGACTGAAATCTCCAACCGAATATTGGTACAATAACTCTCTGTGGTTACGAGCATGACTCAACTCCGGCAATGTGTGAAGAAGTGTTTTAACATTCTTCGGAAGAGGCTGCTGGGGAAACAAGGATTTGGGAAGAGAGCAGCATAGCATCAATAAAAATATTTTACCTAAGTTCATAATATCGACAAATGAAAGAAAGGGCATACGAAATTTGTTTTTATAATATTTTGATTGGTAATCGAATATGGCAGCACCCCAAAAAAGTGCGTAAAACCCATCTCTATTTTTTGTTGTAAATATATACATAATTGTTGACATCACAGAAAATAGCGGGAAGTAAACCCTCGTCTTGAGCCACCGGGCCATGTACTTGTGCCCCGCCAACTCGCTCCCGTTATCGGTTGTAATACTCTTGATGGTGCCGATGAAGGGTGTCATCATAGCAACGATCGTTTGCCCAGGCACTCCGCGGTCTCCCCTTACTTTTTTGTATTGCTACCGGAATTTACCCATGTCTCGTCGGGGCTTTCAGCCCCTTGCCGACGGCGCTCCCCGAGTGTTTTTCATGTTCTCGGCTTGACAGCTTCGAATCATTTGCACTTCTTAGTAGAACTCACGGTTGACCCTGCTAAGGAAAGAAAATGACTCTATCCTTTGACAAAAGGAAAGAAATTATTTAAATTTGCCTTTCCACCCATAAAAGAAGCCAAGTTTTTAAATTATACTTTATTTCAAAATGACTAAGTACAATTTGGGCTGAACAGACAAAGTTTATTTGATTTTTTATAATGTCCCAATGCTCTTATGGATATCGACATTAAATTAACGTAAATATTGAAAGATGAAAAAAGGTAAAATTACTTTAAATTATTTGTTACGTGCTTTTTTGATTATAAATGGATTTCTAATTAATAGCAATTTTATGTTTGCTATAAGTGTAGAACCTTTAAAAATTGGATATACTGTTTCATTTAAATCAATATCCAATGAAAAAATGCAATATGCTAAAAAGTAGGTATTGATCATGTTGAAATTGGGGGCTTTGAGGCGCTTATAGATAAAAATCTAAATTTTATCTATACTGATCAGGAGTTGACAACAATGTTCAACGAGGTTAAAAATATTGTAGATAATGCAGGAATTGACATTTGGTCTATCCATATGCCCGGAGTATCTTACACAGATTTATCTACCAAGGATGAAAATACCCGGTTGTCCGTAGTTGAAATGCATTTAAAAATGCTAGATTTTATAAAGATATTGGAACCAAAAATCATCTTATTTCATGCTTCTCATTTAGTGTCACCAAATGAAAGGGAATTTCGAAAGCAACAAGCCGTTAAATCGGCTAATGTACTGAACACTAAAGTTATGCAAATGAAAGCAACTATGGTTTTTGAAAATGGTGGTGCAAATACTTCGGTCATCAATGGAATGACAGCGTCTACTTTTCCACGTACGATTGATGAAATACTAGAGTTTATGAATCGATTGCCACTCTCCATAGGTTTTGCTGTTGACATGAATCATATCTCTGAACCTCATAAATTGGTTTTAGCATTGAGAGATAGACTCAAGAGTGTGCATATAAGTGATGGAGATGGAAGTACACGTTGTTTTCACTATTTTCCATGTAGTGGCGAAGGAGAGAATGATTGGGTAAAAATACTAGCTTCGTTAAATGAAGTAAACTATCGTGGTCCTTTTATGTATGAATGTCATTATGATGATGAAAAGGATTTGGTAGAATGCTATGAATACTTGTTTTTAAAATATCAGAATAGATTGAAAAACATCAAGTAACTTAATGTCTCTGATTTTACAATCGTTTTTTAAATTAGAGAGCATTCGTCACTTACAACACTTCCGAAAAAGAGCAGGTGTTGGTGAAAGTGGTCATCTCCTATACCAGTCAGAATTCACTAATTTATAAATTAACAAAAATCATGAGAAAAGATATCATATCGTGGGAATATAACCGAGAAGAAGTAACAGCAGGAATTGTACACATCGGCGTAGGAAATTTTCATCGTGCACATCAAGCTTTTTATACCAACCAACTGCTTTCCGATCCATCGCAGAAACAATGGGGAATATGTGGTTTAAATCTTTTGCCCAGCGATGAGCGAATCGTGAAAGGACTCCGTAAGCAGGACAACCTTTATACGTTAACCGTATGTGGAAGTACGGGAGGAGACCAAGTATATCAGATTGGATCAATTGTAGAGCTGATCTGGGCTATTGAAGAACCTGAAGCGGGGTTGATGAAACTGGCAGATCCAAATGTAAAAATCATCACATGTACCATTACGGAAGGAGGGTATAACGTGGATCAAACTACGGGTGTATTTATTTTTGAGAATGATCTCGTACAATTTGATTTGACCAAACCTGCCATTCCCAAAACTGTTTTTGGCTTTGTTGCCGAGGGGTTGCGCAGGCGAATGAAGAACGGGGTCGGTCCGGTGACATTCCTTACCTGTGACAACTTGCAGCATAACGGCGATACAGCCAAACTGGTTTTTACCTCATTTATAGAAGCACAGGACAAAGAGTTGGGGGCCTGGGTGGCAGAAAATGTCACCTTTCCCAACAGTATGGTAGACCGGATTACCCCTGCCACCACCCCCGATGATGTAAAAAGACTGAATAAAAAAAACGGCACACAAGACAATGTTCCAGTCTATTGCGAAGATTTCATCCAATGGGTCATTGAGGATAATTTTATTGCCGGCCGTCCCGCGTGGGAAAAAGTAGGAGTGGAGTTTACCGACGATGTGACTGCTTATGAAAATATGAAGTTGAGCCTACTAAATGCTTCTCATACACTTTTGTCATATCCCTCTTTCCTTAGTGGCTATAGAAAAGTTGACGAAGCGATGCATGATGAGCGGTTTGTAAAACTGTTGCGTGACTATATGGATATTGACATCAGCCCTTATGTGCCGGCACCTGCAAATATCGATCTTGAACTTTATAAGAAAACACTAATTGAGCGTTTCAAAAACCACTCGGTAAGTGACCAGATCAGCCGTCTTTGTGCGGATGGTGCATCGAAATATCCAGTGTATGTGATGCCTAATCTCATCAGCATGATTCGCGACAACGCGGATATGACACGTGTTGCTTTTTCTATTGCCAGTTACCGCCACTATCTCAAGTATCGGATCGATGACAAGGGGATATCGTTCGACATAAACGATCCAAGACTCACGAATGATGATTTGCTGTTGATAGAGAGCAATGATCCAATTGATTTTTTGGGCATCTCTCCTTTTCGCAGTACCGATCTGAAAAAAGCGCATGCTTTTGTGAAGGTCTACGTGGAAATGGCACGTGATTTAAAAGAAAAAGGGGTACTGTCTCTTTTAGAGTCAATTTGTTAAGAATGATGATTGTTACAGTTTTTACGCTTTAGACCGTTTAAAAAACGATGAAATGAAAACACAAAAGTATGGGATTGCTCCCTTTCTGGTACTGACCTTTATCTATTTTATCGTCGGCTTTATGACTACCGTTAACGGACAATGTCAGGGGCCGCTGAAAGTGGCTTTTCTAGCAGATGCAGCGAAACTGAAAAATACATTTACAACGTTGATCTCTTTCTTTTTCTTCCTGGGCTATCTTCTCAACAGTCCGCTTGGAGGTAAATGGGTTAATCGACACGGGTTTAAGACAACTGTATTGCGGGCGCTCTGGATTATGACGGTAGGTGTACTTCTGTATGCTCTCTCATCATGGATGTCGATTAACTACAGTCATCTGGTGCTGCACATCTCAACCGATACCATTCCTTACGGTTTCTTTGTTTTTCTGCTTGGGTCCTTTATGATGGGTACATCAGCGGCGATTTTGCAGGTGGTAATCAATCCCTACATATCGGCCTATCCGCTGAAAGGAACACAACCGGTACAAAGGGTTAACATCTCCTTCTCTTTTAACTCGTTTGCAACTACCATTGCTCCCTTCTTCGTGACGGTGGTGATGTTTGGCGGTATTCCTATTGAACAGGTAACAGCCGGACAGGTATTCATCCCTTTTCTGGCAATTGCCACTTGTGTCATTCTCATTGCATTGATCACAAGCAGGTTGCCTCTTCCCGATCTTGATAATATAAGATCCAATCCCGATAAAAAGCTTGACAAGAGTATCTGGTCGTTCAACCACTTTAAGCTGGGGGTGATCGCAATCTTTTTTTATGTGGGAGCAGAAGTGGCTATTGGAGTGAATGTCAATCTCCATGCGATGGAGATCGAAAAAGAAGGAACGTTACTTTCCTTCTTTGGAAATCGCAACTTGATTGTGGGGAATCTTGACCTTGGCATACCGGCCCTCCTGGCCACACTTTATTGGGGTGGTCTCATGGTTGGAAGGATCATATCCGGCACATTAAAGAAGATATCACCTCGCACACAACTGGTTACGACAGCGGTTGCTGCAATCATCCTTACAATCACAGCTATTCTTCTGAACAATTTATGGATATTGGTTGCAGTAGGTCTTTGCCACTCGGTAATGTGGGGATGCGTATTTACCCTTTCCACAAACGGATTGAAAGAATATACATCAAAAGCTTCGGGCATATTTATGATGGGAGTGTTCGGTGGTGCGATATTCCCCGTGTTGCAAGGTTTGATGGCCGATCTATTCGGTTCTTGGCAATGGACCTGGTCTCTTGTTGTCATTTGTGAATTGGTTATACTTTATTATGCACTCTATGGATCTAGGCTTAAAGAGGCGATAAATCTTTAGATTTAAAAGCCTTGGCAATAGAGTAACATAATTTTTACAATAAAAAGCGTCCTCATTCTTCATTAAAAGGAAAAACTCCTTATCAGAAACTCAAACAGGTCGAGAAGCTTATCCCAATTTAACCTGATGATACGAAAAAGTTCTGGGAATCAGAAGAAAAGGTGATTCCCAGAAACTATTATTGTTTAAAACTTCTCAAACAAATTAATATTAAAAAATAACTATTCCAAGAAATGATGACTTAGAAAATTCATCGACTAGTTTGTATCGAATCTCTAGTTATAAGACACTTTAATCTCTGGCTATATGTATAGTCAGTGGCGTAGCAGAAGTTCGGTTAACCTCGATCAATTAAGTATACAACACTGGCCGAACCACGGTGGAGTCAAGTTAGAAAATAATTGAATAAATATTTGTCTGTATTAAAATCAATGCCTATGTTTACCATCAATATGAACTGATTTTTCAAATATGGAAAACAAAAAACGATGATGCCACTCAGTAGAAGAACTTTTTTGTTAGGCGTGATAGTGGGTATTACTTTGTCGACTTTCGCTAATCAGGCTCCACGCTACCCAACCGGTATCGCCTTGAATTCACGAGGAGAATTAGTGGTATCTGAAAAAGGGCTAAAACGTGTGGCCGTTTATTCTTCAGATGGTCGGCAATTGATTAGATCTTATGCTATGGATGAGGAACCCACGGGAGTTGCCGTGGAAGGAAACAGTCTCTATGTTACCACTTTCAAAACCAAAGGGATGCTCAAGGTATTGAACCTGACTGAAGGAAAAGAGGTGGCATCTGTGGTAGTGGGTTCCGGGGCCCATGTACCCATTATAAATAAGGTATTAGGGAAGTTATACGTGTGTAACCAGTTTCAGAATACGATATCTGAAGTGGATTTGTCGAAAAACAAGGTGACCCGCACCGTATCGGTGCCTCGAGAACCGACATCGGCAATAATCAGCAAGGATGGGAAATTTCTGTTTGTCACGAACTTTCTCCCGGCTCAACGGGCAGATGTGGATTACGTGGCCGCGTGCGTATCGGTCATTGACCTCCACAGTTTCACCAAGATCAAAGATATTCAATTGGCCAATGGGAGCAACGCGTTACGAGGTATTTGCTTAACCCCTGACGGGAAGTACGCGTACGTGTCTCACAACCTGGGACGTTTCACGGTACCCACTTCACAGTTGCAACAAGGCTGGATGAACACGAGTGCTTTTAGCGTGATTGATGCGAAACAACTGGAGTTTTTAGGGACAGTGATCGTGGATGAACCCGAGCGAGGTGCTGCTGGCATTTGGGGTATTGCCTGTAACGAAGAGAAGATTTTCATGGCACACTCGGGGACCCATGAGATAAGCGTGATACGCCACAAAGAGATGCTTGATAAGTTTTTAGCGTTTCCCGACAAGTCGCTTCTCGAATATGACTTGACTTTTCTGTACGGCTTACGCGAACGGATACCCCTACAAGGTAATGGCCCCAGGGGAATACTTCTGACAGGCGACCGTTTGATCGTGCCCACCTATTTTTCGGATACCTTAAACGTGATGGATACCCGAACCCATGCCTTGTCACAGGTCGACATGAACCCCGGACGTGTAGAGAGCCCTATCGACAAAGGGGAAAAGTATTTCCATGATGCAACGCTCTGTTTTCAGCACTGGCAGAGCTGTATTGGTTGCCACCCTGAAGCGCGGGCAGATGGCATGAATTGGGACTTGATGAACGATGGTATAGGGAATCCCAAAAACTGCAAAAGCCTAATATTCAGCCACGTTACTCCACCAAACATGATTTCCGGCATACGCGATTCCGCTGCTAAGGCCGTTCGTGCGGGGTACAAGTTCATACAATTTCACGAGATACCGGAAGAAGACGCCCAGTGCGTAGACGAATATCTCATATCGTTACAACCTGTTCCGAGCCCCTACCTTGTCAATAACAAGTTATCCAAAAAAGCAAAAAATGGCAAGAAAGTGTTTGAGAGATTGAAGTGTGGCGAATGTCACAGTGGTATTTATTACACGGATATGAAGATGTACCGAATCGGTGAAGACGTGGAGTTTGAAAAGGGTTGGGATACCCCCACGCTTCGTGAGGTCTGGCGCACGGCTCCCTACCTCTTTGACGGCCGGGCGGCCACGATGAGAGAGGTGTTTGAGGTACATCGCCACGGTATTAACGAAAAGGTTTCCCAAAAAGATATCGAAGCATTAACGGAATACGTGAACTCTTTATGAATTACTGCGATAAAATAGACTATACCATACATAAATCGAAAGAGAGGTCTTTCGATTTTATGGTCAAAGAATTGATGGCTCAACTGCCTGATGATAGGTCTATACTTCGCTTGATTGTATTCGGTGCTCCAAATAATAACGTTCAGTTCGTAGAACAACGTGAATATCTACGTGCCCGTAGTCGCGAAAAGTTTGGCGATCAGATGCCGGCGCTAACTTACGTCTCGCAACCCCCGCTGGAAGGTGGGCTGGTTATGGAGGTGCACAGTTACATACCTGAAGAAAAGGATATCGTGCATTACGATGAACACGAGGGATATTCATATGTAATCGTTGAAAACGAATGTGCCCGTTTACTTTTTGCCGGAGGCTTTCAGGCGGATCTGTCAACGAGTATACTCAATCAGTCGAGGGAGGTTTTCCGGTTGATTGGGGGACTCTTGGAAAAGGAAAAGTTTCCAATCTCTTCAATTACACGGCAATGGAATTACATTGAACGCATCACGGCGTGGGACGGTAAAAATCAGCATTACCAGATGTTCAACAACGCCCGTGGTGAGTTCTACGCGTTAGCACGATGGGAAAATGGCTATCCCGCGGCGACGGGTATTGGAGCAACAAAGGGCGGTGTATCGGTAGATATTGATGCCGCGATTTTTCAATCGAAATGTTGCTTCGCTACACCTATTAATAATAAATTACAGGTGGCCGCTCATGAATATTCAAGCGATGTCTTAAAGGAGGCGGGCAATGAAAAAGCGACCCCCAAGTTCGAAAGGGCTAAAAGCATGACTTTCGGGGAACGTAGCTTGGTGTATATATCAGGCACGGCAGCAATCAGAGGAGAAGAAAGCTTGAAGGACGTTGGGGTTAAGCGCCAAATGAACGTCACCATAGATAATATTTCGCAATTGATAGGCAATGCCAAGATACGTATGTTGAGGGTATACTTGAAAAACCCGGAAGACTATGAAATAGTGAAACAACATTTGTTATCTTACGAGCAATTGGTGCCCATTTCTTACCTGTGGGCCGATGTTTGCAGGAACGAATTGCTGATAGAGATCGAAGGTATTGCCATGGTTTGACTAAACAACGCTCATATCATGTTACTAAAAACAGTTATCATACAAGGATCTTTCTTATTGTTGGGAATGATCTCCCTGTTTGCTGCTCCCAGGGAGAGAAAGGCTAACGCTAGTACAAAAGCGTGTTTCCCAACCCAAATGTACCATGTGGAGCATAAATCCCCGTCTTCTTTTGGCAGAAATTTGAATCCTGTACCCGCAACCGTGAATTTAACCGAGGAAGAGCAATGGATAAAGGAACTTTTGAAGCAATTAAAGGAGAAATCCTATTATGAAGAAAGGCTGCGAATCGCCAATAAGGAGCGGAACCTGGAAACCAGGAAAAAGGAATACGCACGACTGATAGATGAAGTGTCCAAGGTGTTGGAGCTCCAGCATGCCTTGTCGTGGTTGAACTTTTCCTCGGTTGAACTCGCGTACGTCGATATGAAAAAATCGTCAACGTATGATGTGGGAAAATACGAGCCCATGTTGAAAGAGCTTTCAGTTTTGGTAAACAAAGGGTTTGACAAGATATACAGGGGAGATGCTCAAGCCTTGTCCGATGCAAAACGTGCGCTGCAATTTAAACGTTCTATCCTACTTGGCAACACTCTGCTTGATCCCGACAAGATTGTAGCATCCCGCTTCAAATTACAAGATGACGCACGGAGGGCGATGGCTCCTCAACTAGGGACGCAAATGAACAACTGGAGTAACCAAGAGTCTGCTCCACGCAGAGGATTTGATGCTGAAATTGTAGAGTTGTCGAATCTTCGCGGGGAAATCAACCTCCGCCAGGTTCACAAACCGGGTAACGGTTCATCTATAGCTGACCTGCGAATACACTGGGATGCAGATCGCGTGATGTTCTCGCAACTTCAAACCGATAGACGCTGGAATGTTTTCGAGGTGAGACTCGATGGGAGTGGCTATCAGCCTCTAATTGAAAACGATGAGCCTGACCTCGAATTTTATGATGGCACCTATTTGCCGGATGGCCGAATTTTGGCCGTGTCTAATATCGGTTACCAGGGAGTACCTTGCGTGAATGGCAGTGATGCGGTTGGGAACCTAGTGCTTTACGATCCCGAAAACAAAAAGCTCCGTCGTTTAACGTTCGACCAAGATGCCAACTGGAATCCAGTTATCATGAACAATGGTCGTGTAATGTACACACGTTGGGAATACACGGACTTGACGCATTACTATTCGCGTTTCGTGATGCACATGAATCCCGATGGGACTGAGAACAAGGCACTGTATGGGAGCGGTGCCATGTTTCCTAATAGCGTGTTTGACGTGCAACCCATTCCGGGTCAAGCCTCCTCTTTCGTGGGGATCATTTCCGGCCATCATGGCATTGCCCGCTCTGGACGTCTCATTGTTTTTGATCCGGCTAAAGGACGCAAGAGCGTAACGGGCATGGTGCAAGAAATCCCGTACCGCAATCGCCCGATTGAGGAGTTAATCAAAGACCGGTTGGTTGACGGGGTTTGGCCCCAGTTTATAAAGCCTACCGTGCTGAATGATAAGTACTTCTTGGTTTCGGCTAAATTGACCCCTAACTCCTTGTGGGGAATTTACCTCGTGGACCTGTTCGATAACGTAACCTGTATATGGGAGACGGAGGGTGAAGGCTACATAAGCCCTATCCTGGTGAAGAAAACAGAAAGACCTCCCATGATTCCCGATCGTGTGAAACTAGATCAGAAAGAGGCCACCTTCTTCATTCAAGACATTTACGAGGGAGAAGGGCTCCGTGGAATTCCCCGGGGAACGGTCAAAGAACTTCGCCTGCATGCTTACGAGTACGCGTACGTACAAACGCAGTCAGACCATAATTGGCACGGTATCCAGTCTGGTTGGGACATCAAGCGCCTGTTAGGGACCGTGCCGGTAGAAGAAGATGGGTCTGTCATATTCACGGCCCCTGCCAACACGCCCATCTCCATTCAGCCTATCGACAAAGAGGGTGTCGCTGTCCAATGGATGCGTAGTTGGGTAACCGGACAACCGGGTGAGGTGGTGTCTTGCATCGGTTGCCATGAAAGTCAGAATCAAGTTCCGATACCCAAACGAGTGATTGCCTCGCAGAAAAAACCCAGCAAACTGATCCCTCCCGAGGGAGGCGTACGCTCTTTCACCTTCGATCTCGAGATACAACCCATCCTGGATCGTGCCTGCATTGCTTGCCACGATGGGGGACAAGCGTTTGACCTACGAGGTGGTAAAAAAGATGAACGCGGGTACGGGACTTCATACTTAAACTTCCACCCCTATATCCATCGCCAAGGCGGTGAGGGCGACATAGTTATATTGCAGCCTTATGAATATCACCCCAATACAAGCGAACTCGTCCGCATGCTCAAGCGTGGACATTATAACGTGGAACTTACGGATAAAGAGTGGCGTACCTTGTACACATGGATTGACTATAATGCTCCCGATAAGGGTTATTTTAACGCCAACGTCTTGACAACGCACCCTTATCAGGGATTCGATCAGGTAGAACGCCGTATTGAACTGACGAACAAATATGGTAACGGTGCCGGCGTAGATTGGAAGAAAGAGCTTTCCGACTACGCGGCTTACCTGAAGGGGAAAGGGAAGATCGTACCGGAGATGCCCAAGAAAAGCAAGGATGTGGAAATCAAAAATTGGACGGTTGAAGGTTGGCCATTCGATGCCGAGGATGCCAAAGCGAAACAAACATCAACCGGCGAAGTAAGGAAAATTGTAGAATTGGCGCCAGGAATAAACATCGTTTTTGTACGTATTCCTGCTGGAGAATTCGTCATGGGTAGTTACAAAGGTCCATTAGACACGCACCCCACCTCCAAGGTTAAGATAGACAAGCCTTTCTGGATGGCCGAACTGGAAACTACCAATGAACAGTTCAACGTGATTTTCCCAGATCATGACAGTCGGTATGTAGACCAACAATGGAAAGATCATGTTGTACCGGGATACCCTGCCAACGAACCCGATCAGCCCGTTATCCGTGTCAGTTACAACGATGCCATGGAATTTTGCAAACAGGTAAGTAAAAAAACAGGATTGAATATCACCCTACCCACGGAAGCTCAATGGGAGTGGGCTTGTCGAGCCGGGAGCGATCGTGATTTTTGGTATGGTGACCTTCATGCTAATTTCGGTAATAAAGACAACCTGGCAGATAAGACAACATTGCTATTTGCCGTGTCTGGAGTGGATCCGCAACCCATGCAACCCGATAACCCGTGGTACAAATATTACACTTTTCTTCCAAAAGAGGAGCGCGTGGATGATGGAAATTTGGTTCAGGTTAGCGGCAAGCAATACGAAGCCAACCCATTCGGCTTGTATTGCATGCATGGTAACGTGGCTGAATGGACAAGATCGGACTATTTACCCTATCCATACATGGAGAAAAGCAAAGAAAAGTGCGAATATAAGGTGGTTCGCGGAGGATCATATATTGAAAGGCCCAAGTTCTCCACCTCATATTCGCGTAAAGGATTCTACCCGTACCAACGGGTATTCAATGTCGGCTTCCGGGTGATCATCGAAGAATAAAAACTTTTTTCATGAAAAAGGGAACGGTGCGTGTAATCACGGTGCTTGTCATGGCTATCGCGTTGCTTGTAGGTTGTGTGGCTTGCCATAATACAAAGCCGGCAGGAAACACTGATATCCAATCACTTACGGCGATTCGCCAAAAGAGCGAGATAGATGTGGAGCATAAATCCCACGCGGAACCTGAGGTACATCTAATTAACTACCGTACCTCACTACTGACCACTAAAAAAAGTGGACGATTAAAAATTAAATAAACTTAGTTCACTATAACCGAATCGTTCATTGACATTATTGATATTTGATCTGTCGAAGAGATCACGTAAGTGAGTCTTATCCGTTAGAGATATGCCTGTAATTTGAAGAATCTCGTAAACAGAACGCTCCAGTTTCATATCGTGCTTCACGATTGATATCAAGCAGTAAGTTATTATGGCACAATAAATTTGTATTCTCACGGCGTTCTCTGTAGTACCCCAGAATTTCTTTATCTTGAGGTGCTGCTTCAGCCATTTTAAGAACAATTCAACCTGCCAACGATTACGATATAATTCAGCAACGATAAGAGCAGGTAACTCGAAGTTATTTGTCAGGAAAACAAATTCCCGATTCTGTTCTTCATCGTAAAAGACAACTCTTCTAAGCGGAACTGGGTATTCTTTAGAACTTTTATACACGGTAAACTCAATAGTAGAGTCGGATAGAACATTCTTTGGAAGTCTTCGTTTCCACGAGATTTGCTTGAACTTCAAGTTCTTCTTGGCACGAATCACAAACGCTGCCTCGATTAATTCTATCTTGTAGAGGTTACCGAAATCATTGTACCCTCGGTCGAAGATGTAGACGGCACCCTTTTCGTAAGGGATTTCAGGCATGGCTTTCACGTCATTTACACCTGCCGGTGTCACGTGAAAGAACGCGGGAACCTGTGCTTCAACATCATGCAAGACATGGAGCTTGATGCCGCCCTTGTGCCTTCGGAACTTTGCCCAATGAAATAATTCAAGGCAAAGGTCTATCGTCGTAGAGTCAAAAGCGTAAACATTACCCTTGAAGCCGAAGATAGTTTCAGCGCACTTGGAGCGTGCTTCCGTAACCAGGTAGTAGGCAAATTCCTCGAAGATCTTGTAGTTTCTTTGCTCGTTTGCCTTGGCCAGGTTGCTTCTTGTAGCGGACTTGCCCATGCCCAGATGGTACAATTTCTTCCAGTGAGCTTCTAGTGCAACGATTAGATCGCATAAACTCTCGCTTTTGGCGAGTTGCCCGAACATCATCACGAGCAGTTGATTCCAACAGGAGAACGATTTTATGTACCTGTCACCTTGATACTTATTCACGATGCGACGGAATTTAAAACAATCAAGAAACTCGACTAATTGGGAGAAAACGTACTTGTCTTTATGCATAACGATTTGATTATGACCGCAAAGGTAAATTCAAATCGTTGCGCGCCCAAATGACTCGTAACAGACTAAATATCAACTATTTCAAAGAACAATTGCGTTTTTTTAGTGGACACTTATGAAATAACAATAGATGTATTATGGAAGCAATATTAGTGACCTTGTTCATTGTCTTAAAAGCAGCTATAATTGTAGGATTAGCTTATCTCATTTGGAGATGGGGATATGTAAAAGGCAAGAAATCACAAAAAACAAAATAATCATGTTTTGTTATTAGATAGATTACTGCTACTACACATATTCATTGGCCAATAGCATAACTCTACAAAATCACATGGGTATGGTAACGAGTGATAGATACCTTTTTGAATTTTCCAGTTTGCTGGCAATAACATTTTTTCGGGAATTTTTTAATCGGATGCGCACGAACGATTAAACTATTCTCGATTTTTTAGGGACATTCAGCAATCATTAAGACAAAGCTAACGGGAAGCACTGGTAGTCAATGATTGATGAAGCCGAGCCAAAGGGAACATGATAATCAATAAAAGGATCAAAGCGTATGCACTACTCAAGAAGAAAAATTATTGCCACGGCGGCATCGTGCTTGATATTGAATTTAAGGAAAAGGGGGAAATTATGATTGTCAGCCAATTTAATCAAGGAAGGGTTCCCTTTCAATGGGAGCAGAAATGGCTCGCACCGGGATACAGTGTTTTGCTGACAGTTGAATAAAACAATGAAATCGAATGAGAGAACGAAATCCAAAAAAACAACAGGGTCAACTAAAACAACGGAGTAAATATTTTTTCTTGCTGGCCGTGGTGATGGTAGCCGCAACAACCCAACTAACGGGGCAAAACCTGAACGGAAACTACGGCAACAACCGTCCACCCCTGGTCACGAAACCCTACGTGGCACTGCCCATCGGCAACATCAAGCCCGCGGGATGGCTGGAGGAACAACTCGATCGGATGGCAACGGGAATGACGGGACACCTGGACACCATCTACAAACAGGTGATGGGACCCCGTAACGGGTGGCTGGGTGGAGATGGTGACGTGTGGGAAAGAGGCCCCTACTGGCTGGATGGCTTGCTTCCACTGGCCTACATCACCGAGGACAAAAAGCTAATCGACAAGGTGCAACCCTGGATCGAGTGGACCCTGGCATCGCAACAACCCAATGGGTACTTCGGTCCCGATACTGACCACCCCCATGAACCGGGACTGCAAAGGGGAAACGCACGTGATTGGTGGCCTAAAATGGTGATGCTTAAAGTGATGCAACAATACTACTCGGCAACAGGCGATGAACGGGTGATCCCGTTCATGACCAACTACTTCAGATACCAGCTTGAGGAGTTACCGAAAACGCCGCTGGCCCATTGGACCTTCTGGGGAGAACAACGGGGAGGGGACAACCTGATGATTGTCTACTGGCTCTATAACATCACGGGAGACCCATTCCTGCTCGAACTGGGGGAGTTAATCCATAGGCAAACCCTGAACTGGACGGACATCTTCCTGCAGCAAAATCACCTGAAGCGCCAGCATAGCCTGCACTGCGTGAACCTGGCGCAAGGTTTTAAAGAACCGGTCATCTACTACCAGCAAAGCAAGGAGGCCAAACAGCTGCAAGCGGTAAAAAAGGCCGTGGAGGACATGCGTAGCACCATCGCCTTCCCCACCGGCCTGTGGGCGGGTGACGAGCTGCTCCGTTTTGGCAACCCAAACTATGGATCCGAACTATGTACTGCCATTGAAATGATGTTCTCGCTAGAAAAAATATTGGAAATCACCGGTGACGTCCAATGGGCTGACCACCTGGAACGTGTCGCGTACAATGCCTTACCCACCCAGATTACCGACGATTTCTCTGCACGACAATATTACCAGCAGGTCAATCAGGTAGCTGTCACACGGGTAATGCGCAATTTCGTCACCCCACATGAAGACACGGACAACCTGTATGGCACCTTAACCGGTTACCCTTGTTGCACGTCGAACATGCACCAGGGATGGCCCAAACTGGTGCAAAACCTGTGGTACGCGACGGCCGATAACGGCATCGCGCCACTGGTGTACGCACCATCAACGGTGACGGCGAAGGTGGCGGACGGAATCGAAGTACGCGTGAGCGAGGAAACCGCCTACCCGTTCCAAGAAACGATTCACTTCACCCTCTCTTTCAGCGACAAGAAGGTAAAGAAAGCCTTTTTCCCATTTCACCTGCGGATACCCGGCTGGTGTAAACACCCGGTTGTCCGGCTTAACGGGGAGGAGATACCCGTAGCTGCCTGCCAAGGGGAGATCGCTCGGGTGAACAGGGAGTGGCATGAAGGGGATAGGCTCACCCTGGAGCTGCCCATGGAACTCGAGGCGACCTACTGGTTCGATGGTGCTGCCGTGATTGAGAGAGGGCCACTTGTCTACGCCCTGAAGATGGATGAACAATGGACAAAGAAAAAAATGGAACCCGAAAAAGTCCAACAATACGGGGAATGGTATTACGAGGTAATGTCCGATTCACCGTGGAATTTCGCGTTAAGCAGGCACCAACTTCACCCGGAAAACATCAACAAACACTTCACGGTAGAAAAAATGGAAAACGTGGCACGCTACCCCTGGAGCCTCGAAAACGCACCCATCACCATTAAAGGGAAAGGGCGCATTGTTCCCACGTGGCAAGTGTACCGGGGTTCAGCCGGGCCTATCTCCTTCTTCACGCAACAAGGTCCCGACACCTCGGAAGAGGTGGAGATAGAACTTATCCCGTTTGGATGTACCACCCTGCGAATCACCGAGTTCCCGGTCAGAAATTGAGGGGATAACGTTAGAGGGCAAGGACATGAATGAATTTGTCTATAACGTAACCGTGAAATAAGATGCGAATAAAAGAAAAACTACTCTTGATCTGTATAACTACGCTCACCTGCTTTACGGTTTACGAGAAGTCAAACGGGCAAACTCAAGGGGAAGTCCAAAGGCAATCCCAAGAGCAGGGGCAAGTCCAAAGCCAACCTCAAAACCATCCCCAAAAGAACAAGGGGTATCCCGTCAGGGATGTCCACTTGGATCTGCTGCAGGGGTTCATTAACCCTCCGGAAGGGTACGGGAACGTGCCATTCTACTGGTGGAATGGAGATACGTTAAAAAAAGAACGCCTCCTGGAACAGTTGGATATACTGGCAACCTCGGCAACCGATGGCTTCGCGGTAAGCTATATCCACACGCACCCGCGGATCGACACGCTGGAGAATAAAGGGGGCTACGGCCTGTACGGAATGACAGAACCAGGCGCTCCCAAAATATTCTCCAACGAGTGGTGGGAGATATGGAACTGGTTCTCCGGAGAGTGTGGGCGAAGAGGCATGGGGGTTGGCCTGGATGATTACACGGTGGGCTGGCCCGGAAACGGCTTCTACCCAGACGAACTGAACACCCTGCCTGCCTTTCAAGGGTACCAGGGCAAACTGGTGATCACGGTGGACACGGTACCGGGAGGCAAACACTACAATGCCGACCTCCCCGAGAATCTGTTAGCAGTGGTGGCCTGGCCGAGCCAGATACTGCTCGCTGGCGAGGGCGACAAAGGATCCATCCGATGGAGAGCACCGAAGGGAGAAGAGAGCCACGTCTACACCATCACGACCCAACCCGGCTACGTACTACACCCGGAACATGGGCAAAGATTGGTGGAGGTCTACTTCAACCGTTTCGAGCAACGTATGGACGAAAAGGGACGAAAAGGGATGAACTACTTCTTTCAAGACGAGCTGGCATACCCGATTACCATGCGCTCCTGGTCGGATGATTTCAGGGAGAAGTTTCGCAAGAGAAAGGGTTACGACATCGTTCCCTATCTACCCGCCCTGGAGGAGGAGATCGGACCGGAAACGCCCAAGGTGAGGCTCGACTATTGCGAAGTGCTGATGGACCTTTCGGAAGAGAGGTACTATAAACCCATTTACGAGTGGCACGCGGAGAGGGGATTGATGTACGGGGCCGACAATTTGAGCCGAGGGAAGGATCCAACTGCCTACATCGATTACTTTAGGGCGAACTCCTGGTACACGGCACCCGGGAACGATGCGCCAGCAAGGGGCTCCAGCTTTATCGAGACGAAGGTATCCAGCTCCATCACCCACCTGTACCAACGGCCGCGCACCTGGCTGGAAGCTTTCCATAGCATGGGATGGGGCAGCTCGGGAGCGTGGCTCACCCAGCAAATCGACCACCACTTCGTGGCGGGGGGGAACCTGGTCTGCATGCATGGCCTCTACTATTCAACGCATGGGGGGTGGTGGGAATGGGCGCCGCCCGATTTCCACTTCAGGATGCCCTACTGGCCCCACATGAAGCGATGGCTCGAGTATACCAAGCGTATGAGCTACCTGCTAAGCCAAGGGAACCACGTGTGCGACATCGCCCTGCTCTACCCTACGGAGCCGATGCAGGCTTACCCGGAGACGAAGCCTGACAACGTGTTCGCCACAGCCAGGAAACTGAGCGATGCGGGACTTGACTACGACTTCGTGGACTTCCGTTCCTTAAGGAACGCTGTTGTCTCGGGAAACACGCTGGAAATGGCGGACGAGCGTTACCAAATCATCGTGCTCGCAGATATGAAGGCGATTCATTTCGCTTCGCTTCAAAAGATCGTCGATTTTTACCGCTCTGGCGGCATCGTCCTGGCTACCGGCGAACTCCCATGTGCCAGCAACCGACAAGGAGAGAACGACCCAGAGGTGAACCGCCTCGTGAAGGAGCTGTTCGGCATTACGGCCAAGGAACAGGGCGAAGGGAAAAGCGCCAGCAAGCAAACCAACCGAGCAGGGGGCGTTGGCTGGTACATCGCTGAATCGCCAGAAGAGAAAATACCCGGGCTTATCACGCCGGACTTCCTACCGGAAAATGGAACGGGTAAGGTGCTGCACAGAAGGATCGGGCAACAGGATGTCTACATGGTGACCGACGTGCAAAAGGATACGGACTGTTTCTTCCGTGCCAAGGGAAGAGTGGAGCTGTGGGATGCCCACGCGGGAACCACAAAGCCCTACCCCGTTCAAAGGGTAACGGACGAGGGGACGTGGATACGCATGCAAAAAGAGACGGGCAACTCTTACCTGATCGTCTTTTCACCGGGCGAACCCGAAAAAGCGAAGGAAATGACCGTGGAGGTACATCCCACCACACGAATATCGCTGGATGGTGAGTGGGAAGTAGAGCTAATACCCACCCTGAACAACAAATGGGGAGATTACCGGTTCCCCGCTTTCGATGGGATGATCGGGGCGGAAGCACGCTCGTTCAAGTACATGCCCGCCTCACCCCTCTCAGTATCAATAACACCCTTAAAATCAGAGTCAGAACTGAACCCGCAATCGACATCCAACCTTAATCCAAACTCGCCCTCAAACTTGGATTGGACGAAACCAGGGTTCGACGACAGCGAATGGGACGAAGAGATCTACGGGTATGGACCACAAATCAAAACAAAAGCGGATGGTATGTCTGATTGGGAAACGGTCTCCTTCTCCTGGCAATACGGCGTGTGGGACAATCCCGGGGGGCAGGGGTATCACGGCCTGAAAGGGAAGATAGACGACCGCTTCTTCATCTTGGACAAGGGTGAGAACCAGCAGTTCCGTACCCACGTGTACGCACCAGAAAACGGGAGCTACCGGATTGAAACAGATGGAGTGAAACCTGACCGTGTACGAATTGATGGTGAAGAGGTGGAGAGCCGGGTAACGATAACAAAGGGGTGGCACCGCCTGGAGGTTGATTACACCGGTTCGGAGAAGGTAGAATTTCAAACGAATACCGGCTCCATGCCGGACAATCGAAAACGAAGCATCGTGGTCATCTACCCGATGAAAACGCCCACACCGGTAAAGTTGTCCCCATATGCCAACGAGGTCGCCTCCCGTTGGAACCAGAGCGGGCACCTGATGTTTAACCCCTACGGCGAGGGGGAGGATCATGGTTGGAACTTCCGTTTTAAAACCGCCCCGGGACTTGAAGAAATAACCTTTTCGTTGCACGGCGAGGTGGTAGGCATATGGTTTAACGGAAAGAGGATCCACCCCGAAGTGCTTCGGCTTGCTCCTGAAGAGAACAACCGAAGGGAATACCGTGTCCTCCTCGACCAAAAAGAGGAGAGGGTTGGACAGGTGGCCCTTACCATTCACCCCGAGATTGGCTACCAAGGAGCGAGCGTCTTCCCGGAACCGGTCCGCTTCAAGACCTCCTCAGGCATCCTGGAGACCGGTGACTGGTCGGAGCAAGGGGCACTCCGCTATTATTCAGGTGGAATGCGCTACAAGAAAAAACTTACACTACCAATAACGGGTGAAACGGTAGGAACGGCTGAAAGGGACGAAAGTGTTGAAAGGGACGAAAGGGGTAATACGGGGCAAATGGAGGAAGTGGAGGAAACGGGTGAAACCGGCAAAAGCGATCACGACAACAGAACGAAAGAGAAGGATGGAAAGCCCTGCTGGAACATGGTAGTGTTGGACCTGGGAGAAGTGGTCGCCACGTGCGAAGTAAAGGTGAACGGGGAATCGGCCGGCATCTTGATCTCACCGCCCTATCGGCTGGATATCACCCCTTTTTTGAGCAACGGGAAGGAGGTAGAGATCGAGGTGCTGGTGTACAGCACCCTCTCGAACCATTACCAAACCATACCCACCCCCTATCGGGGCGACCCCAAGGCAGGGTTAATCGGACCGGTCGCTATCCTAACCTACGAGATGGAACAACCGTAAGTTAAGAATGTCTTTCCGCACTATCCAGACGAAAATTGCATTCCCCGGCTCTTCGCCCAAGGTACGCCATCAATTATCCCGTTACCAAAAACGTTTCAAGCGAAAAGCGAGTCGTTCATTCTAGACGACAACGTGACCATCCATTTCAACAATCCCTTGCTGGCCGATGAAGCCCATTTTTTACAGGAAATAATCTTCCATGACAAAGGGTTTGTCCTCCCCATAGGAAAAGAGCTTAAAAAGAAGAGCATCGCGCTGATCCTCAAGAAAGACAACGAACCTCAGGGGGCCTATCGTTTGACAATGAGTAACCAGTCCATTCAAATTGAATCCGGTTCCGAAGAAGGTCTATTCAATGGAATCATCTCCCTGATGCAACTGAGCCAATTCTCCTCCTCGGTTGCCATCCCGTGCTGGGATATCGAAGATGCCCCCAAGCACGACTGGTGGGGGGTCATGCTCGATGAGTCCCGCCATTTCTTTGGCAAAAGAGAAGGAGAAATCGCTACTTGACTGGATGGCTTTCTACAAGCTAAACAAGTTCCACTGGCACTTGACCGATGAACCCGGCTGGCGGGTTGAAATTAAAAAATACCCCTTGCTCACCTATATCGGGGGAATAGGAAATCAAACCAATCCCGATGCGGCACCCAACTACTACACCCAAGAGGATATTCGCGAGATCGTGAAGTACGCGGCAGAACGTAAAATCACGGTAATACCCGAAGTGGACATGCCGGGACACGCACGCGCTGCGAATAGAACCTACCCGGAGTTCAGCGGTGGCGGCACGATCAGCCAGACTACCTTACCAAAGCGCTGAAGAGGGACTACCCTGTATAGAACCCCGCAAGTGTTGGGAATCCAAGCGAACCTGTGGACGGAGATCATTCGAACGCCAAAGCGCTTCGACTTCATGATGTTCCCGAGAATAAGCGCCTTCGCGGAAGCGGCCTGGGGTACCAACACCGACTTCTCCGGCTACCAAGAAAGGCTCGGTGACCACCTGTCACTATACCAAGAGCAGGGCATCTACTATTTCAACCCATTCTCACCCGAAAAGTTCGTTGAGCCCGTGGAATAACAAGGTGACTCTACAGCCCGTGGTATCCTATCGATGGCGTAAAAAAAGGGATGGTTAAATCACACCTTGCGCCAGCATCGCGTTGGCTACCTTCATAAAGCCAGCGATGTTGGCTCCTTTCACGTAGTTGATGTAGTCACCCTCTTTCCCGTGAGTTACACACTGCTCATGTATATCGCTCATGATCTGGTGCAGCCGCTCGTCCACCTCTTCATCGCTCCAAGAGAGGTGCATCGCATTTTGCGTCATCTCCAGTCCCGAGCAGGCCACGCCCCCGGCGTTGACGGCCTTACCGGGTGCAAAAAGCATCCTGTTCTCTAGGAAAAATTCAACCGCCTCGGCAGTACATCCCATGTTAGACACCTCCGCGACGAGGGTCACCCCGTTCGCTTTCAGCTGCTTGGCATCCTCCAGGTTGAGCTCGTTTTGAATGGCACACGGCAGCGCGATATCTACCTTCAACTCCCACGGCTTACGCCCCGGGTAAAAGACCGCCTCGGGAAAGCGCTCGGCGTAAGGAGCCACCACATCGTTCCCTGAACCACGCAGCTCCAGCATGTAGGCAATCTTCTCGGGGGTGTTCACACCCGTTTTATCGTAAACGTATCCATCAGGACCTGAGATGGCCACCACCTTGGCTCCTAACTCGGCAGCCTTGGTTACAGCGCCCCATGCCACGTTCCCAAAACCAGAGACGGCCACCGTTTTACCTTTCAACTCAATCCCGTGGACGGAACACATTTTCTGAACAAAGTAGAATGCCCCGAAACCGGTCGCCTCGGGACGAAGCCGTGACCCACCGAATGACAATCCCTTACCGGTAAAGGAACCGGTATGTTCACGGGCCAACTTCTTATACATGCCGTACATGTAGCCCACCTCACGAGCACCCACACCGATATCACCGGCAGGCACATCGGTATCGGGTCCCAGGTCACGCCACAACTCCGTCACGAAAGCTTGGCAGAAGCGCATGATCTCCGCATCTGAGCGACCTTTGGGTGAGAAATCGGATCCTCCCTTGCCCCCTCCCATGGGCAAGGTGGTCAGCGCATTTTTAAACGTCTGCTCGAAGCCCAAGAACTTTAGGGTAGAGAGCGTTACCAACGGGTGGAAGCGAATGCCTCCCTTGTAGGGCCCAATAGCCCCGTTAAACTGAATGCGGTACCCGATATTCACGTGTACCTGTCCGTTATCGTCCATCCATGGGATGCGAAACGTGAATATGCGGTCAGGCTCCACGATGCGCTCCACGATGGCAGCCTTCTTAAATTCAGGGTGTTGATTGTACACCTCTTCGATCGAAGACAATACTTCTCTCACGGCTTGATGAAACTCAGCCTCGCCCGGGTGCCGCTCCTCAAGGCGAGCCATAATGTCATTTACTTTCATACGATTATTTTATTTTTATTTCTCAGACTCGCTTTACCAGCTGATCTGAAACCGACCAACAAAGATAAGACTATTTCAGCAAAATGTAACCATTCCTCTCTCTTATTTGTCTCGTGTTACATATAACAGGTGAATCTACGTGCTATTTGAACTTACATTGCTACTTGAACTTACAACTTGTAAGCTTGACTTATGCACCTCAGAGGGCTGAGTTTAACGAACATTTTCTACAATTTTGCATTTCTTATTTGACCCTGCCTATGCTAAAATTTCTCTCTTTCCCTTTTAAATATTACTTTCGCGTTGGACTTCTCATGCCCGCCCCACGTCAAGGCGGGCGATAGTGAAAAGGTTATATGGCAAAAAACAAACTGGCCAAGTTTGCAGATATGGCCACCTACAGCAACGTGTTTCAATACGACTATGAAACGCTAAAGAGAGAAGGATTTCCTCTGCGGGGAAGGTGGAACACCTACTTTAAGAACGACCACCCTATCACCCTGGAGTTGGGGTGCGGTAAAGGAGAGTATACCGTGGAGCTTGCCCGCGAATACCCTGGGAAAAACTTCATCGGTATCGATATTAAAGGAGCACGAATGTGGAAAGGGGCTACTCAAGCACTGGAGGAAAACCTAACAAACGCGGCCTTCCTAAGGACCCGCGGGGAGCTCTTAGACCATTTCTTCACCGAGAATGAGGTATCGGAAATCTGGATCACGTTCCCCGATCCCCAGATGAAGAAAGTCAACAAACGGCTCTCCTCCACCCGGTTCATGAAAGAGTACAACCACGTATTGAAGCCGGGCGGAATCATCCACCTGAAGACAGACAGCAACTTCCTCTATCAATACACCCGGGCCATGATACAAGAAAACGGACTTGAGCTGTTGGCCGAGACCGACGACCTGTACAACTCGAAGCTGTTAGACGATGCGCTTTCCATCCGGACCTTCTACGAACAGCAATGGCTCGAACGGGGTATCAGCATTAAGTATATCCGTTTCCTCTGCCCCAAAGAGCGAGAGGTAGAGTGGCGAGAGCCGGAGGTGGAGATTGACAAAGACGATTACCGCAGCTTTGGACGCAATGCAAGGGTGTGATGCAAAGAAGTAATTCAAGGAAACACTACTAGGGTTTGATACAAAACATTTAGTAAAGGAGAAATTCAAGGAAGCGAGACAAAGATGTGAAGTAAAACGAAACGTTATAGGTAATGCAAAGACGCACCAGAAAGTGTGAAGCAGAGCTACAATGCGA
This sequence comes from Fermentimonas sp., assembly GCA_050951125.1. GTDB lineage: Bacteria > Bacteroidota > Bacteroidia > Bacteroidales > Dysgonomonadaceae > Proteiniphilum. Next base: position 215,830 of record JBMNIR010000002.1, on the reverse strand, counting down.
AGGGGCAAATCACCGGTAAATCAGAAAAAAGAGGCGCCCCGAATTAAACGAATCAAAATTTTTACAATCAAAAAGACAACCTATGGCAATATATCCTCAACTTATTCTCGATGCGCTGAAACATGTGCGTTACCCGGGAACAGGACAAGACATCGTGTCGGCCGGGATGGTCGCCGACGACATCAGGATAGAAGGGATGAAGGTGAGCTTCTCGCTCATCACAGAGAAGGCAAACGACCCCTTTATCCGGTCGCTGGTAAAGATGGCCGAGCAGGCTGTGCTGACCTACGCCGATAAAGATATCGATATCAAGGGGAACATCTCCGTGAAATCGAAGCAGCCCCCGCGGCCAGAGTTGCCGGAGCTGCTGCCCGGGGTAAAGAACATCATCGCCGTGGCCTCCGGAAAGGGAGGAGTAGGCAAAAGCACGGTATGCACCAACCTTGCGGTGGCACTGGCCAAAAAGGGGTACAAGGTGGGACTCCTGGATGCCGACATCTTTGGCCCCTCCGTGCCGAAAATGCTGGGCGTGGAAAAGGAGAGACCCTACCTCGTACAGGTGGATGGACGCAACTTGATCGTGCCGGTAGAGAAACACGGGATAAAAATGCTCTCCATCGGGTTCTTCGTGAACAAGAACGACGCCGTGGTCTGGCGGGGGGCGATGGCCAGTAACGCCTTGAAACAGCTGATTGGGGAGGCCGACTGGGGAGAACTCGATTACTTCCTGATCGACTTTCCACCGGGAACAAGCGACATCCACCTCACGCTGGTGCAGACCATCCCCATCACGGGGGCGGTGATCGTGAGTACCCCGCAAGAGGTGGCACTGGCTGATGCCCGCAAGGGAATCAGCATGTTCACGGGTGACAAAGTGAACGTTCCCATCTTGGGGTTGGTCGAGAATATGGCGTGGTTCACCCCTGCCGAACTGCCGAAAAATCGGTACTACATCTTCGGCAAGGATGGCTGCAAACGGCTGGCCGAGGAGCTGGGGCAAACGCTGCTGGGACAGATCCCCATCGTTCAAAGCATCCGGGAAGGGGGTGATGATGGTCGACCCGTGGCTATTTCCAATGAGCAGGTTACCGGTCAGGCTTTTGCCGTGCTCGCCGATCGGTTGGTGGAAGCCGTTGATAAACGGAACCGTGAGCTCCCGAAGACCCGTGTCGTGCAGATAATCAAATAATTTAGACGCACTATATTAAGCTTGCAAATATGAAGAGAATCATTGTATTAATACTCCTCGCCCTCATGACGAAGGTCTCCGTGGCGCAACGTACAACCTACCATGAACAACCGGGAAAGTTGTTTAACCTGGGCAAGGAACTGTTCCTGGAAGGAAATTACACGGCCGCGCAAGAGTTTCTGGCGCAATTCTCCAGCGTGAGCAACGATGAGCTGTTGAAGGAAGAGGCTGCCTACATGTCCGCCGTCTCCTCGTTTTACACCGGGAACGAGCGTAGTGGGGAGATCCTGCAAGGATACCTCGAAAGGTACCCCGAAACCATCCATCGCCACCAGCTCCAATTCCTGATTGGCTCGTACTACTACGACAAGAAGGAGTGGGACAAGGCATTATACTGGTTTAAGGAAGCCGACCTAGACTACCTCACGCTAACCGACCAGGAGGCGTACAGCTTCCGGTTAGGGTACGCCCAACTGAAATCCGGGAACCGAGAGGAGGCCACCCGTCTCTTTGGCTTGTTATCACAAAATAGCGAGACCTACCGCGATGCAGCCGATTTCTACCTGGGATACATCAACTACGCGAACGGCAACTACAGCACGGCGCTGCAGCGCTTTGAACGGATACGAAACCACCCGGAATACCAGGAGGAGGTGGCCTTTTACACGGCCCAAGCGAACTTCTTTGATGGCAAGATCGATGATGCCATCCGCCTTTCCGAAGCCTTCGTGCAACGCTTCCCTACAAGCCAACACCAAGCCGAGATGTACCGGGTACTGGGGAACAGCTACTATCGACTTGGACAGCCATCCCGCGCGATTCCCTATTACGAGCGCTACATAGCGTCCAACCAGCGTCCCCTAAGAGGTGATGCTTACTTCCTGGGGCTCTCCTACTTTGAGTCGGGACGATATAACGACGCGGTGAACATGTTCCAACAGGCCGTTGGCGAAAGCGATGAGCTGTCGCAAAACGCACAACTGCAGCTGGGGCAATGTTACTTGAGGTTAAACCAAAAGCAACCTGCGCAAATGGCGTTCGAAGCCGCATCGAGGGATAACTTCAATCCCCAGGTGAGGGAAACCGCCATGTTCAACTACGCGCTGCTCGCCCACGAGACCAACTTCTCGGTCTTCAGCGAGTCGATTGCCCTCTTTGAAACCTTCCTGAGGGAATTCCCCAACTCACAATACACCGACCAGGTGAACGACATCCTAGCCGAGACGTTCCTCACAACCAAGGACTACCCGGCTGCCCTGAATGCCATCGAACGCATTCAGAACCCGGGACGTCGGGTGTTGGAGGCAAAGCAGATGGTCCTATTCCAACTGGGTGCGCAGGAGTTCATCAATGGGAACATGGGCCCGGCAATACAGTACTTCAACGAGAGCATCGGTTTGGGCAATTACAACGCGGATACCCGCGATAACGCCTATTACTGGCGTGGCGAAAGCTACTACCGGATGGGGAGCTACGTGAACGCGACAAACGATTTTCGAGAATTCACCCGGAATGCTACACCCAGCAACGAAAACTACCTCCTGGGATGGTACAACCTGGGCTACTCCCTCTTCAAACAACAGCAGTACCAACAGGCCATCAACGCGTTCCAGCAATACACCGGCAAGGAGGGCAACCGATCAAGGACCGAATACGCTGATGCGCTCAATCGAATCGGGGATTGCCACTACTTTAACCGGAGCTTCGGCGAAGCGGAACGTTACTACGCGCAGGCTACCGATGCCAACTCCTCCGCGGCCGACTACGCGGCCTACCAACGGGCCTTCGTCCTTGGGTTACAACGCAACTACCAGGGGAAGATCAACGCGCTGGACAACTTCATGCAGCGTTACCCCGACTCACCCTACTTCGATGATGCCCTGTACGAGAAGAGCCGTGCCCTCACGATGCTTCACCGCGAACAAGAGGCCATCGCGGTTCTACAACGGCTGGTGAATGACTTCCCACAAAGCCCGCTGGCTAGCCAGGGAGGGGTACAACTGGGGCAGCTCTACTACAACCTGGGTAACTACCAGCAAAGCATCACGGCCTACAAAAACGTGATTGCCCACTTCCCCGGTTCCGACGACGCGAAGAACGCTCTGGTCTCGCTTGAAACGGTCTACCGAGACATGAACGATATCAACACCTACGTGCAGTACGCTAACTCGCTCCCGGGTGGCACACGCATCACTGCATCCAAGCAAGACTCGCTGAACTACCTCGCGGCCGAAAGCGTCTACATGCGGGGGAGCCGCGGCGATGCCAAGGCGGCCATGACCCGCTACCTGCAATCTTACCCCAACGGGGCGTACAACAGCGATGCCAACTACTACCTGGGTCTCATCGCAGACGAGCAGGGCGACCACCAGCAAGCCATGGTTCATTTTCGGCGGGTAGTGGAATCCGGCAACGCGAAGTTCCTCGACAACGCGCTAATATACACTTCGGAAACAGAATACAAGAACGGCAACTACCGACAGGCACTGGCCGATTACTCGCGACTGGCCAGCTCAGCCCGTAACGCGACGAACCAGCAGATAGGTCAGATGGGGATGGTCCGTACCCACGCGCAACTGGGCAGCCACCACGAAGCGATACGGGCGGCAAACAACCTGTTAAACAACGCGAACCTTGCACCGGAAACAGTTATCCAGGCCCGCTTCCTAAGAGGGAAGGCGTACCAGGCGGTAAACGAAGTGGACAACGCGATGGCCGACTTCCGCTTCGTGGCTAACGATACCCGTAGCATCCACGGTGCCGAGGCGCAATTCATCCTCGCAGACACCTACTACCGGTGGAAGTCGTACGACCGCGCCGAAGCACAGGTGAAAGAGTTCATGCAGAAAGGCACCCCCCACCAGTACTGGATGGCACGGGCGCTCATCGTGCTATCGGACACCTACCTAGCCAAGGGAGACGAGTTCCAAGCAAAACAGTACCTCGAAAGCCTCCGGAACAACTACCAGGGCGGCGAAGAGGATATCCGTCAAATGATTAACGAGCGACTCAAATGAACCATTAAAAACGAAAACAGATGATGAGAAGAGTATATATCACCGTAACAGCCTTGACACTTGCCATGGGGATGGGCGCTCAAACACAGGACTCACTGCTGCGCCGCCAGCTGGAACTGGAGCGCGACTTCAACCCCACCCTCCTAGATGCCAACAAAATTACATCGCTGCCCGCTTTGCGGGAACCCACGGTTCAAAAAGCCAACACCAACTACTCCACTTGGGCGGGAAGGGTAACGCCCCCACTGGAGATCGCGTTGCCCAAACCCGGGGAGATCATGACGGCCATCCCGTACAACACGAAGAAAGGACACCTCGCGTTTCACGCGGGAAACTACGCCAACCTCGACGGGCTTTTTGGGTACCGGCTGCTCGACAGCCAGGAACACCAACTCGGCTTCATGTTCCTACATAACTCGACCAACGGGGACGTGAACTTCGTGCAGAGCTCGATCCCGGAAGGGAACAAAGCCTACGCGATGGACAACACGGGGCAACTGAAGTACCGCCACACGGCAGATGAGTTCGCCTTCGACATGCAGTTCTCCTACCTCGACTCCCGATTCAACTACTACGGGAATTGCTTCGAGGCCGACCGACATTTCAACAACGAAAAACAACGGCTGGGGGTGATGAACGCCCGCGTTGGCTTAGAGACGGACTCGCCCGAAAAGTTGAACCTGAACGGGTTTATCGACTTCAAAAACTTCACGACCAAGTTTGGAGACACGCTCACCGTGCCGGGTATCAAAGGGAATCAGATAGATGCCCAGGTCGGTATCGCCAAGCCATTCAAAGAGGGCGACCACAAGGTAGGGGTAGATGGGTCGCTTTTCTCCACCCTTTACAAGGGCGACCTGCCCAACTACTCGCACCTGAACGCGGCTCCTTACCTGCAACTGGGTGGACCCAAATGGGACGCTCGCTTAGGGGTTGACGTGCTGTTTAAAAAGAGGGGCAACCTCCAGGTGAGGGTAGTACCCAACGCGGCTATCCAGTTGGGGGTGACCGACCGCTCGTCGCTTTACGCCCGTATTCATGGGGGGTACAACCCCAATACCTACCTCTGCATGCTGGAGGAGTCACGCCACGTGGCCCCGTTTGGGAGCGTTAAGCCCTCTTTCACCCTCCTGAACCTGGAAGGTGGTGCAAAAATTGGCGAGGTGAGCGGTTTACGCTTCGACATCCTGGGAGGGTTCAGCAAGACCGACGATGCACACTTCCTGTTGCTTAACGGCGGTCAGGCACCGGGTGACGCATCCAACCCGTTCATCGAGGTACTGCGTCCCGTGTACGCTAACCTCTCCCACTCTTTCATCGGCGGGGTAATTAGCACAAACGTGTATGCGCCCCTGCACCTTTCGCTGAGAGTGAAAAAGAATTTCTATAACGTGGCAGGTCTTACCATTAACGAAGTAGACATCAGCAACCCCAAGGCGTACAATAGACCGGGGATTGAACTGGACGTTCAAGGCACCTGGCAGGCAACAAACAGCTTAAAGTTTACCGCTGGATACCACTTTGCAGGCGACCGCTGGTCCTACTTCGACGGGAAAGAGATCGAGATGGGTGCCATCAACGACCTCAACATGGGTGCAATATACGCGATCAGCGATGCCTTTTCGCTCAACGTGAAAGCCAACAACCTGCTGTTCCAGCACTACGATATCTGGTATGGCTATCCCGCACAGGGATTCAACGCATCAGGAGGTTTCACGTTTAGTTTCTAACGCGACTTTCGCAAGATAGATTAGCTTTTTCGCTTTCAAGCTTGACTGAAGTAAACTTTGCGACCCATCAACTGCTTGTTCGCTAAAAGAAAAAAACTCGCGTTGCTCAAACAACTTTTCTTTTTTAACGCAAACTTCGCAGGATGGGATCCCCCCAAAGTTCACAAAGTAGATATTTGCTCGCCTCAGCATAGTTCAAGCAAGTTTGACTCTGCCTTCGGCTTAACGCAAATAGTTTACTAAGGTCTTCACTTGAAAACAGAAAAATAGAACCCGGAAGCGCTTGCAAAACTATTTGATTTTGTGTACTTTCGCGCTGTTTAATTCCATCGTGCGACATCGCGAAAAGGAAGTCAAAAAATTGTAGTGCCAAACAGAATACGACAGGAAGAAAGCCATCACGCAATATCGCGGATGTAGGGAATATCAAAGAGCATGAGTAAGAAACGCAATACAGCTAAGAAGAAGGTCAATGTAACCGACAAGTGGAACAAGCGGGATATCGTGAAAGCCATGTGGAAGCTGTTTGGGCTGATTGTTGCCGGGGCCATCCTCTTCTTCCTCCTCGTCTCGACGGGTGCCGTTGGCTACCTCCCGGAGATTGAAGAACTGGAGAACCCGATCGACAAGTACGCTTCGCAAGTGATCTCGTCCGACAACCAACTGCTTTTCACCTATTCGCTGAGCGACGAGAACCGCATCTTCGTGGATTACACGGACCTGTCACCGCACCTGATCAATGCCTTGGTCTCTACCGAAGACATCCGCTACTACCTGCACTCCGGCATCGACGTGATCGGCCTAGGCAGAGCCATGTTTAAAACCATCATACTTAACCAAAAAGGCGGGGGAGGGGGCAGCACCATCACCCAGCAGCTGGCCAAGCTCCTCTATTCGCCCAGGGCAAACAACAAAATCCAACGTGCGTTTCAAAAACCAATCGAGTGGGTCATCGCCGCCAAGCTGGAGCGTTACTACAGCAAAGATGAGATTATCAACCTCTACCTGAACAAGTATGACTTCAATTACAACGCGGTGGGCATCGAGTCGGCCGCGCGTACCTATTTCAATAAAACGCCCGATGAGCTACAGGTGGAGGAGGCCGCCACGCTGGTGGGCATGCTGAAAAACTCCTCCCTTTATAACCCGGTGCGACGCCCGGAGGTAACCCGTGAGCGGCGTAACGTGGTGCTATCACAGATGCGGAAGGCCAAGCACCTCACCCGGGCGGAAGCCGATTCGCTTCAGCAGCTACCGCTCGATATCGATTTCAACCGATCGGGACACGTTGACATCTCGGCGCCCTACTACCGCCAGCACCTAGCGAAAATCATGAGGGCAAAAAAACCCGAGAGGAAGAACTACGCCTCGTGGGAGCGGCAAAAGTTCACGGAAGATTCGTTGGCATGGTTGGAAGACCCCCTCTACGGGTGGTGCAACAAGAACAAGAAGCCAGACGGCTCCAACTACGACATATATACCGATGGGTTAAAGATCTACTCTACCATCGATTCTCGGATGCAAAGACATGCCGAAGATGCGGTGAGGGAGCATTTGGGCGAATACCTTCAGGACCTTTTCTTCAAGGAGAAGAAAGGAAGAAGCTACGCCCCCTACTCCTACGAATTCAGAGACCAAGTTGAAAAACTGATGACAACGGCGATGCGGCAAACCGATCGGTACCGCATCCTTAAAAACGGGGGGATGAGCGAGGAGGAGATACTAAAGAACTTCAAGGAGAAACCGGTAGAGATGAAAGTCTTTTCATGGGAACATCGTGAGATCGACACGCTAATGACGCCGTGGGACTCCATCCGTTACCATAACCACTTCCTCCGATCGGGCTTTATGGCCATGGAGCCTCAAACCGGGCACGTTAAGGCCTACGTGGGTGGTCCCGACTTCAAGTACTTCCAGTACGATATGGTCGCCCTCGGCAAGCGGCAGATCGGCTCTACCATCAAACCGTACCTCTACACGCTGGCCATGGAGGAGGGCATAACGCCTTGCGATGGCATGATACACGAACAGGTGACGCTCATGACCGAAACCGGCGAACCTTGGGAACCGAGGAACACCCGCGAAGCGAGCGGCGAGTTCGTGACCATCAAGTGGGGATTGCAAAACTCCGATAACTGGGTCACCGCCTACCTGATGCAACAGCTCTCCCCCTACACGTTCGCCCGCATGCTGGAGTCGTTCGGACTGAAAACACCAGCCGACCCAGTCGTGTCATTGGCATTGGGACCAAATGATGCCTCAGTCTACGAGATGGTGGGTGCATACTCCTCGTTCGTGAACAAGGGCATCCGCGTGGAGCCGCTACTGGTCACCCGAATCGAAGATTCAACAGGTAAGGAGATCACCACGTTCGTACCCAAAACCAGGGAGATATTCAGCGAGAACACCTCCTACAAGATGCTCGATATGCTGACCGCCGTGGTGGATAGCGGGACGGGAGGCCGATTGCGCTGGAGGTATAACCTGAAAGGGCCAATGGGTGCTAAAACCGGGACGACCAACAACAACTCCGACGGGTGGTTCATGTCATTCACGCCCGACCTGGTGGCCGGCTGCTGGGTAGGTGGGGACGATCCCACGATTCACTTCGACGGGATGGCATATGGACAGGGAGCGAGCATGGCACTCCCCGTCCATGGACTGTTTTATCAAAAGATATATGCCGACCCCGAATTAAACTACCGCGATGAAGGCTCGTTTGATATCCCTGCCGGATTCGACCCCTGCCAAGGCTCTCAACGCTACTCACCCGACTTTTACAAGGAGGGGCAACCTGTCATAGAGGAGGGGATCGATGACCTGTTCAACTGATCCCCCGCTCAACCAAATCTACTTTTTGGCCGCGTACCCAACCACCACGACCACGTTTTCAGGTACAGGACCATCGTACGTTTCCACACCATCACCCTGCAAACGAAAAACAAACGACACCCCCGAGGTCATACCGGTCGGTTCACCGTTGAGGGTAGCCGGTGTCCAATCGGGCATCTGCTCGATTACCCGCCTAACCTCTTGACCCAACAAGGCGTTCACTTCCTCTTGAAACCTCACGAAAGTCACTTTCCCCTTGCTATCCACGCTAAACACGGCAGACACCAAGCCCTGAACGCCAGCCTCTTGAGCTATCACCGGGTACTTGATATTTTCAATCAGGTACTTGGATAACGCCTTCTCCCCACCGGGGAATTCAGCCGACTGCTTGTTCCCATCAGCACCCTGCTCACCATCGCTTTTACCGGCATCCCCCGACTGACCATCCTGCTTACTGTCATCGCTTAAAGAGAACTGTATGGGTATAGTGAAATAAACGTTGACCGCCTTACCTCTTTGAGTTCCCGGTTTCCATGCGGGCATCGATTCAACTACCCTCACTGCCTCTCTATCGAGGGAGGGGTCTACACCACGCAGTACCTCCACGTTGGAAATCTCGCCGGTCTTGGAAACCACGAAGCGGACGATAACCCTTCCTTGGATCCCGTGATCTTTCGCGATTACCGGGTATCGGGTGTTCTCCGACAGAAATTTCATTAACCCCTCCTGCCCCCCTGGAAATTCGGGTACATTTTCAACCGCTTGAAAAATAGGCTCACCTGGTTCTTGGGCGATGCTCGACTCTTGCGCAACAATCGTCTCCTCCCCTTTCGTTGGCAGCAATGCCTCAGTCTCTATTTTAGATGTAACTTCAGACAAGTGGGCAGATTCATCCTGGCTCGCGTAGAGGCTGTTGCCCACCACGAAGAGGAAGAGCAATGGCAATGCGATCAGGTATTTTGCCACGCGCAACGCGGGCGACTTGGTTTTGTTCATCATCATAATACGTTGTTTAAGTTGTGATACATTGAAGTTATTTGCTATCGGAACGGCCGATTCATGATAGGTCAATCGCAACAGGTGGTACTGGTACTCCCGGCTATCCACTCCCTCGTGAAGCACGTGGCTATCCGCCAGGTACTCCAGGTTCATGATCACCTCGCGCTTGAGGAGCCAGGTGAAGGGGTTCCACCAGAAAAAGAGGCAGAGCAGCTCCGTGATGACCACGTCGATGGAGTGCCACTGCTTAACGTGCGTATTCTCGTGAAGCAGGATCTGTTGCAGCTCCTGCTCGGGGTAAGCGTCGGTATCAATGAAAATCCAATTGAAAAACGAAAAGGGCGTTACCTCCTTGGCGGGACAGTAAACCACGTTGCCCAACAGCAAGCGCCTCTCGCTCCTTTTCCAAACTCGGTAAACGGAAAAGAGCTGCACGATGAAGCGCAAGATAAAGGCGGCGGTAACAGTCCAGTAGAGCGTAACAAGAACGTTTGCCCAAGGGATAGAGCGTGAAGCAACGACTTCTTCATCACCAAACACCTCCCAGTCTACGGCACCAATCAACACCTCGCTTCTCACCTCTTCTCCCCGTGAAAAGGAGAAAGGCAACAGCTCCGCGAGAGCTGGTACCGCGAAAAAGGGATAGAGTATCGAGAAGAAGATGACCGAAAGCAAAAAGAGACGGCGCAACCGGAAGAAGGTATCCCGTTTAAAGGCCACCGCGTACAGCAGGTAAAACAGCGCAAGCGCAATGTTCACTTGTAGCAGGTATATAAAGAAAGCTTGCATGGCTATTCCAATATTACGATAAAGCGGCGACTCACGCCTGGCTTTTCTCGATTAAACGAATAATCTCTTCAAGCTCCTCGGCAGTGATCTTCTGCTCTTTGGCGAAAAAAGAGACCAGTTCCTTGTAAGAGTTGTCGAAGTAGCTCTCTACCACGCTGGACAAAAAATGACGCTTGTAGGCCGATTCCGAGATCTTGGGCTTGTACACTTTCACGTTCCCGAACCGCCTCAGGGTGAGGTACCCTTTGTTTTCCAGGTTCAGGAAAATCGAAGCTACCGTCGTATAGGGCGGTTGAGGTGCCTCCATCCGCTCCCACACGTCCTTGATCGCGCACTCGCCTATTTGCCAGACGTGCAACATTACATTCTCTTCTTGGGGGGTTAATCGTTCCATATTCCTTTTTCTAATTTATAATTAATCATTTCACAATACCATTAATATAGCTGCACAAATATACGACTATTTCGTAATAAATAAATAGTATCGTAAACTTATTAGAGTTAAATAAGTATAAAAGAGAAAAAACAGTTCTATTACCTCGGGGGTAGAACCTCTGAAAAAAGCTTAATTCATTCAATTTCACAGCCGCTTCGTTTGCTCTTTTGTCGATTTGTCATTAATTTTAAGGGCATTATTCATCAAATCTTAACTAAAAACCGTTCTTTATGCGCAAAGCTGCTTTTTGGCTATTGATGGTGGCAACTTGCTTATCAAGTTGTCAAGATGAAACGGAGCCAAACCGTCCATCAGACACACAAGTCGTTTTCTCTTCCGAGATCTTGGAAGAGACTGAAACAGAGATAGAGGATATCGCCACCCGCTGGGTAAGTGGGGATCAAATCGGTCTATTCACGAGCAACCAGCGAACGCACATCAACGTCCCGTACAGTACCGACGGAAGCGGCCTTTTCAGCTCCAATACACCCATCTACCACCCCGACTCCTCTCAACCCTACGACTTCATTGCCTACTACCCGTTCAACCCGTCGCTATCGGGCAACGAGTTAAACATAGATCTCGCTCGCGATTCGCGTATCGTCCTATATAGCAACAACATCAAAGGGGTACACAAGGGAAATAGCACACAAGAGAACAAACTCCTGTTTAAACACGTGCTCCCTAGGCTATATCTGCGGATAATCGCACACGATGACCCGGGTAAACTGGCCGGGCTTACGGTACGGGTGAAAGGGCTCAGCAAGGCAACCCTCTCCCTGATGGACGGGCTACTGCACATCGATGACGCATCGGTTGCCACCTTCCCGCTTCCGGTAGAAAGGAACGGGAGTGAGGCAGTCGCAAGGGGAGCTGTCTTCCCCTCTTCACCCGGTGAAACAGAGGTTCACCTCACGTTAAACGGGCAGGATTACCGCTGGGTGATCAACTCCGAGATTCACCCTGAACACATCTATTGTTTCCTCGTGGAGCAGCACGATGGGAAGGTTAGGGTCACCAATACCTATACCCCTTTCGCGATCGGGGAGAGCTATACCCTACGACCCAATCAAGTCGTACCGGGTGAATCCTCACCGCCACCGCTGCTCTACATGGAGACACCTGTTCTCACTTCGGGCGAACTACCCTCCAACAGCTACCAAGTAACCCACATGATAACGAACGGCAACTGGCTAAACAGCAGCACGTTCAGCGGCGAGACACGCAACTACACCGTCCACTTCAACACCCGAGAAATCTACCCGGTATGGGTAGCCTACCCGCTCCACCCTGCCTTCATGATATCGGGAAACAGAACGGACCACTGGCAGTACGACCCGCTCGTGCCGATTCAGTATCAACCCAATCTTTTTGTCCAGTGGCAGGGATACGGCATAAGCCGAGGTCATTTGCTCCCCAGCGCTTCGCGCAGCGCCACCCGCGACCTCAACCGAACCACCTTCTACTTCACCAATATGGTGGTACAAGACAGCAAAATGAATAGCGACACCTGGAACGATCTGGAAAAAGAGGTACGTGACTGGAGTAGACAGACCACGAAGTATGACACGCTGTACGTGGTAACGGGAAGCCTCCTTCCCACCCCTCCCGAAGCAATTACATACGCGATTGACGCGTTGGGCCGGAAAGCTGCTAAGCCCAAGTACCTATACAAAGCACTCTGCCGGAAAGAGAAGCAAACGGGAAATTATTACTCCATCGCATTCAAGATGGAGAACAACTCCACCGACACCCATCACACGAAAAACGTGATACCGGTGGAACAACTCGAAAAAGAGACCGGGTTTACCTTCTTCCCCAAGCTTCCCGAAGCGGTGCGGGAAGAGGTGAAAAAGCAGGCCAACCTGGGCGATTGGCAATAACGCCATCCGCCAAGGAGACAATTCGCAACACCTAAGTTTTAAAGGAGCGGAGAGGGAATTAAATCCGCTTCTCGAAATCTTGCATACACTGTACCAGAGCTTCAACCGCCTCCATGGGGCACGCGTTGTAGATGGAAGCACGAAAACCGCCCACGGAGCGGTGCCCCTTGATCCCTACCATGCCACGCTCGGTAGCAAACTGCAAGAAATCGGCCTCCTTATCCTTGAACGCTTCGTTCATCACGAAGCAGACGTTCATCAGGGAGCGGTCCTCCTTGGCAGCCGTACCAACGAACAGCTTGTTGCGGTCAATCTCATCGTAGAGCAGGGCCGCCTTCTTCTTAGCAAGCTGCTGCATCGCCACAACGCCCCCCATCTCCTTCACCCACTTGAGGGTCTCGTGCATCACGAAGATGGAGAACACCGGGGGGGTATTGAACATGGAGCGGTTCTTCTCTAGATCACCGATGTGCGAGCGGTAGTCGACCATCGATGGTAATGCCCGATCAATGTGTCCCAGCAAATCTTCACGAACGATCACGAAGGCGACGCCGGCGGGGCCCACGTTCTTCTGTGCACCGCCGTAGATAAGCCCGTACTTGGAAACATCCATCGGGCGGCTCATAATATCAGACGACATATCGGCCACCAGCGGCACCGGGCTGTCGATATCCTCATGGAGCTCGGTCCCGTAGATGGTATTATTGGTAGTAATGTGAAAGTAGTCGGCATCTTCCGGTATGGTGTACCCCTTGGGGATATAGGAAAAGTTTTTATCTTCAGACGAAGCCACGATCTCTACCTCGCCAAAAAGCTTCGCCTCCTTGATGGCCTTTTTGGCCCAAGTGCCAGTCAGCAGGTAAGCCGCTTTTTTCTTCATCAGGTTGGCCGGCACGGTAAAAAACTGGGTACTGGCCCCACCTCCCAACAGCAGCACTTGATGGGTATCGGGAATAGCGAGCAGCTCCCGCCACAGGTCGGCTGTCTCTTTCATGATCCGCTCCCAACCTGGGGTGCGGTGTGAAATCTCAAGAACGCCGACACCCGTGTTATCGAAATCACGTATTGCCGCGATAGCCGACTCAGTGGCCGGTTTCGGCAGGACGCATGGCCCGGCGTTAAAGTTGTACTTTATCATATTATTCTATTTGTTATAGTCTTTAGATTCAACTTTCGCGTGTTATGGTTGTAGTTATAACCTCATGATCAATTCACCTTGAATTGATCGTCACCGCTCTTAAAAAAGGCGACGATCTGATTTGCGGCGGCAATCCCCGCGTTTTTATTAGAATCGGCAGTTTGGGCGCCCGATTTCTGTGGCGTAGAGAAGTACCGCCTCCCGAACTTCTCCGCGAACTCATCATGCCGATCGGGGCGAAGGTCGGTGACGTACTGGAAGGCGGGACGCTCCTCCATAATCCGAATCAGATCGCCCTCCAAAACCAACTCCTTTCGGGCAGTATTGACAAGTAGCCCATCTTCAGGCATCAGCGAAAGAAGGGAGTAATCGACAATATGGCGAGTTTCATCAAGCAGGGGCATGTGGAGCGATATGATATCGCTGTTTGAAAACAGTTCCACGTTGGTGTAAGCGGCGATGACCCCGTACTCCCCCTCCTTACGGAGGTCGTAGTGCGTAAGCGTGGGAGAGTAGGCGTATACCGACAACTCGAAACCGCGTGCGATGCGGGCCACCTCCTTAGCCACATGGCCAAACGCGTAGAGCCCCAGGCGACGATTCCGTAGTTCGCACCCTACCGTGCTATCGAACCCGTTCCGCTGCATGTAAATCATCATCCCGAACACCAGTTCGGCCACCCCGTTAGCGTTTTGACCGGGGGTATTCATCACGCGAATGTTGGCTGCGGTAGCAGCGGCTAGGTCTACGTTATCGTAACCGGCGCCGGCACGAACGATCAACTTCAAGCGGGGAGCCGCCGATATCACCTCGCTATCAATCACGTCGCTACGAATGATTAAAGCGTCCACATCGGTTACCGCATTGAGCAATTGCGCTTTATCGCTGTAACCCTCCAGTTTCAGCAACTCGAACCCTGCCGACTCGATGATCTGTTGAATCCTTTCCACAGCTTCCAACGCGAACGGCTTGTTTGTCGCCAAAAGTACCTTCATAGTCTATTCCTTTCTGATAAACGTTGCAAATTTACAAACTTATAGTCAATAAAACACCAAAACGAAGTAAAAAACAAAGGAAACGAAGAAAATTCACATTTCAAGGAGAGATTTGTCCAATACGTGGAATCATCTTATCTTTGCCCTGCAAATGAATGAAAGAGCGTGATGAACAACCCTTACCCCTCCACTTTGCTAGAGAACGCGGTGAACGAGTTCGCGAAACTTCCCGGTATAGGTCGGAAATCGGCCCTCCGCCTGGTGTTGCACATGCTTAGGCAGGATGAAGAGGTGGTAACCCGATTTACCGACACCCTGCTTCGGCTGAAACGGGAAGTGAACTACTGCTCCTGCTGCCACAACATCTCCGACACGAAGGTGTGCACCATCTGCGCGGACCCATCGCGCGACACCACCACCCTCTGCGTGGTGGAGAACGTGAAGGAGGTGATGGCGATAGAGCGGACGGTACAGTTCCGGGGGCTCTATCACGTGTTGGGTGGCATCGTGTCACCCATCGACGGTATTGGTCCGTCTGACCTGGAGATTGCCAGTCTGGAAGATCGGGTGAAAGCGGGTGGGATCCAAGAGGTTATCTTGGCATTGAGCGCAACCATGGAGGGCGACACGACCAACTTCTACATCTACCGCAAATTGCAGCCTTACAACGTGAAGGTAAGCATCCTCGCCCGGGGCGTATCAATTGGCGATGAGATCGAGTACGCTGACGAGTTGACGCTTGGGCGCTCCATCCTGAACCGCATCCCTTTCAACGAGTCTTACAAGCTCGTTGCCAAATAACCCCACTACCTCATTACTAAATAATCCAACAAACTCGTAATCAAGTAATCCTACTAAGTCGTAACCTAAATTAATATAAGGAGTAAAATGGACTCAAGAAGGGAAATGGATGAAACAATTCGGCTACTGAAAAAGCATTACTGGGGCAATATCCTCCTCTTGTTGCTCCTTTTCCTACTTGTAACACTCGGGGTACTCCCCTTTTTCGATGGGAGTAAAACGGTGGAGTTAACGGTAGAGATGTACGACATCGTGATCACGATTATCATCATCCCCTTTTCGTTGAAATTTTTTGGAGACAAGGTAAAAAAAGCAGCCCGTCCCATGGAAGTGGAAGACGCTATCCGCTTATACAAGAGGGCATCCTTCTGGCGACTGTACACGTTAAGCGTATTCACCTTGGGACAGATCTTGCTTTTCGGACTGTCAGGAAACAAGAATTTCTTCTGGCTCACGGTGGTATTGTTTACCGTGTTCCTGTTCTGTAAGCCGTCATACGTTGAGCTGGCGGCCATGACCGAGCAGGTTGACGACGGGAAGAGGACGAAAATGGACGACACGGGGGAAAGCCATTACAGCGAAGAGAGAACGAACGACGAGGACGGGGCAAATCCCAAAACAATAGAACCAATGGAGGAGCATACGGACAAGGAGCTGACAAACGGGAAGGACACAGAAGAAGGGAAAGGGGAGAATCGATGAGCAAGTTACTTGAAAACGATATGATACGCCTGCGGGCACCGGAACCGGAGGACTTGGAACAGTTCTACCGGTGGGAAAATGATACCAATTCATGGACGCTTGGGTCTACCACCGCCCCCTTTTCGCGGTTCACCCTCAAGCAGTACCTCATTGAATCCCAAAACGATCCCTACAGTGACAAGCAGCTGCGGTTAATGATCGAATTAAACGATAGCGGGGAAACGATTGGAACGGTCGATCTGTACGATTTCGACCCGTTTCATCGCCGAGCCGGTGTTGGCATCTTAATCGACCAGGCCTACCGCGAACAAGGTTTCGGCTACCAAACGCTAATACTACTCGAAGCATACGCGTTCACCTTTTTAGACCTTCATCAGCTCTACGCGGTGGTTTCTCAAGACAACCCCGCGAGCGCCCGGTTGTTTCAAAAGGCAGGCTACGTACCGGCTGGGCAGTTGGTCGACTGGCTTTCAACGGGGGAAAGGTTTGAGGATGCAGTGCTGTTTCAAAAGATAAACCATTGAATCATGCGGGACGATATTCAAAATGCGCTAGAGATCTTGAAGATGGGAGGCCTTATCCTCTACCCCACCGACACGATCTGGGGCATAGGATGTGACGCCACCAACGAGGAGGCAGTCAAGAAACTATACTCGCTAAAACGGAGAGACAATCGCCAGTCGATGCTCATCCTGATTGACCGCCCGGAACAACTACAAGCCTACGTTCGGGAGGTTCCCGATATCGCGTGGGACCTGATCGAGCTTTCTGACCGACCGCTCACTCTTATCTACGATGGCGCCAAGAACCTAGCGCCCAGCCTGATCGCCCCGGACGGTTCCATCGGCATCCGCGTCACGAACGAACCCTTTTCCCAAACGTTGTGCCGAAAATTCCGAAGACCCATTGTCTCCACGTCGGCCAACATCAGCGGCACGCCACCCCCCGCTCGGTTCGATCAGATTGAAGGCGAGGTGAAAAACGGGGTCGATTATATCGTTACCTACCGGCAAGATGACCCAAGTGAAGCGAAACCCTCGGGCATCGTGAAGCTGGGATACGACGGCACCGTTCGAGTAATTCGAGAATAAGTTCCACCGTTGCTTATAGCCCACTCAATGAAATTCAACGAACTACTGAACCGATTTTTCATATGGCGTACCACCCACGTCAAAGAGCACCATTTCCTGCTGGTGATCTGTTTCTTCGTGGGTATTTTTACCGCTCTGGCGGCATACGCCCTTAAATCGGCTATCCATTTTTTTCAGGTCTTTCTCACCAACCACTTTAGCCAGGAGACCATGAACTTCTCCTACCTCCTCTTCCCTATCGTGGGCATACTCATCGCGGGGCTCTACGTGCGGTACGTGGTGAAAGACGATATCAGCCACGGCGTCACCAAGATCCTGTTCGCCATATCGCAACGAAAGAGCCGGATCAAGCCGCACAACACCTACACCTCCCTTATTGCCAGCTCCATTACTATAGGCTTTGGGGGTTCGGTCGGAGCTGAAGCCCCGATCGTGCTTACCGGGTCGGCCATAGGATCGAACCTGGGAAACTTCTTCCGGCTGGAGCAACGAAGCCTGATGATCCTTGTGGGGTGCGGTGCGGCCGGGGCTATCGCCGGCATCTTTAAAGCGCCCATCGCGGGCATCCTCTTCGTGATCGAGGTGTTGCTACTCGACCTCACCATGTCCTCCATACTCCCTCTCCTGCTAACCGCGGTTACCGCCACTACCGTATCTTACATCCTAAATGGGATGGAGGCCATGTTCGCGTTCTCACAAGTAGAACCGTTCACGCTCGATCGCATCCCGTTCGTCATCCTGTTGGGTATCGTCTGCGGCTTCCTATCGCTCTACGTGGTCCGATCGATGAGCTGGTGCGAAGGCAAGTTCGCTAAACTGCCGCCCTGGAAACGATTCCTACTGGGAGGCAGTATGTTGGGCGTCCTCATCTTCTTCTTTCCCCCGCTTTACGGGGAGGGCTACAACACCATCAACACCCTCTTGGCAGGGGGCGACCTGTTTCAATCGCTGACAAACGAAAGCCTCTTCTATAACATTGAAAGTCGCTGGTCCATCGTAACCTTCCTGGTATTGGTCATCCTGTTCAAGGTATTCGCCACCAGCGCTACCAACGGGGGCGGTGGCACCGGTGGTGTCTTTGCCCCCACCCTCTTCCTGGGGTGTATCGCCGGGTTCGTCTTCTCCTACACGTTGAATCAACTGGGATACACCACCTACCTGCCGCAGGAGAATTTCGCTTTGATGGGTATGGCAGGTGTGATGACCGGGGTGATGCATGCCCCGCTCACGGGTACTTTCCTCATCGCGGAACTGACCGGGGGATACGACCTTTTCCTGCCCCTGATGATCGTTTCGGTGGTTTCGTACGGCACCATACTCATTTTCGAGAAACACAGCATCTACGCGAAACGACTGGCCAAACGAGGCGAGCTGATCACGCACCATAAAGATAAGGCGGTCCTCACCTTCCTGAAAATTGAAGACCTGTTGGAGAAGGATATACCTACCGTGACACCGGAGATGACGCTCGGTGAAGTGGTAAAGGTGATATCGACCTCCAGCCGCAACATCTTCCCGGTGGTGAATGACAACAATGTATTGATGGGACTGGTGATGATGAACGACATACGGAACATCATGTTCCGACCGGAGCTGTACGACAGGTTCACGGTACAAAAGTTCATGGTCGGTGCACCGGCGCGAATTAACATCAACTCGAACATGGAGGAGGTGATGGACACGTTCGAGAACACCAAGGCATGGAACCTACCGGTGGTTGACAACCAAGGGGTCTACCAAGGGATCTTGTCGCAGTCCTCCGTCTTCAACTCCTACCGCGAGGTGCTGGTCGACACCTATTCCGATATTACTGAGTAAAGCGAAGCCATAGACGAGGGGGAAAAAGGGGGAAACGGGAGAAGAAGAATAGGATGAATAAACAGTACAACAAGGAAAACAAAACGATGACGGAGAATAGGAAGAACGAATCGAGGTGAGTGAAAAAGAGGAACGGAACAATGACAAAAGAGTGGAAAAAAACAGATAATAAAGGCCTGCGAATCGTTTTCATGGGGACGCCCGAGTTCGCGGTAGAATCGCTGAAAACACTGGTCGGTCAGGGTTACAACGTGGTTGGTGTTGTTACCACACCCGATAGGCCGGCAGGGAGGGGGTACAAGCTCCAACCCCCGCCCGTGAAGCGGTACGCTCTGGAACAGGGGTTGCCCATGTTACAACCCAAAAAACTGAGAGATCCGGAGTTCTTGGAAGAGTTGAAGAAGTGGAAGGCCGACCTGCAGGTGGTGGTGGCGTTCCGGATGTTGCCGGAGGTAGTGTGGGGAATGCCGCCTAAGGGTACTTTCAACCTCCACTCGTCACTACTCCCCCGCTACCGGGGAGCCGCACCCATCAACTGGGCCATTATCAACGGGGAGTCGGAAACCGGGGTCACCACCTTTTTCCTCTCCCACGAAATTGACACCGGTCCCATCATCTTTCAAGAAAGAACCGCAATCAAAGAGACAGACACCGCGGGCTCACTGCACGACCGGCTGATGACCCTGGGCGCACGTCTGGTGCTGAAAACGGTGGACGCTATTACCGAGGGCACCGCCCCCTCTATCCCACAAAGCGAACTCGTTACTGACGAAACGTTGCTTACTCTGGCACCCAAGATATTTACAGAAGATTGTCGCATCGACTGGAACCAAGGGGTCAATGAGGTCTACAATTTGATCCGGGGCCTGTCACCTTACCCTGCCGCGTGGACCGAACTCTACCCGAGTGGCGAAAAAAAACCGCTTCGGGTGAAGATTTACGCTTGTGAAATTGTTGAGAATGTCGGACAAAGATTCGAAGACATTGGAACTGTTATGACCAACAACCGCTCCTACCTGCACGTGAACACCCGCGATGGGGTCGTGGCCATCAGCGACCTACAGGTATCGGGGAAAAAGCGGTTACAGGTAGGCAATTTCCTAAACGGATACAAAATCAAAGGGGAAGCCTACTTCCAATAAACTCATCTAGGTAGACGCAAACTACTGCCAAAAAACACGCTACCACTTGTAGTTTAGCCCGAAACTCAACGACTGGTTAAGCTGCCAATACTTGAATTTTGGATCGATCGGGACACTATCATCGTACCGCACGTGTAAGTAGATGGTGGTAGAGAAGGCGTTGCTCAATGCCATGTTGAGGGTATTCTCGATCTCCGCAACCACCTTATCGTACGGGGTAAAGTAGTTAAGCCTGCACCTCCAGTTGATATACCGCGTAATATCGTACGTGAAGTTCGAGGAAATGGTGGTACCAAAATCCAGCAACGTGTTCTCCCCTTCCGGGATACCGTACCGGGTTACGTTCACCGAATCACTCATGACGTAGCGGTGGCTAATGGAGATAGGAGAAATTGCCAAATCCCAGCGGAATCGGCGATGCCGCACCTTTTTCGATCGCTTATCGAGATTGTATTTCAACCCTACTCCCACGCTGGTGTACAGTGGGGAAAGGAGAGTCGACCTCAATTTGTTCGAATTCACGGGGTAGCTATTAAACAGCTGCGATTTCACCTCTACGTTCATCGAGTAGGACCACCCCTTTATGAATGCGTCCAACCCAAAGTCGCCGTAATACCGAATCATGTCGTTCCCAATGCGGTAATGCCTGAGCGTATCGTCTGGGGCATTAAACACTTGAAGGCGCCACTCCAGCAGGTTATTAAACCTGACCTTATTTTTCTTATAGTTGGCCCTTAGGGCATGGTAACTGTTAATATTCAGGTTGTTGGTCCCGCCCTTGTGCCAGTTGTCCGAGAAATGGTTCTGGGCGAACTGGAACGAGTGTTCGCCCGACGTCACCCAGTACTTACGGTGGATGGTGGCTCCTTCCACATCCGGTGTTTCCAACGAGTAGGATGTCTCGGCCTTCAACAACTCTTTAAACGGGTTATAGCTCTCCCTCACCATAACATCACCATCTGAACTCGTGGGCAGCGAGTCAAAGACTGCTACTGTGTAACGAATCAGGTCTGGGTAGGTCAAATAGTAATTTCGTCGCACCTCACGAGTAAAATCAAGGTGCCCGAGCTGGGGCGCAAACGTCTTCTCCATCGGGATTAACAGCCCCGTTTCTTGAATATCTTCTTCAATGGGGTAGAACGAGAGGTCACGCGGCAGCATTTGTCCGGTAAAAATCATCGGGAGGAAAAGGGGACTATAGAACAGTGTGTCACGAAACGTGAGACCGCTCATCGACTCAGTATCGTAAGAATAAAGTGGCAACTGCAACGTCCCGTTCTCCTTTCTTATATAGAGCAAGTCGAGAGAGTTGCGGAAAACAGAGAATGGGAGTAGGGTCGAATCGCTCAAGACCAGGTTATCTGGTGGTGCGATTAACCAACCGGCCGTTTCTCTCTTTAGAAGCGTGTCATTCAACACTACGGGGGGATCGGTCTGAATCGGCTGACCAACCCGAAACGGTTGTCCCAGCAGGCTAGTTTGCGAATGAGCTACTTGCTGGCGAACCCGCTTACCGATATCCGTTACCTCATGAAAAATATCGGTGGTATCCGACACTTTCACTGGACTGGGCATTACCCATGCGGTAACGGCCATCGCAGTCACCACTGGAAATAAAAACGCCATCAAAGAAAAGAGTGTTCGCTTCATATCGTCTTCTATAAAACCCGTTCATGCGGTTCCGTGGTGCAAAGATATTAAAAAAAAACTATCTTTGTAACTGTTTACCTATTCTCTTGCATTTGTTGAATGGCAAACTTCACGGCGCGGCGCAGTAGCAGGAAACCGTGCCACCTAAGTAAATTAATATAAAGCAATTAACGTATGAGAAAATTATCCCTTATTTTGCTGATTGTTGCCGGGACAATGGCACTCTCCAGCTGCCGGGGTTACAACCGGATGGTCGAAAAACAGGAAGCGGTTACCTCACAGTGGGGCAACGTGCAAAACGCTTACCAAAGGCGGGCCGACCTAATCCCCAACCTGGTGAACACCGTAAAGGGCTATGCGGAACATGAGCAGGAAACCTTCACCCAGATCACTGAAGCTCGTGCTAAAGCCACACAAACGGTGGTCAGTCCCGAGAACCTAACGGAGGAGGCGCTTAAGGAGTACCAACAGGCGCAGAACCAGGTTAGCCAAGCCCTGGGAAGATTGTTGCTTATCCAGGAGAATTACCCGGAGTTAAAAGCCAACCAAAACTTTCTAGCGTTGCAAGACGAGTTGGCCGGGACCGAAAACCGGATATCGGTAGAGCGCAACCGCTTTAACGAGATGGTACGCGATTACAACGCCTATATCCGCAAGTTCCCCCAAGTGATCTACGCAAGCTGGTTCAAGTTTAAACCCAAGGCCTATTTTGAAGCGGTAACGGATGCGCAAACCGCACCCAAGGTACAGTTTTAGTTCAACTTCTTCATCTATCCATGGTTTCTACTTTTAAGCTCAACTGAAGAAAAGTTTCAAGACACGATGCTAAAAAAAGAGCAACTCCATACCGTTTCTGCCGCCATTCGCAACGCTGAAGCCCACACCTCTGGAGAGATTCGGGTATGTGTGGCACGTCATTGCAAAGCCGATCCCTTGAAGGCCGCTTACCAAAAGTTCGTCCAATTAAGGATGGAGGAGACCCGGCTACGGAACGGTGTACTTATCTACGTGGCTCCCGCCGACCATAAGGCCGCCATCTACGCGGACCAAGGTATTGAAGGGTCGCTCGAAATACCCGGGTTTTGGAATGACGTGCTGGAGGAGATGCTCTCCTACTTCAGGGAAAAACAAATCGTGAAAGGTATATGCCGGGCCGTCACAAGGACGGGACAACAGCTTGCCGCACATTACCCGATTTCTGATAACGACGTAAACGAGTTAAGCGATGAGGTGGTTATTGACGGGTAGGTCCCGTTTGTACTGGGTTATTATGCTGCTAGTGAGCGCCCCCCTATTTCCCAGGACGTTCGGGCAAGATATCCCTGACCCAATCTACCCTTACCGACTGGTAAACGATTTCGCCGAAATATTCTCGCCGGTCGAACGCCAAGTATTGGAACGGAAACTATTGGCCTACAACGACTCCACCTCCACCCAACTATACGTGGTCACCGTGAGCGATTTAGGGGGGTACGCCGCGTCTGACTTTGCTTTCCGCATCGGGGAAAAATGGCAGATAGGCCAAGCCGGTAAGGACAACGGGGCTGTAATCCTTATCAAGCCCAAGGTAAGAAAAAGCCGTGGCGAAGCTTTTATCGCCACCGGGTATGGACTGGAAGCCAAAGTTAATGACGCGTACGCGGGCAGGATCGTACGGGAGCAGATGATTCCCTACTTCAGGGAAAACGACTACTTCGGGGGAGCCAATGCCGCGGTGGATGCCTTAATAGCCCGTCTCTCTGGAGAATACAGCGCAGAAAAGGAAACCGAGGAAGGAGAGGTCTCTTGGGTCGTGATCCTGCTTGTTTTAGCAGCAATCCTATTTCTCATTTGGGTATCGCATAAGGGCGATCAATATATCGATGGTGATGGTCATCATAGAGACCGTATGCCTCCATGGCGCTTCCCGCCCTCATCCAGCAGAAGGAGCGGCGGTTTTGGAGGTGGAAGTTTTGGAGGCGGTTTCGGTGGCGGCGGCGGCTTTGGGGGTGGTTTCGGCGGCGGTGGAGGCGGCCATTTTGGTGGTGGAGGCGCAGGGGGAAGCTGGTAGCATGATAAAAGAAAAAACGATGAAACCATTGATTACCGTGCTGGGGCCCACGGCGAGCGGTAAAACTGCCCTTGCCGCGCAGCTCGCTTACCGGTTGGACGGGGAGGTACTTAGTGCCGACTCGCGGCAGGTGTATCGCCGGATGGATATCGGTACCGGCAAGGATTTATCGGAATACACGGTAAATGGTCGCCCCATACCCTACCATCTGATTGATATCCGAGAACCGGGGGACAAATACACGCTCTTCAATTACCAGCACGATTTTCACCAGGCCTACGAAGAGATCCTTGCGCGTGAGAAGCAGCCAATCCTTTGCGGGGGCACGGGACTCTACATCGAGTCGGTGCTCAAAGGGTACGATTTACCCGACGTGCCTCGCAACCCGGAACTGCGGGCGGTATTAGAACAGAGATCACTGGATGAGTTAAGCGAACTATTAAGCAGCTACCGGCCGCTTCACAACACCACCGACACGAAAAACAAAAGAAGGGTTATCCGGGCCATCGAGATCGAGGTATACAAATCCCAGCAAAGAAACGTGTGCACCTCTTTCCCCGCGATCGAGAGCGTTATCGTGGGACTCACGATCGACCGAGAGGTTAGACGCACCAAAATCACGGCCCGTTTGAAGGCCCGGCTACAGGAAGGAATGGTAGAGGAAGTGAAACAGTTACTCGAATCAGGGATAGCAGCGAAAAACCTTATCTATTACGGCCTGGAGTACAAGTTCGTCACCCAACACGTCATCGGCGAGTTAAGCAGGGAGGAGATGTTCCAGAAACTGGAAATCGCCATCCACCAGTTCGCCAAACGGCAAATGACCTGGTTCAGGGGAATGGAACGGCGCGGGTTCACCATTCATTGGATCGACGCATCGCGTCCAATGGAACAAAAAGTGGAGCAGGCACTTTCATTAGTATAGCGCTCTCTGTTATCATGGTGCGGATTCACGATAAAAGGTAAAACGATACTTTCTTTCGTTGAAAGGTAAAGAAATCGACGGAAAAATCGTACTTTTGTCGCATTATTGAGGCAACCCCCTGCACTCTCGTGGAGCAAAGGGATGCTCTCAGAGCGAAGGTGACGTACAATGCACTTCACGTTCGTCTGTTGTTTTTATGGCTATTTTTGCTTTCAAAGCGAAAGTCCACTATTCTCAAAATCCAATGATAAAAGGAACCTTTCCGGTCGATCGATTCCAAACGCTCGACACCCCGTTTTACTATTACGATATGGAGCTGTTGCGGGCCACGCTCGACACGATAAAGAGGGAGACGGGAAACCGGCCGTTTCGCGTCCACTACGCCTTGAAGGCGAATGCCAATCCCCGCCTATTGAAGCTTATCGCCTCGTACGGGTTCGGTGCCGATTGCGTGAGCGGCAACGAGATACGGACGGCCATCGCATGCGGGTTCACGCCTGACAAGGTGCTCTTTGCCGGGGTGGGCAAAACCGACAAGGATATCCTCGCCGGGCTGGAGCATGATATCTCCTGTTTCAACGTGGAGTCGCTCCCCGAGCTGGAGGTAATGAACCTTCTGGCGGGAGCGGTAAACAAGAAGGCACGGGTGGCTCTGCGGGTCAACCCCAACGTGGATGCGCGCACCCACAGGTTTATCACCACGGGGCTCGATGAGAACAAGTTCGGGATCAACGAGCAAGATATTCCGGAAGCCTTACAAACGGTTATCGAGGCCTCCCATTTGGAGCTTGTCGGGTTGCACTTTCATATCGGGTCACAGATTACCGACCTCTCATCGTTCGAGAACCTCTGCGCGAAGGTGTGCGAATGGCAGAAAAAGCTTCACAAACAGGACATCAAGCTACCCATGATTAACGTAGGGGGTGGTTTGGGTATCAACTACCATCATCCCAACCATTTCCCGATGGCCGACTTCGAAGCTTACTTCCGCCTGTTCGAGCGGTACCTCGTACCAACACCCGGCCAGTCGCTCTCCTTCGAGCTGGGACGCTCCATCGTGGCCCCTTGCGGATCGCTTATCACCCGTGTACTCTACGTCAAGGAGGGGATACAGAAGAATTTCCTGATTGTGGATGCCGGAATGACTGATTTGGTTCGCCCCGCGCTCTACGGGGCATATCACCATATCGAGAACCTGACCTCCGATGAGGAGATGGAGCCTTACGATGTGGTTGGACCCATCTGCGAGTCGAGCGACATGTTCGCTGAGCAACGGCTATTGAACCGTGCCACCCGAGGGGATCTGATCGCCATCCGCTCCGCGGGTGCGTACGGCGAAACGATGGCTTCCACCTATAATGGTCGGGAACTACCCGCTAGCTACTTTTCAGATCAACTGTAAACCTACCCATAACACCCTATGAATCACCTAACACCATATATTACTCAATTCACGCTCACGGAATGGCTCCTTTACGGCGGCTTGCTCTTCTTCTTTCTCATACAACTGCTGTTTTACTTAATTATTTACCGACGACCCTACCGGTACGATAAGCAGAGGGCAGAAATATTAGTCGCCAATGACCAGCTACCCGGAATTTCAGTGATTATCACCTCAAAAAATGATGCAGAAGAGCTGAAGAAAAATCTCCCATACATTCTGGAACAAGATTACCCCAACTTCGAAGTGATCGTAGTGAATAGTGGATCAACCGATGAAACCGATACGGTGCTCAAAGCTGCCCAACAGGTATACCCCCACCTCTACCACACCTACGTGCCACCGGGCGCCGACACGATAAACGAGAAAAAACTGGCACTCACATTGGGCATTAAAGCAGCGAACCACGAGATCCTGCTCTTTACCGAGGCATACTGCAAGCCCTGTTCAACACGTTGGATACGCGAATATGGAAAAGAATTCACAAAAGGGAAGGACTTAGTACTTGGATACAGCCGACTTTCACTTGCAACAGATGTGCCGATTCGGCGCTTTATCCGGTTCGATAACCTAATGCACCATTTATGTTTCCTCTCCATGGCCATTGCCGGGAAACCCTACTCTGCTATAGGACGAAACCTGGCTTACAAAAAAGCACTCTTCTTCGAGCATAAAGGCTTTTCGCCCATTTTACACATTGATGGGGGAGAGTACGATTTGTTCATTAACCGGGTAGCCCGGGGCAAAGACGCGGGTATCGTGCTATCGAGGTCGAGCATGACGGAGACTAACGTAGTGGATCGCTTTTCCACGTGGAGATCCCTGAAAGCGAGCTACATCTACACCAAACAATTCTACCACGGCTTCGCAGCCCAGCTATTTGGGTGGGAGGCCCTCTCAATGTACGCCTTTTACCTCTTGTTCCTCGCGGTGGGGATTACAAGCCTTGCCACTGGCAACCTTATCGCCCTTGGTGCATGCTGCTTGTTGTTCCTTTGCCGACTGGCGGTACAACTTATCGTGATCAACAAGAACAGCCAGCTGTTGGATGGGAAGAGGTATCACCTGAACCTCCTACTTTTCGACCTTTCCCGGCCAATCTGCAATGGGCTATTAAGGATTTATGCAAATCGAAGGAACAGGCGATAGGAATAACGAACCATGCCAATTTGTCATCACCCGACCGGGTTGCCATTTCGATTGGCTTTTCAACCGGGTCAAAGGGGAGATAAAGGGGGTTGACCGCGTTTTTTTCGTTAAAAGTGTTAAAAACCAGTCATTTCAGGGCAAAGTTGTACGTTATTTGTTCTTAAAGGATGTGGATATGAAAGCGGTGTGATTAAACTAACGCGTGGAATAATCGTCTAAAAGTTTTGCCACACCGAACCACACAGTAAAAACAAACATTTTAATCGTATGAGTACAAACAAAACAAAGAGCGTGCTGCTTGTCATTTTAGTAGCCGTTATCAGCTCGGTAGTCACGTTACTCGGGTTTAGCGCTGTAAATAAAAACAACCGTTTTGCCGGCAAAGGCTCCGGCGAGGTTTCCAGCGAAACGTCATTGAAAGAGATTACCGCCTACTCCAACCAGTTTGACCAGGACAGGAACGTGGTGTTAACGAACCTCACCACCTCCGAAGGGTACCCGGATTTCACCGTAGCCGCCGCGCGGTCGGTCGACGGGGTCGTGCACGTGAAAACGAAATCGATCTCGCAACAGCAATACTTCAACCCGTTCGACTTCTTCTTCGGGTTTGGCGACCGCACCCCATCGCAGCCACGAGAACAGGTGGGCTTCGGTTCTGGCGTCATCATCTCCAAAGATGGTTACATCATCACCAACAACCACGTGGTTGAGCGAGCCAACGAGGTATCAGTCACCCTGAACGACAACCGGGAGTTTATTGCGAAAGTTGTGGGTACGGATTCCCAGAGTGACATCGCCCTACTCAAAATCGATGGTGAAGAATTCCCTTACCTCACCTTCGGCAATTCCGATGCCCTACAGGTGGGCGAATGGGTGTTGGCCGTGGGTAACCCGTTCAACCTTACCTCGACCGTTACGGCGGGAATCGTGAGCGCGAAAAACCGAGGCAACGTCATGGGAGGCGGCCTTGGAATTCAGTCGTTCATACAGATTGACGCAGCCGTTAACCCTGGCAATAGCGGTGGTGCGCTCGTGAATACCCGTGGCGAGCTGGTCGGTATCAACACAGCCATCTACTCGCAGACGGGTAACTTTGCCGGTTATGCCTTCGCGATACCCATCTCCATCGCCGGCAAGGTAGCTGCCGACTTGAAGGAGTACGGTACCGTCCAACGGGCCTACTTGGGCATCTCGGTACTGAACATCGAAGAAGTGCGCCGCACCGACCCGGATAAAGCCAGGGAGCTCTCCCAGTTAAACGGGGTTAAGGTTGACGGTTTTTCAGACCGCAGCTCTTCAAAAGCGGCCGGGATCCAGATAGGCGACATCATCACCAAGATCAACGACGTACCCATCCGAACCTTTGCCGAATTACAGAATCAACTGAACCGTTATCGCCCGGGTGACAAAGTTGCCGTAACGGTTCGTCGGGATGGGAAGGAACGCACTTTCACCGTTGAACTTAAAAACGAAGAGGGCAGTACCGAGATCACCCGTAGCAGCGACGGTGTAAAGGCGTTGGGGGTCACCTTTGGCACCCTGTCCGAGGATCGCAGAAGGGAGATGGGCATATCCAGCGGCGTGGAAGTTACCAGCGTGGAGAGTAACAGCCTCTTCCGCAAGGAGGGAATCAACAAGGGCTTCATCATCATGCGGGTAAACAACACCCCCGTGAACAGCGAGGAGGATATCGCCAAAATCGTGGCGGCTACACGCAATCAGCCAGACGACAAAGTGTTGTTAATCGCGGGCTTTTACCCGAGGGGTAGAACCCAATACATTGCAATTGATCTCTCACTATTATAGCCAATATAGTTAATATCAGTTAATCTGTCACTTTTAAGTAACAAAATCAGCTTGTGAACTGTTTCTAAGTAACAACAATCAAAAAAATTTACCCGAAGAATATTAGGAAACAATAGATGAGACAATTAAAAATTACGAAATCGATCACTAACCGTGAGAGCGCTTCGTTGGACAAGTACCTTCAGGAAATAGGGCGTGAAGACCTGATTACCGTTGAAGAGGAGGTGGAATTAGCGCAAGCCATTAAGAAAGGCGATCGCCAAGCGCTTGAAAAACTTACGAAGGCCAATTTGCGGTTCGTGGTATCGGTAGCCAAGCAGTACCAAAACCAAGGCTTAAGCTTACCCGACCTGATTAACGAGGGCAACTTGGGGTTGATAAAGGCGGCGGAGAAGTTCGACGAGACCCGTGGATTTAAGTTTATTAGCTACGCGGTGTGGTGGATACGTCAGTCCATCCTGCAGGCGCTGGCTGAACAATCCCGGATCGTGAGGCTGCCTCTCAATCAGGTGGGGTCCATCAACAAGATAAGCAAAGCGTTCCAAAAATTCGAGCAAGAGAACGAGCGCAAGCCCTCTGCCGAGGAGTTGGCTCTGGAACTAGATATCCCCGTTGAAAAAGTGATCGATTCCCTCAAGGTATCGGGACGGCACATCTCCATGGACGCTCCCTTCGTAGAGGGGGAAGACAACAGCCTGCTCGACGTGCTGGTGAACGATGATGCCCCGGTTGCTGACAAGGCGCTCATCGACGAATCGCTTCGAAAAGAGATCGAACGTGCGCTCTCCACCCTCACCGAGCGGGAAAGCGAGATTATAAAGATGTTCTACGGGCTTGGCATGCAGGAGATGACCTTGGAGGAGATTGGTGATAAGTTCCAGTTAACCAGAGAGCGCGTGCGGCAAATTAAAGAAAAGGCTATTCGCAGGCTGCGTCAAGACTCTCGGAGCAAGCTTCTGAAGAGCTACTTGGGTTAACATTTACCGCGATAAAAACACCACTTATCGGTTAAAAAGTGCAAAAATAGTGTTTCATCCACATTTTTGGGTAATTTTTTACTTAAAAGAAAGTTTATATGAAATTTAAGTTTTATATTTGTACTCAAATTGTGTGTTTTGTCCTGAGAAGCAAGTACGCATTCGGGTATGTGCAATGAAAAGCGAATTATTGAAATAAAAATATTTTAGCGTTTAAATTTATGAAAAAGTTTAGTTTACTCTTATTCTCGGCTCTTGTCGCGTTCACTATCGGCGCACAAGAGGTGCAAAACGTTTCTCAAGGTACGGTGTACCTGAAAAACAAGGGAAGCGATAATTGGTACATCGGACTTGGGGGTGGAGCCAACATTTACATGACTAAAGGCGAAAAGGATGCCGGCGCAAGCTTGGGAGATCGCCTTAGCTGGATGGGACAACTAGAGGTAGGACGCTGGAACTCTCCCAACTGGGGCGCACGCCTGGTGATTGACGGCGGCCACATCAAGCACGTGGTACCAAAATTACCTGCTGAACAAAACTGGGTAGGCGGCCATATGGACCTGATGTATAACATCTTTAACGCGTGGGGATCGTATAATCCTGACAGGGTATACAACTTGATTCCTTACCTGGGTATCGGGTACATGTACGGGATGACTGAGGATTGGGAGAAGCCCAATCCCGATGGCGTGCCGTTTAAGAGTCAAAACCAAACGTTGACCTATAACTTGGGGTTAATCAACAACTTTCAACTGTCAAAAAGCGTGGCCCTTTTCCTTGAGCTAGGGTGGAGAATATTCCAAGAAACGTTTGATGGAAGTGGTGTAGATACAGACTTCGAGTGGGACAGAATGTTAACCGGTACCGCCGGGATCAAGTTCGGCTTGGGTGGAAAGCAAGACTTCACCCCCGCCGAGTTGATGGACTACAACCTGATTAACGACCTCAACAGCCAAATCAACCGCTTACGTGCTGAAAACGAACAGCTAAGATTGAGGCCTGAGTCATGTCCAGAATGCCCAGAAGTAAAACCCGCCGTAGTTTCCGAAGAAGTATACGTTCCGAACGTGGTCTTCTTCCGCATCAACTCGTCGAAGATTGATAGGGGACAACAAGTGAGCGTGTACAACACGGCTGAATACATGAAAGCCAACCCGAACGCCAAGGTGAACATCGTAGCATACGCCGATAAGCAAACCGGTACACCGGAATACAACTTCGCACTCTCCGAAAAACGTGCCAAGGCTGTTGCCAACGCGCTGATCAACGACTACGGTATCAGCAACAGCCGCATTTCCATCGACTGGAAGGGCGATACCGTGCAACCGTACGCGGAAAACGCTTGGAACCGTGTGGCTATCTTCTTCGTAGACTAGCCATTAGGAACCGATTGAACAAAAAAATCCCGACATTTACTTGCCGGGATTTTTTTGTTCACGTTACCCGTTTAGGCGAGCATCACTCTTTGATATAAACACGTTTAACACGAGGAGAGACCGACGTGAGGATCTCGTAGGGAATAGTCCCGATACGCTCCGCTTGTTCGGTCACCGGTAATCCCTCACCAAAGATCACGACCGCATCGCCCTCTTTAGCCTCGATGTCCGTTACGTCTATCATACAGAGGTCCATGCATACATTTCCCACGATGGGCGCTAGCCTGCCGTTAATCAATACCCACCCCACCCTATTGCCGAAACGTCGGTTCAACCCATCGGCGTAGCCAATGCGAATGGTGGCGATCCGGGCATCACTCGTGAGCTTCTCTTTCCTGCCATACCCCACCGTCTCGTTAAGGGGTACCTCTTTAACCTGTAAAATGGTGGTTTTCAATGAGCACACGTTTCTTAACCCCTCCAGCCCGCTTGCGCTTACCCCGTAGAGGCCAATACCCAACCGCACCATATCGTGCTGGCTACCGGGGAACCGCTCAATGCCCGCGGAGTTAAGGATGTGCCAGTCGAGGGAGGTTCCCAGTTCCTCTTCCAAGCGATTAGCTGCCTCTTTGAACGCCTCCATCTGTTGGTTGGTAAACTCATCGAACGTCCAACTTTCGCTGGCCGCCAGGTGAGAAAAAACGGAACGAACCTGTAGCCCTTTCTGCAAGCGGAGCACCCGTGCTAAATCGGGAATCTCTTCCGGTAGGAACCCCAAACGATGCATGCCTGTATCGACCTTAACATGTATAGGAAAGTCAGTTGTCGCACGTCGTTCCGCCTCCTTTGCAAATGCATTCAGCACCCGGAAGTTATAGACCTCCGGTTCCAAGTCGTATTCGAACAGCTCTTCAAAGCCGCCCGCCTCGGGATTCAAAACGATGATGGGGAGAGAGATCCCCGCTCTTCTCAACTGCACCCCCTCCTCGGCGATGGCTACCGCGAAGGCGTCACAACGATGATGCTGCAGCGTTTTGGCCACCTCTACAGCTCCTGCGCCATACCCGTTGGCCTTCACCATGCAAGTAAGCTTCACCCCCGGTTTCAAGTGCGATTTATAGAAGTTGAAATTGTGCACCAGCGCATCCAAGTTCACCTCCAGCAAGGTCTCGTGCACCCGCTCCTCCAGGAGCGCACCCACCCGCTCGAAGTGGTACTCCCTCGCCCCTTTAAGCAGGATCAACTCATCCTTGAAGGTTCTCCAAGTTCCCGACTCGATGAAATGGTCCGTGGATTCAAAAAAACTTTTCTCCTTCATCGTGAAGAGGTGGCTACAACCGCTGATAGCAGGACCAATACCAATAAGTCGATGTACGTTCTGCCGCTCCATCATCCGGGCCACCTTCCCGTAGAGTATATGTGGTGACAACCCGGTCTGAAGAATATCCGACAGGATTACCGTCTTTTTCAGAGGGCGATTCATTTTTCGCTGCTGCTGAAAATCAAGGGCGATCTGGATGGAGTTGACATCGGAGTTGTAACTGTCGTTGATAAGCAGGCAGTCGTTTTTCCCTTGGCGCAAGTCCAGCCGCATGGCCACTGACTCGAGCGCCTTCATTCCATGCACCACCTCCTCGGGCGACACCTGCAGGTAGAGTGCAACCGCTAGGCAAGTGATCGCGTTCTTGATGGATGCCTCATCGGTAAAGGGTATCTCGATAGCGTGGTGAGCACCAAGGTACGCATATTCGATCCTCGTATTTTCTCCTCTCTCCTCGATTCTTGATACATAGAGACCTGCATCCCGGTTCTTCCGAGACCAAGAGAACACCTGACTCAATAGACCCAACCGGTTCACGCAAGCCGATACCAACTCGTCGTCTCCATCATATATCAATCCATTAGCGTGCACGAACAACGCAAGCTTCTCCATGCATTTCTGCCGCGGTGAGGAGAAGTTCTCCTGGTGCGCCTCCCCAATATTGGTCAATACCCCTATCGTGGGACGAATAATCGGTTCTAGCCGTTCCATCTCACCGGGTAGTGATATACCCGCTTCAAATATGCCCAGCTCCGCTGTGGCATCAAGTTGCCAAATCGAAAGGGGTACACCTATTTGCGAATTGTAGCTCCTGGGCGAACGGACGATGTTAAACCTTGCCCCCAACAGTTGGTAGAGCCACTCCTTAACGACGGTCTTCCCGTTGCTCCCGGTAATGCCGATAACGGGAACAGTGTACTTGGAGCGGTGGGAGGCAGCAATCGCCTGGAGGGCGGCAAGGGGGCTCTCCACCTTGAGAAAGTTCGCATCGTCCATTTCTACCCATTCCGGTAACATCCTGGATACGACAAAGTTGCGTGCCCCCGCCTCGTACAGCTCCGGCACGAACTGGTGCGCATCGTTGCTCTTGGTGGTCAGGGCAAAGAAAAGCGTTTCAGCAGGATCACTCAGTTCGCGACTATCGGTCAGCAAACGCGTGATACGCGACGGCCGAAACGAATCGGGCGGAAGGCTTAGGATGGAGGCTATTTCTTGTATCGAGTAACTCATCTCGTTGATTTTTATGGCAACTTGCCAGACGTTTAATGTGTCAAATATTCAACCTGTAAAACGTCTGTTTCGAAAGCATTCAACTTATCATACACTCAATTAAACAAGCGTTCTCAACCCATTAACTGTTCAACTTGGTGTTTAGTACATGCATTTCCTCTTCGCACGAGATAAACGGGTATTGCCGTTCAAATTCCCTCAGTTTCAACATCATTTGCTCTACAAAGGTTTGGTGCGATGCACTACCCGGGTGGAGGGGACGATGGTCGAGCGACTTCCGGATGCTCTCCCACTCCCGGTTAATGGTACAGGTTAGCGGGGTGAAGAAGGTGTCCGCAAAACGCTGCCACACGTACTCTACTGCCACATGAGATGGGTGCAGCATATCCTCGTTGTAAAAGCGATAATCGCGCAGCTCGTCCAGCACGATCTCGTAAGCCGGAAAGTAAAGAACAGCATCCTCGAATCGTTTTTGCAGCTCGTCAATCGCCAGATGAAGGGTCGATTTGCTCACCTGGTTCTCGTGTGCACCATCCTTCCAATGGCGGATGGGGCTGACGGTAAACACCCACTTCATGGTGGGGCGACGTACAATCAGCTCTTCGATCAACGCGCTCCACTCCTCCACGATTTCATGCACCAATAGGCGTGTACGTATAAAATCGCTCTCCGGGAACTTATGGCAATTGGCCACCACCTCTCCCGTTTCTTTCCAGCGATACACGTAAGCAGTTCCAAAGGTAACGAGCAAAAGGTCAGCCTTTTGGAGTGCGTTGGTCGCCCGCGTGAACCGCGTGGAGATAGCATCGAGGCAAGCCTGCTTATCGGGAGATGAGAACTCACCGTGATACATGAAGCTATGATATATCCCTTGACGTTGAACCAGGTCAGCCTCACCTACCCCCTTGCCTTGCAACAATCGTTGTATGGCATTGGAAATCGAAAGCGGGTTAAACAAAATACCGAACGGGTTCACATCGACCGTGAACTTGCATTGCTGCAATTGGGAGCCAATATAGGAGGAGAAACAGGAACCGAAAAGCATGATCCCCGTGGAATGATTAACCGGTACATCCGAGACCGGTATATCGACACGCGTTCTAAACTCCATCCTACTTAGCTATTTGTCGTACAAAAGTAAGCATATTTACGCAATTAAGCTACACATGGTTACCGATAAATCCCATAAGGGGTTGCATAAAAAATCGGCGTATAAGGCGAAGGACCTGAGATCGTATAGGAACAGAGAACAATCCTCCTAATAGAATTAAGTGAATAAGATAAGAGGTAAAAACACACAAGAAGGGTGGGTAAAAAAAGGAAAGGTTGTCTCACGACAACCAATCTTCATTGTTAACCTTAAATCTAATACCATGAAAAACACGTTGCAAATATAGTGCTTTTCTGGGCGACATGCTCCCTTTTCTGGGGAAAAGAAGACATATTTCAAATAATTTAACCAAACAGCGAGACCTTAAACAGTTTTAAACGATAAAAACCAACTCTCTGAAAGCCTTACTGCACGTGTTTCGCCCATTTTTCCGGATTGGTACGC
The DNA here is from genome assembly GCA_050951125.1 of Fermentimonas sp. Taxonomy (GTDB): domain Bacteria; phylum Bacteroidota; class Bacteroidia; order Bacteroidales; family Dysgonomonadaceae; genus Proteiniphilum. The sequence goes on along the minus strand of JBMNIR010000002.1, from coordinate 179,788 downwards.
GACAAGTAGGTATATATGCGCAAGCAGGCCCACGCATCGATCGCGGCATACGACTGTTGTGTCGGTGAAAGCGTGGATGCCTCCCAATTAGAAATACGTTGACTTTTTGATATCTTCTTATGGAAAAGAAGGGCATATATTTTCTGCAGGCTATTGACCTCGATCCCGAACATTTTCACGTAAGATTGCAGATCGATGAAATTCTCCGGTCGTTCTCCCGATCGTTGTCGAATAGCCGCGAAATCGTCGCGCAGCGAAAGCCCGATCTTCCGGATGGCCGGATCACTCATAAGGGTTTCCAACTCGTTGGGGTAACCGATCCGATTCAGTCGGAAGAGGAAACAGGCGTTCTTGGTGGCCAGTTGCAACAGGGCCACCTTGTTGACCTGTCCCCGTTTAAAGGCTGGTTTGGTTTCGGTATCGAACCCAAGCAAAGGCTCTTTAGAAAGGAGTGCCACAGCGTCAGGCACCTGCTTTACTTGATCAATCACGTGAATCTTCCCTTCGAACGTCTCTACCGGGAGTTCCGCTATCTCCTCCTTCGTTATCGTTAATCCCACGGCACCTCCTCGTTAAATGCATTCTCATCAGCAAGTACCCACTCCTTGCTTTTCAGCGCGTGCAAGGGGCGCAACACGTTCACCAGCTTTTGTCCCCAGTAGGTAAAAAAATGCTCCCTGCAAAGGTGCAGCGCATCGTTCATCTGGGAGGTCAACTCGAACTGGTACACCGAGACCAAGTTCCTCACGTCCTGGTATATATCGGCAATATCTTCCGACACGAACGAGATCACCGGCGTGTCGCTATACCTCATCTCCTCCACGAACACGTCCAGGTAAACGTTCTCCTCCCCCATCACCTTTTCCACGGTATGTACCACGCGGTGGTAATCCTCCTCTTTCACGAAGGCAGGCAACTCCTCGCTGAAAGAGGGGACCGTTTCGGGCAACAACCAGGCTTTGAGGTATAATAGCGGCAGCAGCTTCACCATCTTGTCGACCCACTCCTCACGCGTGGGTGAATCGTTCTGTTCCAATAGGGAGCAGAACTCCACCGCCACCGTCATGAAATCGATCACCTGCTTATCGTATATAATCGCGTGGTTATTCATTATATCCTTATCTTTATTCGACAAAAGTACATGAAAAAAACGCTTTTCGTTAATCCTCCTCCCTCTTTTTCGTTAAATAACGGCAAAAACGGGAAGATTATCACATTTTTTCATGCAACGTTTCGTTTAAAACCGCATCTATAACATGAGCAGCGTCATGCTGCTTAAACTTTTAATTATTTAACCGAACATTCGCTTAGCAACGACATCCTGTTCAATATGGCCACCGAAAGCACCCGCTTCGCCGCTTACGTTGCCGGGGAATATAAAAACCCATTGGGAGAAGTTACCGTGCTGGCGTTTCATTGAGCTGATGGGTCAATTGAAAAAAAACCAGTTTTACCTTGTGAAATTCAGGAAATTAAACTAACTTGCAACGAAATGAAACGGCCACCGGCATCCATACATATCTTCCCGATCGCGCTGATTACCCTGGGAATCATCGCGTGCGTGGCAAGCGCCCTCCTCACGGGGGCGGGAGGAGGCTTCGTGGGGCTCCTCCTGCTCATTTCGATCACCGCCCTGCTGGCCGGTGGCCTGCTGGGTTTTCTGTTCGGCATCCCCAAGGTAAATCGCCAGTACGCTCCCGGGGACGACTACGCCAAAAGCAGGAAGTACTTCCCCAACACCAACCTGGAAGAGGTATCGGACTGGCTCACCAAGATCATCATCGGGGTTGGGCTCACGCAACTTATCCGTATCCCGGAATATTTACGGAACCTGGCTACCGGCATCCTAAACCACATGGAATGTCCTCAGTTGAACGGCAATGCCGCCCACCCCATCCTGGTAGCGGTCATCCTCTACTTCCTCATCGCGGGTTTTATCGTCGGTTACTTTTACACGCGCCTCTACCTGGCCAACCTGTGGGAGCTCGTGGAGGAAAGCCGGGTGATGGATGCCGAGATCGCCATCTGGAGGGCCGGGGCGAAAAGCGACGCCACGCGGTCAAAAGAAGAGCCTTCGTTAACCACGGAAGAGCGACAACTACTCCAGCGGATCGCGGATGAAGGGGAACAGTTCCCCTCGATAGACACATTAAAACCGAGCGAGCGGGCAGCGGTCAACACGCTAACCGCGAAAGGAATCATTGAATACGACAGTGACAGATCACAAGGCAAAAAGGTGGTGCCGCGTGCGATAAACCCAAAATAACCCCATTGCCATGATACCCCCCAAGATAGGAAACTCCCCGTTCAAGAATACGGGTACGATCCGCCCCATGGGAATATACCCGAATCAGGGGTACACGGGCGACTTGCAGCCACGCTACACGGGTCGCCACTTCCTGATTCACAAGGAGACGAAAGGGGGTAAAGTCGGGATCAAGCGAGTGCTGGAAACGAAATGGGGCTTCACCGTGTCTGAAACGCTCGACTTCAAAACCCGAGGGATAAACGAACAGGATATCGAAGGAGCCAACGCCCTGATATACAACGAGCTGGGAATTACTTTGCTGGGGACGGAAGAAGACCCGATCCCGCTGCTAAAATCACTGGACAACGAATACTTCATCGCCCCGGAGAAGGTGGTTTATTTGCTTGAGAGGGGCAAAACGGGGAAATCGGTAGGAATCCCAATAGAAACCCCAATAGGGATTCCATCGCGAAACTCATTAGAAGACCCGGCAGAAACGGGTCAACCCTCCTCCACGTGGGGTATACGCGCAACGGGAGCCGACCGTTCCCGCTACACCGGTTCGGGAACCCGTTTAGCCGTGCTGGATACCGGGTTTGACGCGGGGCATCCCGACTTCCAGGAAAGGGAGGTGATCGCCTGCTCCTTCGTCCCCGAAGAGAGCGCCCAAGACCGGCACGGCCACGGTACCCACTGCATCGGGGTGGCCGGTGGAGCGACCGACGAAGAGGGACTACGATACGGTGTGGCACCGGGTACGAGCCTCTTTGCCGGAAAGGTATTAAGCGATGGTGGTAGCGGTGCGCAGTCGTGGGTGCTGAACGGCATCACCTGGGCGGCTAAAAACGGGTGTCAAGCAATCTCGATGTCACTGGGTACTTTGGTGCAGCCGGGAGAGATATACGATATCGCCTACGAGCGGGCTGCACGCTTCGCCCTATCCAAGGGGGCGCTGCTCGTGGCAGCCGCGGGTAACGACAGCGACCGCTCCTTACAGCGGTTCTGCCCGGTGAGCAGCCCCGCGGATTGCCCCTCGATCTTGGCCGTCGGGGCGATTGATGAAGAGCTAAACGTGGCCAACTTCTCCAACCGCGCGTTGAACCCATCAGGGCTGGTCGACTTCGTGGCACCGGGCGTGGGTATCCACTCTACATGGATCAAGCCCACGAGATACCGCACCCTCTCTGGAACCAGTATGGCAACCCCCCACGTGGCCGGTATCATCGCGCTCTTGTGGGAGAAGTACCCCGCGGCCACGCCCGCGGAGATCGAGAAAAAATTAAGAGAGACAGCTAAAAAACTCCCTATAGCTTCCGAAGACGGGGGCGTGGGACTTTGTATCGCCCCATGAAGTTAAGCACTGTCGATGTTAATGGAGTGAAGACCAACGGTACAATGCTTAGCACCACCCCGTGAAACGACAATCGTAAAACCTACGAAACATGAAACGAATTATTATTACCGTATCCGAGTATTACCTTCAACAACTGAACGTGGTGGCCGACGAGTTGCGAGAAGAGGGGGTGACCATCACCCAACTGCACGAGTACGGGGTGATCGTTGGGCTGGCAGCGGAGGAGACCATCGAGCGGATTCGCCGCCACAAAGAGGTGGCGGCCCTCACCGAAGAGAAAGAGGTGAGGATTGCCCCACCCGAAGCCCAGGTTCAATCCATGAATGGCAATGACTCTTTTGCCCGCGACGAATCATCGCAAGAATGAATGGATATTGTAACAACCAGAAAACAAAAAGCATGAGACCGATAACAAACAAAGCACTATTTTACATCCTCGCCCTGGTAGCCGCCTTAGCCGCCTGCTCAGGGCCCAAAGGGGTGGTCGCCATCAAGCCCGTTGGTGAAATACCCCAGCCGGAGGATTCTGTTTCTCACGAACTCATCGTGTTGGACCCGGGGTTCGAATCGTGGTACTTGCTACACAACACCCCAACCAAATACCGATCACAATCCTATTACGAGAACTGGAATCACCAATACGTTATCGAGTGGAATTACAAGGCCACGTTACCCGGGAATCGCTCGTTCTTCCAGCCCATTCAAGGGTACGAACGGGGGGTAGATTACGGCTTTGAGTTGAATCATAAGCTTTTCTACTACTTTCAGTACGTGGAGCGGGTATTAAAGATTCCCATCGTGGCCAACGGACCCGGGACATATTAATAGGGTTTACTTTCTAGTATGAAACGAACTCTCTTTTTAATTTCAACCCTGATACTCCTCGTGGCGTGCGGTGGTGGTTCATCAAGATCGAACAGCGAAGAATCTGGTTTCAGGATGCACCTGCGTCTCTGGCCCGCTCATCACAACGATCACGAGCTACGCGATGAACTTATTGATGCGCTTGTCAAGTACAAAGGGCTATTCGATGACGCTTGGCTCTGCATGGAGACCGCGACCATCGTGATGGACGAGCATCGCGCATCCGCCGAAAATATGGCGATCGCCGCGACAAAGTTAAGGGCAATTGGAGTGGAACCATCTATTCAGGGAATCTCGGTGGGGCATAGCGATTCGTTTGAACTACAATCATCACAGTTTAACCCCACGGAGTGGGGTGCCGCGAAGGGAATTTTCGGTAACCAATGCAGCGGTATTCACTGCCCTCGTCAAGAGGGATTCTTGAACTATATCTCGGAAGCGTACGAACTATATGCCCGTGAGTGTAAACCTCGGGTCGTGTGGATTGATGATGACTTGCGACTCACGAATCATCCCCCTGCACGTGCTATATGCTATTGCGATGATTGTATAGCCGAGTTTAACGCACTGTACGATGGCCATTGGACACGTGAGACACTTGTGGCGGCATTGGATTCCGAACAGGGCGACAATCTGATTCGACGCCAATGGATAGCGTTCTCTCAACAGAGCTTGGCAATGGTGGGAGCCGCCATCGCGCGAGGCGTACACCACGGTTCACCCGACTCAAAGGTGGGGCTGCAACACGCGGGGTTTCACCGTGAGCTTTTGGAGGGATACGATTGGAATCCCATCTTAGACTCTATTGAGGTGGTGACGGGACAACCGGCCACGTCCCGGCCGGGTCATGGCTTCTACAACGACCATGCTCCGCGAGGGATGATCGAGAAGGGTTACGATATCGCGCGCCAAGTACACCGCCTCAACCCCAACATTCAGGAGATAGCCTGCGAGATAGAGGGGTATATGCATTGGGCAACGGGTAAATCTCCACACGGCCTGTGCGTTGAGTCGATGCTCTACCTAGCGTCAGGTAGCACGCAACTCTCGTACGCCATTATTTGCTCGGCCGTTGAGCCAATGGAGTGGTACGCCGACAACTACTTCAAAGCGTTGGCACGTTGGCGCAAGATGTACGAGGAGTACGCCGACGTTAACGTGGGTACTCGATTGGGAGGAGTCGATCCCTACATCTCACCCGATATGGTAATGCGGCATGCACCTGACTTCAAATGGATTACAGCCCAAAACGCGGGTGATGTAGCGACGAGTATAGCCCCGTTGGGGGTGCCTTACGCCCCCGATTCCGATGCCGCGGTGGCATACGTCGTGGACGCACCCTCGGCATGGGGTATTCCCACTCAGGAGTTCGAGGAGTTGCTCTCGGCACAAGGTGTGGTGTTCGACAATGCATCGTGGGAGGTGGTAAAGCTTAGACAACTTGACCATCTTTTTACTCCCGCGGAATCCACGGGAGAACTGGGAACTACCATGTGCTATTCGGGTAAGGGAGGAGGTCGTGCAGCGGTGATTCCCGCCTTCAATCAAAGCATCTCGAACGCCAAGCGATTGGAGGTACTCAAGGCCATAGACTGGGCATCAAACCATCGCCTGCCTGTTATCGTGGAGTCGATGGCACAAGTTATCGTGATGCCACGTGTGGATGCCGAGGGAACCTTACGTTCCATTATGCTGCTCAACTGTTCCATCTCAGAGCAGATGCAACCCACACGGTTACGCTTGCGTGGTTGTGACCTTAACGGGAAGAGTAAACTCGTGTGGCACTCGGTTGGCGGACGAAACAAGGTGTTAAAAGCGCAGCGGGAAGGCGATGACGTAATGGTAGACATTCCACCACTCGCGGGCTGGTACGCGGGTTGGCTTTCGATAAAGTAGCAGGAAAGTCAAAAGTGCAAATTTTCACCTAGTGTTTTTCTCATTAATCTCACAGAGGTTAAGCCTGATTTACTTGGCCTGCGAAGGCTAGGCCCTTTTTCTCATTTATTTTTTGTATTTTTGTTATCAAGGTGCGGGTAGTCGTTTCATTTAAACAGCTATCATACGTGCAAACAGACATTTAACTATGCTTTTTACCTCTTTTTTCGCGTTTATGCCCATGTTCGTCTGCCTCTTCTGGGGCATATTGCTGCTTGGGGATAAACAACGCAACTTGCCGAAAAGCTACCTGGCTTTTTTCATGTTCGGTACGTCGGTCAATTACTTCACGCACGCCGCTTTCTTTTTGCACGAGGCAAAGTTGTTTGCCTTCATGGACAACGTGTGGGTGTTCACCTCGTTGGCAAGCTATCCACTATACTACTATTACATACGGCTGCTTACACGTGACACCAAAATCAACTGGAAGTGGCTTGTAATCCTGTTACCCGCGTTCCTAACATCGCTCTTCTCTTTCACCCTCTACTTCCTGATGTCGGAAGAAGAGCTTAAGTTGTTCATTTACCAATCTATGTATCATCAGCAGTCGCCTCTAACAACGGAGGTACCGCTACTGGTACGCTTGCAAATGTTACGAACCAACATCTTTAAATGGATCTTCGGCATACAGGTGATACTCGTGCTCATCTATGGAACCCGCCTGATATCATCATACAACAAGAAGCTGACCGACTTCTACTCCAACAAGACTGGTCGCGACCTCTCTATATTTAAAACGCTCCTGTTAGCGCTCTTTTTCTCATCGCTCATCTCCTGGATATCCAACTTTTTAGGGAAGGACTTCTTCATCGGCAGGAAATTACCGTTCGTGATTATCTCTTTATTACACTCCACCTTTTTGTTTTGGATAGGCTTCGTGGGCTTCTACAAAAACCTCACTGTTTCAGACTTTAAGAGAGACGTGGCAAAATATAAGAAACAGCTGAAGCTAGGCGGCCCAGTGCAAAGGAAAGAAACGGGCCTGATGGATGAGTTAAATACGTTAATCAGAGAAAACCGGCTTTTCACGAACCCCGATCTGCAGGTATCTGACCTGGCCATTCGGCTAAAGACGAACCGTTCCTACATCTCGCGAACGATAAACCAGGATATGAACACCAATTTTTGTGATTGGATTAACTCCTACCGTGTAAATCACGCGAAAAAGCTGATGAACACGCCTGTACCTAAGCTTACCATGGAAGCCATAGCTGAGCAATCGGGTTTTTCGAACATCTCCACGTTTTACAGGGTGTTCAAGAAGCATGAGAAATGTACCCCCGGGAAGTACATGTTGCGGGCATCTAAACATGAGACTATTGCCGAGTAACCCGGAACTCGTTAAAATGAAAACGAGCCCGCTTCCCTCATGGGGTGGGCTCGTTTTACACTTAGCTATTTGCAATGGGTAAGCCCAATAAATGGGTTACAGCCACACGTTCAATCCTGTTAACCGAGTCGATTACTTGTACAACGCCTTGTCGACCTTCTCCTTGGAGAGTTTCTTGGTGCAGAGGTACCAGTCGTGGCAATGCATATCCTTGTCATCACTCTTCATGCGCTTCTTGGCCACACCACAAGTACCGGCGGGAGGCACGATCACGTCATCACCCGGCTTCCAGTCGGCAGGAAGGGCAACACCAAACTCGTCGGACACCTGAAGTCCCTTCAGCACCCGCAACAGCTCATCGAAGTTGCGGCCCATGGACCCGGGGTAATAGATGATGGTACGGATGATGTTCTCGGGATCGATGAAGAAGACCGCGCGTACGGCCTTGGTATCGCTCTCTCCCGGCTGGATCATGCCGTACTTGTTGGCCACCTCCATCTTGATGTCCTCGATAAGTGGGAAGGTCACTTCCACATCTTTCATCCCCTTGTACTCCAGGGTCTGGATGTTGCGCAACCAGGCGATATGGCTGAACAGCCCGTCGACCGAAAGGCCAATAAGCTGGCAGTTAAGCGCCTCGAACTCCTTCTGGCGGGTGGCGAATGTCATGAACTCCGTGGTGCATACGGGGGTAAAGTCGGCCGGGTGACTGAACAGAATCTTCCACTTACCGCTGTAATCCTCCGGGAAATTGATCTCGCCCTGCGTGGTCACGGCGCGGAAAGCCGGGGCCTTCTCGCCAATACGGGGCATGGTGAACACCTTCTCTGTGCAATCTACGTTGCCTTGCTTGTTGTCTAAATCCTTGTTCATTGCTGTTACTGTTTTAATGTTAAATGATTACTTCACTTTGTCTCTTTTACTATTGGCTCCTTTTAATGGGATCCTTCCAACGATGAGGTTTATTCTTCAAAAGATTCTTTCTCGATGGACGTCTTTAATGATGAAGCCCTTTCTTGAAACAATCAATGCTTAACGGTTCCTCTATTGATGACATCCTTCACCATCATTGACAATGCAAATATAACCCGATTAGCCCATAGAAAAAAATGATATAATAATTTTCAATATAGGATAAATTTATACTATAACCGCTCCAATCACTACCATTTCCCACCAAACAGGTTGCCTTTTATTACCCTTTCCTTAACCCGTCTGCTACAGAAAGGGTGTTGTGAATTGCTTTCAAAATTCAGGTATCTTTAATATTCTGAACAACGCAGCCACTTAACTAACGTTTCTTATTGGCAAGCACGTTCGGGACTTATAAACTATAAATGTATGGTATGCGTAGCGCACATGAAGAAAGCCAACTATCTCACAATGATTTAGTTGGCTTTATTTCGTTAATTATTGAATGTTTCACCCTAAAACGATTCATCCAAAGGATACGTTGAGTCAAGTTAGAGCTGAGTTAATTACCACCCGTGAAAAACAGGCGGACGCTGTAAAGGTTGGTTTTATTATCACTACCCCTGTTAGCGTTGTAGTTGCCGCTTTCGAAGCGCATGAAATACCCTTCAGTTGATTCGCCTTCGCCGGCTGGTACTTCTGTTGATGACCAGAAGAAACCGTAGCTTTCCGCGTAGTAATTACCGCCTACTTTAACGCCGCTGGCAGGGAAGTAACGGACAACGTCGTTTTCGGTATTGCTGCTCCAAAAATCCGCAGTAGCTATATCTTCCACGGTTATAGCGGTCTGCCCGTACACGTTGCGCGATGTTACTATCATATGGGCATTGGTTCCTCCCTGAGCACCAACTCTCTCGTACCGCCAGGCGGATACCATATCAGAGCCCTTGTAGCGGAGCGCGTAGGCGAAGGTACTATCAACCCCGGTGATGTAATCGCTGTAATATACTACATCTTGCCCTAAAACCGATACGGACTCTTCAACATTGATGGTGTCCTTTTTCGCGAAGTTCACGTGATTACTGCTGTGCGATACGATAGACCTCCACTCGGCTTCGCTCGGCAGGTGGTACCGTTTGTTATCGATCGTGATGTCGCTGAAATTGGCAACAGCATCATCGAAGCTGAAGAAGCCATTACCGCCTTGTTTGGGGGTCAAGGTTGTCACGAAACCGTCGCCCGCCGGGTTCACGTTGTACTCGGTAACGTAGATGAGCGGCGTGTTCGGGTTCCAACCGCTTGCGGCACCCGTGTAGCGTTTCCCGGCTCCGTAGCCCATTCCGTCGGTAACGGTTTTGCTCCACACGTACGACAGGTCTCCGCACAGCGTTACTTTCACCACTCCATCCGCGGCGACACTTATCGCATTAGGGTCAAAAGCGAGGAAAGCGGTCAGGCCGGTGGTGCCGGAACCTACACCGGTTACATTGAGGACCACCGATGCCCACCCCGTTGCGTGCTGAACCGTCCAAACCAGTTTCGTGATTGCTCCTATATTAGATGGAATGTCACTGAGCACAAATTTGATGATGCTGCTCTTCAGGGCCAAGTTAAAGGTCTCATTGAGAGGATTGGCTGTCTCGTCAAACAAGAGCAGTTTGTTACGAAGGTGCGCCGTGTTATTGTTTCCGTTCTGTGTCTGTTGCCAGAAGGTAGCGTCAAAAGATTGCACGTTTCCGTTCCCATCAAGCGTAACAGTTGCGGGATAGTAGGCCTTGTAGGTGGTGGCGCCTGGTACCTCTTGTCCCGAAAAATTGTTGCCCCCGGTCCAGGAAAATTTAGAGCTTCCTATATAATCTTCGCCGTTATATCCGGCAAGCAAGAGCGTGTCGTTGGTCTGCCACGCGAGTTTGCGTGTGTCGTCATCGTATGCCACTCGTGTTTCCGTTGGGATTGTGGCGCTGATGTTAACCATCTTTCCCTCTTTTGCCGCGGGTTCGGTAATATCGATATCGTGGGTACAGCCCGTCACCAATAGGGCGAGTAGTGCAAAAATAGATAGTTTTAGTTTCATACCTGTTATTGTTTAAGCTGTCGGCTGTCACCGTTCAGCAGTTGATTTTTAAAAAATTTTTTCTTAGACGAAAAATATCAAGACTCTCAAAGAGCTTAACCATTTCCTATCTACCATGCAAATCCCCCATCATCAACGTCGGGTAATTTCCCACTTCCCTGGAGGATGTTTTGGGTCAGTTCAATTTCGATAACCTCCACCTGAGGCGCCCTGTAAAGCCCGGCAGCATTTTCTGCCCGTGCTTGCTCTAAGCGCGTTTCGTTTAAATTATTTCCTTTTATTGTCATTTTCTTTAAAGTTTAATTAATGATTTAGTTGGCTTTATTATGTCAATTATTGAATGTCTCGTCCTAAAATGATTCACCCCAAGGGATACACTGGAGTTAATTGCCCGAGATAAACAGGCGGACACTGAGGCCATCGGAACGTAACCTTGTGTCTATGTTTGCGTTAGCTGAGCCGAAGACCAACATCCTCCCTTGTGTATCGTTGGCTTCTGTTGATGACCAGAAGAAACCGTAATTAGTCACGATCACGGGCTGCGCCTCCCCTTCTAGCCAAACGCCACTGGCGGGGAAATAACGGGAAACGTCGTTTTCGGCATTGTTGTTCCAAAATTCATCGTTAGTGATATTATCCACAGTTATGCCGGTTTGCCCATACACGTTGCGCGATGTTATTTTCATATGTGTGTTATCTCCGTCACTGATATGCTCGTATTTCCAGGCGGATATCATCTCAGTACCCTTGTAACGGAGCGCGTAGGAAATGCCATTTACCCCGGTGCGGAAATCGCTGGTAAAGGATATATCTTGCCCCAGAACCGATACGGTCTCTTCATAATTATCAAAGCTGTTGCTCTCTGTGAAATTAACACGACTACTGCCGCCCTGAACAATAGACCTCCATTCGGCATGGCTCGGCAGGTGGTACCGTTTGTCACCAATCGTGATGTCGCTGAATTGGTCAACGGCGTCATCGAAGTTGAAGTAACCGCTGACGTCGCGACAGCCAGTCAAGTCAGTCACGAAACCGTTACCCGCGGGGTTCACGTTGTACTCGGTAACGAGGCTGAGCGGGTTATCCCACCCCTCGCGCTGAACGGTAATATCATAATCAGTACCATTCACTGTTGCCACGATCACGTAGTCATTAGCGGCATAACCTGAGCTTACCTCAAAGCTCTTGTCGCCATCGTTCACGGTTAAACCGGCGGGGTTGTCCTCTTTTGAAGCGATGGTAAAGAGGCTGGGGATTAAATCCGTTGAACTCAAGAGTTCACCCTCGTTGCTGTCGCCTTTGTACACATTTTTAACCCCGGTAATGAGGCCGGTGCCACCGAAAGCGGTGAAAGTAGATGGCGTGGCGGTGAAAACGTACTCCGTAAACTCATTTATGATATCGCTGTCGCTATACTCGAACGTGACCGCGTCGTCCCAATCCAACACTTCTATGTTGAACGTAACGTCTAATTCGGTACCTATCGAACCCTCGTGACTCTCCGATACCACTACGCGGTAAAGGTGGTTGCGCTTGATGGGCATGGAGTTGTCCGATGCGTCGAGGAACACCACCTCTTTCTCCCATTCAGGTTTTGAAGTAGATTTAGTGTACGTCCCTTTAAGCAACAGGGTGGTGCCACCCTTCACCGGGTTCTCGTAGCTGTAGATACCCGCCATCGCCTTGGTATTGGTAAACCAAAGGGCGGTGGAGGGACTCGCGGTGAATAATTCTTCGGCATCAGAACCGACAGGAATATTGTTATCGGTAAAGATGAACGACGAGCTCACTTGATTTTTTAAAGTGATAGACTCGATGTGCAACCCCTCCACGTTGCTGAAAACGTCGAAGCGGGCAAGCAGGCGACGCAGGGTAACATTGCCGACATCCTTATTTACACCTATTTGTGTTGCAACGTTAACCGGTTCCGCATTGGTCATCACGAAACCGTCATCACCGTGCGAGGGAACTCCCGAAACAGTGAGGGCGCCGAAATCGTCGAGCGGCATACCCGGTTGCAACGAACTCTGAAATGCGTTATCGCTGTTGACCACGAACTCGAGCTGGAAACTTCCCTCGACGCCGAGGTCGAACATGCCGCCTTGGTAGAAGTCCATCGGGTCATTAAACGTGATATCGGTATGCTTGATTACTTTCTCTATCTTACCGAGAGAGTTAAAGGCAATCACAACAAGGTTGTTTATTTTCTTCTCGTTCGCATTGGTTGGTAAGGTCTCCAAGCTTCCTCTTGTCTCGACGCGAGTGCTGACACCGCTGCCATCACCGAAGTTGAACTTCACCGGGCAGCTCATAGCTTTTTCGGATTCGGGATTTCCCAAAATCTCCAAGCTGCTCTCGTTTGTACAGGAAACGATCCCCAATGCGAGGAGCAGCAAAATGATCATCTTCTTCATATTCATTTTTATATTTAATTGTTTTTTATACGTTGTTTGTTTAATCGGTTTGTATTTAGTTTTGAGTTAGTTCCCTAAGTCCCCCGAAGGGGGCAAATAGGTACCCCTTTAAACTTTCTACCGGCAGTCGACTGTAAACAGCCAAGCCAAAGTTAGACCCCGTTTTGCTTAACAGAAATGGTCAAGGCAGCGTCGTCGTTGCTCAGACTGCTCTCTTTCACCTTGAACAGCGTGTTGCGTACTTTATTACCCGTGTTGTCTTCCACGTCGAAGGTAACCGTGAAGGCTTTTGTACCCGGGGTAATTTGTACATTGCTGAGCCAGTCGTCACTTGAGGGTACGGGGTGGCTTACCACGATGTTGTTGGTCACGAGGTAATCGGTGTCAAAAACAATGCTGACAGCTCCCCCGCTCTCAGGTACGGTAAGCTCCACGATGTTGTAAGCGATTTCCATCAGAGCAGTGGCGCCGGTGTATTCATTCACGTTGTAAAATCTGAACTTTTCCCACATGTTAGTTACCGTCCACGGCTCGTTAACCAACGTGAATTTCACGTTCGCGGTGCCTATGTCGTAAGCGTTACCAATTACAATGGTGTAGAGGTGGTTACGCTTCACGTCTACCGGGGTGTCGAACTTGCCGGTGACCGCGTTTTTCTGCTTGAACGGGATAATGTACTCGTCTGTTTTAGAATGGTAATCCGCTGTGATCTTCACGTAAGTGATGTCATCGTCGTTAGCATCAACGTTTTCTCCCTCGTAGAGGTAGAACGCTTTCTTAATGGGAACTCCCGCGCGTGTACCGGTAACACCACCTGCATCTATAATGGCGAACGGCGTCACCGACGTTTTCAATCGGTTGTCCGCACCTAAATAGTTGGGAGTTCCTGAATCGTTGTGCAGGTATGACGCTTTAAACGAGTTGAAAAGCTCCAGTTTGGTAATCTTGAAGCCGGGTAGACGATTTATGACATCGATACGAGCCACTGAGCGCACCAGTTGAACTTGAACGTTAATCCCTCCTATAATCGATATGATATTGCCGTTATTCGCCATCCCCGTCATTGGAATTCGCCAGTCGTTATCATCGTCTACCGGAATATCGGGTCCCCCGATAGTGGCTTTTTTGGGGTAAAGGATGTCGGTAGAGGCAACGGACATTTGCTTCACATTCAAATTGTTTTTGAGATTAGCCAATGTTGTTGTGCCGACAGTAACGGAAAGTTCGTCCATGTTGGCCACGAAGAAGAACCTTCTTTGTTCTCCGTAATCCCACTTTTTTTTATAGGTGTAGGATGCATCCACGCCCGATGTAATGAAAGTGTTTTCTTCGCGAATATTAATGGGAGCGGCTTTCAATGTGCCGTTCACGTCAAATTCGTAGAGCCACAGTTGATCGATGGCCCACTCGGGGTTATCCTGCAGTGAACGGGTGTCCACCACATGGCTGCCTTGTCCCGGGAATGTGAACGAAAAGGTTACCCCTTCAAGTTCCGACGCGACAACATCACCATCATCAGTCACTTCGCTTATCATTGCCTCCTGCGTGCAGGAGTACAAACAGAGTGCCAGAAGTGCACCTATGGCACAGATACGTAAATTCTTGTACTTCATTTTTGTTTTAATTTAATTGAATATTTTGATTGATTTTATTTATAGATAGTTATATGTTGGTTTCATATTTTGCGGTGCGAGATGCGGGGTAGCCGCTTTTAATCTTAACCTTTTTACTCATTTATTCTAAGCATTCTAATTACCAATAACTTCCCCCGTCAAACCAGTCCATAACGCCGGCTTGAACCCACGGCTTGACTACTACCCGTTCGTCGCGTAATATTTTGAGGCTAATACTGTATCTTTGTTCATGGCTTAGGTTCGGGAACCAGCCCCAATCGTGAAAAATTGGGGTCAGGTCGATAGGCTTGTTGAACAGCTTTTTCCCATCGTGTATCAACTGAATGGTAGGGATTAAGTCGTTCAAATACCTGAGCGTGCGAACCTCGGCAAAGAGTTCATGCCCTCTAAGTGCCTCTTCAACTCTTACCGTGCAAAGCGACAACGGTGTGGAAAGAGGAAACTGATGTACCACGTAACCAGAAGTCGGTTCATCTCTGTTTCCGTCAGGTGGCAGTTCCCCCGCTACATGTAGGGTAAGCGGGCTATCGGTTTGTAACATATAGGCGCTTACGAGGTTGGTCAGTTCTACCGTAAACCTGTTGCTACCGCTGGGCGGCACATCTTCCCACTCGACTTTCAAGAAGAGGTGGCAGTGGATGTTGGCCATGTCGCAAATATAGCGTCGCCTCTCGTTGGTTTTGAACTCGAAACTGCGGCTGTTCCAAAAAAGTTCCTCAGCCGCTTCAAAAGCTCCTCCGCCCGACACCTCTTTCGCTAAGGCGAGACGTAAGTCTGCCAAAGTAGTTTTGTCTTTCTCAAGAGATGTGAGTGCCGTAAACCCATCGCTGTTGTTTGCTATCGTCAGGATCGTGTAGTTGCCTTCGGTAAGGTTGCGCAAGGCGATGCGCTGGGGGTTCAACAAGTCCGTCGGCACCTCCCGCATATAAGTGTCGTCACCATCGAACAGGAAATGTCGTTTCGTTTTAATAAAGTCTTTAAACTCATCTTTTTGAGTACGCACGTAACGGTAATTTAAAACCACCTCTTCACAACAGAAATCCCTTTCGTCGTCTAGGGAGCACGCTGAAAGCGACAATAAAGCGACTACGTTCACGAACAAAAGCAGGTGTAGTTCTGACCACTCGCGGGGAGAGACGTTACGTTCAGGCTGGTCGCCTTTCGTGTTGTTATGTTTCGTATGTTTGACCTTGTTGTACATTTTATTTAATGAAAAAAATCAACGACACCGCTGCCTTCGTGGGACCAAGGTAGTCTCGCTTGTACTCACCCAGGTAATCGCCACAGTCACCACAATCGTACTTCTTGTAGTGCATGTATAAGTAACCAGCGCCAAAGGATGCTTCCAATCCCCATCGTTTACCCATGGCCCACTGGTAGCCCCAGCTGACTCCACCACCGTAGGTGTTGCCCCGGGTACGATAATCCTTTAAAGCTTTCACGAATTGGATACCCCCCATGTTGTACTCGCTGTAAATGCCGTGCAAGCCCAGGTAACCCCGCTCGAACGAACGGCAAAACCAATATTTGAACTCGGGCGTTACCACCCAATGACGAATTTTAGGATTCAGGTTCACGCCGTCCTCTCGTACGCGATTCTTGAAGTTAAACGGGTTGTACCCGCCCGCCAAACTCAGTGTAGTTTTTTTGCTCAAACGGAACTCCATTCCGATGTTGGGTGTAGTGGCAGCCCAGTAAAGGGTGTTGCTTTTAACCGCTACTTGCTGAGCAGAAACAGTTTCCGTGCCGAAAAACAGGGCGAAAATAAAAACGGTGACGTAAAATAATCGGTTCATGGTTTGTTATGTGTTTCAACCCAATAAGTTTGGTAATTACAATTGTATCCTATGGTGTAAAGATGGGTAGCATTACAAATAGGTTAATTGCAAAGGCATTAATAATATCAATAAAGAATGCGCCGACAACAGACACGATGATAAAGGCTTGTTGGCTTGGGCCGTGATGTCGCGTGATGCTTTGCATGTTAGCCATCGCATTATAGGTAGAGCCTATAGCGAAACCACACTGACCTGCCACTAAGACGGCAGCATCATAATTTCTTCCACATACCCTGAACGTGACTATCCAACCATACAAAAACATAACCACTAATTGGCCTATCAACACTACGCTAACTGGAACTGCTAGATGTACTAAATCAAGAAAGTTGATATTCATCAGGACAAAAGCTAAAAAAAGTGACAAACAGACATCCCCGATAAGATCCATCTCTCTATCAAAGACTTTAAACAGGTTGGTAAGAGAGAGGAAGTTCCTAAGTATTATCCCGAAAAACAGGCACCATACAAAGGTTGGCAAGGTGAAACTGAATCTTTGCATGTAACTTGATACCGTGATACCTAAGAAAATGCTTATTGCTGTAAGCGCGAGTGAATTGATAAAACTCTCGGCTGTTATCGATTTTGTAAAAATCTCTGCCAGTGGGTTTGTATAATCATTAGATATCTCTTCACCGGATGCTTTCCCACTGTTTCCTTTAATCTTGTATCTCTTCATCAGGAAATTAGCCATTGGCCCCCCAACAAGTCCACCGGTAATCACGCCAAAAGTAGCACACGCCATGGCGACAGATGTTGCAGACGTAAAGTTGTAAGGAGCTTTTTCGAATACTGTCCCCCATGCCGCACCGGTTCCAAATCCCCCGGTAAGAGAAACTGACCCGCCTATCAAACCGATTAACGGGTTTTCACCCATTGCCAACGTCAAACCTATTCCCGTGATATTTTGAACGATGAGGAGCCCGATGGAGCTTAATAAAAAGATGATCAACAGGCTGCCTGCTTTTTTCAGCATCTTGAAATCCGCGTTGAGCCCAAGAGTGGTAAAAAAGCCCAACATCAACGGCTCTTGTAATGATTTATTGAAAGATATTTTAAAATCGAAAACAGTGGTCAGAACAAGTATCAGGATGGCAAAAACGAGGCCTCCTGACACGGGTTCAGGGATGTCATATCTTTTTAGAAACTTGATTTTCTTTGTTAAGAACCTTCCTGTTAATAATACGGCTATCATTATCAGGAAAGTTGAATATATATCAAAACTAAGCTTCATGCTATGATTCTTTTATTACCGTTGCTCGTGGTCAATCTGCATTGTCAATTTTATCATTGACCAATGACATTGTATGGCTGATGAGATTTATAAAATCCTTAGGAAATGTCTGACTGGCAATTCCGTTTACGGAAACGTATTTTGATCTGTTATTTCGAGTGAGTTGAATCGTGTAAATGATATCTCGTTCTATATCGGGGGAATCAAAACCATACGAGTCATTCATTTTTTCAATTATATTTTTATTAATCAATGTTTCAATTGATTTATACTCTTCCTCACTCAATTTACCACTCTTATTTAACGGCTCTTTGTTTCTGTCAACCCGATCGAAGAAATAGTTTGCTTTATATATTCTATATGTAGAATCTGGATGTAGTTCAAATTCTATTTTGTAATTATCCATACTTTCTAATGTGAATGTATATGAGAACGGTGAATGGTCGGAGTTACCACATCCTACTATCAGCAAAAAAACAGGAAACCAAAAACAGATAGCTCTTTTCATTTCATAATTGTCTTGGGAATTAATTGAAAGTGATTTTACCAAATGAATCATATTCATGAAAGTTGGTTGTGGTCATTTGCCACAACCAACTGACAGATTCAGGTAAATCATAATCTAAACGATAGAAATTTGCTCTCCAGGAATCCCCTTTTTCAGGTGGAGTGTTGACTAAAGGGATTAATAGTGAGTATGGAATAAAAAACTCGGCTATCCAACCTTTGACAGAGGAGCTGTTTTCCGGGGATTCCCAGATAATGGAGGTTTTATGATCAGTATGTCTGTTTTCCTCGTAATGAAACGGTTTCCAACGTAGGAGAGTGCCGTTAATGTTGGCGACAATGATTGGAAGTTCATAGTTGAGTGGAGATATCTCATATTCAAAATATACCGGTCGGGATTCATCAGGCCAAAGGAAGACCTCTACCACATCTTCGTTCCAAAGATCCATGAAATCAGCGTCCATTGTCGCCGTGATCATCTGATCTTGACAATAAAAAAGAAAGTATAAACCAAGATCAGAGTATAGCATCTTAACTTTTGTCTCTAAGGGTATATCTTTGAATTGTTCTCTTTTGGATAATATTGTCCATTCTGCTTTTTCCCAATTGTCATTGTCGCCAAGACCATTAACGGCAAAGTCCTCTACTTTACACAGGTAATAGTTAGCATCATTGATGTCACGTTTACTATTTTTGTTATCACTACAGAAGAGAAAAATAGTAACGAGTAGTTGCAGTAAAATAGCATGCTTACATGTCATATCTTGTAGGATATTTAAGGAAATCTATTTTGCTTCAAAATCTCCCTCGTATGATATCTTTTGCCTGTTGGCATCTTCTATCGTTAAACGAGTGTGTCCATCTTTTCTGATTTTAAAGTCGAGTGTAATTGGTCTGTTCTGATCTTTTATATCGATCTTTATTAACCAGCTATCTCCATCTTTATTTAAACCTGCATCGTGTTCAAAAGCACGGCTGATAAAATTAAAATCGCTTCCACTCATTGAACCACCGATTACTCGACCATAATAGGGCAGATTAATCGCGATAGAGTTGGGTGCCACTTTCACATAGTTGTTTGGAGCCACATTTTGTGGTCTGTCTTGTAGGGGAAATGCGTTGGTTGGCTTAAAACTAAACACGAATGAGTTTATAGCTTCCTCTATTGCGGCCACAACTTGTTCGTTATAGGAAACCGAACGCGAGCTCCCGCACGATTGCAATATGGATCCTAAGATTAGGGATAAACCTATTACCAATACAAACTTAAAGTCTCTTTTCTTATTCATAATATATATGTTTACTAAACTTTAATTATACCAGGAGTTGCTTGCTCTCTTTTTGGAGTTTTTAAGCACAAGAAGATACAAATCTTCAATTTCCCGCGTAAACAGTTTTATCGCCGCCGTTATGATCGTAAACTTTCCATCCCTTGGCTTTCGCGGCGTTAACATTTTCAACAGTGGCTACATTTTCCTCGTTATCGTTTTTCGTGTTTATAATAACCAGTTCACCACTCGTGGTCTCTGCTAAGGAATTGATAAAAGAGGTCATGCTTTGCCCTTTTATTTTATTCCCATGCATCCTTAACGTGACCCAATCATCATCTCCCGTTCTAACATTGCTTACCTTAAGCGTTGAGAGCTCATTATTTGAAGCATCTAACCAGTGCAAATCCTCACAATTACTTAAATCTAACGAGGTCAACAAATTGCCTGAAGCAGAGAGATAATCCAATTTCGTATGATTGGTTAAATTCAGTGAAGTTATCGCGTTGTTGCTACAAGATAGGTAAACGAAATTATTTTGGGTTAAATTCAACTCCGCGAGATTGTTGTCGTCAACATTCAAGTATGTCATTCCCAGATTATTGCTCAAATCTAATGAAGAAAGATCATTTCTTTGACAGGTCAACCAATTTAAATTTTCCAGTTGGCTTACATCTAGCGCTGTTAGCTGGTTGTCTTGCACCTGCAACCTCGTGATATCACCATAAATTGCCAAGTTTTTCGATTTTATGGTATAAGTGGCAAAATCTCCAAACACGGTAACAGCTTCATCCTCATCTTGTATTTTATTATTGTTCAGGTCAATCCAAACGTCTGCTTCCGAATCTACCCTTATCTTTATTTCATCTCCAATCCCTTTAGACGTGGTCATGCTTACCTTTGGTCCCGCTGGGTCTTCCGCGCCTTCACCAGGCTCGTAAGGAATTTTATCGTCATCATTATAATCGTAAACTGCCCATCCCTTGGCTTTCGCGGCGTTAACGTTTTCAACAGTGGCTTCATTTCCCTCGTTTTCGTCTTTCGTGTTTATAATAACCAGTTCACCACTCGTGGTGTTTGCTAGGGAATTGATAAAAGAGGTCATGCTTTGCCCTTTTATTTTGTTCCCATGCATCCTTAACGTGCCCCAATCATCGTCTCCCGTTCTAACACTGCTTACCTTAAGCGTTGAGAGTTCATTATTTGAAGCATCTAACCAATTCAAATCCTCACAATTACTTAAATCTAACGAGGTTAACTTATTGCCTGCAGCAGAGAGGTAATCCAATTTCGTATGATTGTTTACACTCAGTGAATTTATCGCGTTGTTGTTACAAGATAGGTAAACGAAATTATTTTGGGTTAAATTCAACGAGGCAAGATTGTTGTCGTCCACATTCAAGTATGTCATATTCAGATTATTGCTTAAATCCAATGAAAATAGATTATTCCTTTGACAGGTCAACCAATTTAAATTTTCCAGTTGGCTTACATCTAGCGTTGTTAGCTGGTTGTCTTGCACCTGCAACCTCGTGATATCACCATAAATTGCCAAGGCTTGCGATTGTATGGTATAAGAAGCAAAATCTCCAAACACGGTAACAGCTTCACCCGCGTCTTGTTTTTTATTATTGTTCAGGTCAATCCAAACGTCGGATTCCGAATCTACTCTTATAACTATTTCAGATCCAATCTCCTTAGACGTGGTCATTTTCACCTTTGGTCCCGATGGTTCTTCTGCACCTCCTTCATCAGGATCATAAGGAATTTTATCGTCATCATTATCCATCCAATCGAAAACGGTCCATCCCTTGGCTTTCGCGGCGTTAACGTTTGCAACAGTGGCTACATTTTCCTCGTTTTCGTCTTTCGTGTTTACAATAACCAGTTCACCGCTCGTGGTGTTCGCGAGGGAATTGATAAAAGAGGTCATGCTTTGCCCATTTATTTTGTTCCCATGCATCCTTAACGTGACCCAATCATCATCTCCCGTTCTAACATTGCTTACCTTAAGCGTTGAGAGCTCATTATTTGAAGCATCTAACCAGTGCAAATCCTTATTATTGCTTAAATCTAACGAAGTCAACAAGTTGCCTGCAGCAGAGAGGTAATCCAATTTCGTATGATTGTTTACATTCAGTGAAGTAATCGCGTTGTTGCTACAAGATAGGTAAAGGAAATTATTTTGGTTTAAATCCAACTCCGAGAGATTGTTGTCATCCACATTCAAGTATGTCATTTTCAGGTTATTGCTTAAATCTAATGAAGAAAGATCATTTCTTTGACAGGTCAACCAATTTAAATTTTCTTGTTGGCTTACATCTAGCGCTGTTAGCTGGTTGTCTTGCAATTGCAACCTCGTGATATCACCATAAATTGCTAACTCTTGCGATTGTATAGTATATGAGACAAATTCTCCAAACAGGGAAACGGCTTCACCCGCGTCTTGTTTTTTGTTATTGTTCAGGTCAATCCAAACGTTGGTCTCTGAATCTACTCTTATCTTTATATCAGCTCCAATCTCCTTAGACGTGGTTATGCTTACCTTTGGTCCCGTTGGTTCTTCTGAATCTCCATTAGGATCAACTGGAAGATAACTCACCTTGTCAAATAAAACATAATGCTCTCTGGTAGAGGGTTTATCACCCATAAAGTCAAGATTTTCAAGACTACAATGGATACCGAACGGTACCTCTGTGCCATATTGCAAATCAACAGAAGTTACTTCGTATCCGTTAACAAACCATTGTGCAAAATAATTTCCTTTATTATTCTTGGTAAGTTTAATGGCCAAATCATACCAAGCATTTACCTTTATAGGATGTACAAACTGGTGTGAAGGAAAATTCTGGGAAGTTAGAAACATAAGAACTTCATCATCAAAAGCATTAAATGCATGTTTACTTCTTGCTCTCGCGGTACCCGAACCTATTTCAAAATCCAGTTCATGGTCTCCATCATTGTATAGAAAGGCACCTATGCTTACTCTTTCATTCATGCCCATTTCAGGAATATAAACCCTCCATTTATACTCACCGGTAGTAAATGTTTTACCATTTTTGTGCATCACCTTAGGGCGCTGCTTACTATTCGCTTCAGTCCAAAAACGCAAATGACCTTCTTCATTTATCGCGTACTGTTTAGAATCTGTTCCAGATGAGTTGTCTATCCAATTTTCTGTCCAACTTGCTTGATCATTTGCCAGATTACCTACCCAATTACTTTCCCCTTGATAGGGAAGAAAATCGGTCGGACATTTTGTTTCTCTTTGTTCTTGTTCATTCTCTCCGTTTTCATCATTAGGAAATTCATCGCTATCGCATGAAGTAAATACAAACAAAAATGCATATAAAGTTAAAAAAGCTACAAATGTCGATTTAATAAACTGTTTCATAATGTTTTATGTTTTAAAGAGTTTGAAGTTTTAAATTACGCCACAATACCTTAATTCCACCGCCATCATGTATTTGTAAGGCGATGCGACCTTGTTTCTGGCCTATTTTTCATCTGTGTAGTCAACCATCTTCCACTTCGCTTTTTGTAAGCTTATTATGCCGGGTTTCGCTATTGCAAGAATAGTAGAATGGCAAACAGAGACCAATAGTTATTAAAAATATATTATATTTCATGCGTCTATATTTTAAATTGTTTTCTATAAGTCTATTAATCAAAGCATTATTAGTTTGATTAATTAATTAACATATTACATCTCCGATGTTAAGCCTTATTTCAGCATTGGGAAGAGTTCTCTTAACTCTTCTTCCGTGGGCTGATATCCATATTCACATATTTCAAAAGCTTCGGCATCGGTTACTTTCTCAGCTTTTTCTTCCCCGTACCATTTTACTAACGATTCTCTCACGGCAGGTGTAATAGGCCTCTTACGATTCGCTTTAAACCATTCCATCCTTTCTGCTTCACTTTCAGGCACTTTTTCCGACTCTGTCCAGGGCAACCACTCAAAATATTGTGATTCGTGCGCGGCCATAGCATAAACTTTCTGATCAAAAACATCCGATATATCTATCGCTATATCAGGAGTAAAAGGATATGGTTTTTGGAAGTTGTCTTGCGCGTAAAGGAACAGAGGATTTTTTTCCAATGGCGGGGTGTCGGATACCACGTTCGGAACAATCACCAAGTAAGCCGCGTCTTGCAAAACAATGGCCGCGTTTCTATGATCGGGATGATAATCGTACGGTCTGTGACCAATCACTACATCCGCATCCCACTCGCGGATAATCCTTATCACCTCTTTTCGCACATCAAGTGTTGCCAGCAATTCTCCATCATGATATTCCAACACTTTATAGGTTACACCAAATCGTCTCCCCGCTTCTTCTGCTTCGGTGCGACGCCTTTTAGCAAGAGCACCGCCTCCCATAGATTGGTGACCGGCATCACCGTTTGTCAAAGAAACAAACAGTACCTTATGACCAATCTCTGAAAGTTTAATGGCAGTGCCACCGGCTTTTCCATCCGCGTCATCAGGATGTGCTCCTATAACCACAACATTGATGCCCTTCTGTTGACTGAAAGAAAAAGCACAACCGGCAAGCATTAAAAATAAAATAAAAGTAAAACGTTTCATGCATTGATAGTAATTAACAAAGACACTGATTTTTGATTCATATAATCACAAATATGACCTTAAGGCATCTCAGGCAATTTCCAACCGTTATGGTAAGTATGTTTAACCAATTCTTGCGCGAATGCTTCCGCGTTTTCGGCTTCCGTCCATGTCTTATCAAACGTGGGATGTCCATCCGTGACATGAAACCCATCCTCGATAACCGATCTGACTGTTGCATCGGCCGGGATATTGGTAAACTTCATCTTTTCACCGTCCCATTCCAATTCTTGATTTAAACCTTGAAGTCGTACCGCTAACACCCCCATAACCACCATTTCGTTGAGAGGACCCGCGATTGAGAAGTTAGAGGCGGCTTCAACCCTGCTTTCCGGGTTTTCTTTACAAGCGCGTACCCAATCCATTTGATGAGATAGTGTGACTTCCCGTAAGGTCTTTGGTGAGTTGGGAGTTCTACCCGACAGGAGGTACGGTTTAGACCCCGAGCTACCGCAAATCAGAGTGTCTTCCGTTCCATAAAAGATAGCCGCGCCACCTTCTACATTTAAATTTTTTCCCTTTGGCATTCCATCAGGCCGGAAAGGCATTAACCCCCCATCGTACCATGTTACTTCTACTTCGGGCATTGCAACCTTGGGGAGATTGTCGCGGGCGGGGAAAGTATATTTAAACATTTGAGCTATAGGGCAACTTTCCGCCATAAGAAGAGTTGATGAACCCTGCACCTTCGTGGGATATAGTAAGTTCAAGGATTGAAAAACAGGGAATAAAATATGACAAGCCATGTCTCCCAATGCTCCTGTACCGAAATCCCACCAGCCTCGCCAATTCCACGGTGTATAAATGCTATTGTAAGGTCTTTTTGGAGCAGGTCCTATGAACAGGTCCCAATCTAGCGTGTTAGGAATCCTCTCCACTTTAGCAGGTCGTGTTAAACCTTGAGGCCAAATAGGTCTATCTGTAAATGTCTCCACTTTTCTTACTGCCCCAATTTGTCCATCCCAAATCCAATTATTAATCTGACGAACACCGGGGGAGGAGGCACCTCCGTTACCCATTTGGGTCGCTACCTGATACTTTTCGGCCAATTTGGTTAACAACCGAGACTCGTACACGCTGTGGGTCAGAGGTTTTTCCACGTACACATGTTTTCCCATTGTAATAGCGTCCGCGGCTATTATGGCATGGGTATGATCGGAAGTGGCAACCATTACAGCATCAATACTCTTTCCCAGTTCATCGTACATTTCGCGATAATCGTAGTACTTTTTCGCGTTAGAGAAATAATCAAAAACAGGTTTACTGTATTTCCAATCCACATCAGTAAGCCCCACGATATTCTGACTTTCCATGTGTTTAAGAACGGCAAAACCTCTACCGCCGACTCCAACCCCGGCAATATTTAATTTATCGCTTGGAGCTGGGCGTCCTGTCACTTTACCCAATACTGAAGAGGGTACAACGGTTAATCCAACGGTAGCCGTAGCACCCGCTTGAATAAATTCTCTTCTAGAAATTTTATAAGTCATGTTTTATTAGTTAAATTATCTGTTATTTGATGCCAATCTCTATCTCTTGGCAGCCACACATCTCAGTAGTGTGGGGACAAAATGTTTTTAGTCGAAATATGGGGAGTGCTCAACCGTTTTAATACCCGGTCGCGTGAACAGATTTAAGTTATCGTACACTTTTCATTACAAATCATTCAATCGACTGATAACCAACAGATTCAAATAAGGTGTAATGATCCTGTGTTGCATATATATCACCAATAAATTGAATGTTTTCAAGACTACAATGAATGCCAAACTTAATTTCCGGACCATATTCCAATATCACAGAATCAATAACCACATCATTAACAATCCACTCTAAAAAATATTTTCCATCTTCTGTTTCGGTAAGTCTAATCGACAAATCATACCACCTCTCAACTTTAATTGGATGAATGGATTGATGGGGAGGAAATCCTTGTGAGGTTAGATACATCACCACCTCATCATCTTGTGCGCGGACAGAGTCTCGTACTGTTTTTTTCCCGGAACCTATTTCAAAATCCAATTCATGGTTGCCATCATGATATAAAAAGGCGCCGATACTAGCCATGTTATAGAGACCCATTTTAGGAACATATACTCTCCAATAATACTGTCCCGTGCTCCAATCTCTATTTTTATGTGTTACTTTTGGCCTCTCTCTGCTTCCTATTGTAGTCCAAAATTTAAGACTCCCGTTTTCGTACTTATATTGAAGTGAATCTGTTCTTGCCGAATCATCTAACCAATTCTCTATCCAGCTCAACGAGTCTGATGCCAGGTTAGACTTCCAAGATTCGCTTTGCACAATTGTTGCAGGAGAAATAGGGTCATCATTCGCTCTTTTAACACCAACGTTACAAGAAGTGAAAGAAAACAGAAATAAGACTATCAGCAACCGATATCTTTTGAGAAAAACTCTACAATGTTGTTTCATAATACAGTTTTTGTTTTTTAAATTATCTGTCTCTATTTTTACTGTTTTTATTATATGAAAAGAGATCACCGAGTGGCAAGTAAACGTAGAAATATTACCTATTTCCATGGGTCTCTTTGCACGACATAAGGATTACCTTCTTCATCATTACCTATTACTTCTAGCACTTCTGCCGGCATAGGGAACATGGTATGGGTAGCAGGAAGTTTTGAAGCAACTTTGAATTTGTTCAAGAAATTGGACTCAAAGGTTACATACTCTTCAAGTTCGTTGCTCATATAATTTCCTCCCCACCGCACAAGATCAAACCAACGATGTCCCTCCATTGCAAGCTCAAGTTTTCGTTCCATACGAACAGCCTTAATACACTCCTCTTTATTTGAAAAAGTAGGATGCGTGTTAGGATAAGGAGAAACCCTATAGTCAGCAGCTAATTCCCCTACTCTTGCCGGATCATCCATTTCAGAAAACCTTACCAGGTTAGCTTCATTTCCTGCCCTTTCGCGTATTTCGTTGACCAGATTCATGGCCGGTGATAGTTCACCATCGTTAGCATAGCACTCGGCAAGGAGTAGGATAACATCTCTAAAGCTCAAAATTTGATAATTCATAGCAGAACCTGAACCCACATTTGGATTTATGTCACCCGCGAGAATGCCATTATGTCTTTGATGAAAAATGTGCTTTTTTGTCAAAAACATACCCCCGTTGCTCACGCTTCCCGCCCATGATCTTGGAGGTAATCCCCAATCCTTATAAGGAATTCCAAACCTACCGATGGCGAAATCCAGTCTTGGATCAACAGGTATATTATTATTCAGTGATGGATAAGGAGCATTATCAGATTCGTCTAGTTGTGAAACAAATGGAGGCTTTCTGTACGACTTATCAAGAAAAGGCAAACCTCTATTATCAACTTTAAAAGAGTTGGCGAGTTCACTGGATGGTTTATAGAAATTACAACAACCACCCGGTCCTCTACCGCCAATATGTGTTAACGCCATTTCATTATTCGCATTTTCCCTTTCATAAGCATATTGAGCGGCAAATATTGATTCCTTGCCATTTTCAGTATCTATGTTCCAATTATTATCTAACGACTCTTCGAGTCCATACTTTTCACCACTTGCTGTAACTCCATTATTATAAACATCTTGAAGAATTGTTTTAGCAGCAGTGAGGTTTCCCTGTTGCATTAATACTTTCGCTTTCAAAGTTTTTGCCGCCCAGCTATTTGCTCTCCCGGGTTTATCCTGCACGGCGGGAAGATTTTCTATAGCTATGTCGAGGTCAGCTAAAACATTGGGATAAATATCTATATCATTATGTACCCTGGGATTAGGATCTGTAATGGTTTCATCTATCCACGGTATATAACTTCCAAACATTTTTATTCCTTCAAAATAAAA
Organism: Fermentimonas sp.; assembly: GCA_050951125.1. Lineage (GTDB taxonomy): Bacteria > Bacteroidota > Bacteroidia > Bacteroidales > Dysgonomonadaceae > Proteiniphilum. Next base: position 151,704 of record JBMNIR010000002.1, on the reverse strand, counting down.
ATAGGCTCTCAAGAAATGAAGTTCTCCATTCTTATTTTTCAAGAACTCTTGTGGTGCTTTACCTTCTGCCAATATTACTGTTCCTATGCCAATATTGGCACGCCTCACACCATTGTACACCCACTTGAATTTTTCTGTTAACCATTTATTGGTTGGCAAAATATTATACATCTCGATATCATTCATGGTAGGTTGATCACCGGAAGAAGAACCTTTATTCGCATCTCCACCATAAACTCCGGCATAGAGCCAGTTGTGTGGGCCAGACCCCCAACCTGGGGTATTTGTCCCATCAGGTCTACTAATAATACCTGCATAGGCAGATGTTACAACCAAATCAAGACCTTGCTCATTGGCCAATGCATGTTGATCTATGCTGCCTTGTGGTGCCCTGTAAATAAACTCTTCACCGCATCCAATAAAGAAAAGCACGAACAAAAATGCAACTGCTTGTATGAAATATGGTTTCATCTGATTTAATTTTAAAATGTAAAGTTTAATCCAAAAAGAAATCTCGAGGTAGTTGGCCAACCTCCGGCATCTATACCTCTAGTAAGGTCAGTCCCCGCACCTGTATCACTAGTATCCCTATTTGTAAGTTCAGGATCTAACCCCAAATATCTTGTAAAGGTCAATAGGTTCTCTGCTTGTAGATAAACACGGAGATTTGATATATGGATATTCTCAAGAATATTTCTCGGCAACGTATATCCTAACACCAAATTTTTAAGCTTAAGAAACGAAGCATCTTCTACAAAATAGGTTGAGGGAACCTGTGGAGACCAAGAATCTCTTTCATCCAAAATAGGAAGTTTGGCATTTGAATTATCTTCTCCAATCTCGAAATGCGTACCAACTATTCTTCTTGCCTTATTCCCCCCATGTAAAGGAAAATCAGTAAAAATCTTTGTTGAATTGATCATTTCATTACCGATGGTTGAGTACCAGAACATGGTTAAGTCGAAGTTTTTCCAATATAACGTAGCATTAAAACTTGCAATTAAATCCGGGTGGGGACTACCAATATATACCCTATCATCTACATTTACTCTCTCATCACCATTGGTATCGGCATACTTCCATTTCCCAACAAATTCTGCAGGATTTGAAAGAACCCTGTCGGCTGTTGCTCCATAGGGAATAGGAGAGTTTAAAACATCGTTCTCATCATTATAGAAACCTTCAATTATAAAACCAAAAAAATCACCAATTGGGTACCCTGCCATTGTTTTATTTGTTGAATAATCCATTCTATAAGCATCACCCCATAGAGCGAAATCTTCGGACTCTTCAGATAATTTGAGAACTCTATTCTTATAAGTTGAAAGGTTTAAACTTAAATCCCATCTGAAATCACCTGCTCTATCATTATAGTTTAACATATAATCCCAACCATAATTCAACATAGAACCATAATTCACATAAGGTGGAGCTGCATCCCCTGCAAGGGCAGTAAAGGAGGCCTGAATCAGCATATCGGTAGTCTCTTTACGATAATATTCCAACGTTGTATAAAAACGATTGCCTCCAAAAGTTGCATCCAAACCGAGGTTTATCATCTTAATCGATTCCCAACGTGTGTCAGGATTACCAATTGTGGATAACCTGTATCCTAAACCGGATGTTGCATTATTACCCAACAAGTCATAGTTAGAAAATCTATAATCTGTTGTAAACAGACTCGCGAAGTTTGTTGCACGAGGAAGTTCAGAATTACCAACGTGCCCATACCCGAACCGCAACTTCAAATCATCCAACCAGCCACTGGCGTTTTCCATAAAAGACTCTTCCGACAAGCGCCAACCGACTGATAATGAAGGGAACGTGCCATATCGATTGCTTTTAGAAAAACGCGATGTCCCATCTCTTCTTATCGTTGTTGTCAACAAATATTTATCACTATATGAATAATCAGCTCGAGCAAATATTCCAAATAAAGCATATTCTCCTGCCCACCACGAATTATTTTCTCTCAGACTATTATTTTCCCCCATTCCAAGGGTCCAAGTATCAACGTTATCTTGAAATAGATAGTTATAACGTCTACCGAACAACCCTCTTCCAATTCCGGCATTAATTGCTTCACTGCCCACCATGGCATTTAATCTATGCCTGTTATTAAATGACTTGTTATATGACAATGTATTGGTAAAAACAAACCTCATCCCCCATTCTGCACTTTCATCTAAGCGGTTTTGTTCTGAATAACTAGTTTCAGGGGAATTCTTTCTCATAAAATAATCCCAATAGGTGGTGTAATTAACACCTAAACTTGAACGAAAAGTTAGTTCTCTATTCGGCAAAATGTCTAATTCTCCCCAGATATTGCCAAAAAGGTTGGTGTTTTGTGCAAAATTGTCTTTTCGTCTTGTTAGCAATGCAAGTCGGTTATCCACACCCCCGACCCCTGGTAAGTTAGTTGGAGAAAAATTGCCTTTAATATCATAGGGAGGCAAAAAAGGACTAGATCGATAAACACCCGAAAACATAGATGCATCTCCTGTATCCGCATCCTGTCCATTTTTTCTAACCACGGAAAACTGAAGGTTTTCCCCAAAACGTAACCGGGCAGTAACATCAAAAGTTGTATTAACGCGTGCTTGGTATCGCGTATAATAGGTGTGATGCAAGGTTCCTTGCTGATCAAAATAATTCAATCCTAAAAAGTATTGCCCTGAATTACCCCCTCCCTGTAAGGTTAATTGATGATTTTGAATTGGAGCATCCCGATTTATTACATAAAACCAATTCGTATTACCAAATTCGGTTATGATATAATCTGGCATATGATATTTATCAGGGTCTATATCTTGCCTTCCTTCTGCACCTTCACCTGACACCATATAGTTAGGTATTATCGGTTTTGGTCCTCTACCTAATTGCGCGTTGTATGGTTGACTTATAAAGTCACCACGTAACCTCAATGAATTTAGTTGACTCTCCCATAGAAAATCCATCAACTCGTACGAATCCATCAAGTCCCAATTATTCTGTGCTCTTTGAAATCCATAATATCCGTCATAATTCAACACGGTTTTACCGCTTCGAATTCCCTGTTTCGTAGTGATAATAATAACACCATTTGCTGCCTGAGCACCGTATATGGCAGATGCTGATGCATCTTTTAACACCTGCATTGATTCGATATCATTGGGATTTATAGAACTTAAATCCTGTGTTTGTGTTGAAACTCCATCAATAACATACAAGGGACCATTGCTGTTAATAGTGTTAAAACCCCGTATTCGCACATTAGTGGGAGATCCTGGGGAACCCGTTTGCCCGATATATACACCGGGAGATTTACCTTGAAGCAATTGTGTAGGCGAGGAACCTGATGTTTTTAACAGTTCGTCCATGTCAATAACAGCCACAGATCCTGTAATATCCTTTTTAGCCTGAGTACCATAACCAACAACAACCACTTCATCCAGCATTCCAGCATCTTCTTGCAAAACAATGCTAAATCTGTTTTGTCCCGCGGTGTTTACTTCCATAGGTATATATCCTATATAGGAAATGACGATTATGCTGTTTTGATCTACGGATAGAGAAAAGTTCCCCTCAATATCAGTTACGGTACCGTTTGTGGTTCCTTTCTCAATAATATTTGCCCCAATAATGGCTTCACCTTGTACATTGGTTATTGTCCCTCGTATGATTCTTCGTGTTTGTAACTCGATCTCTACCTCTGACGTACTTTGGGGAGCAAGGCTGACTACTGAAGGATTATTCCTGATTGTAATCTGTCGCTTCACAATAGAGTAGGATAATGGAGTATTCTTAAACAAATGGGTAAGTATTTCATCGATGGTTTTATTTTCTATGTCAATGCTTACCGTTTTTGTCATCTCTTTTTCTGACTCATCCATTATCAAAAAAAGATAATCGCTAGATTGTTCAATTTGTCGAATGGCATCTTTTACTGTAACGTCAGTTAACTTCAATGTCAACGATTCTGATTGAGGAAACAGATTCTCAGCCATGGCAGAAAAAACGCACAAGAAAGTTATTAAAACATAGGTTTTCATGATTTTTAACAACTTGTTATCCCTTTTGGGATGGATTCGATTAAAGTTATCTTTTTCTTGCATACCTTTGTGATGAATTTTAGTTTAAATGATGATCTACATTTGAATTATGATTCTCTCTGCCTAATGGTGTTCCCAGCACCATTAGGTTTTTTTACCTTGCAATTTCTACGTTCTTGTTTCCTTCATGTTGCATCTCTATTTTATATGAATTATGTGATCGGACTGTTTTTCGTAATTCAACAAGGTGATATTGGCAAAAGATTGTAAAACATCGTCTATGTTTTCAGATAGAAAGAGTTTTCCGGAACAGGTTTTGCCTAGTAAATCAATCTCTTCACTATACCTGAATTCAACGTTATAATACCTTCCCACTTTTCTCAGCACTTCATCTAGAGGGACTTTATTTAATTGCATGAATCCATCTTTCCAGCCAATATATTCCGATACATCCACTTCCTTGCTCTTGATGTTTCCCGCGCTTATTTCTGCCATTTGACCGGGTGATAAAATCAAGGAAGCATTATTGGCATTGCTTTTAACTTGTATGGAACCTTCTACCAAAACAACGGATTCTTTCTCTTCATCTTCATAAGCGTTCACGTTGAACGATGTGCCGAAAACTTGTATTTGTGAATTGAACGTGTGAACTATAAACGGTTCTTTACATTTTGCAACCTCTATGTAAATTTCACCTCTTACTTTTATCTCTCGAGTTTTGCTTGCGAAAACGGATGGAAACTCTATCTCCGTTCCCGAATTTAACCAAACTTTGGAGCCATCAACCAATATGAGCGACGATCTTTTCCCGTAAGGAATTATAAGCTTGTTTATCGTGTGATCCTGCAGTTTAATCTCTTTTTGAGACAATGAGTCCTGAATAATTACACTGTTGCTGGATTCAGACATATTCAAGGTTGAGTTATTGTTCAGGTTCACAACTTCATCACCCGTGAAAAGTTGTATCTCGTTTTCTTGCACCGTGCTTCCCAGTACCATGATTTTTTCGGTTCGATAATCACCCTGATTGAGGATGAATAGGGTGGAAATGATCAAAAGTAAAGCAATGGCGGCAGCAGCTGAGAAGTAATAAACAATTCTCCTCTTTCTGTTTTTGTAGGCAAGCAAACGATGCTCGATTTTTTCTTTTACTTGCAGTTGTGCTTGTGACAGCGAGTGAGATTTTGACCTTATCTCATCAAATTCCGTTATTGCCTGTCGGAATTGATTTTCCAATTGTGGATTTTTTCTGATGAAATTATTCCAATATTCAGTTAATTCACGGGTTGGATTTATCCGCCATAGCAGGAATAAATCATCCACCAGAAAATCCATGGCCTTTTTGGTAAAGTCCGGTTTGTTGTTTTCAAGCATTCTCTACACTGTTTTTTTAAGAGACTGTGAATGCAGGAAAAAGGGGGATGTTTTTAGGTTATTTTAACTGATCGTAGTAATAATAAGAACAAAGATGATAAATTCTCGTGAAATCTTGTCGTCGTTCCTCATGGCATCCAATGCTCTTCGCACCATTTTTTTCACGGCATCGGGTGATACATCCATAATTATGGCAATTTCATTATATGTCAGGTTTAAAACATATTTGTAATGTATGACTTTTCTTTGTTTTTTGGTTAGTTTTTTAAAAAGCAGATTCACGGTATTTTTCATCTGCATTTCTGCTTCGTTTTTAATAATTTGCTCAATAATGATTTCATTGCTGTCAAGAATAAGTTCATCATGATTAAGGATATCTGTTGTTACTTCTTTGCTATACTGGTCTAACAGCCTGTTTTTTAAACAACGGAACAGGTAAAACTCAATGTTCTCCACGTGATTCAGTTTTTTTCTTGAAGTGAAGATCGTGTAAAACACATCCTGGATGGCATCTTTGCATACTTCTTCATTAAATCCAAGTTTAAGGCCATAAACGTAGAGCTTCTCGAAAAACTCTTTATAGATCGAAGAGAATGCCGAGGTGTCTCCATCTAAAAAATTATTCCATAAATATGAATTCACACGAAGTAATTTGATTCCTATCTAAATATCTCAAATGCAAATCACGCAAGTGACATAAAGTATTTAATTACAGGGCATTAAACAAAAACCAACATGAACTCAACACTATAAAACAAAAGTACAAAATATATTTTATTTACTGTGAGTTCAGTAAAAAAAGAGTTGATCAGAGCGATTAACATTATATTCGAGACAAACGTAACATCCGATTCCATCAAGTACAATGCCATTTATAACCGGTTGAACGAGATACAAAAGAAAAGAAGTTAATAACTACTCACCGATTCGGACAATGCGCATACAGTTATCACATTAGCGCAAAGAAATAGAGTTGTATTTGAAAGTATATAAAACCATCACAACAACTGATTTTATATGTAATGAGATATAATTTATTGGTATCTTTGATATTCTGAACAACTTAACGTTGAAGCAACCGACGATGAAAACTGTTGTGAATTGCTTTCAATTATTGGTATCTTTGATATTCTGAACAACGCTAAGAAGCGAGACCTGCAAGGAGATGCGTTGTGAAAACATTTGGGTTGCTCCTTGTCCATTAATCAGGGAGCATTTTTTTGTCCATAAATTTCATTCTTATTCTCTGAGTGACAAGTAAAAGAACAATAACGATACAAATTATGCGAAATTTCGCCGGTATACGCGAGACTGCCTGATAGTTAATGTTTTGTTTTTGAAGCTAGCCGTATTTGCACTTACCCTTTAAACATAATCAACCTATTTTCCAATAACTCGATATATTTCATCTGATTTTCAGGAGATAGAAAAGATGATTTAATCTCTTGTTTCATTTTTCTCTCTGCTTTGATGAGTCGCTTAAAGGTATTCATAATCTGTTTTTCGGTCAATTGAAGGCTCAATCCCAAGTTAATAAAATCGGATTTTATCAGTCTTCTCTTCTTGCCGCCAATAGTAAGTGCCATTTCTTCCGTATCTTCCGGAATATGTAGGTTTACATTCAACAAATCATAAGCCGGTGCCAACGTCCAATCTTGATTGAATAAAATCAACGAAAAATTCTTCAGGTGCATATCATTATTTCCCGTGATATAGCTAAAAAGCACCACTTCAAAAAGTCGAAGCAAATCGAGTAACGTATTGGATGAATATTCAGCAACTGCTTTTCCGACTTTTTCTACAGAACCTCTATACTTATCAAAAGCTTCTAAAATCTGAAACATATCCAGCATATGATTTTTTTCTCCTGTTTCAGTACGGTCTATCCTCTTAATAAGATAAGAAAGTTCACCCGATCTTAATCGAATCAACGTGGATGGAACTACGAAAATACCGCATAGTTCAGCCATTCGCATGGTAAGATGTTCGTTCTCGGGCATTTGAGGAAAAGTCTCATTTTGAGGTTTGAGAATATAATTTCCGCCCAAAGCACCCACTACAGTTAATCGCCCCTTGTTGCCATCTTGCAAAACATCTTTAATGAATCCCAACGAAAGCTTTGGTTGTACTCCCGGAACGGTTACCGAATTTTCAACCACTTCTTTGGCTAATTCCAACATTTCCGACATGGTATAATCCAAAGTCGGTGGTTTTGGGATTCCAAAAAAGTGAGTGCTACAAGAAGGATGAAAATCTCCTTCTGCATCCAGTTCTTTATAACAATATAAACATCTCTTACTCATTACCTTCACTTGTTGTTATCGGAATTACACTTACTGCACCGATGCAGTTTTTACAACATGCCAGAAGTAGACCCATACGGTCGTTCTTATTCAGTTTCCAACTTTTAGAGGCAATCTCCAACAACCAACCTTCCGGGATTAATCCTTCAAAAAATGGAAATAACCGATTATCTCTATACACTTTACCCGAAACAGGCATCGAAAACGTTATCGGTTGGTTGGGAAATCGATTCATGTATTCCTTATCGTACTCGAATAGATATTCTCCTTCATCAGTTTCAGTAAGAATTCCCGCGAAATCACTGTTATAAAACACTTTACCTTGTCTCATGGCTCAATCTCTTTATGGTTTACGGGGGACAGCTTGTGTCCAAACATCATCAAAACCTGATTGACTTTTACCAAACTGAGGTTTTCCTTACCTTGCTCTATTTTCCGAACAACGGTAAGTGCCACCCCTGCCCTATCGGCAAACTCTTGCTGTGTAAGATTGGCTTCTTTTCGTTTTGTCTTAACAAATGCAGCTAAACTTAACGCCATAATTATATGCTTTTGCAGTTATTTTGATGCAAAGTTATAAAATTATATCCAAAAGCATATAAAAATATAGAAATTAATAATTTTATATGTAACGAGATATAATTAGTGGTAATCTCTTCAATTTCAGTGGCTACTAATCGAAAAATAGTATTAAATTTGTAAAAACAAAAGCCATGTGGTCAATCGTTTTCAGCATTATCATCTCCATTTTTTTAATTGTGAATCTCATTCGTGTAATGATATACGGGAGAGGTGTACTGAAACCAAATTTCGAGAGGGTTGATGATATGTTTTTCGAGAAAAAAGCATATCGACAAACTGGAACACCACGTTTGGGAAAGTTGTTTATTACGTTTTTCTTATTGGACTTATTGCCTTACTCTATCACATAGTTCGCTGGCTATTTTCGTGAAAATATTTTTCATTTCAATTGCACAATAACAAAAACGTTATTACCTTTGAAGTGTCTAATAAACGGTAACGCTATAAAAGGAAAAACGATGTTAGACAAAGAAACGAGGAAAGAGAAAAACCGCCTTAAAAAAGAATTGGATTTTTATCTCGATTTTTATAAAGAGATAGCCGGTAGGGGAGACTTGGGTGCAAAAACATTAGCCCATTTCGATGAACAGATAGATATCATTATCGAGAGGTTGAAAGAGATCGGGAGGTAAATTAAATCTCCCACAAAGGGTGAGTGGGAAAAGCATTAGAACATGAAAAAAGAATTAGAAGAATTAAAAAACGCTTATTGCGATGCGAAAACCGAAACGGAGTTGGAAGAGATATCTACACGAGTAAAAGAGTTGGCGCGAAGCGACCGTGAAGCATTTTCCGACGCGATGGTTGAAATGGCTGCTGATACCGCGCAACGTGCAACGGAGTTGTCTGTAAGGGCGCGATTGAAGGATGTCTTGCCAGCCCTTTCAATGGCATATATAGCTAAAAATTACTTTAACCGTACAAGTCAGTGGTTGTACCAGCGGATTAACGGGAACGAGGTAAACGGTAAGCCGGCCAAGTTCACGGACGAAGAGTTGGCCACGCTAGAAGCAGCATTAAAAGATATAAGCGAAAAAATTGGCTCGGTTAGTTTTTCGTAGCTTACTATTTATAGTGGCATCTTTACTATTCTGAACAACTAATTGAAGCAATTCACAATAAGGATTATTCCGTTGTGAAAACATTTAGCGCCTCGCCTATCCGCGGGGCATTTTTTCTCTGACTTTTCCACAATAGCAGCTCCATTTTGCATTTAGTGGAACATTTTATTAGATTAAATACAGAGATAAACAACGAAAAACTTACACAGTTTTATTGTTTTCCCACATTATCCACAATCAAGTTTATGAACAAAAAAATCATATCAATAATAAGCGGTTTCATTTGGGTCGGGTTGAGCCTAATATTATCCCTCTTAACATCCTGTTCATCCATTCTTAATACATCAAAAATCCACCATTTGACAACCAATTATTGTGAGCCAACCATTGCATATGACTACACTTTCGTAAATGAAGAAAGCAGGCTTACAACTCAGCAAGACAGTCTATTGCATTTAGTTCTTTCACCACACAATTACTTTTTAAGTCAGACTATCGGTATTGAAAACTATATCACAGCCCTACTCGAGTGCGAGAAAGATACGTTAGAAGCCTTGCTAACACGTCAAGAAATAAATGATAGAATCACTCTCTGTTTAATAGAAATTGATGCCCTTGCCGCAGAATTGGATTGTTATGCAGAACGTTTGGATCAGCTAAGCCACTATGTGGATGGCATAAATGAGAAAACACAAAAGAGAATAACCATTCTTTCGGTTACTTTGGATGCCGCGGCAACAGCTTCTGCTATTTTTACAGCCAATCCCTATATTGCAGTTGGAGGAGGATTGGCAAGTATCTGTTTGGGGGCATTAACTATTTCGCCTAAAGGGAAAAGAGTAGATATACAACACAAGCGAAATTTACTGAGAAACATCTGGTATAACGACAATAGCGGAAAGGAATTTCCACGCTCTATATGGCTAATCATCAATAATCCTGACTTTAGCAATATTCCCGAAACATCAATGAGAGAGGGTTTGAAAGAGAGATGGATGCAATTAGAATTTGAGGGTAACATTGACAATGAAACAGAGAAACTCATTTTTGGAGATGGCGGACTGTATACGGCAAGTGATTTACATGATCGAGCTCATATGATAAAAGAGCTAGAAGCTATGGTAAATACTTTAAAACAAGATCTTCGCAGCTTAAGAGCCACATTGAATACAATCTAAAAAAAGCTCACTCTTTAGTCCTTTTTTGTAATGTGTTGTAATCGCCAGTAATTAGCCAGTTACTTTCCTATACAAAACTGGCTGAAGATATTTCCCAGCACCTCATCGGTGGTAATCTGGCCGGTGATCTCGCCCAGGTAGAACATGCATTCGCGAATATCTTGCGTGAGGAGGTCGTGACTAATGCCGCTTTCCAATCCCTCTTTCACGCGGCAAATGGCATCAAGTGCCTTGGTGAGCGATTCGTAGTGGCGCAGGTTGGTGACGATCACATCCTCATCACCAATCGAGGGAATCGCGGCGGCTTGCACCAGCAAATCCTGAAGTTTTTCGGTGCCAAGGCGCTTCTTAGCCGAGATAAAAAGGTGATGTCCTGTCACCTCGGGGTGGATACCCTCTATTGCTTGTAAAATCACTTGCGAAGTGGCTCGCAAGGTGGCTTCTGAAGTCAGGTCAGATTTATTGAATAGAAGGATTACCTCCTTGTTGATTAACTTGGGAACAATGGACGAGGCCAGCGCGATACCCTTCTCTACCGGCGCAGTTAAATCGATTATCCACAGGACGATGGAAGCCTGTTCAATCTTTCGATAGGTGCGCTCGATGCCCATCGTTTCGATGACATCGGTGGTGTGTCGAATTCCCGCCGTGTCAATGAAGCGAAATAGTACGCCCCCGATATTCACGGTATCCTCTATCGCATCGCGTGTGGTGCCGTGTATATCACTCACGATGGCCTTATCCTCTTGGAGTAACAGGTTGAGCAGGGTGGACTTACCCACGTTCGTATCCCCGATGATGGCAACGGGAATACCGCTCTTGATGGCATTACCCAGCTGAAACGAGCCAGCCAGGGAGTCGATCTCCCCTTCAATATCAACGACCAGTCCATATAGCTCTTCCCGGTTGGCAAACTCCACGTCCTCCTCCGAAAAGTCGAGTTCCAACTCGATCAAGGAGACGAAATGCAGCAGCTTGTCCCGAAGTGTAGTCAAACGCCGTGCAAAACCGCCGCGCATCTGGTTCATGGCTACCCGATGCGATGCGGCGGAGGTTGATGCAATCAGGTCGCCCACCGCCTCTGCCTGGCTCAAATCGAACTTCCCGTTACGGAACGCCCGCCGGGTAAACTCGCCGGCCTTGGCTAGCCGTGCCCCCTGCGCGATCAATAGCTCCATCAGCTTTTGCTGGATATAAACCGAACCGTGGCAAGCAATTTCCACGCTCTCCTCACCCGTGAAGGAGCGGGGCGCATGAAACAGGGAGACCAGCACCTCGTCGAGCAGGCTGCCCTCCCACTCTATTCTCCCAAAATGCACGGTATTGGGCTTAGCCTCGGTAAGCCGCTTCCCGGAGGGGGAGCGAAACAAGCTGTCGACCAGCTCAATACTCCCCGACCCCGAAACACGAACCACCGCGATAGCGCCCATACCCGGGGGGGTTGAAATCGCGCAAATCACCTCTTCTCGCATCATCTTACAACGCCCTATTTAAAAACTCGTTTAACACCACCATCCTTACATTGTTCATTCGCCTCGAATCGTCTTGAATATCCCGTATCGTTAGTACCTCCTCGCAATCAGTACCTAAAGCTGCTCCCACCCAGGAACTCGCGCAACAGCGAAGTGGGCGGCAACTCCTCATCAGTGATGTGGTTAAAGTAGCTGAGGAACTTGAGCAAGCGGTACGCTTCGGAGTACTCGGATACGGTGCGGGGTACCTGCATCAAGATAGGCTCGGCATGTCGGCGTATGGCAGCCAACTCGTAGATCATGGCCGAGTTGAACATCACGTCAGCGTTCTCCTGATACGGGAAGATCCACTTGTCTTCGCCCCGGCGTACGCTACTCCACCGCGAGATGGTCTCTTGCGCCGAGTAGCCCCGGTAGCGGTAGTCACGCACCATACGACGGAGCAACCGGTTATCGGAAGCAGGGATCCAGTTATGGTCGTCCAACGAAATGGTAGTTAACGCGGAGACATACACCAAGAACTTCTTATCTGCAGGGATATCTCCAGTCAACTCGGGATTTAACCCATGAATCCCCTCAATGATGAGGACACTATTGTCACCCATCTTCAACATATTGCCCCGATACTCCCGCTTTCCAGTCACGAAGTTGTAAAATGGCAATTCAATCTCCTCGCCGCGCAACAACGCGAGCATCTGCTCCTCGAATAGCTTTAGGTCGAGCGCGTAGAGTGATTCGTAATCCTTATCCCCGTTCTTGTCGAGGGGCGTCTGATCGCGGTTCACGAAATAGTCATCCAGTGAAATACCTATCGGCTTCAGCATGTTCACCAGCAGTTGAATCTCAAGCCGCTTCCTAAAGGTTGTTTTCCCGGATGAGGAGGGACCCGAGATAAACACCACCCTCACCCCCTCCTTGTACCCGCGGGTAATCTTTTCAGCGATCTCCGCGATCTGTTTGGACTGATACGCCTCGGCCACCTGGATCACAGTGGATATTTGGTCATCCTGAATCGCCCGGTTCAGGTCGCCCACGTTATCGAGCTTGCTAATCTTCAGGAACTGCAGATGCTCCCGGTAAACGTTCAGCAGCTTCTCTTGCTGAATCTCAGGTTCCAGTTCCACGGGATGATCCCGCCGGGGCACCCGCAACAGGTACCCCCCGTTGTAGGGCTGTATATCAAACATGGTGATGTAACCGGTAGACGGGGTAAGGGAACTATAAAAGTAATCGATGTACCCATCAAGCTTATAGTAACGGGAGTAGAGAAAATCAGAGGTCTCCAGCAACGTGGCCTTATCGTTCATGCCCCGTTCACGGAACAGCTCCACCACCTTCGTGGTCTCCTCCTCCACCTGCTCGAACGGGAGATCGGCCTCCACAATCGCACGCATCCGCGTGCGGATGGCATCTAACTCCTTTACACCCACCTGTACATCGGACTCGATCTGGAAGTAGTATCCCTTGGAGACGGCATGCTCGATATAGACCTTGGCAGCGGGCAGCACGTCGTCCACCGCCTTGGCCAAGATGAAGCAGAGCGAGCGAACGTAGGTATTCATGGCCGACGTATCGCTCAAATCCACGAACTCCACGGTCTTGGGTCGATACACCCTGTAGGCGAGAGATTCGGTCCGGTTATTCACTTTCGCGTTCACGAATAAATAGGGGGATTCTACCCCGAAAAGATCAATCAGTTCCTCTAACGATGAACCAATCTTCACATCCTTACTGGTGTTGGTGTTCACACAGGTAACACGCACGGTTTCAATCATATTCTCTTTTTAATGTTATTGGAAAGTACTCAAGCAAGCTTGGCATTTCTCTCGGCTTTAACTATATTTCAAGAATATAAGGGGCGCCTCGGAAATGCTCAAGCAAGCTTGGCATTTCTCTCGGCTTTCGTTATATTTGCAGCCAATATACGATTAATTATTGAGAATGGACTACGGTTTATTAGATTTTCTGATGCTGTTAGGCGGGTTGGCCCTATTCCTCTACGGCATGAAAACCATGAGCGACGGCCTACAAAAACTAGCCGGGAATAAGCTCCGGAACGTCTTATCGGCAATGACAAAAAACCGGGTAATGGGTATGCTCACGGGACTATTGATTACCGCCCTTATCCAGTCATCCAGTGCTACCACAGTGATGGTGGTGAGTTTCGTGAACGCGGGGCTTCTAAGCCTGATACAAGCCATCGGGGTCATTATGGGTGCCAATATCGGCACAACACTCACAGCGTGGATTATCTCTTTCTTCGGGTTTGGAAAATTCTCTATCAGCACGCTCTCGATACCCCTTATGGGGCTAGCCCTACCACTCATTTTTTCTTCCAAAAGCAAAAACAAATCGCTGGGGGAATTCATCTTCGGGTTCGCGTTCCTGTTCATGGGTCTCGAACTGCTAAAAAGTTCCATGCCCGACCTGCAAAACAACCCCGAGGTATTGGCCTTCTTGCAGAATTTTACTGGTAGAGGCATCTGGTCGGTTCTCTTCTTCCTGCTAGTGGGCACCATACTAACCATAATCGTTCAATCGTCGAGTGCTACCATCGCCCTTACGCTCATTATGGCCGTAAAAGGTTGGATCGACTTCCCGAGCGCTGCCGCTATGATCATGGGAGAAAACCTCGGCACCACGATTACCGCCAACATCGCGGCCATACCGGCGAACATATCAGCGAAACGAGCGGCCTTTGCCCACTTCCTGTTCAACTTTCTGGGACTCGTCTGGCTGATCATCGTTTTCACCCCCTTCGTAAATTTGGTCGACAACATTATCCATAAAGCTACCTCTCTATATCCCAGTAACATGTATGCGTTTTTGGGGACTATCAACCCCACGGAGTACGAGCAGATAACCACGCTTCCCCGCTCCAAGCTACCTGCCGACCTGGTCAACATACAAAGCGAGTTCATGAGGTATCAAGCCATCACATCATATGGCTTGTCACTCTTTCACACACTGTTCAACGTCTGTAATGTCGCGATCATGATCTGGTTCGTAAAGTTCTACGAAAAGGCGTGCATCGCAATTATCCGCCCCAGGAAAGGGGAGGAAGAGGACGAGGAGTTCGTACTGCAATACATCTCCTCCGGGATAGCTTCTACCGACGAGCTCTCAATCCTTCAAGCTGAAAAGGAAACGGAGGTATACGTGAGCCGTACAAGGAAAATGTTTGATTTTGTGAAAAAGATGACCAACATCGATCACAACGATAAAAAGTTCATAAAGCTCTACAACCGTACCGAGAAGTACGAGGATATCTGCGACCAGATGGAGGTGGAGATTGGCTCCTATCTCAGTAAAGTGGCGGAAGGGCGACTTAGCCACAAAAGCAAGGAGAGGATACGGGGCATCCTGCGCGAAGTGACAGAGATAGAGAGTACGGCAGACTCAAGTTGTAACATCGCCCGTCACCTAAAACGAAAAATGGAGGCCGATGTCATCTTTGAAGAGGTCATCATCGAGAACATCAACGGCATGTTCGAACTGGTCGAGAAGGCGTTCGACAACATGCAGTCACTGCTTGCAAAACGAAAGGTTAGCGATAAGGAGCTGATGGTGAGCAACGAGATTGAGGCCGGTATCAACGAACGACGAAATCTCCTGAAACGAGAAAACGTGGAAAACCTGAATAATAATCTCTACTCGTACCAAAGCAGCGTCTACTACATGGACATCATCTCAGAGTGCGAACGGTTGGGTGATTACATCCTTAACGTGATTGAATCGCTGTACGCAACACACGATTAAAACGAGATAAATGAACAACAAAGCTGGGCGACCAAACTCAAGGCTGCCTGTAACACGAGGATAAAACTTAAAGTGCTTAAAAACAGAAGAATAAACCATGAACGACTGGAAAAAGCGACTGGATATCGTCTACTCTACCAATCCCGACTACCATTACAAGGAGGAAGGGGATGAGGAAGAGGTGATAACGCCGCCAAACGAAAAGCAGCTCCTGAGGGTGAGCCTCGACAAACGAAACCGGAAAGGTAAAGCAGTGACGCTCGTCACCGGGTTCATCGGGAGCGACGAGGACCTACAAAAGCTGGGGAAACTACTGAAAACGAAATGTGGCGTGGGGGGATCAGCTAAGGAGGGGGAAATCCTGATACAGGGCGACCACCGCCAAAAAGTACTGACTATTTTGCAAAAAGAGGGATATGTCAAAACACGGGTTAGCGGGTAGAGATCGCCTTCACGTGATCAAAGCGTCCGCGGGCTCGGGTAAAACGCACCGGCTGACGGGCGAATACCTGCATCTGCTCTTTGCTAAACCCAACAACCACCGCCATATCCTGGCCGTCACCTTCACGAACAAGGCGACCGACGAGATGAAGTCGCGGATCGTGGAGGAACTATACCGACTGGCATCAGGGGGCGCATCCACTTTTTTAAACGATCTAACACAATCGTTCTTACTGAATGAGGCTCAGGTACGGAGAAGGGCACGATCGATCCTAGAAGCAATCCTGCACGACTACTCCGCCTTCTCGGTCAGCACCATCGACCGATTCTTTCAACAGACACTGCGGGCATTTACCAGGGAAAGCGGGCTAACGGGAGGATACGCCGTTGAATTGGATGAGGAGTCGCTGCTCACGGAGGCCGTCGACTTGATGTTCTCCGAGCTGAACCTGCCTGAAAACAGGACACTGTCTGCATGGCTCCTGCAGTTCATGCAGGCCAACATCGAAGAAGGGAGGAGCTGGAAAATCGACCGCCAGGTGGTTACACTGGGCATGCAGTTGTTCAACGAAACGTACAAATCCCTCGCGAAAGAGACGCAGTGGAGCCTCGCTAATAAAAAGCAACTGGAAAATTACCGAAAAGAACTCTACCGAATAGTAACAAGCTACGAAAGCAAGGTGAAAGAGGCCGGCAAACGGGGAGTCGAGCTTATCAAGGCGCATGGGCTACAACCTTCCGACTTCAGGGGAGGCAGCCGCTCTCAGTTTTGCCGGTTCGAACGGTACGCTTCAGGGGAGATCCCCGATATAACGCCAACGTTCCTCTCATTCGCCGATAACCTAGAGGGGTGGTACACGAAAACAACCGATCCCGCGATCGTGGCAAGCATCACGAAGGCCTACCACGGGGGACTTAACGACCTGGTGAAAGAGATCATCTACCTGCATGAGAACAATGTTCCCTACAACAGCGCGATAAGCATCCTGCAAAATTTCTACACGCTGGGCATCCTCACCGACATTAAAAACCGGTTGCAAGCGCTACAACGGGAGAACAACGTCCTCTTCCTCTCCGACACCACCGAACTGCTTAACGATATGATCGGGGAGGCCGACTCGCCCTTTATCTATGAAAAGACCGGAACCCGCGTCCAACACTACATGATGGACGAATTTCAGGATACCTCACGCATGCAGTGGGAGAACTTCCGCCCGCTAATCGATGAAAGCTTGGCATCAGGTAACTTCAACCTGATCGTGGGTGACGTGAAGCAGAGTATCTACCGATTTAGGAACTCCGACTGGCGCCTGCTCGGGGAACAGGTCAACCGGGACTTCCAACCGGAGAGCATTCGCGAACACCTGCTGGATACCAACTGGAGGAGCGATGCGAACGTGGTGCGGTTCAACAACGCCTTCTTCAGGAACGCGGCGCACCACATGCAGCACGATTTCAACATAGCCGTGGAACCGCTCCTGGATGAAACAAAAGGAAGGAGTCCAAATAGAGAACCCCTTTATTCACAGGGTACCACGGGGGAACATCTGCTCAACGGGGAACATCTGCTCAACGAAACCGAGAAGAAGAACCAAATCAAAGAAGCGTACGCGGACGTATACCAACAAATCGCCCCGAACAAAAACGATCGCGAGGGGCAGGTGAAGATCACCTTTTTGAAAAACGATAAGGCGAACGACTGGAAAGAAGAGGCAATGAAGCGACTGCCCCTTGAGCTGGAGAAACTGCAGGAGCAAGGGTTCGCGCTTAAAGATATAGCCATCGTGGTGCGGTGGAATAACGAGGCGGTACAGGTCGCCGAGACGCTGCTCGCCTACAAGGAACAACATCCCGATTCACCATACCGATACGACATCATCTCCAACGAAGCGCTTTTGATTGAAAGCGCCCGAAGCGTGAAGGCGGTAATCGCGCTGCTACGCCACTTCCAAAACCCCGGCGATGAAACACGCCGCATGATGGCCATATACGAGTTTTACCGCTTCGTTCATCATGCGACACCGGAAGAGGCGTTGCTGAACTACCGAGAAAAACACCCGAGAGAGTTCCCCGAAATCATAAGGGAGAAAATCGAGCGACTGGCCACACTACCCTTCTACGATATGATCGAGCGGTTTTTCGTGGTGACATCGAAGGCGATTAGCGAGAAAGAGTACGCCTACGTGCAAGCTTTCCTAGACCTTGTCCTACAATTCAAAACGGATGCGTCAGCCGATCGGAACAGCTTCCTGGAGTGGTGGGACGAGAAAGGCCACAAGAGAGCCCTCTTTTCACCGGAGGGACAAGATGCGATCCGGATCATTACCATCCACAAGTCGAAGGGTCTCGGCTTTGGAGCCGTTATCATGCCTTTCGTGAGCTGGAGCGTGGATCATTCGCCAACCCATACCAACATCATTTGGTGCAAACCAAATGTAGCCCCGTTCAACGCGATTCGGGCGCTCCCCCTGAAATATGGAAAACGATTGGTGAACACCATCTTCCGGCAAGATTACCTGGAAGAGAAACGACTCACCTACATCGATAATCTGAACCTGCTCTACGTCGCGTTCACCCGGGCCAAACACCGTCTGATCGTCTTCGCCCCGTCACCCGCGAAACCAAGAACCATCAGCGACGTGTCCGACTTGCTATGGCGAAGCATCGAGGAGGCAGCTCCCACGCGCAGGGGGGATGAAAACCACCTCCTCCCTGCCGACCATTTCACACGAGGGGAAGAGGAGTCGCTGTTCACGTACGGGAGGGCAAGTCGGCACGATTTGGCACGAAAAATGAGCGAACGTTTGGTCGACACCACGAAGTGGCGTTCCACACCATTCGACGAGCGGTTGAAGCTTCGCCTTGACTCGATCGGCTTTTTCAGCGATGACGGGAGCAGGGATTATGGCAAAACGATGCACGACATCATCAGTCACGTTAAGACCATCGCGGATATACCGTACGCCGTGGAAAGGAAGGTCGCCGAAGGAGAACTCCCGGAGAGCGAACGAACAAGCAAGGTGGAAGAGTTAACCCGCTCCCTTTCAATCCCGGAGGTTGCCGACTGGTACGCGGGGAAATACACCGTGCTCAACGAGAATCAACTGCTTCACCCGGGAGCACGAATCAGTCGCCCAGACCGGGTGATGATGGGAGAGCAGGAGGTGATCGTAGCCGATTACAAATTCGGGAAGTCGCAGAACCCCAAGTACAACCGACAAGTCCGCCGATACGTCGACACCATCAAGTCGATGGGGCACCAACGGGTAAAAGGCTTTCTCTTCTACGTGGAGCTTGGAATCGTTGAGGAGGTATAGACTTTTACTTCCGGGAACTGAAAAAATCGTGGAAGAACAAGGCTTGATAGCGAATCGCGTTGCTCCAGTACTCCCAGTTATGTACACCGGGACGGCTGATGTAATCGTGCGGGATATTCCGGTAAAGCAACTCCTTATGCAAACACTCGTTCACCTCGTAGAAAAAGTCCCCTGTCCCGCAATCGATGATTATCTTTAATGTGCCGGGGGTAAGCCGATGCAACTGCCCCATAACCGTATGCTCATTCCACCTTTCAGGGTTTTCACTCTGCTTCCCCAACCGCTTCGCCATATCCCAGTTGTTAGGGAAGGGGCGAATATCCACGCCGCCGCTCATGCTTCCACACGCCCCAAAAACGTCCTGGTTGCGAAAACCGAGATAAAGTCCGCCATGTCCTCCCATGCTCAAACCGGTGATGGCACGTCCCTCTCGGGAGACCACCGTGCTGTACGTTTGGTCTATCCAAGTGACGAGTTCACGGGCAACAAACGTCTCGTACTGGAACGATGGGTCAGTGGGGCTATCCCAGTACCAGCTCCCGTACGCCCCGTCGGGACAGACGATCATCATCCCGTACTGGTCAACCAGCTCCTTGACACGCGGCACCCTGCTAACCCAGCCATCGTACTTATCACTGTAGCCATGTAGCAGGTAGAGCACGGGATAAGCGATCTCCCCGTTGTAGGCATCCGGTTTAATCACGACCACCTTAACATGTTGGTTCATCTTGTCGCTAAACACGTTTACCGTGTCTACCGTCGCCGATAACGCGCTGGTAAAGAAAGCGCAAAGCAAAACGCCAAAAATAGCCAATCGTCTCATAAAACAGTTTTTATAGGTACTCAACTTTCGCCTGTACGTTTTTTGTCTCCAAAAAAAGGCACACCGATGTAGCAGTGCGCACCAAATAAATTGTTTTCAAACGACATGTTATTAGAGCAACGAATCGGGATCCAAGTAGTCATGCTCAATATCGAGGAAGTACTTGTACGTCCCCACCTTCAACTCGGAGCAGGCATCGTAATCGCACACGATAATGCCCCGTTGATGCATCTGTAGGGCACTGAT
Source organism: Fermentimonas sp. (assembly GCA_050951125.1). GTDB lineage: Bacteria > Bacteroidota > Bacteroidia > Bacteroidales > Dysgonomonadaceae > Proteiniphilum. Next base: position 131,117 of record JBMNIR010000002.1, on the reverse strand, counting down.
GGTCCACATCTGGTTGATGGAACCTTCCACCGCGTGGTAGAGAGCGCGTGCCTTATGGCTCCCGTTCACCAGGATGAGAACCTCCTTGGCATCGAGTATTGTGGCTACACCAACCGTCAATGCTGTTTTAGGTACCTTATTCACATCGTTATCAAAGAAACGGGAGTTGGCGAGCACCGTAGCAGTGGTCAGCGTCTTGACACGGGTACGCGAACTAAGCGATGATCCCGGTTCGTTGAATGCGATGTGCCCATCCGAGCCAACACCCCCGAGAAAGAGATCGATACCTCCCGCATCAGCTATCGCCTGCTCGTAGGCCACGCATTCCACTTCAAGATCATCGGCCATTCCGTTGGGAATATGAACGTTCTCCTTTTTGATGTCGATATGGTTAAAGAAATTTTTCCACATAAAGGTGTGGTAGCTCTGCGGGTGATCGGCCGGCAAGCCGATGTACTCGTCCATGTTGAACGTGATGACGTTCTTAAACGACACCCGTCCCGCTTCATAATGCTTGATCAGTGCCTTGTACGTGGGCAGCGGAGATGAACCGGTAGGTAACCCCAGCTTGAACGGTTTCTCTGCCGTGGGGTTGGCCCGGTTGATTTTAGAAACGATGTAGTTGGCCGCCCATTGCGCCATCTGCCCGGGATCGGGCTGAATAATAAGTCTCATACTGTATGTAATTTTAAAAATTATTTGCCACTCGTGTTGGCGACCACCTCCGCGCCCGAGGTCAGCTTTTGCGCCATGATGCGCCCCATATCACGCGCCTGCGCCTCGACTTGAGCAAGCATCCCCTGCTTCATGACCACCGAGTCGGCGACCACCTCGAACGGCATACCTTGCACAAACGCATCAAAATGCCTGGCGGTAGCATCCGACCAGCAGAAGCTGCCAAAGCAGCCGAAGAAGCGGTTCTTGAGGAGCCGGTCTTCCAAAGCAGACACCAGACTTTCCACCAGGGGGTAGAGGTTGCCGTTATAGGTAGGTGAACCAATGATTAGTCCCTTGTATTTAAACACGTCACGGAGAATATCCGACTGATGGCTCTTGGAGACATTGTGCATCACGATCTCCTTCACGCCATTGGCAGCCGCCGCCTCGGCGATAACCTCGGCCAGTCGCTCGGTATTACCGTACATGCTGCCGTAAGCGATCACCAGTCCCTCTTCAGCATCGTACCGGCTCAGGCGGTCGTACATCGTCACCACCTTGGCGATATTCTCCGGGATCGTCCACACGGGTCCGTGGGTCGGGCAGATGGCTTCGATCGCTATACCGGACACCTTTTGGAGCGCCTTCTGCACGGCCGATCCGTACTTGCCCACGATATTGGCGTAGTAGCGAATCATCTCGTCGCGGTAGCGTTCAGGGATAAGTTGTGTGTCCAGCACCCCGCCGTCCAGCGTGCCAAACGTGCCAAAGGCATCTCCCGTGAACAGCACCTTCTTCTCCGGAACGTAGGTCATCATCGTCTCCGGCCAATGCACCATGGGGGTCAGGAAAAACTTCAACCGATTTTCCCCGATACTGAGCTCCTCTTGATCTTCCACCACGAGCACGTTGTCCTTGATCCCGTAGAATCCGCTCAACATCTCTATGGTTCGCTTGTTCCCCACGATCTGAATGCTTGGGTAACGGGTAACCAGCCACTCGATCGCACCCGAATGGTCGGGCTCCATATGGTTCACCACAAGGTAATCAATCGGCTTATCGCCCAACTCCGACTGAATGCGTCGGGCAAACTCGTTGGCATAACTACTGTCGACGGTATCCACCAACACCGTTTTCTCATCCTCAATGATATAGGCATTATAGGAGACGCCTTGCGGCAACGGCCACAGGTTCTCGAAATAGATCTTAACGCGGTCGTTCACACCCACGTAATAAATATCACTCGTGACTTGAATCGCTTTCCGCATAAATGCTGTTTTTATCTCTTTTTGTTTTTCGACTCTGATTTTGACTGCTGTTGCGACTTGGATTGCGTTTTCTCTTTCGATTTCTGTTTCGGTTGAAACATCTCGGATTGCTTGGGGGTCACCACCACTTTAGCCGGTCGCCTGAGCGCGTTCACGATCAACCATATCCCCCAAATGATAAAAGGAATGCTCAGCCACTGCCCCAAGATAAGTCCGGTGGTCTCGCGCATCATGTTCTCCGATTCCACCTGCACGTTCTTCACGTACTCCACAAAGAAACGGAACAGGAAGATGATCAAGATGCCAACACCAGTAATCAGCCCTTTCCTATCCTTGGCGTTGGTTTTGAAGTAGAGGTACATCGTGATACCGAACACCAACAGGTAAACCAGGCCCTCATAGATTTGGGTGGGGTGAGACGGCTCCGAGTAAATCGGCTCCGCACCTTGCATCCAACGGTAAATATTGGTAATAAAACGGAAACCCCAGGGCAAATCGGTGGGGCCACCGTAAATCTCGTGGTTCATCAGGTTCCCAAACCGAATCATCGCCGCCGTGAAGCCGGTCGGCACCATTACCCTATCGAAGGTCCACAAGGTACTAAGCTTCGTCACCCTTCGCGAGTAGATCCAAACGGCAATGATAATGCCAATGACTCCCCCGTGGCTGGCCAATCCCCCTTCCCACACCTTGATCATCTCGAACGGGTGCGCCAGGTAGTAGGCCGGCTCGTAGAAGAGACAGTGCCCCAATCGCGCGCCCACGATAATTCCCACGATCATGTAGATAAAGAGCGAATCGAACCACTTCTCCAGGAGGTCCTCCTTTCTAAAGATCCGATGCACGATGTAGACAGCCACGATAAGGCCGATGACCCAAAACAGGCCGTACCAACGGATTTCACGGCCAAACAGGGTGAAGAGCGTGGGATCCACGTTCCAGGTTACTGCAAGTAATGTATCCATGAGCGTTCTTTTTTTGCCAAAGATAGTAAAAAAGAAGCAAACTGTTTTACACCAGCTGCTTTATCCACGCCTCTTTTTCCCCGGGCAGGAGGTCCACCACCGGGATCTCGATCATGGTGTAGGCTCCCGGCCGTTGCTTACCGGCGGCTCGAGCGGCAACCACCATAACCTGAGCGGTGAGCGCGGGGTTGTTAACACGCATATCGAACGTGAAAAGTTGGTTTGGAGTAACACCCGAGCTACCTTTTCGCTCTAGCCGCACGCCATGTCCCTTATCTTTCAACGGCTCCACATCCTCCACCTGGAGGACATGGGTCTCGTCGTTCACGAAATAAGCATCAGACTTGATGGCCTGGGCGACCTCCTCGAAATCGTGCCCCTCACGAAGTTCCACGTAAACCATCCTACGGTGCACGCCCTTTCCAATGGGAAGAGTCACCGAAAGCGCATCCTTCACCCCGTCAATTGTCTTCACGGCCACCGTATGCCCCATGCTCATGCCGGGGCCAAAATTAGTGTAGGTGATACCCTGGGGAGCCATCGCCTCGAAAAGGGCACGGATCACCGAGTCGCTCCCGGGATCCCATCCCGCGGATAGAATCGAAACTGCGCCACACCGCTTTGCCGTTTGATCGAGCGATGCACGCAGCGGAACGATCTGCCCATGTATATCGAACCCGTCCACCGTGTTGATCCCCAACTCCAGGCACTCTATGGCATATGCCTCCACCTTTCGCGTGGGCACACACAAGATGGCTACATCCACCGACTTCAAGTGCGACACGTGGGATACCACCTCGTACGCTTCCAGTTCAGCCGGAACGTTAGAGGCATCTCTGCGAACAATCCCCGCGATATCAAAATCGGGAGCCACTTGCAACGCCTCCACGACGAACTTCCCTATATTGCCGTAGCCAACCACGGCAGCTCTTATTTTCCTTGACATATATCCCGTGTTTTTTGTTCGTCAAAAAATCGTCTTAAAAACAGGTACGCTTCACGCAACTGCTTAACAACAAAGCACCCTATTCTACCTTTGTTGAGTTTATCACAAAAATAGATGAAAAAACCGCTTTTTACAAACACCCAGGATATTAAATCAAGAAAGCTATGGACTTTATTTTAAAAAGTAAAACCAACGTCTTATTTTAAAGAGACATTGGTTTTTAAAGTATCATTGTCATTCTATGAGACAATTATCCAACGTGTAACGATAGGCCCTTTCAAAATTTTACAATTTCATCACTATCTTAGTGTACAGCATGCAAACAGATAAAAGACCGCCACTATTTAACGATTTCAAACTGATAGATTGGATTACCCAGGTAGTTAATAAAGGTCATTTTCATCCTACCCTTGCCAATGGATATAACGGAAAATCCTTCGTCGGATGAGCAGAAGCGGGTATCGGGTCCTTTCACCGGCTCCCGTGCCAACGAAGCCGAGCTGTTAACCACGTAGTTCACCTCGGTACCTGGCTTCGTTATATGTTGAAACGTGTGAGAATGTCCGGCTATATAGAGATCTACCCCATACTTCCTTAACAAGGGATCCAACTTCTCAATAAGGTCCTGCTCGTCAACCCTTTTCTTCTCCGATACATAGATGGGATGATGCCCTATAACAATCTTGAATATCCCGGTCGAGTTGGCAAGCCGCTCTTCCAACCACTGCAGCTGAGCGGTGCTATCCTGTTCAAACACATCGGCATACTTGTTGCTGCCCTCGTAGTAACTACTTATTAGCGGGGTGGTATCGATAAAAAATAGTTCTGCCGCGTCAAACTCGTCTATTTCGGCGGGGGCGGGCTGGATAAGTTTTGTATAGTACCTGCCAGGCATTACCCAACGCCGGGAAATTCGCGAGTAATCGATTACCGCTTGCGTATTACCTCTATACTCATGGTTGCCCAGTATAGGATACCACTCCTCCATGAAAGAGGGGTGAGCGTATACAAGTTCAAAATTGGTCATCCACAGCGGGTCGTGAACGCTCTGCACCCCGCCCCAGTGATGGGTATCGCCGGCGGAAACGAAAAACTCCGGTCCCGCCACCTCTACCATGCGCACCATAGCCTCTGCCACATCTTTCTGACGATAGTAACCATTACGTCCCAAGTCGTTAAGAACGTAAAAGTTGTAGCCATCGTCATATTCAACTTCGACCTCTATCCCTTCGCTCTGCGCGTACGTAAATGTAAATGAAAAGAGCAACAGGATCAGGAGAGACACCTTTTTTATTTCAAATTTCCTCATGCGATTATTTTATCAAAACACCACCTTCACACCGGCATCAAAGCGGAAGTTATAATACTCTGCCTGCATAGTATATTCCTTACTTCCCTGGTAGTACCGAAGTGGCTGGTTCAATATATTGTTCACGTTGGCAAAGATATGCAAATATTTGCCGGCACGCACATTTAAATTAAAATCGAGGTAGTTGACCGCGTCGTAATACCTGTCATAATAAGCCTCTTCTCCAAGCTCATCGATAAAATCGGAAGCGTAATTATACGAGAGACGGGCGGAAAAGCTGGGATGGTCATATCCAAGCGCGGCGTTGAAAGTGTGTTTGGGACTTCCCGGCATACTCAGCTTATCATTCTCACGTCCTTCATAATTGAATTTCTTCACGTCAGAGTAGTTAAAGGTATAGTTCGTGTAAATATTGAAGTGGCGCAAAAACCCGGGCAGAAAGCGCATAGGCTGTTGCATCGACACCTCAATACCGAACAAATCGGCATCCCCGGCATTGATGGGACGGAAATACTTATCCCACGTGTGTCCCTCGTACAGATAATCGCGCAGACGTTCCTCCACGATAAAATCTTTTATATCCTTATAAAAAACTCCCGCGGAGAAGAGACCACCATTCAGGTAGTACTCTGCCATCAGGTCGAAGTTCACCGACTTTGTCGGCAACAGTTCCGGGTTACCAATTGAGATCTCATTATCTCTGAACTCCAACATCTTGCGGGGTGTAAGGTCGATATACTTGGGACGCGCCAACGTGTTGGTCCAAGCAGCCTTCACCTTAAAATCGTCGCTCACATCCCACTTGGCAATCAGCGAGGGCAGGAAGTTGGTATACGAATCGTTTTTACCATCAATTTTCTTGATACTCTGGGTCTTATCCGGATCGGTCTGCCAGGTGTTGGCACTGTAGTTAGACATGGTATGCTCAACACGCAAGCCCAGTACCAGATCAACTTTGTCGTACAGTCGCTGGTCATAACGAATGTACCCGGCGGCTATAGTCTCCTTGGCATCGAAATCGGCAAAATCGCTTTCAAGGTCTTTTTCGCTTTCAAAATTGGCGTTTCCTTCAAGTTTCATATCGCCAAAATATTTTTTATCGGGGAATGGTCCAACCTGATAATTTCCTGGCAGAAAGTTATCTCTCGTCATATTTACCAGATGTCCGCGAACCTCATCATCAAAGGCATCTTCGTATGATTTCACAGGTTCATACTCATACAGATCCTCATCGTTACTCTTCGATTTAACCCTGCCTACCACACCAAAGGAGAGGCTGTTTTTCCAGTCGCCGTAGCTGTTGATAGGCAACAGGAAATCGGTCTTAAAGGAGGCATCTCTATCTTTCGTATATTGATACTCTTCAGTAAACTCGTCGAACCCCATAGTGGTAAAAACTTCTATATCTTGGTTAAAGTTGCTTGCCATAGGCGTTCTCGGGTTTGAGAGGTCGTTTTTAAAAGAGACTTTTTTCGCGACATAGGTCAGGTACCTTTCGTTGGGACGCTCTTCGGAAGCTCGCGAGATATTGGCATCCCAGGTCATTTGCAGTTTATCGAAAAAGTGTTCTCCTCCCAGTGAAAAGGTGTATACCCTCTGATCTTCCAGTCGTGCATACTTTTCATCCTTCGTACCAAACTTCACCTGTCTCTCCACCTTTTTGGCTACAAAGCTGTCACCTTTGGGTTCAATATCTTTTAAGCGCAGGCGATAACGATTCTCCCAGTCGCGGCGCTTATTGTACATCCCGCTAAGCACGATCTTATGATCGGGATTAAACTGGTAATCAAAAGCGGCTGAATAACTCTGGCGCTCCCTGCTAACAAGGTATTGCCGAATCTGGTAATCAGAAACGTAGCTTTTGCCTTTGTCATCTTTATCCCATTCAAACTCGATATTATCCGATCCCAGAGGGTTGTACTGGTAAGAGGCAGAAAGCACCATACCCAGCTTATCGTTAAAAAACCGATCCCCGTAGCTGAGACCCAAGTTCAACAGGGGCTTCTCTGAAATCAGATTGTACCCGCTCCCTCCCATAGCGGTGATACGGCGACCTGAAGGTTGACTCCTTGTTACAAGATTTACCGAGCCCCCGATAGCATCCGCGTCCATATTGGCGGTTACCACCTTATTCACCTCGATGGTCTGAATCATATCGGCCGGTATAAGGTCAAGCTGCGCCGAACGCATCTCCGCCTCGGCCGAGGGGACACGGGTACCGTCTATGGTTACCGAGCTCAAATCGGGAGAGGTACCGCGAACATGTCCAAAACGTGCCTCGCCCTGATCATACTGTACACTGATACCGGGAATTCGTTTCAGCGCGTCACCAATGTTGGAGTCGGGAAAACGCGAAACCTGGTCGGCAGATATAACGTTTGCAATATTGATGCTGTTTTTCTGTTGCGACATCGCCTTGTATTGCGAATTCATACCGGTAACCACAACCTCGTTCATCAATAAGCCCTCATTTAACACGATGTTGTTTAACGCGTTGGTTTCTCCATCTTTAATGGTCAGCCGTATATCTGCCGACGTGAACCCAACGTAAGATACCCTTACGGTATAAGCACCATCCTTAAGTCCGGTAATCCTGAAAAAGCCGTTCACATCGGAGACGGTACCGATATGGGTACCCTCGATTAAAATAGTGGCCCCGGGAAGCACGTAACCCATTTTGTCGACCACACGACCGGTAAGCGCGCCAGATGCAAGATCGGAAACCGGATCGTTGAAGGCAAAAAGGGATTTTGTCGACAATGGGAGTAAAATAAGTAATAGCAGTAAAATCTTCTTCATAATATAACGTAATAAGTTGATTTGCAGAATCTCAAAGTGATGAGATTAATTTTGCAAAGGACTTACATTTTTATTACGAAGTGATTACTTTTTGATTAAGAAAATGTTACGGTTATCAAATATTTTCACGGCCCTTCACCGCAAAAGACGATCGCGTAAATAAAGCCGCTACTTAAACCCAAACCGTATTGGAAAGCAAGCTAAACAGAGGCTGTTCTTTAATTTTTATCCTTATATTCGCGTTGGTTGGTAAAAAAAATGCCGATTCGACATGTACAGATTTATTATACACGTATCACCATGATGGAAAACAAAATGCATTGGTTACCCCTTCTTTTTCTGGTTGTCCTCGCCAGTTGCATTTCTAAGGAGCGACAAAATGAGCAACCCGCTTCTGCTAAACAGATTATTATCTTTGAAACAGACCTTGGCAACGACATTGACGATGCCCTAGCACTCGATATGCTCTACAAATACTTAGATGCCGGTGATATAGAGTTGTTGGGGATCATGATCAACAAGGAAGGCATACATCCTCCGGAATTCACAGACATCATGAACAGATGGTATGGCTACCCGGATATTCCCATCGGGATTATCCATAACGGTGTGGAGTGTGAACATGATGCCTCGAATTACACCCAGTGCGTGTCAAATCATGGAGGATGAGAATGGGGAGCCCAAGTTTCAACGCTCCCTGAACGACCATACCGCTTTACCGGAAGCTCACCGGTTGTACCGTGAACTGTTGGCTCAACAACCGGATCACACCGTTACCATCGTATCAGTTGGGTTTTCAACTAACCTGGCTCGCTTACTCGAGACGCCCCCGGATGATTTTTCACCGCTTACGGGAAAAGAGCTGGTTGCTAAAAAAGTGAAACTACTATGTACCATGGCTGGATGTTTTAATAACCCAGAATTATATGAATACAACGTGGTGAAAGATATTCCCGCGGCTAAAAAGGTTTTCTCGGAATGGCCTACCACGCTTGTCACTTCGCCGTTTGAAGTGGGAATGATCATCCACTACCCGGCCACCAGTATCGAAAATGATTTTAAATGGGCAGCCGAACACCCGCTGGTAGAAGCTTATAAATGTTATCTGGAAATGCCTTACGATCGTCCAACTTGGGATTTGACTTCAGTTTTGTATTCGGTTGAAGGACCTTCCTATTTCAACGTTTCAGAGTCGGGTAAGATTGAGGTGTCCGATAAAGGTGCAACCACCTTCACAGCCGATGAGAACGGGGACAGGTATTACCTTTCGGTGGATTCCTTGCAAGCCGAACAGATCAAGCAACGTTTCATTCAACTAATCACCCTTCAGCCCGCTAATTTCAAGTAATGTAACCCTAAAAAAGTGAATAATTCACACCATAACAATATGCATAAAAAAATAGTAGTCATTGGTAGCTCGAACACCGATTTGATCGGGAAAGTAAAAGAGTTCCCCAAGGCGGGCGAAACCATCATGGGGATTTCGTACCTTCAGGTAAATGGAGGCAAAGGAGCCAACCAGGCACTGGCAGCACACCGCCTGGGTGGGGAGGTAAAATTCATCGCCAGCGTGGGAAACGATTCCAACGGCTTGAACTCACTCGAGTATTACCAGAAAGAGGGACTAGATGCCTCCCTCTCTTTCGTCACCGATGAGGCCCCATCCGGGGTTGCGCTCATCTGGGTGAACGAAAAGGGAGAAAACAGCATCGTGGTGATACCGGGCGCCAACGGTATGCTTTCACCCCAACGCATCCATAGCATTAAGGATGAAGTACTGAAGGGCTGACCTAATCGTCATGCAGATGGAGATCCCATATGAAACGGTAAAAACGGTATGCGATATAGCCCACGAGAACGACAAGAAAGTGCTACTCAACGTGGCTCCCGCGAACAAATTAGATTCGGACATTATCAAGAAAATCGATATCTTAGTAGTAAACGAAACGGAAGCGGAAACGATTTCCGGGGAAAAAATGGATGAGATTGGAGAAGAAGCGATCGTGGACACCTTGTTAACCATGGGAGCTAAAACCGTAGTCCTAACCTTAGGGAAGCGGGGATCTGTTCTTAAAACCGGGGGAACGTTCAAACATTTCCCCGCCTTTAAAGTCAAGGCGGTCGACACAACTGCCGCGGGCGACACCTTTTGTGGCGCGTTAGCCGCCGAATTGGCCAGGGGAAGTGACTGGGATGAAGCGATCCGATTCGCGACAGCTGCCGCGGCAATATGCGTCACGAAGATGGGTGCACAACCATCGATTCCCACTGAACAGGAGGTGCGCTCTTTTTTAAAACAAACTATCTAATATATTGAACAATTTAAACTTGTAGCCTTATGTTTATAGTAAGTAGTTATCTGTTAGCAGTGATCTTATGCGTGGTCACGATGATCTGTTGGGGCTCTTGGGGTAACACGCAAAAATTAGCCGCCAAAACATGGCGCTATGAACTATTCTATTGGGATTACGTGATTGGCATCGTGCTCCTCGCCCTTCTGTTGGGCTTCACGCTCGGCAGCGTGGGTGATCAGGGGCGTAGTTTTATAGCCGACATTTCCCAAGTAAGCACCAAGAACTTCTGGAGTGCTTTCACGGGAGGCATTATCTTCAACGCTTCCAATATTTTGCTATCGGCCTCAATCTCGATGGCCGGGATGTCGGTGGCCTTTCCCGTGGGAGTGGGGCTAGCCCTGGTACTGGGCGTGTTCATCAACTACTTCGGTGCACCGCAAGGCGATCCCGTTATCTTGTTTTTGGGGGTTACCTTAATCGTTATCGCAATCGTATTGAATGGTATTGCTTCAGGAAAAATGAGCAGGGGAACGGCAGAGGGACAAACCAAGAAAAAAGGAATCATCGTGGCTATTTGCGCCGGATTCCTGATGTCGTTCTTCTACCGGTTCGTGGCAGCAGCCATGGACTTGACCAATTTTGAAAATCCCACTGCCGGTATGCTCACACCTTATGGCGCATTCTTTATCTTCTCACTGGGAATCCTGGGGAGCAACTTCATCTTCAACACGATCGCCATGAAAAAACCGTTCGTAGGGGAACCGGTCACGTATGCACAATACTTCAAGGGGAAACCCAAAACCCACCTTGTGGGTATACTCGGGGGCGTCATCTGGGGAATCGGTACGGCCTTCAGCTACATCGCCGCTGGAAAAGCCGGACCCGCGATCTCGTACGCGCTTGGGCAAGGAGCCCCCATGATTGCCGCTTTATGGGGCGTATTTATCTGGAAAGAATTCAAGGGAGCCCCCAAAGCGGTAAACTACATGCTTATGTTTATGTTTATACTCTTTATCACGGGACTTTCATTCATCGTTGCCGCTGGAGGGAATTAAACCTATAACGAACCAGTATGCCAACAGGAGGTAAATGATTAATAAATAAAATAATCGTATGAAACCGACATGATTAAAATAATCGTTAAACATCCATGGGAATGATTATTTTGAACATCAAAGGTTCCATACACCGAAACGAAAAAGATTAAAATAATCGTATGAAAAAGAGCATCTTAGTTTTAATTCTATTATCGTTTCACATGACTTTCTTTTGCCAAAACTTCCCCCGCATCAATGAGGTGGACCGCATAAACCGCCTGAATCCACCTGCCGGGAAACTTCGAATGGTGCTAGATACCGACACTTACAACGAAGTAGACGATCAGTTCGCATTGGCCTACGCGCTGCTTTCACCTGAAAAACTGAAGGTGGAGGCTATTTACGCTGCACCATTCCACAACGCTCGCTCCGAAAGCCCTGCCGACGGGATGGAGAAAAGCTACCAGGAGATCCTCCGCCTGCTTGAGTTCATGAACGTACCTTCCGAGGGACTCGTCTACAGAGGATCAACCGGTTACTTGCAAGACATCACGCGGCCTATTCGGAGCGAAGCGGCCCTTGACCTGGTGTCGAAGGCGTTAGCGAGCTCACCCGAAGATCCGCTATACGTGGTTCCCATCGGGTGCATTACCAATATTGCATCGGCCATCCTCATAGAGCCTCGCATCATCAACAACATCGTGGTTGTCTGGTTGGGAGGCAACGGACTTGACTGGCCCACGCAGAGGGAGTTCAATCTGATGCAGGACGTCCTGGCCGCCCAGGTAGTGCTAAATTCCGGGGTCCCATTGGTGATAACACCCTGCCGACCGGTTGTATCGCACTTCCATACCACCCTACCCGAGCTGGCGCATTACCTGAAAGACAAGAATCCCCTGTCCAATTACCTCTACGAGATCGTGGCCGGGTATAACGCGCAAAACCTGGATGCCTGGTCAAAAGAGATATGGGACGTGGTAGCCATCGCTTGGTTAGTCAATCCCTCATGGGTGCCAACAAACTTGGTACATAGCCCCATACTCACCGATCAGGTGACGTATAGCAAAGACAGCGCACGCCATTTTATCAGAATGGCTACCTCGTTAAATAGGGATGCCATTTTCAGAGACCTGTTCACAAAGTTAACGGCGAATAAGTAATCTATAAAGCAAAGTAACAGCTAACGTCGCATTGGTACCTCAAGAAGTGGAGCACCGTCAACGGTTGATCTATTTCTCACCAATCGAGTTATCGGTCTCGTTGCCGCCATCGCTACCACCTTCAACGACGGCACCAGTTTCAGCATCAACCGCTTCCTCTTCCCAGAAGGGAAGCGGTTTTTGTGGCCCCTGATCGCGATAAATAATCGCAAGGAGGAATCCACTGATCGCACCCGACAGATGTCCTTCCCAGGAGATGGTTACATCAATCCACTCGGTGAACGGGAACATGCTCCATACCGTGCTGCCGTAGATGAAGGCGACCACCAGCGAAACGGCAATCAGCGGGATATACTTTCGCAACAAACCGCTGAAAAAGAGAAAAAAAAGCAGTGCGAAGACCAACCCGCTCGCCCCCACGTGATAGACACCACGGCCAATACCCCAGGTAAGTAAACCACTCATAAGCCACATGTAAAGGAATGCACGGAACGCGATCTTACTATAGAAGTAGAAGAGAAACCAGGTGAGGATAAGTAGGGGAAGCGTATTGGACCAGACGTGAGAAAGCGACGAGTGAATGAAAGGGGCAAACAAAACGCCTTTTAATCCGCTCAACTCCCGCGGCATAATGCCCCACCTCGATAAATTATCCCCAAGAACATCGGACTGATCCACCACGAACGCTACCCATACCAACGCTACCCATACAAAAGAGGGCAAAAACGCCAGCCATGCGCGCTTCTTTTCAAAAGAGGATCTCAAAGGGGGAATCAAACCGTTACTATCCATTTCAAATTTCTTTCTACTCTGTTCAAACCACCCACCTATCGCGAAAATACAAACAAAATTTTTCCCCGCAGCAAGATTTCACGTGAAAGCAATTGTCTCCTTTTGGTAAACTGGATAACGAGGTCAAAAAGGCACGACAGTATACCGGAATACCAACTTGAAACAACTGAACGACGAGGCAACACGCTGGAACAGCATGATCAAGGAGTTAAAACGCAGGGCTTGGGAAGAACAATGAGGAGACTTGAAAATCAATACAATCCGGCTCCGAAACGGCCTCCACGTTTATTTTAATCATTTTTTTATTTGGGAAGTAACTTTTATTGACTATCTTTCGCAAGTATTCTATCAGAAACCAACCCTTCTAATTTTCCCGGCGATGAACTATCTGAAATTCGACAAAGCTCAAATGATAAACCTCGAGTACTCCTTATATCGGAACGTACTGAGGACCAACCGTAAGGGAGCATATCAAAACACTTCCATATCGGGCTGCAACACCACCAAGTACCAAGGACTCCTGGTGATGCCCGTGCCGTACCTGGATGACGAGAACCACGTTATCCTCTCTTCATTCGACGAAACAGTGATTCAACGGGGGGCGGAGTTTAACCTTGGCATCCATCGCTACGCGGGAGGTGAATACAGCCCAAAAGGACATAAATATATCCGCGAATTCAACTGCGACAGCGTGCCGAAAACCATCTACCGGGTAGGTGGCGTGATCTTATCGAAAGAGATCATGTTCTCCTCCAAAGAGAACCGGCTGATGATACGGTATATCCTGATGGATGCGCACTCACCCACGACGATCCGCTTCAAGCCGTTCCTCGCCTTCCGCCGATCGTCACAACTGACCCAGGAAAACGACCAGGTAGATAGATCCTACCGGGAAGTGGAGAATGGTATCAGCACCTGCATGTACTTCGGCTACCCGGAACTGTTCATGCAGTTCAACAAGAAGCCAGAGTTCGTCTACTACCCCGACTGGTATCGCAACATCGAATACCTGCAAGACCTCCAACGGGGTGACACCTACACCGAAGACCTCTACGTGCCGGGGTACTTCGAGATGCCCATCGAAAAAGGCGAAGAGATACTCTTCTCGGCCGGAGATATCCTGGTAGATACCTCAACCCTTGCCGATGAGTTTAATTTCGAAATAGAAAAGCGGACACCCCGCTCCAGTTTCTACAACTGCTTGAAGAACTCGAGCCACCAGTTTTACTATATTCCCACCCAGGATGAGTGCTACCTCCTGGCCGGGTACCCGTGGTTCAAGGTGCGTGCACGCGACCAGTTCATTGCCCTGCCGGGCTGTACGATCGCGGTGGACAAGCCAAACGATTTTGAGCGGATCATGGACAGCGCCATCCCCCACCTGCACGACTTCATGGCCGATAAACCCTCCAAGGGCTACCTTAAGCAGGTGGAGGACCCCGATGTGCTTTTATGGGTGACGTGGTCACTCCAACAATACTGGAAAGAAAGAAAAGAGGAGTTCAACAAAAAATATCCTGCCTTCTTGTACGAGGTGATCGACTATATCACCGGGGGCAAACACCCCAACCTGGTGGTGGATAGCGACAATGGACTGCTATTGACGTACGGGCGCGACGTGGCGGTCAGCTGGATGAACGCCACGATAGACGACAAACCGGTCAACCCGAGGACGGGATACCTGGTGGAATTTAACGCGCTGTGGTATAACGCGCTCAAGTTCGCTCAAGAGGTAGCTAGCGAAGCGGGCGAGGAGAAATTGGCCAAGGAGTTCGAAAAACGAGCCCGGCTCGTTGGCAACTCGTTCAAGGAGACTTTCCTGAACGAGGCGGGCTACCTCTACGACTACGTGGACGGTACCTTTAAAGACCCGGACGTACGGCCCAACATGATTTTCGCCGTATCGCTCCCCTACTCCCCCCTGGAGAGGAGCCAGAAAAAAGCGGTCCTCGACTTTGTCACCAAGGAGCTGTTCACGCCCCGCGGGATTCGTACCGTGACCCCGAAAAGCGATAAGTTTCACCCCCGATATGCCGGTAACGAGCAGGAGAAAAAAATCGCCTACTTCAACGGCATGGCTTTCCCCTGGCTATTGGGAGCCTATATTGAGGCGTACTTGAACGTGTTTCAAATGAGTGGACTATCCCTAACCGACCGGATCATGGTGGAGATGGAGGGGCAGATGCAGAACGACTGCATCGGAACCCTCTCTGAGTTCTACGATCCCAACCCGCCATTCATCGCGCACGGTGCTTACTCGTTTGCCATGAGCGTCGGCGAATTACTAAGGGCGAAACAGATCATGAAGCCCTATAAGGAAAAATTGGAAAATCATTTAATTACGAACGCATGAGAGCACTAATGTTTGGTTGGGAATTCCCGCCACATATCTTGGGAGGACTGGGAACCGCGAGTTACGGAATGACGAAAGGCATGGCCAAACAGGAGGATCTGGAACTCATTTTCGTGATCCCCAAACCATCGGGTGACGAAGACCAGAGTTTCATGAAAATCATCGGTGCCAACAATACTCCCATCGTCTGGCGCGACGTGGCACCGGAAACGGTGAAGTCGAGGTTCGAGAAGTACATGGATCCCAACGAGTACTACCGCCTGAGGGACAATATTTACGCCGACTTCAACTACATGCACACCAACGATATGGGGTGCATCGAGTTCTCGGGTAGGTACCCGCAGAACATCCTGGAGGAGACCAACAACTACTCCATCGTGGCGGGGGTGATCGCACGCGCGTACGACTTCGACGTGATCCACGCGCACGACTGGCTAACGTACCCCGCCGGGCTTCACGCGAAGAAGTGTATCGGGTAAGCCGGTGGTTATCCACGTGCACGCCACCGAGTTCGACCGTAGCCGGGGGAAACCGAACCCCACCGTGTACGGGATCGAGAAAAACGGGATGGACAACTGTGACCACATCATCTGCGTGAGCGAGCATACGCGCCGTATCGTGATCGAGAACTACCACCAACCACACTGGAAAGTGACTGCCGTGCACAACGCGGTGGAACCGCTCAGCCCCGATATCGAGGCGATCGAGCGCATCTCGGGAGTACCCGAGAAAGTGGTCACTTTCTTAGGACGCATCACCATGCAAAAGGGACCCGAGTTCTTCGTGGACGCGGCGACGCAGGTGATTCAGAAAACAGACCATATCCGGTTCGTGATGGCAGGCAGCGGCGATATGATGGATGAGATGATCGCGCTGGTGGCCGACCGGGGCATCGCCCATAAATTCCACTTCACCGGCTTCTTACGCGGGAAACAGGTGTACGAGTTGCTCAAATCGAGCGACGTCTACGTCATGCCCTCGGTGTCGGAACCCTTCGGCATCTCGCCCCTCGAAGCGATGCAATGCAACGTGCCGAGCATCATCTCCTACCAGTCGGGTTGCTCGGAGATCCTGACCAACGTGATTAAAACCGACTACTGGGACGTGGATTCGATGGCCGACGCTATCTACTCCATATGCACCTACCCCGCCATGGCCGAACACCTGAAGGTGGAGGGTAAACGGGAGGTGGACAACATCAAGTGGGAAGATGCCGGGCTAAAGATCCGGAAGATATATGACAGTCTCGTTTCCATGAGTGCACGATACAAATCAAAATAAGTCGTATGAAAAATATTTGCTTTTACTTTCAAGTGCACCAACCCTTTCGACTGAAAAGGTACCGTTTTTTCAATATTGGCAATGATCACTACTACTACGATGATTTTGCCAACGAGGAGATCTTGCAACAGATAGCCGCCCGCTCCTTCATCCCGGCTAACCGGATGTTACTCGACCTGATCAATCAGAATAAAGGGAAGTTCAAGGTGGCCTTCTCCATCTCAGGAGTAGCACTGGAGCAGATGGAAATTTACACCCCAGAG
This sequence comes from Fermentimonas sp., assembly GCA_050951125.1. Lineage (GTDB taxonomy): Bacteria > Bacteroidota > Bacteroidia > Bacteroidales > Dysgonomonadaceae > Proteiniphilum. Next base: position 113,993 of record JBMNIR010000002.1, on the reverse strand, counting down.
GTGATCGACGGATTCCGGGAGTTGAGCAAGACCGGGCAGGTTGAATTCCTGGTGGAGACCTACGCTCACTCGCTGGCCAGCCTTTTCGACCCGGAGGAATTCCAGGAACAGGTTAGACAGCACGCCAATCGCATCGAGATGCTGTTTGGTCAAAAACCGACCGTGTTCCGCAACACGGAGCTGATATACTCCGACGACATTGCCGAGGCCGTGTTCGATATGGGGTTCACCAAGATGATTACCGAGGGAGCCAAGCACGTCCTCGGGTGGAAAAGCCCCAACTACGTTTACCAGGCGGAGAACACTCCGAAACTAAAGTTGCTGCTCAAGAACAGCCGCTTTAGCGACGACATCGCCTACCGGTTCTCGAACTACGGTTGGAGCGAGTACCCCCTCACCGCTGACAAGTACATTGCCTGGATCGCGGCAACCCCAAAGGAGGAGCAGGTAATTAACCTCTTTATGAATTACGAGACGTTCGGTAACCTGCAGCCAGCCCACAGCGGCATCTTCGAGTTCATGAAAGCGTTACCCAAGTTCGCGGACGAAAAGGGAATCGGGTTTGTCACCCCCTCAGAGGCGTTGGACAAGCTGAAACCGATTGGTACGTTGAGCGTGCCGAATACCATCTCATGGGCTGATGAAGAACGTGACGTGAGCGCGTGGCTAGGGAACGAACTGCAAAAAAGCGCGTTGAACGCCCTCTACGAAGTGGGTGAGCGGGTGCGCCTCTGCACCGATAGGCGGCTCAAGCAGGATTGGATCTACTTGCAAACCAGCGACCACTTCCATTACATGTCTACCAAGCATTTCGGGAGCGGCGAAAGCCAGTTTAGCCCCTACATGTCGCCTTACGATGCGTTCAACAACTACATGAACGTGCTGAGCGACTTTATCGTCCGTGTAAAAGCACAGTATCCCGACACGGTCGGCAACGAGGAGCTCAACGCGTTGCTAACCACCATCCACAACCAGGAGATGGAGATCAAGAAGCTGCAGACAAAACTAAAAACGGTATTAAGCAGCAACGAGGAACAACTGGTCGAGAAGTCGGCGAAAAAAGAACCGGTGAAGAAGGAACCGGCCAAAAAAGCACCGGTGAAGAAAGAACCAGCTAAAAAAGAGCCGGTAAAAAAAGAACCGCGAACCAAATAATGTAACGGTTCTCGGCCCTTTCACCGGCATACAGCCTAGTTGTAGTTACCTTACAAAACCTATCGACCCCGCCTGTCAGTTACGATCAGGCGGGGTCGATGAGTTTACAGTTACTTCTTACTTCGCGTAACTCACGGCACGCGTTTCGCGAATCACCGTGATCTTCACCTGACCGGGATAGGTCATCTCGGTCTGAATCTCACGTGCGATTTCCGCCGAGAGCTTCTCGGTATCCTTATCGTCAATCTTATCAGCACCCACGATCACACGAAGCTCACGACCCGCCTGTATCGCGTAGGTCTTCACCACGCCGGGATAAGAGAGCGCCAACTGCTCCAGATCATTCAACCGCTTGATGTACGCCTCCACGATCTCTCGCCGTGCACCGGGACGGGCGCCAGAAATGGCGTCACATACCTGCACGATAGGTGCCAAGAGGGTGGTCATCTCCACCTCGTCGTGGTGTGCGCCGATAGCATTGCAGATATCCGGTTTCTCCTTGTATTTCTCCGCCAACTTCATCCCCAGAATCGCGTGCGGCAATTCCGGCTCATCATCAGGCACCTTACCGATATCGTGTAGCAGACCGGCACGCTTCGCCCTCTTGGGGTTCAGTCCCAGCTCCGCGGCCATGATCGCACACAGGTTAGCCGTCTCGCGAGAGTGCTGCAGCAGGTTCTGACCGTACGAAGAGCGGTACTTCATCTTCCCCACCATCCGGATCAGTTCCGGGTGCAGGCCATGAATCCCCAAATCGATCATGGTTCGTTTCCCGGTCTCCACGATCTCCTCCTCGATCTGATTCTTTACCTTCGATACCACCTCCTCGATGCGAGCAGGGTGTATGCGTCCATCGGCCACCAACTGGTGAAGCGAGAGACGGGCTATTTCGCGCCGCACTGGATCAAATCCCGACAACACAATGGCTTCAGGTGTATCGTCCACGACAATCTCTACGCCCGTGGCTGCCTCCAACGCCCTGATGTTGCGCCCCTCGCGGCCAATAATACGACCTTTCACCTCGTCGGAATCAATGTGAAACACCGTAACGGCGTTCTCGATAGAGGTCTCGGTTGCCACCCGCTGAATCGCCTGGACGACAATCCGCTTCGCCTCCTTATTTGCAGATAGCCGGGCATCCTCCATAATATCATTAACGTATGACTGGGCATCGGCCTTGGCCTCTTCTTTTAACGACTCCACGAGACGTTCTTTCGCCTCATCGGCTGAAAGCCCGGAGATGGTCTCCAGCTTCTCTACCGACTGCCGGTGCACTCGCTCCAGCTCTGCCCCCTTCTTATCTAAAAACTCTTGCTGACTCATCAAATTGCCCCGTACCTCCTCCACTTCAGCGTTCTTTTTATTCAACTCCTCCTGACGCTGGTTGAGGGTCATCTCTCTCTGCTTCAACCTATTCTCATTGTTTTGTAGCTTCGCGGCACGTGCGTTGGCCTGCTTCTCCGCATCGGTCTTCATGGCCAAAGCTTCCTCCTTCGCCTCCAACAGGATCTTCTTTTTTATCACTTCGGCATCCTTCTCCGCATCGCTCAAAATATTCTGAGCGCGGGAGTTGGCCATCCTACCGGTCACGTACCATGCGATCGCTGCACCAACGATTAAACCGATAATTCCTATCACTATCTCCATATCGCGTATTATTAAATTAAAATGGTTCCATCCTCTCCCGGCAGCGAATCGTACCCCGATACGCATTGTTCCCGGAGAGGATATTACCCTTGATTCCAAAAAAAATCGCAACCGATCGCCTGCATCGCTTTCCATGCAAACAAAAGGTGCGTTCACGTTAAGAAGTGCGCTTGAACTACCAGCGCTCTATCTCTTTAGATAATCATCCAACTCACTGATTAATGAATCGATCTTATCTTCGAAGGGTTTCGTATTATTCTTATCTCCCAGAGTAAAATTCTCTGCCACTGCCTGAATGGCCGTCATGGCCAAAAAGTCCTGTGTCGTCAGGGGTGAGCTAGCCCCCCCAAATGCAACCCGGTATTGGTTGATCTTTATGTTTATTCTCTTGGCGGCTTCTCGAAAGGCCTGCTCTTCCGACCTCTTGATCTTCAGCGGATATCTCCGATCAGCAACCTCTAACGTCAATAAAAATCTTTCGTCGCCCATCACATAAATTCCTAAAACTTCACGTCAATAAATTTATGCATTTATCTACTTCCCGCACCAATTTCGACAGTTTATCCCTGGCCACCTCCACGTCAACCGACGCTGCCGTGATGGTCCTGGCAGTTTTTAAACCATCGTATTTCGCTCTCAGCTGGCGTAAGTCACTCACCACCGCATCAACCTCTTTCTGCTTCGACTGAATCTCCGATTTTAACCGGTTATTCTCATCTTTCAGGGAATCGCATAGAAACATCACTTGCTTCACACGCACTTCCAAATCGACAAGCAGTTTATCATGTTCCTCGGCCATATGAAAACAAAAATCCACGCAAATATAAGGATTGCATGAGACTTTCACAAATTTATTCCCCGTTTTTTGTCTATTTTTGCAGAATATGGAACTACGGAACATTGCACTCAGCAAAGAGATAAAGCGAGCATGCCCAATTCTACATGTGGCCGCGGTTGGCTGTGAAGTGACTAACTCCCCCTTTAGTGCCGAATTGTGGGAGGAGATTGATGCATTCACCACGTATTTCACCAGTAGCTACACGATGGAGAAGATAAAAAAACGGCCGCCCATCCATGCGACCCGGCAAGTGTACAAAACGCTGGGCAAGGATCCCAACCGGTACCGCCCAGCCGGAGAGGCACTGTGCAGACGTATCCTTAAGGGGCAGCCGCTCTACCGGATAGACACCCTGGTAGACCTGATCAACCTGCTCTCCCTCAAAACCGGCTACTCCATCGGTGGATTCGATGATGACACCATCCAGGGTGACTTAACCCTTGGCGTGGGCAGGGCGGGCGAAAGGTTCGAAGCGATCGGTCGAGGCCTCCTCAACATAGAGGGACTACCGGTCTACCGCGATGCGGTAGGCGGTATCGGCACGCCCACGAGCGACGAAGAACGCACGAAAATTACCGCCCGCACCACCCGCCTGTTGATGCTTATCAACGGCTACTCGGGCAAAGAGGGGCTGATGGAAGCCGCGGAGTACGCGACAGAGCTCCTACAAAAATACGCTAAGGCCAAAAATGTACAGATAAAATTGGTGAACGACCAAACGAGTGAGCGAATGAATGAGTAAGAGACAGACCGGGCGACTGGGCAACCAGGCGAGCAAACCGCCAAGTGACTGATTAACAGTGTGATAGGACTAATAGCGCAACTCAATTTTTGGGCAGCCGTATCCGGAACGTGGTTCCTTTGCCAGGTTCCGACCGCCTCACGAAGATCTTACCGGCATGGTTCTCCTCCACGATCCGCTTCACCAGCGAGAGCCCCAGTCCCCACCCTCTCTCCTTGGTGGTGTAGCCAGGCAAGAAGATCGCTTTGAACTGCGATTTCAATAGCCCTTTCCCGGTATCAGCCACATCTAAGAAAACAAACCGTCCCTTTTCCGAGATCGTGTAGGTGATAACTCCCTGTCCCTGCATGGCGTCCACCCCATTTTTGGTAAGGTTTTCGATGACCCAGTCAAAAAGCGACCCGTTCAGGTTAACCATCACTGGGTCCGCAGGCTGCTCCAGTTCAAAGGTCACCTCTTTGGTAACCCGTTGCTCCATGTAGCTTATCGCATTTCGAAGTGCTTCCCGCAGGTCAGTTCTAGCCAATCCCGAAACAGAACCAATTTTCGAGAAACGCTCCGCGATCATCTGCAGCCGATCCACATCCTTATCGATTTCCGACAGCAACACCGGGTCCACCTCCTTAAGTTTCAGGTACTCCAGCCACGCCATTAGCGATGAAATAGGCGTTCCCAACTGATGGGCCGTCTCTTTCGAAAGTCCCACCCAGACCCGGTTCTGCTCGGCACGGCGGGAGCGGTTAAGCGCAAGGAACGCGAGAGCCACGAAGAGGGTAATGACCAGCAGTTGGAGGTAAGGGAATAGTTGCAACTTTTTGAGCAATAGGGAGTCATCGTAGTAGAGCAGTTGGTTCATCCCCTGCAGTTCGATGGGACGGTGCTTCCGCTCGAACCGTGTCATCTCCCGTATCAAGAAGGCATCCGCGTCCCCTTCAGGAATTTTCAGGTTACGCGATGATACCACCTCCCCGCTCGTTTCATCGTACAGGATCAAGGGAATGGTCGTGTTCCCCTCCAGCACGCGAAGAACCAACGACATATCCATATCGCCGTCATCCGCCATCGATTCGGACACTAAGGTTTCGGTGGCCATCGCCCACACCTCCATCTTCTCCCGCTCCTCTATCGCCAAGTTGCTCACCAAGCGATTCGACAGAAGCAACGATAATAGCGCTACCAGCAGCGCCAGGATGACGAACAGGCAGGTGAGCGATTGTCGGGATTGAATGGGAAACATAAGGATCAATAGTGTTGCGTAGTAAAACTTTGCCGAGCGACGACAGAAAAGGCAGCGAAGCTGAAAATTGAAAATTAGAGAAACTTTTTTTAACGAACAACTTGGAAAACCGTGAAATGGGAAATTTCAAGAGCGCGGGACTTTAAGAACGAAGATCAACCACTCGTGGAACCCGTTCTGGCAGGTAACCGCTGCGAATCCGCCATGAGGCGGGATACAGGTTATTCGCCCGATTGCCCACGTTCTTCGCGAAGCCAATCGGCTCACCCTCGTACATAAGCAGCAGGATGCCCCTGGGCGCGCCGGAAAGCACAATCGCCTCCTTTCGGAGATAGGCAATCGCTTGGGAGCAGGTCACCGGAAACCGGGGAAAGGCCCCGGGGTTCAACTCCCTGCTCAATGCCAAGGCGTGCGACGGGATTTCGATGCCCATGGTGACCACTTTCAGCTTTTCTGCCAAGTCGGCCATCGTTTCAGCATGCTCAGCGGGCAGCGCGAACACCCGGTCTCCCCATTGTAAAAAACGAAATGCATCGGGATATCGAAGGAACGGGCTAAAAGCCGACTGTTCTTTCAAAAAACAAGATTGCCCCTTGTTGCCTTTCTTTTTAGGGTTCCGTTCCAAGACTTCCCTACCAGGTTGTTGCTCTTCTATAAACTGCTGTTCTCCCCCAGGCTTCTGCTCCTCCGCGGGCTTCTGTAAGATAAAGAGGGAGAGTCCCTCCCCCCGGGCTCGATGGGGGAAAAAGCGGTACCCGGGCGTTCTTTCGTCAAACGACGGGGCAATACCCCACTCCGCTTCTGTCCCCACCTGGACGAACCGGGCACCGGTAGAACGAGCCAGCTCCAGCACCACCCGTTCGTTTTCGGTTACGTTAAAGGTGCAGGTACTGTAGAGGAGGAAGCCCCCCGGCTTAAGCGCCGGCCAGACATCGTTCAAGATGTTTTTTTGCCGCTTGGCACACCGTGTCACGTTATCGTGCGACCACTCTGCCACGGCCACTTCATCTTTACGAAACATACCCTCACCCGAGCAGGGAGCATCTACCAGTACCAGATCGAAGGCATGGGACAATCGACCGAAATCGGCAGCGCTATTGTTGGTGACCATCGCGTGGGGGTAACCCTGCTTGATCATCGTTTCGGCCAGCACGTTCGCCCGCTGCCGTACCAATTCGTTGGCCACCAGCAGACTACCGTTTGGCAGCGCCGACAGAAGGGCAAGTGACTTCCCACCCGGGGCAGCGCACAAGTCGAGGCAGACCACGGGTTCAGCGAGCAACTCCCTAATCACATGTTCCACGAACATGGAGGAGGCCTCCTGCACGTAGTAAATTCCCGCGTGCAGTAGAGGATCAAAGGTGAAGGGGATTCGCTCTCCCAGGTAATACCCCCATCGCGACCAAGGCACTGGCTCAGTCGGGACAAGGAGCTTGGTATCTGGGTTTGTCTTAACCGGGTTCAAGCGGATGCTCACCACCGGCTCACCATCCAAGGCAGCCAGGAAAGGTCCAATTTCATCACCTAAATAGGTCTCCATTGAACCGATAAATTCAAGGGGCAACTTCATCGTCTACACGTTTTAACCGATTAACACGTTCTACCTACAAAGGTACAAGGATTTTCCCGATTTTGATCGTACCTGTTTGTGGAAAGCGGTTTTTTCATGTACTTTTGTCCTTGTTTCAAGAAAATGGTTACAGGGAAGCAGGTTTCCCTCATGAAGAGCTATTGATATGATTACCGCGATCATCATTGCCATAACGGTACTCGTCTCCATCCGAGCATTCAAAGACCATGCGCTGACGGAAAGGTTAATCTTTCACCCCCCATCAGTGAAGCAAGGCGAGTGGCACCGGTTGTTCAGCTACGGGGTGTTGCACGCCGATTACGCCCACCTCATCTTCAACATGTTCACGCTATACTTCTTCGGCATGGACATTGAGCGGGCATTCAGATCGACACTCGGCGAAACCACGGGTTCCCTCTGCTTCATCATGCTCTACCTCTCCTCCCTTTTGGTCTCCATCCTCCCTACCTACGTCAAGCAACGGCAGAACGCGTTGTACTTCGGGCTGGGCGCCTCCGGGGCCGTCTCGGCGATTATCTTCGCGTACATGCTGATCAACCCGATGAACTTCATGGGGATCCTCTTTATCCCGATCTACCTTCCGGCGTTCCTTTTCGGCATCATATTCCTGCTGATATCACTTGCGCTGGATCGAAAGCAGACGGGAGGGATCAATCATTCGGCACACATCACCGGGGGGATATACGGGGTAGTTTACATGGCCATGACCTTCTTCGTATTGACCGATGTAAACCTCGTGCAGTCGTTCATCGGGAAAATTAGGATCGACTCCCTGTCCGACTTGTTCCATTTCGGTTTTTAAGAGATTTAGTATGGATAGACCCGCGTTATACCTGATTCCAACTTTACTGGGCGACACCCCGGTAAGCGAGGTGATTCCACCCTACAATATCGAGGTGACGTCACAACTGAAGTACTTTATCGTGGAGAACACGCGAACGGCCCGCCGCTTTTTAAAGCGATGTGATCCGGGTATTGATATCAATGGGCTCACCTTCTTCGAGCTGAACAAACATACCGACCCTTATCAAATCGCGAGTTTCCTTAAGCCCCTGGCTAGAGGCGAGAGCATGGGGGTACTCTCCGAGGCGGGCTGCCCTGCCGTAGCCGATCCCGGTGCCGATGTAGTGGCCATCGCGCAACGAGAGGGGTACCAAGTGGTCCCGCTGGTCGGCCCCTCCTCCCTCCTGATGGCCCTGATGGGCTCCGGCTTCAACGGGCAAAACTTCGCTTTTCATGGCTACCTGCCTATCGATCCAGGTGAGCGAGCAAAAAAGCTAAAGAGGCTCGAAACGCTTGCCTACAGCAACGATCAGACGCAGCTATTTATCGAAACACCCTATCGCAACCAGAAGCTGGCGGAAGAGATCCTGCGGCAGTGCAAGCCGAAAACACGCCTATGCATCGCGATGAACCTCTCCCTTCCCGATGCATACATCGTCACCCGAACCATAAAAGCGTGGGAAGGGAAGCTTCCCGATATGCACAAAAAACCGGCAGTCTTCCTAATTTACAAAGAATAAGGGCGCATTTATTATAATCATATTTATATTATTCGTATATTTGCCGTATTATTATAATTATACTTACATTATTCGTTCATTTATCGTATTATTATAATTATAATTTAATTAATATCGTTATGGCAAAATTACCCAACTTGTTGTACCAGAGGCAGACGTACATCGATAAAATAGTCCCTTTCATGCGATCACCTATCGTAAAAGTAATGGTAGGACATCGTCGCGTAGGCAAAAGCTACCTCCTCTTCCAGTTAATCGATCGGATTAAACGGGAGGAGCAAAATGCAAACGTGATCTACATCAACAAAGAGGATATCGAGTTTATTGATATAACCTCGTACAAAGAGCTACACGACTACATCTCGGCAAGATTAGTTAACGAGAGACGAAATTACATATTTGTGGACGAGATACAGGAAATCGATGATTTTAAAATTGCCATCCGTTCGCTTGCCTTGAACGACAACAACGATATCTACATCACGGGCAGCAACTCCGAAATGTTTTCAAGCGATTTGGCCAACGAGTTGGGAGGTCGTTACGTGGAGTTTCGGATATACAGCCTCTCTTACCTTGAATTCCTTGACTTCCACCACCTTCCCAACAATGATGAATCACTCGAAAAATACACGCGCTTTGGGGGGCTGCCCTATTTAATCCATCTCCCCATGGACGAGTCGATCATCATGGAGTACATTCGCAGCGTCTACTCTACCATCGTCTTACGGGATGTGATCGAACGCAAGAGGATTCGCAACACCGCCTTTTTAGAGCAATTGATACGCTTTTTAGCCAACAACGTGGGTAGCCTCTTCTCTTCGAAAAGCATTAGCGATTTCTTAAAGAGTCAAAAGGTAAACATTTCTCCCAATCAAGTATCGGAGTATGCCAATTCATTAGCGGAAGCGTTTGTCGTTTACCAAATCAAACGATACGACATCGTGGGGAAACGGCTGTTTGAGCGGGGGGAAAAGTATTTTTTCGAAAACATGGGCATCCGAAACGCGATCGCGGGCTACAAGCCACAAGACCGTGGCAAACGATTGGAAAACCTGGTATGCAACCACCTCCTCTATTGCGGGTACGACGTGAGAGTAGGCACGCTGGCCACCGAAGAGATTGACTTTGTCTGCACTCGGGGGGGAGAAACGCTTTACGTTCAAGTGGCGGTAGAACTTTCCAAGCCGGAAACGATAGCACGTGAATTTGGCAACTTGCTTAAAATAAACGACAACTACACCAAGGTAGTGGTTTCGGGTGAGCGTTCATTCGAGAACAGCTATGAAGGAATAGCGCATATTCACATCCGAGACTTCCTTTCCTCCACCCTAACGCCGAAGATAATGTAGGCGATAAACAGGGTTAACCGAAACTACAGGTTCATGATTTCAAACCTCACCTTTTCCTCGTGATCATCATTTGGGTACTCCTCGTGGGCCAGATCCCAACGCTCCTCTTGGTCCTCTTCCCAACGCTCCTCGTCTCCCCCCTCACGATATACCTCGTAACCCTCGTCCCAATATTCATCGTATTCCTCTCCACGATGTGCCTCGTAACTGTCATCACTGATCACTTCATTACCCTTCTCCTCGCTCTTTTTCCCGATACCAAACCGATCAGCGCTTAAGATTAAGCCAAAGTAGGCGCAGGTGATTAAGGTGGAGGTTCCACCCCGGCTTACCAGCGGCAACGGCTGGCCCGTCACCGGGATCAGGTTAACCGCGACCGCCATGTTGATAAACGCCTGTATGGAGAGCATCAATGCCGATCCCAGCACCAAGTACTTGGGAAAGAGTTTCTCGGTCTTTCGGGCGATCATCCCCGATCGAATTAGGATGATCACGTAAAGCATCAGCACGAAAACGCCCCCGATAAGTCCCATCTCCTCGATAATGATCGCGTAAATAAAATCAGAGTAAGCCTGCGGGAGGAAGTCCCGCTCGGTACTATTCCCCGGGAAGACCCCTAGCACGCCCCCATTAGCGATGGCGATCTTGGCATGCGCCACCTGGTAATTATCGTCGGTAATGGTATAATACTCCTCTTCCGACATCTCTCGTGCCTCACCGAAATGGGTGATACGGCTTTGCCATGTACCTAGCCTGTCCAGTGGTCCTGAGTCGGTCCACTTCGCGGGAATCACGTTCAACAGCAACACGAGGAGCAGCACGAGGGCGATTCCCGCCCCCGCCACCTTGAGTAGCCGTACAACCTTAACGTTCCCGATAAACATCAGCAGATAGCATACCCCAAACAACAACAACCCGGTCGACAGGTTATCCAAAGCGATGATGCCACACACCAAGGTCATCAACCCGATCATCCATTTAAACAGCAGCCCATCGTTCTCGCCGTTCTGTTTGCTTAACAGGAACGCGATGGTTCCCATCAACGAGATCTTGGCTATCTCGGAGGGCTGAAAGGTGATACCCATGAACGTGAGCCATCGATCGGCCTCGTTCACGCTTTTCCCGACAAAAAAGGTCATGATCAGCAGCACGATGGCCACCAATAGCAAGAAAATAAGTGAGGAAAAATAGCGGTAGGGAATATTATGGATGAGTAGGATTAGTCCCACCCCTGCGATCAAGAACATGGTATGACGAAGGATGGGACCCCATTGATTCTGTTGACGATATACAATAGTGCTGGTCGCGCTGAATATCTCCACTAGCGAGATAACGCACAGGGTAATGAATACAATCCAGATAACCTTGTCGCCCTTGAATACCTTGCGCCCGTAATCAGCCAACGAAGAACCCACTTTTGAAACCTCTTCACGCATTTCGCTCACCCTTTCGTACGAGTCAAAAGGCGATTGGCCCAATCCACCGTGAGTCGGGTAGGTATCGTTAGCTTGATATGGATCGTTATCTTTATCGCTATCTTTCAACATGTTTTTCTTCTGTTTTCATCGTTTTCAGCTTGCCTTTGGGGATTACATCCGTCGAATGTTTCGTTTTACTTCGTTTCGTTTTCCTTTGTCTTGGTTCGACTTTACCTTGATCCCGCCATGCTAATTAGAGGGTTATAACCGTCGGACGTGCTCCTTGAACTGGTTCCCCCGATCCTCGTAGTTTTCGAATAGATCGAAGCTCGCGCAGCAGGGTGACAGCAGCACCGTATCCCCCTTTTGGGCCAGCTTGTACGCGGTGTCTACCGCCTCTTTCATCGAACCGGTATCGACGATCTTGTCTACTTTTCCATCGAAGAACGCGTGAAGTAGGCGGTTATCCTTCCCCAAGAAAATCAGCGCACGTACCTTGGTACGCACCAACTCCTCGATCTCCGAATAATCGTTGCCTTTATCCATTCCCCCAAGAATCAGCACCGTCTTGGAGCGAGTGCTCTGCAGTGCATACCAGCAGGAGTTGACGTTGGTGGCCTTTGAATCATTCACGTACTGCACACCCCGCACGGTGGCCACCTTCTCCAGCCGGTGCGGGATACCCTTGAAGTCGGACAACGAGGCCCGTAGCTGCTCATCCGTGATATCCATGAGCTTTGCCACGATGCCCGACGCCAACGAATTGTACACATTGTGCATGCCCTCCAGGGCCAGTAATTCCAATTCCATATCAAACCTCTCCTCTTTTACATCTATCCATAGCTTCTCGCCATCAACGTACCCCGCGACTGGGACGTTCGGTTTCGTACCCCCGAACGGGTAGCGGGTCGATTTTGGTTTTATCCGTTCGATCTCCCGGTTCAAGATAGGGTCGTCTATCCAGTATATCAGCGCGTCACCTACCTCTTGATTCCGAATGATGCGCATCTTGGCGTCGATATAGCGTTGCAGGTCATTCCCGTACCGGTCCAAGTGATCGGGCGTGATATTGAGCAAAACCGCTATATCCGCCTTGAAGTCGTACACGCCCTCCAACTGAAAGCTGCTCAACTCCAAGACGTAGTACTCGAACTTCCCCTCGGCCACCTGGCGGGCGAAGCTCTTGCCGATATTGCCTGCCAGGGCTACATTGAGGCCCGCCGACTTTAGAATATGGTGAATCAGGCTGGCAGTGGTACTCTTCCCGTTGCTGCCGGTCACGCAGATGATCTTGGCATCGGTGTAACGACTCGCGAACTCGATTTCGGAAATCACCGGTATGCCACGCTCCCGAATAGCACGAATGATGGGTACCGAATCGGGAATCCCGGGACTCTTCACCACCTCGCCGGCTTGAAGGATGTGTGACTCGGTATGCCTTCCCTCCTCGAACTCGACCCTGTGCAGCTGCAGTGTCTCCCGATGCGCATCATGCAGCGTGCCATGATCCGATAGAAACACCTCGAACCCCTTCTCATTCGCTAAGAGAGCCGCACCCACGCCACTCTCGCCTCCACCCAATACCACTAACCTCCTGTTACTCATATTGTCTCCTACTGTTTTCTCACTAAAAGGGTAACCGAATAATGTTATTAACCATTTACCCATTATAAAGGGCTTAGCAACTCCTGTTTTTACCGCTTACCTCATTTTGAGGGTAGCCAACGCGATGACGACCAATATCATGCCGACCAGCCAAAAGCGGGTCACGATCTTGGGCTCCGTTAATGGCGTCTTCGGTTTTTGCACGATCGCATCGATACTTCCATCACCAGGCTTCTGGTAGTGATGGTGCAGCGGTGTCATCTTGAATATACGTTTCCCCTCGCCGTATTTCCTCTTCGTGTACTTGAAATAGCTGACCTGAGCGATAACCGACAGCGCCTCCACGAAAAAGACGCCACACAGGATGGGGAGCAGCAGTTCCTTGCGAATTAACACCGCGAATACCCCGATAATGCCCCCCAAGGTGAGGCTACCCGTGTCGCCCATGAACACCTGCGCCGGGTAAGCATTGTACCACAAGAAACCGACGCATGCGCCGACGAACGCCGATGCGAAGACCGTCAGCTCGTCCCCCCCGGGGATATACATGATATTCAGGTAAGAGGCGAAGTCGACCCGCCCCGAAACGTAAGCCAGTACGCCCAAGGCCACCCCGATGATGGCCGAGGAACCGGATGCGAGCCCATCCAGCCCATCGGTCAAGTTCGCGCTGTTCGACACGGCCGTCACGATAAGGATCACCATCAGTATAAAAATGACCCCCGTCGCCATGTCGGTGTTGTCGCCCATCCATCCGACCAACCACTTGTAATCAAAGTTATTATTCTTCACGAACGGGATGGTCGTCGTGGTACTCTTCGTATCCCCCGTTTGGTATGTTACCTCTTCGATCACGTTATTGACACGCACCTCGGTATTTTCCCGCACCACGATCTCGGGACTAAACAGGATGGTCGCCCCCACGATTAGCCCCAACCCGACTTGAGCAATCACCTTGAACTTCCCCTTCAGCCCCTTCTTATCTTTTTTAAACACCTTGATGTAGTCATCGGCAAAGCCAAGGGTTCCCAGCCAGAGCGTGCTCACCAGCATAAGGATGATATAGACATTCTCCAGCTTGCCGAAGAAGAGGGTAGAGATTAAAATGGCCAGGATGATGATAACACCCCCCATAGTAGGGGTACCCCGCTTGCTGTACTGCCCCTCCAAATCGAGGTCGCGAATGGTTTCACCCACCTGCTTCCGTTGCAACGCATCGATAATGCGCTTGCCAGCGAAGATCCCGATCAGCAACGAGAATAGTGCGGCCATTGCCGAACGGAACATCACGTACTGAAACATTCCGGCACCGGGAAAATCGAGTTTATCTAAGTATTCAAAAAGATAGTAAAACATACCTGCTTAAAAATGTGTCGAAGTGTTTAATTGCCTAACATGTGGAACACCTTCTCCACCTCTACCCTATCGTCAAAGGGGTACCTCACCCCTTTCACCTCTTGATAATCTTCATGCCCTTTACCCGCGATCAGGACCACGTCACCCGGCTTCGCCAACATACAAGCCGTCTTGATGGCCTCCCGTCGATCTACGATGGTCAACACGCTAGCCTGCTGCTCTTCGCTCAACCCGTCCAGCATTTCTTGCAAGATCACTTCAGGCTCTTCAAACCGCGGGTTATCGGAGGTAAAAAGAGCCCGATCGCTCAGTCGCACCGCCTCGATGGCCATCAGTGGACGCTTGGTGCGGTCCCGATTGCCCCCACATCCCACCACGGTAAATAGGTTCCCCCTCCCTTGAAGCACTTCGTGAATCGCGTTCAGCACGTTGGTCAACGCATCCGGGGTGTGCGCGTAATCCACGATGGCGATAACCCCTTTCGACGAACGAATGGTTTCGAACCGCCCCGCCACCGGCGTGAGCAGTGTAAGCACCCGCAGCACCTCTTCCTCCTCCATTCCCAGCAAGAGAGCTGCACCGTACACCGCGAGAAGGTTATAGACGTTAAACAGTCCCACGAACCTCACCGACAACGCCTTCCCGTTGAATTCAACATCGCTACCATCAAAATGCTTCTCGAACACCCGGGCCTTAAAATCGCCCATCCCCCGCACCGAGTAGGTTTTGCTCCTCGCTCTCGTGTTCTGCAGCATAATCGCCCCGTTCCTATCGTCGCTATTCACCAAGGCGAAAGCCCCCTCGGGCAGACTATCGAAAAAGGACTTCTTCACATCACGGTACTCCAGCATGTTCCTATGGTAATCCAGGTGATCTTGCGTCAAGTTGGTGTAAACCCCTCCCACGAAGTGAATCCCGTACGTCCTCTTTTGATGGATGGCATGCGAGCTCACCTCCATGAAGGCATATTCGCAGCCGGCCTTTATCATTTGGCTTAACAACTCGTTCAACGAGATGGGGTCAAGCGTGGTATGTGTCGTGGCATATTTCTCGTCGTTCACGTAATTGGCCACGGTAGAGAGCAAGCCAGTAGGGTATCCCATATGGCGAAACAGGTTGTACAACAAGGTCGCCACGGTGGTCTTCCCGTTCGTGCCGGTCACGCCCACTAGCTTGAGCTTCTTGGAAGGGTGTCCATACCACTCCGCGGCAATCTGCGCCAAGGCAATCGCGCTATCCTCCACCTGCACGTACGTGACCCGAGAAAAATACTCCTCGATCATCGGTTTATCATACACCACCACTACCGCTCCCTGTTCGATCGCTTTCCCTATATATGCATGCCCGTCGGTACATATCCCCTCCACCGCGATAAATAGCGAGCCGGGAACGACGGTTCGGGAATCGGACGTGATGCTTGTCACTTCCGCCCCCCGATCGCCTTTAAAGGCGATCACGTTGCACCCACCTATCAATTCGTTTACGTTCATACCTTCACTCATGCTTTCCCTTAACTAATCACCTCATCGTGAGACCAATCGTCACGCCTTTCACCACCCTTTGTCCCGGCGAGAGCGACTGCGACAACACCCTCCCTGAACCGTGAATATTCACCCGGAGGCCCGACTTCTCGAGCAGGTATACCGCATCGCGTGCACCCATCCCCCGCACGTCGGGAATGGTGGAACCGTTCAGTTTAATCTCCTTAGGTCGGTAAGCCGCGCTATCAAGCGATACCGTTACCCAGCCGCCCGTATCCCCGAGATCTCCCATGGGCAGATTCAAATTAGCCAGCACCCGCTGGTTTTGATCCCAGTTCCCATTTTTAAGCCGGGGCAGCTTTTGCAAGGTGGAGTCGACCCGACAATCGTCTACCGTGAGCCTCACCTTCCTCAGGTAAGTCTGCTCGGCAATGTTTTTGAACACCATCCCCGCCATACCTCCCCCGGAGGGCACTCCCATGGGCTTTCGCACCCCCACGTAGATTGTATACATCGGGTCCTCGGCAGGAAAGTAGCCACAAAAAGAGACGAAGTAGCTGTTCGAGTAAGCCCCCTCAGATGCGATCTGCGCCGTACCCGTTTTCCCCGCGATATCAAAGTAGTCCGAGGCAACCACCTTAGCGGTTCCCCGTTCCACTACACCCCGCAACATCTCGTGTACTTGATCGCGAGTGGTTTTTTTACACATCTTACTATTTACCACCTCGGCCTTCACCTCCTTCACCACCTTACCCTCGTTCACGAACTTCTTGGCGATAAATGGTTTGATCATTTTCCCATCGTTAGCGATACCGTTATAAAACATCAGCATGTAGATAGGCGGAACACGTGTCTCGTAGCCGAACGACATCCAGGGCAGGGTGGTTTTAGACCAGTAGTGGGTCTTATCGTTCGGAAACCGGATAGACGAGGTTCCCTCGATCCCGTTTAGGGGGACATCCCATGTAAGTTGTTCTCGTAAGCCAATACGATCGATCCCCTCCACGAACTTAGTGGGGTTTTTCTCGTACCCTTTCAACACGATCTTGCTCATGACCACGTTCGACGACACCTCCATTCCCTCGGCCACGGTGAGGTAGCCGCGGTCTTGTCCCCGTCGCCAATAGTGATCCCGGACCCACCTGTTGTTGTACTGATAAAGGCCGTTGCCCACGTGAAACGAGTCGGTAGGCTCCACCACCCCGTCTTCGAGCGCTACCATCACGGTCACTGTCTTAAAGGTGGAGCCTGGTTCGTTCATGTAAGAGAACGCGTTGGGGTTCCCCTCCACGTACCTCCCCTCACTCACCCGGTCGAGGTTCACGATTCCCTTGATCTCACCGCTCTTCACCTCCATGATGATAGCTGTTCCCGATTCAGCATCGGTCTCCACCAGCTTATCTCGCAAGGCACGCTCCGTGATGTCTTGAATCTGGGCGTCGATGGTCGTAACGATATCCCACCCCTCTTTTGCAGGCGTCTCTACCACGTCCATCCACTTGCCCTGTATCTTTTGCCGATACTTAACCCCATGAACCCCTCGCAGCAGGGAATCATATTTCAGTTCAAGGCCGCTAGCGCCCCCCTTCTCCAGATCCTTGTAGACACTCCCCACGGTCCGGGTGGCCAAATTTCCAAACGGTTTCTTGCGGGCGTTACGCTCCTCCGCGATCAGCCCGCTACGGTTGGAACGCTGGTTCCAGAACGGGAAAGTGCGTATCTCTTTCAAGTCGACATACGATATATCGTTTCTCAATATTTTCACGTACCTTGACCTGAGGGGTACCCGTTTTTCAATTCCCTTCGCTTGATTGTCTCTAATCTGTCGCTCCTCCTGCTCCCGCAGTTTCCAGCCATTCATGATCACGTTCTTGTACTGCGCCGCGCTTCTATCGGGAAACTTACGGGCCAGCTCCTTCGAGAGGCCGTCTACATGCTTAATCAACGTGTCTTTCCTGATCCCGTCGGCCCAAAAATCCATGTATATGCTGTAGAGAGGCTCGGTGGTGGCCAGCAGTTTCCCATCGTGGGTATAAATGTTTCCGCGTTTGGGCAAAATCACCCGATCACGGATGACCGTCTCCTTTTCACCCACTTCGCGCCACCTCTTCCCCTCGGAAGTAAACACGATCTTACCGGCAGAGAAGATAATCAGCACGGCAAAAAGCATTAACATGGTCACGATAAGCCCATACCGTGCCAACGCCACCCTTTTCCTCTTCTGTCTACTCATCCGTCACTCCCTATTTTTATTTATCCAGTACCTATCAGCACCCATCATTCAAAAGTGCAAGCTTATCAAATACTCCATCTTGATCCGTCCCTTCATCTCCCAATGTGATAAACTGGCTCGTTGGTTATTTTCAGATCCAATCCTGCCTCCTCGACCCTCCGCTCTATCTCCCCTTGCCGGCTTACCTCGGTGAGTCTCGACGAGATGGTGAGCGACTCGTACTTCGCATCCATCAAAACACGTTGCAGCCGTTCGATCTCCGACATCTTCTCCAGCACCGAGTAGCGGTGACTGATGAACAGAATCATGATCAGCACGGTAACGAGGATGAATCGCATGTTTCGGAGGAAGAAGTTCTCGGTGAGAACACTTCCTCCAAAAACATGGACAAACGACTTACGTATGTTATCGAACTTGAAACTCATATCTTTTCTACTACGCGGAGCTTGGCACTCCGAGCCCTAGGGTTCAAGCGCTGCTCCTCCTCGGTTGGCACGATCACCTTCCGATTCACTAACTTGAAAGGCGTCTCCACGTTCCCGTAGAAATCCTTTACCTGCTTTCCCTCGAAATTACCGCTCCGGAAGAAATGTTTGACCAATCGATCCTCCAACGAGTGGTAGGAGATAACACTCAACCGTCCTCCCGGCCTCAACCAAGTCAACGCTTGCTCCAGCATCTCGGTCAACGCTTCCATCTCGCCATTCACTTCTATACGGAGCGCTTGAAACGCTTGAGCCAGCACCTTTTTCTCCCGGTCTCTCCGTGTGAAGGGCTCTAGCACCGTGAGGAGGTCGCTCGTTTTCTGAACCTTCCGCTCCTGCCTGAACGAGTCAACCGCTTCGGCGATCGCCCGTGAGTTGCGGAGCTCCCCGTACTTGTAAAAAATCTCCGACAGCCTCTCAACCGGGTAGTCGTTCAGGATATCTGCCGCGGTAATCGTCGCGTCGCGGTTCATCCGCATATCCAACGCCCCACCAAATCGGAAGGAGAAGCCACGTGCCGAGTTGTCAAAGTGGTGCGAGGAAACCCCTAAATCGGCCAACAGTCCATCTATCGTCTCCACATGAAGGTATCGAAGGAAATTCGCGAGGTAGCGGAAGTTACCTCTAACGAAAGTGAAGCGAGGGTCGTCCGGCACGTTCTTCACTGCCTCCTCATCTTGGTCAAACGCGATTAGCCGCCCCTTCTTACCCAACCTTCGCAATATCTCCCGTGCGTGTCCCCCACCGCCCATCGTCACATCAACGTAGACGCCATCGGGTCGAACATCCAGTCCATCCACACTCTCATAAAGCAGCACGGGGGTATGGTAAGTCGTTGGTCGGTCGTTTTGGTACATGTTCTAGGATTTCACTCCATCAGTTCCTGCAGTTTCGAGGCAAACTCGTCGGGTGCGATAAGCGGTGCATCCAACTTTTCGCTCGCCCAAATCTCAATGGTATTATCCACGCCCAGGAAGCGAACCTCCGTTTCAATCGACACCATTTGCAGGTAACGTTTCGGGATAAGTACCCGTCCGTTGGCATCCATCTCAAGTCGTTCAGCATCCAACACGAACTGTCGAAACAGCTGTTGCTGCTCCCTATTCCACCTGTTCAGCCGGGCTCGTAACGTCTCGATCTCTTTTTCCCAAACGCTACCCGGGTACAACACGAGGCAATCTTGAAAAATATCTTTGCGAAGCACCAGGAACTCCTCACCCTCGCTCTGCAAGCGTTTACGAAAAATAGCCGGGACAAAAATCCTCCCTTTTGAATCAGCCTTGGCTCCTATATTTCCCAGAAATTGCAACATAGATTCACCTATTACGCCGTAAAAGTACAAAATAATCCACTTCCCCCCACATTTCCCCACAAAAAATTTCAAAAAAGTTATCAACAGGTCCAATTTTTCCCCAATTCGCTCATTTCTCGGCTATTAATAAACCTTACAAGTAACGTGCTGTTTTATCCGTTAATTTTCGTACATTCGCGGCACATTTATAGAGGAAAACCAAATGAGTCATAACAGACCTTTCAGAATAGACATTGACCGTGTTTTACGCGACAAGGCGCCCCGGTACTACAGCAAGCTCCCCCGGTTCTTTATCAACTGGTTGAAGCGAACCATTCATCAGGACGAGATCAACGACATCCTGGATCGCAACCAAGGGATCGTGGGGGTGGAATTTATGCGGGCACTCGTGGACAAGGAATTCAAGGTTACCCTACATACCAAGGGCGATGAGAATATCCCTGGAACGGGGAGGTTTATTTTCGCCTCGAATCACCCCTTGGGCGGTCTGGACGGCATCTGCCTATCAGCTTTCTTGGGCGAAAAGTTCAATGGAAAGATCAAGTACCTGGTCAACGACGTGCTCTACTACCTCGAGCCACTGAAACCGATTTTCGTTCCCATCAACAAGTACGGCGCACAAGGCAAGGCGTCGGTCAAAGCCATCAACGAGGCCCACGCTTCCGATAACCAGATCATCACGTTCCCGGCGGGTCTCTGCTCCAGGAAGCGTAAGGGTATCATCACCGATCTCGATTGGTTGAAAAACTTCATTATCAAGGCAGTGGAATTTCAACGTGATGTCATTCCCGTGCATTTCGAGGGGAGGAACTCCACCTTTTTTTACAATCTCGCCAATTTACGCAAGGCATCGGGGTTAAAATTTAACGCGGAGTTGATCTACCTTCCAGACGAGATGTTCAAAAATCGCGGGGGTACCTTCACCATCACGTTCGGTAAACCGATTCCCTGGCAAACGTTCGACAAATCTAAAACGCCTCCGGAATGGGCTTTGTACGTGAAGGAACAGGTATACTCCCTAAAAACACATTAAAGAAAATAACGCGATCCTCATACCTCACCTGAAAAATAAAGAATTGTATGCAACCTATCATTGACCCAGTAGACAAAAACTTGATAAAGAGCGAGCTAACCGTCCAAAAACGGATTCGTACCACCAACAAAGCTAACAACGAGATTTACATCTTTACCGCGCATGATTCGCCAAACCTGATGAGGGAGGTGGGTCGACTGCGGGAGATCGCCTTCCGCCATTACGGTGGCGGTACTGGTCTAGAGGCCGATATCGATGCGTACGACACCATGGCGGTTCCTTACCGTCAATTGATCGTGTGGGACCCGGAAAACGAGGAGATACTGGGGGGATACCGCTTTATTTACGGCGCCGACGTGGAGTTCGATGAGAACGGGAAACCGATGCTGGCCACCGCCCACCTGTATGACTTCTCGGATCAGTTCATCCAAGAGATTCTCCCACGAACCGTGGAACTGGGTCGCTCGTTCGTCACGCTGGAGTGCCAATCGACCCTGAAGGGGAGGAAAGGAATCTTCGCACTCGATAACCTGTGGGACGGGCTGGGAGCGCTGACGGTTATCGACCCCGAAATCAAGTATTTTTTCGGTAAAGTGACCATGTACGGCACCTACAACAAACTAGCGCGTAACATGATCCTCTACTTCCTGCAGAAACATTTCCCGGATAACGAGGGACTGATAACCCCGATAGAGCCACTCGTTACCGGCACCGACCCCAACGCGATGAGGCAGCTCTTTCACGGCAGGTGCTTCGCCGAAGACTACCGGATACTGAACAAGGAGGTACGCGCCCTGGGATACAACATCCCGCCGCTCATCAACGCCTACATGAGCCTGTCGCCCACCATGCGTTTCTTCGGCACCGCTATCAACAAGGATTTCGGCGATGTAGAGGAGTCGGGCATCCTTATCGAGATTGAGCAGATACTGGAGGAGAAGCGGGCGCGCCATATCGAATCGTACCTCAAAAGTAAGCCCAGCAAACGGTTCTTAATTAATCTAAGGCGCAGGATTTCCAGCCAAGCTAAAAAGCGGATTGTAACAATTCCAAAATTAAAGTTAAAGCGAAGGAGAAAGGCAAGCAACTAATACACCATACCAGCTGACTCACCCGAAAACGTTGCGGCACATTTGTGTCGCATTTTTTTATCAAAATGTCAGAACGGCACCTTCATAACTTTCTATTTACTTAATCCACTCGCCCCCTTTTGACCTTTCTTTACCCAATTTTCAGTTATCGTAACTAATTGATAATTTACACCTTAAATAACCAAAATGCAATCGTTTGCATGAACGAATAGGGAGAATTATGCCCAATTACCACCCGATACGATGTAATAAAAAGTAACTTTGGATATAATATAATGTCACTATTGACCGACTAAATTCAAAATCAGTCGATATTTTTCACCAATCAATTGATTGATAGATGTATATTTTTTCATTTTCAGTTTCATGAAAAGCGACCCCCTTATCAAAACAATGACATCTGAATGATTGTAGGACTTTTGTTCCTGCTTTTTCGTCGTTTAGCGTACGCTTTCCTTCCTTCTGTTACCACCCAGTTCAAATCCAGATGACTTATCAGGTGTATCCTGATTAACGCCGCGATGGTTGAAAATGCTTTTTGACTCTTCGATAAAACTCGTATCACGTTTAACAACAAATGAGCTATTAGCGTGCACCAAACCTGTGTTTTAATCCCGTTTCCCGTGTCTGAATAGAAATAATGCAATTGAAAGTTTTGTTTCAGCTTTTTGAAAGTCAACTCGATCGTCCAACGGTATTTATAAATCAAAGCCACCTCTTCAGGCGTGATTTCCCAGTTATTGGTTATGAACTTGTACTTTCTCCCTTTTTCATCCTTGTAATACACTAATCTCAGGCAGAGGGTTTCGGGCTTCTTTTCTCGCTTGTAGTCCAAGTGAAGGTGTTCTACCTTGTAAACCCCGAATTCATCACCCGCGAGTGTTTTTTCAAACAGGACTTCTTGCACCATTACCTTGGCATTCTCTTTCAAGCGACAAACGAAATTCACGCCCTCGCGTGTCCAGTCCGCGAATTGTTGATAGTAATTGTACGCCCTGTCGAAAACCAACATGCTCCCTTTCGCGGGATTCAGGTGAGACAGGAACTTCTTGTCGTGCATTTTGGCCTCGCTGATAGTGGCGAAAACCGTCGTTTCAGCGTGCACGTCGGTCAGCATGTGTACCTTAAGCCCTCCTTTCTTCTTCCCGTCGTCTTTTCGATCGCGGCCAACGCCCTTCATGATGTCGGAAAACAGGGAAACCGTCGTGGAATCGAAAGCGTAAAACTCCTTGAAACTGACGTCATTTTTTCGGCTGACCGACAAAAGTGGACGAAAATACTCGATCAAGGCAAAGTAATACAACTTGAATAACTCTTCGCTTCTATCACGCAAGGCATCGCCCGCGGTGCTTTTAGCCGGCGCGCGATCCATGTTAAGGTAGTTGAGCTTGCCCCCTAACGCCCGCATGCTGTCGCAAACCTCGCCCATTGAATCACATCTACTCAATATCCCGAACAGCATGACGATAAGCTGATCCCATGAAAAAAAAGTCTTGTAATAACGGTCGCTTTTTTGTTGCTTTACTAGTATGTCAAACTGCTCGCGTGGAAGCATTTTCACGATTTGTTTGAAAATCGGCTGACCGACTAAATTTTTTGTTTTATCTTTGCCCATGGTTGAAAATTTGCTTTGCACACACAAATTTACAACTTAAAGGGGAAGCTTCGGCCAATCCCCTTTATTTTTCCTGATATTTTAGTCGGTCAGTAGTGATATAATGTAATGTTGAGGTGAAAAAACGCTTTCAAATAAATTGAATAATTATTAGTTGATCTTATAACATTAACAACATGTATGTGACATTCAAAAAAACTACGAGAGCCATCCTGATGACCCTGTTATCGGGTGTGCTATTCATTTTATCGGCCAACGCGCAGACGGGCACGATAAACGTGAGGGGCACCATTACGGACAGTGCCGGCGAAGCCGTTATTGGCGCCAACATCCGTCTTCAAGGCACCTCTTTGGGAACCGTGACCGATTTCGACGGTCACTTCACGCTTCAGGCACCCGCCGACGGGGTGTTGGAGATAAGCTACATCGGCTACCGGACGCAAGAAATAGCCATCAACAACCGAACCACCATCAACGTGGTCATGGAGGAGGATATCGAAATGCTGGACGAGCTGGTTGTCATCGGGTATGGAACCGTGCGCAAGGATGACGCAACGGGATCGGTAACGGCCATCAAGCCAGACAACATCAACAAGGGGCTGGTCACCAACCCGCAAGATATGATAACGGGAAAAATCGCGGGCGTTAGCGTGGTATCTGGTGGCGGTATTCCAGGCGGGGGTGCCACCATCCGTATTCGCGGGGGTGCCTCGCTATCTGCCAGCAACGACCCGTTAATCGTGATCGACGGGCTGGCTATGGACAATGGGCGATGTCTACATGCACATCGGCGTGGTGAGCGAAGGAGCGTGGTTCTTCGTACCCGCGGAGTGGCACGAGAACATTGCCAAGTGCAAAATGACCAAGGTGCCCGATGAGAAGGACGCGTGGCAACTGCAACTCACGCCATCCATCCGCAAGTGGTTCAGCGCAGAGGAGACAACAACCCCCATCAACAAGCTAGGCCTAGTAATCCGGAGTGCCGATGGTACCAAAAAGGGTAACCAGGGCGGCAAAGACTTTTTCATTGATAAGATCACCGATACGAAACACGTCCCGTTCCAACCCGGGCCGGCACAGACCGGCACGATGCCGGCGGGACTGCAGCACGGCATCAACCGAATAGACAACCACACCGTTACCCTGGTGCTGTACGACAAGGACAGCAACGGGAAACGGAAGGATTACGGGCACGTGGTGGGCGACTTTAACAACTGGACGCTGAGCAACGACAACCATTCGCAAATGACCTACGACGAGTCGGCCGGCTGCTGGTGGATCACGCTAAGTGGGTTAGACCCATCAAGGGAATACGCGTTCCAGTATTACGTGGGAACGACCGGCAGCGATCCGATACGGGTGGCCGACCCCTACGCCCGCAAGATACTGGATCCCTCCAACGACCCGTGGATTTCTGCCTCCACCTACCCCGAGGCAAAGGAGTACCCTAACGGTGCTATAGGCATCGTGTCGGTCTTCCGGATTCAGGAGGAGTCCTACACGTGGAAAGTGACCGACTTCAAAACACCCAAGCGGGACAACATGGTCATCTACGAGCTGTTGTTGCGTGATTTCACGGAGAGCGGCGACCTGAAGGGGGCGACGGAAAAGCTCGACTACCTCAAGGAGCTGGGGGTTAACGCGATCGAGTTAATGCCGGTGCAGGAGTTCGACGGGAACGACAGCTGGGGTTACAACCCCGCGTTCTTCTTCGCGATGGACAAGGCGTACGGTACCGACCGTATGTACAAGGAGTTTATCGACGCGTGCCACCAACGGGGGATGGCGGTCATCCTGGATGTGGTGTACAACCACGCCACCGGTGCCAACCCGTTTGCCAAGATGTGGTGGAACGCTTCCGCCAACAAGACGTCAGCGAACAACCCCTACTTTAACGTCGACGCACCGCACCCCTACTCCGTCTTCCACGACTTTAACCACGAATCACCCCTGGTAAGGGAGTTCGTGAAGCGCAACCTGCGCTTCCTACTGGAAGAGTACCGCGTAGATGGCTTCCGGTTCGACCTGACCAAAGGGTTTACCCAGAAGAAGTCGTCGGAATCGACCGCCGGCAACTTCGATGCAACGCGGGTGGCAATACTAAAGGAGTACAACAACGCCATCAGGGAGGTGAAGGCCGATGCGCTGGTTATCCTGGAGCATTTTTGCGACAATCAGGAGGAGACTATTTTGTCTAACGAGGGGATGATGGTATGGCGTAACATGAATCACGCGTACTGCCAAACCGCCATGGGGTATAGCGAGGGGTCTGACTTCTCCGGAACCTACTACAACAGTTCGAGTCGCCCCGCCAACAGCCTGGTCAGCTACATGGAGAGCCACGATGAGGAGAGGATGGGCTACAAGCAGAGCCAGTGGGGCAACGGCATCCTCAAGACGGATATCACCGCCCGGATGTCGCAACTGGCCACCAACGCCGCGTTCTTCTTTACCGTACCGGGTCCCAAGATGATGTGGCAGTTCGGGGAGATGGGGTACGATATCTCCATCAATGAGAACGGGCGTACGGGCAAGAAGCCGGTTAAATGGGACTACCTGGAAGTCCCTCAACGCAAGGAGCTGCATGACACCTACATCAAGCTAATCAGCCTTCGGTTCGATCACCCGGAACTATTCAACGCAACAGCTACCCTCACCTGGAGGGTAAGCCCCGCCTTCTGGAGTCAGGGACGATATATCACTCTCTCATCGTTCGGTAACGCGAAGCACGTGGTGGTGGTCAGCAACTTCACCAACGCACCCATCCAAGCCGGCACCGCCTTCCCCGAAATGGGAACATGGTACAACTACATGGTTCCCGGCGAGACACTGGAAGTAACGTCGACCACAACAAGTTTCACCGTTCCGGCGAACAGTTTCAAGGTATTCAGCACGTTTAAGGAGTAAAAACCACCGGTTACTTATCCACCGGGTTAACTACCACTTACAGGCCTACGAATACTTTACCACTATCGTTTAACGTCGTTATCCACTTGGCAAATTACTGGCTCGCATCCGTTAGGACAACACCTACCCGGTTCGTTACGCACAAGCTGTCCAACTCCTTCATCACCTGCTGCTGCACCGTCCGGAAGCTATCCAATAGCTCCGGCTTCACGGGATCGCAGGGTGGCGATTCGATGGTCAGCGGGTTGACCGGCTGATTGTTCATATACACCCGAAAGTCGAGGTGGGGACCGGTGGAAAGGCCGGTAGACCCCACGTACCCGATCACCTGCCCCTGCTTCACCGTCGTCCCCTTTTGAATACCGCTTGCGAAGCGACTCAAATGCATGTAGGTGGTGGTATAGACCGAATTGTGCCGCACCTTCAGGTAGTTCCCCGCCCCACCCGCCTGGTAAGCCCGCTCGATCACCACGCCATCGCCGATGCTCTTAACCGGCGTACCGACGGGTGCCGCGTAATCCACACCGTGGTGGGGACGGCGTCGCTTTAAAATCGGGTGGAAACGGGAGTGGGAAAAACGGGAAGTGATGCGGAAAAAGTCGAGCGGGTTCTTCAGGAACTCCTTCCTTAGACTATTACCGCTTCCGTCAAAGTACTCCCTCACCGAGTCCTGCTGAAAAGGGATGGCCAAGAACTCCTCCCCCCGGTGGGTGAAAACGGCCCCTTCGATAGCAGAAATTTCCACTAGGCTGGTATCGTTCACGTACGCCACGTCGTACATCACCCGGAACGAGTCCCCCTCCTTCACGTCAAAGAAATCGATCTGCCACGCGTAGACGTCCGACAGCATGAGCGCAAGCATCACCGGGGCTCCGGAATCGACGATGGTATTCCACATGGAGGAGGTGATGACCCCCTCGGCGTACTGCCGCTTAAGGGTCACGGGACGGGCTTCTTCGTAAGCAAGCACCGTATCGGGCTGTATCTCTACAACGGCAAAATCAATTCGCCCCTTCTCAAAGACGATATACCGGATGGTGGATGCGGTATCCCGCTCCGAGATGGCGGAATAGACATGACCTACCTGCAACTTAGTAGGGGACAGGTAGGGGGTAATTGCCGCGGTGATCCTCTCCCCTTTAGCAGGGGTAAACCCTAAATTCGAGAGTATAGAAGCGAAGTGATCCCCTCGTTCAATCGTGTAACGGGTGATATCCAGTGAATCCAGGCAGATCCCGTATTCCAGCAATTGACACGCCTCCTCTTGAGACCCCTCCTCCTCCGTACTCTCCTTCTCTCGGGGAACGCACGTGCAAAGCACCACGAAACAACTTAACAATACAAGCCACCTTAATGCATTATCTCTTTTTCCAACCATAACCTTTTGACTTTCCAACTTCACAATTACCCGTTTTCTACTGGGGGTCATCGCCTCATTTTTCACATCCCACTTTCAGCTTCGCTACCTTTTCTGTCGGTACACATCATCCCTATCCTGAACGAAATAGACAGAGAGTCCCCCTAATATTAGCGAGCAGCCGGCAAGCACCAGCGTGAGGATCACCTGCCCGTGGAACAGGGTACTCGTGATATATCCCAAGATGCTAGCTGCCAATATTTGCGGGATGACGATAAAGAAGTTGAATATCCCCATGTAGGTTCCCATCTTATCGGCGGGTAGCGAGCCGGTCAGTATCGCGTAGGGCATCGATAGGATACTACCCCAGGCGAATCCGACCCCGATCATCGGGATGAGTAGCGTGGTAGGTTCTTTCACGAAATAGAGCGAAATAAAGGATAGTCCCCCGACCACCAAGGCAATGGCGTGCGTTCCCTTGCGCCCGATTTGTCGAGCGATAAGCGGCAGCAGGAATGCACTGATGGCCGACACCCCGTTATAGACCGCGAACAACACCCCCACCCAGTTGGCCCCCTGATTATAAAGTTCCGAGGTGGAATCTGTGGTTCCGTAGATATGCTGGGTAATGGCGGGGGTCGTGTAGATCCACATGGCGTAGAAGGCGAGCCACGAGAAGAATTGCACGATGGCCAGCTGCCCCATTGTCTTGGGCATATGCAACAGGTCGTTCATGATCCCCACCAGCCCGTTCTGCTTGGTCGTTTTCCCCGTGATGACTCCCGATAGGATCAGGATAATGCCGAAAGCGAGCAGCAATCCCCCCACGATATAGAGTTGCCCGTTTTGGGTACCCATTCCCGTGAACGCTATCAACAACGTGGCAGCAAGTCCCACGAGGGTCCATATTACCCCCTGCTTAAAAAACCGTGGGGCGGTAACCGGGGACCTGGCTACCATTTTAATCCCGGTACGCTGCTCCTTAGCCTCTTCAAAGGCCGCCAGCTCCTCGGGCGAGTACTCCTTGGAAGTGAAAACCGTGTAAAATACCGAGAGGAAAAGAACCACCCCGCCGATATAAAACGACAGTTTCACCGATTGTGGAATAAGCCCATCTTCAGCGGTATTGGGTACACCAAACCAGTTGGTCAAGATGTAAGGGAGTGCGGAGGCTATCACCGCACCCGTGCCGATAAAGAAGCTCTGCATCGCGAATCCCATGGTCCGCTGCTCGGTAGGTAGATTGTCCCCAACGAATGCCCGGAACGGTTCCATCGATATATTGATGGAGGCATCCATGATCCAGAGCATTCCCGCGGCGACCCACAACGCGGGAGAGTTGGGCATCAAGAAAAGCGCCAAGGTAGTAAATACAGCACCGACCATAAAGTAGGGTCGCCGCCGACCGAAGCGGTTCCACGTCTTATCGCTCAGGTGACCAATGATGGGTTGAACGATCAACCCGGTGATAGGAGCGGCAATCCACAGGATGGGGATATCCTCCACCCTTGCACCCAGTGTCTCAAAAATTCGGCTCACGTTCGCGTTCTGCAGGGCAAAGCCAAACTGGATGCCCAGGAAGCCGAAGCTCATGTTCCAGATTTCCCAAAAAGAAAGTCGTCTCTTCTTTATCGCTTTCATCGCGCTTTATTTATTCACTATTTCGTCGACCCCCTCACCACCAGATTGGTCTTGATCAGTCGGCTCACGATACCGGGCTTATTCTCTCTTCCCTCAATCCGGTTGATGAGCAATCTGGCCGCCACCTCGCCCATCCGGTAGCCATGCTGGTCAACACTCGTGAGCTTGGGGTAGGTCACCTCGGTAAGGTAGCTGTTGGTAAACCCACATACCGACACATCTTCCGGGACATCCAAGCCGATCGATTTCGTGATCTGGATACAATACGCGCCCACCTCGTCGTTGATACAAAAGAAGGCGTCCGGTGGAGGATCCAACGCCAACATCTGGGGGATGATCACTTTTGCCAAGTCTACCGTGTCGCACACTTGGCTTAGCTCTTTCTCGACGGGCAACCGATGTTTTCGCAGCGCATCCTCGTACCCCATCCGGCGGTTGTTGGCAATGGGCAGCCAAGGGGTGGCCCCCAGGAAAGCAATGCGCTTGCACCCGGTGTTTATCAGGTATTCCACCGCGTTAAATGCCCCGGCATAGTCGTCCACCACCACCTTATCGGTGTTGATGCCTGTGCATATCCGGTCGAAAAAGACGAGATGTACCTTGTTATCGATAATCTCTTGGAAGTGATCAAACCTGCGCGTGCTTTTCGATTGCGATGCCAAGATGCCACACACGCGTGCATCCAACAGGGTTTCCACGCTCTTCACCTCTCGTTCGTAATTCTCGTTAGAGTGGCAGAAAAGCAGGTTGTAGTTCTTCTTCTCCGCTTCGTCTTGGATGCCAGCCAGCACCGTGGAAAAAAAGTAGTGGACGATTTCCGGCACGATCACGCCGATGGTATTCACACGATTGGTGCGCAACTGCATGGCCAAGGTATTGGGCTTGTACTTATGCTTGGCCGCGTACGCCTGCACCCTCTTCCTCGTTTGCACGCTGATCGCGGGGTTATCTTTCATAGCCCTCGACACCGTTGACGGGGATAATCCAAGCGCTTTCGCAATATCCTTTAAGGTAATCGGCCTCATACGCATATCTTTACTTTACTCCCTGGTAAGACAAAAATAGTCAAATTTTAGATTCGATGGGAAAGAAAAGCTTGGAAAAGGTTGTTTTTTCATGTACTTTCGCGGTACCATACAACACGGTATCGACGGTCGATCGGTGGTACCAGATTGTTTTGTCACGTATTTTCGCGATACCATTCAATGTACCATTTAACTACGGTTAACAACCAGTTGTTGAACATGTCACTTTTTCGCGATACCATTTAATGTACCATTCATTAACCCGTTAGCAATGTCAAAAATAGACACCCCTTTAACTGTTCAATCGGAGGTGGGAAAGCTGGAGGCGGTTCTTCTCCATTATCCGGGGGCTGAAGTAGAGAACATGACCCCTGGCAACGCGCAACGCGCATTGTACAGCGATATACTGAACCTCTCCATCGCTCAAAAAGAGTACGGCCAACTGATTGGCGTACTTCAAAAGACGTCAGACGTGTTCAAGGTATCCGATCTTTTAACCCACCTGTTAGAGCAAGAGGGACTCAAGACGGAGTTGATCGGCAAAATTTGTGAGCTGGAGCAGGCAACAGCTTATGAAGAGGACCTGTTAGGGTTACCCGCGACCCACCTGTCAAGAGTCCTTATCGAGGGACTTCCGTTACGGGTAGAGACGTTGACCGATTTCCTCCGCGAGGAGTATTACGCGTTACCACCTCTGTACAACTTCTACTTTACCCGGGATCCCTCGGCGGTAATTGGTCGCCACCCGTTGGTATGTAAAATGGCCAACAAGGTGAGGGCGCGAGAATCGCTAATCATGGAGGCGATTTTTAGAAGCGGCGTTTTTGGCCCCGTCCCGGTAATCAGCGCTCCCGAATTGACACGCGATAAGCCGAACGTGATGATCGAGGGGGGCGACATTCTGGTGGTCGATGAACACATCTTGCTGATTGGCAACGGCTCACGAACCAGTACCGAGGGTATCGATTTCCTGGTAAAAGAGTATTGCAAACTAAGCCCCGGGAGGAAGCACGTGATCGTACAGCAACTCCCCCACTTGCCCGAATCGTTCATTCACCTCGATATGGTGTTCACGCTGCTGGATCGCGACAAGGCGATGGTCTACAAGCCCCTCATTATGAACAACTCCCCCTACCAGACCGTGCATATCGAGATAGAGGGTGGCAAGGTCACCAAAATATCCTCGGTAAGCAACATCCTCAATGCGCTACGCACGTTGGGCATTGATGTGAAGCCGATCGTCTGCGGGGGCAAAGCCGACGAGTGGGATCAAGAGCGGGAGCAGTGGCATAGCGGCGCTAACTTCCTAGCCATCGCACCCGGTCAAGTTCTCTCCTACGCCCGCAACATTCACACCTTGGAGGAGCTGAATAAGAACGGGTTTGAGGTGGTGACTGCCCATGAGGTGATAGGAGGTAAACGGGAACTCTCAACCCTGGGCAATTGCGTGATTACCATCGAGGGATCGGAGCTGCCCCGCGGCGGTGGTGGACCAAGATGCATGACTATGCCGTTGCGACGAGCCAATTTGTAGTAGCAGGGAACTAACAATAGATTGGTAATAAATCGGCAACCGGGATGAAACGGAATTAGAGAATCTCCTTGATCTCTTTCAGGCTGCTCACGGTGTAGGTGGGTTCAAACTCCCTCTTAAAGGTTACACCAGAAAAGTCTTCCCTAGGGGGAGCTTCCTCGGCATTGATGTTACCCATCAAGACTGCCCCAGTATGGGTTCCACCCGTTGAAACTACCCCAGTAGGAACTTTCCCGGTAGGGTTGAGCCATATCTGGTCGATGCGGCTACGGTACGCCCCCACAACTGGTTATTGTTCCGCATGTAAACATTGTAATAGCCCTCAAACTCGGGGTAGTATTTCCTGTAACCGTAATCGACGAAGATCGCTTCAAGGCACTCCTTCCCGTTCCGGTGGATGTCCCACAGGGTATCATCCAAGTCGATAAACAGGTCCCGATAGCGCATGTACCTTAACTTACCTCGATAATCAGGTACTTGGTTAAGCTCCAGAAGCGCTGCGTATCGGTCACCTGAAACAGGAGGTTTCCATCCTCAAGCGTAACAAACTCGTAAGTTCCCTCCGGGTGAGTCGACCATAGCTTGGCTTTCTTAGCATAGAGGGGGATTTCGGTTACCTCCCGTATGTCGATGGTCAGGAAGTACTCCTTGTTGAAGGTATCTTGCAGTACCCGAGTGGTCTTCAAGAACCCCCCCGAAAGAATTTTCTGCTCTTTTAATTCCTTCCGTGTTCCAAAAACGTAGTAGGCCATGTTCAAGCTACGGTCTTGCTCCTGAATGGTGACCGACTGCTGCTCTGCTTCAATAGCGAGGGAGGTGATGTCCCGCGAAAGCTGGGCGATCTGCTCATCTTTAGCAGCCAACTTTTGTTGTAACTCCGCTAAGCGTCCGGCGCTCTCCTCCATCTCCCGGTTCAGCCTCGCGATGGTGTTCTTCAACGAAGCTATCTCCTTGGTACTCCCGCTATATTTCCGATTCAACTCCTGCAGCTGCGCTTTGTTGCGTTGCAGGATATCGTTGATCATCTTGAAGTTCTCGGTGACGCGTGTCCGGGTATCCTGGCTCATCTCCCCATCTTTAGCCGACTGCGTGGAGATGTACTTCTCCGCCTCCCGTATCCGCTCAAAGTTGGCTTCGACCTCACTGATCACCGCCATCATTTCGATCGCTTCGCTCTCGGCATCTATCGTAACCATCATCAGGGAGTCTCGCTGCGCCTCAAGTGTTTTGTATTCTTTCGACTCCTTGACATTGACACACGAAACGATTAGGCCCATGGCCAACCATAACATCCATGCTCTTTTCATACGATTAGTACATTTTTACATTTTTCTCGGGCGCTCCCGCCACGACGATAACACATTCCCCCTTCGGGGTATTTTCCAAAAAATGAACGTTTAGTTCTTTCAGCGTTCCTCGCACCGTCTCCGCGTGTAGCTTGGAAAGTTCACGCGAGACCGATGCCTTCCGTTCTTCACCCAGGTATTCAATCAGTTGACTTAACGTTTTAACCACCCGGTAGGGCGATTCGTAAAAGATCAGGGTCCTCGTTTCGGCCGCGAGGTGTTGTAGCCTCGTGGTCCTACCCTTTTTACGGGGGAGAAATCCCTCGAAGCAAAAGCGGTCGCTCGGCAAACCCGACTCGACCAAAGCGGGTACGAAAGCGGTGGCACCGGGAAGGCACTCCACCTCCACACCCTCCTCCAGGCAGGCTCTGACCAGGTAAAAACCGGGATCCGAAATGCCCGGCGTGCCTGCATCAGAGATCAGGGCCATTCTCTCTCCTCCCTTCATTCGCTCTACCAGGGCGGCCGTTGCACGGTGCTCGTTAAACATGTGGTGCGACTGCATCGCCGTTTCAACCTCGTAGCGTTTCAGTAACACACCGCTTGTCCGTGTATCTTCAACCAATACCAAGTCGCACTCCTTCAGCACCCTAATCGCTCTTAGGGTGATATCCTCCAAGTTGCCGATTGGCGTAGGTACGACAAACAGTTTCCCCATCGCGTGCTTTTCCTGTTACCCGAACCCTTTCCTAACCACCTGCAGGAATTCGCCGACCGTGGGATCATCAAAATCCCAGTTATACGTCGCTCGTGCGTACTCCTCGACCTCCTCGTAGGTCGTAAAGGTACCCAGCGTCTGGATCGCTTCATTCATCTTTTGAGGATCGTTCCCGAAAAGCTCCCGCTGGAACAGGAAACGGTCGTTCAAGCTAATCCCGCGCTTCAAGTCCACGAATGTCGGCGGTGCGGATATCACGTCGTTCAAAGAGGGCTGTGCGCTGAACTCCTCTTTTGCCGGGGGACTCTTCGGCTTCCTGTACTCGGGAAGGACAACGTCCTGCGCGTACTGGTTCCGGGGCACCGTTCCCTCCCGCTTGGGAAACAGGGGAGTAGCTGACCGAGAGGATGTAGACGATTTAGCGGTAACCGGTTCTGTTTTGGTTGATGTTCTGCTTCCCGTCTCCGACAGGAAATTGACCAATCGCTCCATCTGCCCCCTCATCTCATCAATCTGCATGAACTCGAGCTGATGCAGCGTCCTCGACACCTCCTGTAGAGTATCGAACGATTCCCTGAAAAAGGAGAAGGGGAGCGCATCGTTCCGCTTAGCAGCCGACACCCTCTCTATCAGCCCATTCAAGCTATCTAGAAGTTGATCAATGTACTCCTTTTTTTTCTCCAACATCTACCATCGTTTTACATATGACTTCAAGTGCAGTTCCCCTGTGAACAACCGTACCTACCATTCTTAATACAAAAGTAATCATTATTTAGAAGCCGCGACAAATTCATCGGGTAAATTTACAAGATATAACTTTTCGGTACTCCGGGTGATGGAAGTGTAGAGCCAGCGGTAAAAATTGTCTCCCATATGCGCCTTTTGCACGTACCCCAAGTCCAGAAAGACGTTTTTCCATTCTCCCCCTTGCGCTTTATGGCAAGTGACCGCGTAACCGTATTTCGTTTGCAGCGCGTTGAAGTAAGGATTC
This sequence comes from Fermentimonas sp., assembly GCA_050951125.1. Classification (GTDB taxonomy): domain Bacteria; phylum Bacteroidota; class Bacteroidia; order Bacteroidales; family Dysgonomonadaceae; genus Proteiniphilum. The sequence goes on along the minus strand of JBMNIR010000002.1, from coordinate 78,823 downwards.
ACTTTCACCTCCCTGTAGCGTGCCGCCTTTCGGGTGAGGTGTTGGTAATCCTCCATCACCTGGGTAAATAGCCGATCGTTCTGCTCTCGGGTAAGCCCCGGCACCTCAGTGTGCAGCGCATCGAGGTTGATCTTGGCTTCAAACTCGATATCGTAATCACGGTGGTACAACAACGCGTTAATGAATCGAAAGCCATACATCTCCTCTTCGCCCCTCACCCGCGTAACCTCCACGAACTCGCCGTTCGCGAGAAAGTCGAGGCGCTCCATTCGATCGAACTCCATGGTCCAGAAGTAGTTGTTCTTGGTGATCATCAGAATATCACCCGAAGAGAGTTCTTCTTCCCGGTAGAGCACCCGATTACGTATGCCGTTGTTGTAGGCGTTCACCCGCTTATTGGAACGTGAGATCACGATGGTCTCCTCCATCCCGTCCTTTCGGTACGCGTCCGACAGCTCATCGATGAGCTCGAGTCCCGTGATGCACCGCACATCGGGAAAGCCGTTTACCTGAAGCTTCGGGTAATCACCCGTGAGCTGATAGCGCAACGCATCCCTCAAGGCGGTAGCGTTGGTCAGGATGCCCGATTCACCGGACTGCCTCACGATCTCGGTCAGGGTCGCCTCCTGCACGTGCAGGGAGTAAGAACGCAGCACCTCACGGTCGAGCGCGGGGCTGCTCTCTTGCTTCACGGGCGGCAGCTGCGCGTTATCCCCGATAAGCATCAGCCGGCACCCTTCGCTGGAATAGACGTACTGGATAAGGTCGTCCAGCAGCCTTCCCGTTCCAAAGATGGAGTAATCAAGGGACTCGTTGTTGATCATCGAAGCCTCGTCCACGATAAAGAGGGTATGTGTATGCAAGTTGTCGGACAACGAGAACAGGGGCGTTCCCTCCCCGAACTTCTGCTGACGGTAAATCTTCTTATGGATGGTGAAGGCCTGTTGCGCCGCGTATCCGGAGAATACCTTCGCCGCCCGTCCCGTGGGAGCCAGCAAGACCGCCTTCTGCTCGAAGTGGTTCATGGTTCGTACCAACCCCCCTATAAGCGACGATTTCCCGGTGCCGGCGTACCCCCTGAGCAGAAACAGTTCCTGCCCATCCCCCGAAAAGAGAAAACGCCCGATTTTCCCCAGCGCGTTCGCTTGGTCACCCGTCAACTCGAACGGGAAATTCTCCTTGATTTTCTCGATGAAATAGCGATTTAGCATTCCTGTAGCTCCTTTTTCAGCGGTAAAAGTAGCACAATTCTCATTCTTTTTCTACATTTGTAGGATTAATAAAGATATTCAGCTTTAGCTTTTACATTTATTTCTATAAGTTTGTCAAGATGTTTTTGCCCGAAAATATTGATTTAGCCCACGCCGAAAATTACGACTTATCTATTCGGTTGACTCCGGATAGGTTTTCTTTTTGCATTTACTCGGTAAACGACCCCACCATTTTCCATTACCAAGAAACCGGTTTAGGAAGCAAGTTCACCTACACCGAAAGCATTAAGCGATTGATTTTCGACCTCGGTTTTTTTAGCCAGCCCTTCCGAAGCACGAGAGCCACGGTGGTCTCCCCTCAGTTTACCCTTGTCCCAGGCAAGTTCTTCGACCGCAAGCGGGCAAAAACGCTTTTCCAATATAATTTTCACGAAACGGAGGGGAAGATCCTCAGCGATTCGCTGTTAGAGGGCATCCATATCGTTTACCACCTGGATGAGGAGGTACATTCGTTCCTATCCCGCAACCTGTGGGACCCCCACTTCCGTCACCAGGCCACATCCTTGTTGTCGATGTTCGCCACGCACGCGGCGGAGAGGTGTGACCGATGCTGTTTCGTCGATTTTCACGACCAGTTTGTCTCCCTCTTTGCTTTCGATGAAGGTCTTCTCACCGCCAACATGTTCCCGGCAACCCACCCACAGGATACCCTTTATTACATTACCAACGCGTGGGAGAAGTTGGCGTTCGATCAGACGGCCGATTCCCTCTTGCTTTCCGGCAATTTGGATACCCATACAGAGGTGATCGAGGAGCTCTCGAAATTCATAGCAAAAGTAGAACAGACAGAATTACACCCCAAAACGAACCTTTCGGAGGAGCAGCGTCGCACCCTACCTACCGATATACTTGCCATTCTATGCGAATCATAAGTGGAAAATATAAATCCCGGAGAATAGCAGTGCCTGCTAACCTGAAGGCACGCCCTACGACCGACTTCGCGAAAGAGGGCATCTTCAACGTGCTCAACAACCTTGTGGATTGGGAGGAGACCAGTGCACTCGACCTTTTTTCCGGAACGGGCAGCATCGCGTTTGAACTGATTTCCAGGGGATGCCCCCACGTGGTTAGCGTGGAACAGAACCCGATCCTTTTTCGGTTCATATGCATGATTCAAGAGAAGCTAAACGCAAAGGAGCTGTTCCCCATCAAGGCTGACGTGTTCAAGTACCTGAAGTCGACCGGGCAGCGGTTCGACCTTGTCTTTGCCGATCCTCCCTACAACCTTAAGGAGGCGAGTCAGATACCTGGTCTCGTGATCGAGAAAAAACTGGTCAGCGAGGGGGGGCTCTTTATCATGGAGCACTCGAAACATCTAAACTTCTCGCTCCTTCCCCACTTCAAGGAGGAGCGCAAGTACGGGAACGTTCACTTCTCCATTTTTCAGTTTTAGGCCTTTGTTTTGGATTTCAAGCTCACCTCGTCTCAAACAGCCTAAGAAAGCTACCTGTTTTTTTTGTATCTTTGTACGAATCCAACGCACTTTCACGATTGAGGACTTGATTAAGCACAACCCGGTAGCATTGAGCGCCTTTGACGCCCAAGAGACGGCCATCAAGGTGTTTAAGGATTACAACCGCGTTGACCTCCCGGTGGTGGATAGTGGCAACACCCTGTTGAGGATCGTTACGGTGGATGATATCCTCGACGTGGCGGAAGAGGAGCAGACCGAGGACTTCCTAAGGTTTGGCGCGGTTCAGGACGCCATTATCAGCCCGCTACAGGCCACCGTTCCCTTCGTGTATAAGAAACGCATCGCCTGGCTGATATTACCGGGGGATTCATCTACTTCTCCCTGGCTAAGCAACTCCTGGGATTGTAGCGATAACTTCAAAGACGGCTACAATACCGGTATTTAAAATGTTATGTATGCAATTTGAACTTCAATATATAATTTGTTATCGGTCTTGTATATGACTATTTCTCTTGTGACTTATACCACTTAAATGAACATAATATGAACAGAAGAGAGTTTCTAAGCTATAGCGTTCCTGCAACAGGTGCGGTAATGTTACTGCCCGGGTTTGCAAAAGCACATTTAATGTCCGAAATAAATAGGCAATTTGATGATAATACTAAGATTGAAGAGTACGATATTGTAATCAACGGTGCAGGCCTCTCCGGTTATTTTACAGCTATTGAAGCGGCAAAAAAGGGGTTAAAGGTGTTGATCGTGGAAAAAAGGCCTACTCCTGGTTACGAAATAACGGCAAAAAGAAAGTTGTGGATTGGCAACACCGGATTTGATCGTTGGGATCCTGAGCTAATCCAACTCTTTTTCCCCATCGGCGAAAAGCAGGAAATTTTCGCGGAGGGTGGTTCTGGACCCAACAACAGTCGTTTTGACGATGAACTGCTTCTGTTTGCCGGTTCAATAAAAAAAGGACTCCTCAGAAATCTCCTTATACACAACGTCCATGTACTGTTAATGACCGATGTGTGTGGAATTATTACCGATGGCAAGAATGTCTCCGGAGCGTTGCTTGCCTGCAAGCACGGCTTATTTACCGTGAAATGCAATAATTTTATTGACAGCTCAGATAACCTCATGTTCAGCAGGAACCTGGTCCAACAAAAACAGAGGATAGAGAAAGCGGGGTTTGTGCTTGAACTTTTAGGGGCAAATAACCTGAAGAAAAAAGTTGTCAACGTCCCAGAAAGCTTCGGATTAATAGAAAACAAGATTCGAATACATCGGGGGAAAAATGTAACCCATCAAGCTTTTATGGAATTTCAATTTTCGCCCGATGCTCAAGAGCCTGAAAAAATAGAATTGCAATCAAGACTTATCGCGGGTGAAATTGGCAGGAACCTGCAACTGATTGATGATTCATTGGCTAATGCAAAAATTCATTATTACGCTTATGAAAGCTCAATCTCACTACCCGGGGAAACGCCTTTACCCACAGTTAAGTTTGGAGGTTATTACATGCTGGATACGCATGAGGGGGAACTCAACTGCGAAAAGGTGCTAAACATACGAAACAGTGCAACAGAGTGTGTGAAAGGGATTAATTTATCCGGGAAAGGGAACAAACAGGAAAAAATACACCTGTCAGGACAAACTTTTCCGTTGCATAACATCAACCTGCAAAGCTACAGTGAGAACAACCTTTCCATTCCTCTAAAGAAGTGTAACCAATCAATCGCCGAAATGATTCATGATTCAACCGAATGCCAGGTGGTTGTCGGCGGATCTGGCACATCGGGCGCTACCGCCATCATGGGCGCTACCGAAATGGGTGCCTCCGTGGTTGCTGTAGATTATTTTAACGATCCCGGAGGAACAAAAACCGTTGGCGGCGTAATAGGTTATTATCACGGTTTGCGAAAAAACAGCTTTCTGGATAGGCTTGAAGGTGAATCCGATAAATTATCCGCTGAAATCAGGTTCAGCAAGAAACCCGGCCGTCAGTATTACTTCCTAAACTGGTTTAAGGAAAACAACGTGAAATTCTTATCCGGATCCATCATTTGCGGCTCAATTGTGGCCAACAAGCAGGTGAAAGGCATTCTCATATGCAGGAACGGCAAACTGGAGAAAGTACTGGGGGATATTATCGTGGATTCGACGGGAGACGGGGATATTGCTTCCTTTGCTGGCGCCAGCTTTCTTCACGGGAACAGCAGGAATGGAATCACCCAAAACTACAGTCAATGGAGCCTGGCAGGAGGAGGGAAACCCCCAACGCCTGTAAATTCAGATTATGATATAATTGATAACACGAAGATCACCGAACTGCAAAGAGGGTTGTTCTTATCTCACTACGAGGCACATTTCTATGATTTTCACCCCTATCTGACCGTCAGGGAATCGAGAAGAATAAAAGGGGAATACGAATTAACACTTATCGATGCAGTCGAAGGAACTCATTTCGACGATTTGATCACGGTTACAAGTAGCGACTATGATCCTCATTTTGTCGGTTATGGAGAATATACCCGATGTGGCTTTTTATTGCCACATTCGAATATCAAAAAGGTTGAAATACCGTTTAGATCACTGATCCCAATTGGCTTGGATGGGATCTTGGTCCTGGGAAAAGCATTCTCCCAAACGCACAATGCACTCCAGTTTACAAGAATGTCTGCTGACCTGTCTGTCCTTGGTTATCTCGCAGGTCAGGTCTCAGCAAAGGCGGTAATCGGTCAGTCCCGACTTAAGGGCTTTCAACTAAAAGACCTCCAATCAGAGTGGTTTTCCCAAGGTTTTATCCCCAATGAGTTTTCAAAACTTAAGGTTGGAAACAGAATAAACGACCGTGAAGAGATTGATTTCCGGATAAAAAGTCTGGGAGAGGGAAAAGACGAGTTTTTGTATGAATGCTGTAAATTACAAAAAGAAAATTGCATATCGCAACTAAAAAGCAACTTTCATTCATGTTCAAACGGTCACGGCAAGTTGTTATTGGCAAAAGCACTAGCCTGGTTTGGAGAAAGTGATGGCAATCAACTGGTTCTGGATGAACTGGCTGAACTGTTCAGGGAAGAGCAAGTAAAGGGTTACCCGGGAGGATTTGTAGAGACATACGACGACATACGGGGTAGAGAGAAGAATGTACTGAAAGGTCTGTTTTGGAGGATCAACCAAAACATCGCTCTGTTGGCCTTAGCCAATTGTCGTAAGGGTATCGGAACGATTCAGCATATTTTGGAAAATACGGTTTCCGGGGGAGGTATGGTAAAAAGGGAAAGCAATTATTATGATGAACGAATTGATTTGCGGATTATCCCTTTCTATAACCGCATCTTAAACTTGTGCTTTTTCGCGGAACGGGTCCCAAGCAAGGAGTTGATTCCGGGTCTGGAAAAGTTACTGTTAGACGAGAACATTAGTGGATATATGACTGACAAATATCACGATACGAGGTGGAAAGCATTCGGTGCCGTACTTGAAGTAACCATTGCCTCCGCTTTAGCCCGATGCGGTTCAAAAAGTGGCTACGCCTTGCTCGTTAACTATCTGCATGATATCCATTTCAACCTGAGCGATTTTGCCGCCAATGAACTGAAAGAGCTCACCGGCAAGAAGTATACTACGGATAAAAAACATTGGGAAGAATACCTGAAAAATAACCCTTTCCCAAGACCATTAAAAGAATTGGTTAAAGAGATTGAGGTCTGAACATTTTGTGTATTTGTATTAATGAGCTCTCCGACAACCATTGCTGCTTACAAAGTAATTGACCAGGAAGAAATGATCTGGAATGTAGCTCATATGCTGTAATCATCGCTATGAAGATGAGACACGAGAACTCAATTTTCATCATTTGTTGTCTCTTGCAAACATCTTTTCGTAATGAGGCATTGGGTCGAAAATACCACCGCCGGTACGATAAAACTCATCATTTAGTTCATAAACCCCGTTTTTGACTCTTACCCATGGGGCATCCTTACGTGGATGATAACCCATCATGGTATCCCAGTTCTGGTAATTCTGGTGCCCGTTGCTTTCCATAAGGCCCAATTGACCAATGCCTGGAAATTGTCCCAGCCTCGCCGCGAAATTTTTATTCCATTCCACCAAGATGGGATTAACCGTTAAGTCGGCACAGAAACAGGGGATATTTCGCTGGTGGGCGACATCTGCAATGCGCATGGACATGCTTAAGGTTTTGGCAATAGGTTTTATGGCAATAGAGCCATACCCCATCTCTATCCGTTCAATAGCATCCTTATCGGTATGCGCGCTTTCATCGGCCGCGAGGTTTACGGGGATATCCGATACGTCAATCTTTAATTCCTCCGGAAACGGTTCCTCGATCACGGCTATCTGGTCAAGTGCGCCAATTTTTTCGGCATGGTCAAGCAACTGAAGCAGCGTCTCTCTCTTCTCGTATCTCCCATTGGCATCGAAATAATAGGGTAATTTCCCGTCCTCTGTATGTTTGGTTGTCAAATGGCCAATGGCATTATGTATTTCCGTGAGGCGAGCCTTATCCTTCTCCAACATCTCTTCCTGCGTACCGGGCTGCCCAATTTTTATTTTCATGAAGAAATAACCCTCTTCCACTGCCTCTTTAATTTCATCAATCGGGATATTATATGCCATCAATGGGATGGATGCCACTTTATCGTGCTTAAATGAGAGAGCCGGCTTATATTCTGCCGGGATTAATTCATCGAATGTGGTATACCCATTTTCTTTCGCGTAAAGACACCATGCGGCATTATCCAGCCCTACCAATGCATTCAGTACAAACGTTTGCCTTAGCCGTGGGTTGGAAGTCAATTTTTTTGCATACTCCTCCAGTTCAGGGAAAATATTGTCAAGTAGTTCAAGAGGTGATGTAAAAGTTTGGCCATTAGCCATCTCTAAGGCTCTTCGTGTAAGTGAGTACATCAGGGAGTTCCCTTCGCTCTCAGAATGTGCGGCAAATACCGCGGCATCTGACCATAGCACATTTTGGGTACAAAGTCCTATTCCATGCTTCCCGGAATCGCTTTCAAGGTAATTGACCGTTTGCCAAATTTCAGTCATAAATCCTCCTTTGAATCCGAAGGGACGTATCAAAGGTTCTTTTTCAACATTCGAATCAACACGGGTAACACGTATGTTTTTTAAACTATGACGGCTATTGCACGAGGAAAGTAGTACTGAAGGACTCATGGTGAACAGTGCAGTTGCCGACATAAAACTTTTCTTAATAAAGGTACGTCTTGAATTTTCCATTGTTATTTAATTATAGTGTCAACTGATGACAGGTCGTTTCAACTCACCTTAAGGTGTTGACGGATAAAATCCACATCTTTTTTTAGTTTTACCACGATTATTTTCTGTTTTTGAAGGAGCGACAGGTTTTCTTCATCCCTTTCGAGCAAAGGATATTCCACGTGCAGTGTAAGTGGGGCGGCAATCCCATACTCATACATCAGGGAAAAGAACAGGTCGAAATCCACGATTCCTTCTCCGAGCGGTACGCTTACCACCCGTGCTTTCCCATTGCTGATACCCCATGTAAAATCTTTAATAGCTATCGAACCGATATTCTTGCTCATCAACCGAAGTGACAATTGCCACGAAGAAGAGCCTTCGGTAACGGCATGACGAATATCGAACTGATTACTAATCAACTCTATAGGAATATCACGGATCAACTCCCAGATATCCCATACCGGTGCTCCAACTCTAGTTCCTGAATGATTTTGGTAACCTGCTTGAATACCGACCTCCTCGTTTAAACGGGCTAGCGACTCGATTTTCCTTTTAATCTCTTGGAGCGTCTCCCATATTCCCTTTTTATAATCATAATTAAAATACCCCAATCGGTAATGTGTAACCCCACAGGCCACGGCAGTTTTCAACACCTTTTCGGCTTCAGCGCCTGCCTCACTGATGGAAGTGACCATCATCGGGGTAGAAAGGCCGTATTGTTTGCCTATCTCAACTACTTTCGGCAAATCTTCGGCAACCCTTTCAGGTACTACCCTTCCACCGGGTCTTACGGTAAGATCAAAACCATCGATACCGGCCATCGCCATGGTTTCTGCCATAAATTCCGGCTCAAATCCATCCAAAGGTTTAGTGAACAGTGTAAGCGGAAATTTCTCTTTTTTGTAAGAAGGAACCCCGTTGCCCCACGCGTTCACACCTAATGGAATCGTGGTACTTAACACGGATGATGATGAAACTAAACCCGCCAATGCCAGACTCGTTTTCCCTATAAATTCTCTACGGGAAGTTCTTTTGTATTTTTCCATGATATCACTATTTGTAATTTAAGCCCGCTCACAAAAAATGAGACTGTTTATTATCCTGTTAATGTACCCGCTAACGTGAGGTCGATGTGAAAAAACTTTTTAAAAACTAGGAATATAACGAAAAGCAAACGAATTTACAACACTGAATCACAAACAATTGCCGAAAATCCCGCTATGATTCCAAAAACAAAGTTACAGAGTTTTATCCATTTTCGATAAGTTTTTCAAAAATTTTAATGAAGCCATCACATAGAGCTTCCATGAGAAAGCGAGCAAACATGCATGCTATGGATAATTTCCACCTGTTCACGATGATGTACTTTAAAAAATTACCTACTTTTGTCAGGAACAGTCCAACTTACCTAAATTCATGGGTGAGTAGAATGGCTTTTTTATCATTTACACGATTCAACTCACTCGAAATAACAGATCAAAATATGAAGCTTAGTTTTGATATATACTCAACTTTCCTGATAATGATAGCCGTATTATTAACGGGAAGGTTCTTAACAAAGAAAATCAAATTCCTGAAAAGGTATGACATCCCTGAACCTGTATCAGGAGGTCTCGTTTTTGCCATCCTGATACTTGTTCTGACTACTGTTTTCGATTTTAAAATATCTTTCAATAAATCATTACAAGAGCCGTTGATGTTGGGCTTTTTTACCACTCTTGGGCTCAACGCGGATTTCAAGATGCTGAAAAAAGCAGGCAGCCTGTTGATCATCTTTTTATTAAGCTCCATCGGGCTCCTCATCGTTCAAAATATCACGGGAATAGGTTTGACGTTGGCAATGGGTGAAAACCCGTTAATCGGTTTGATAGGCGGGTCAGTTTCTCTTACCGGGGGATTTGGAACCGGTGCGGCATGGGGGACGGTATTCGAAAAAGCTCCTTACAACTTTACGTCTGCAACATCTGTCGCCATGGCGTGTGCTACTTTTGGCGTAGTCTCCGGTGGACTTATTGGAGGTCCAATGGCTAATTTCTTGATGAAGAGATACAAGATTAAAGGAAACAGTGGGAAAGCATCCGGTGAAGAGATATCTAATGATTATACAAACCCATCGGCAGAGATTTCTACAAAATCGATAACAGCCGAGAGTTTTATCAATTCACTCGCGCTTACAGCAATAAGCATTTTCTTAGGTATCACGGTATCAAGTTACATGCAAAGATTCAGTTTCACCTTGCCAACCTTTGTATGGTGCCTGTTTTTCGGGATAATACTTAGGAACTTCCTCTCTCTTACCAACCTGTTTAAAGTCTTTGACAGAGAGATGGATCTTATCGGGGATGTCTGTTTGTCACTTTTTTTGGCTTTTGTCCTGATGAACATCAATTTTATTGATTTAGTACATATAGCCATCCCAACCAGCGTGGTACTGATAACCCAATTGGTGGTTATGTTCCTGTATGGTTGGATAGTCACGTTCAGGGTGTGCGGGAAAAATTATGACGCTGCCGTCTTAGTGGCAGGTCAGTGTGGTTTCGCTATAGGCTCTACCTATAATGCGATGGCTAACATGCAAAGCATCACGCGACATCACGGTCCGAGCCAACAAGCTTTTATTATCGTGTCCGTCGTCGGTGCATTCTTTATTGATATTATTAATGCTTTTGCGATTAACCTATTTGTAATGTTACCTGTTTTCACACCCTAGAGTACAAGCGGGACTACCTCTGTGCCACGAAGGTTGTGGTGTCGTTGCATGATTAAAACAGTCACTAAACACCTTTGGGGAACTATTTCTCGCCACGGCATAGTCCAAGTAAACTTATCCTATGCTCGTTTAGCTTAATGAAATGGTTCCTTCCATACACTGAAAAGAAACAGTAAAAAATCATACGAAAATAAGAGTAAACTGTGAAGCCATGAAAATGAAAGTGAGAACAAAAACGAAAGAGAAGACAAAATTAAATCGCGTAACGGCATCAACCTATTTTCCGTTACTGTTAACCCTATGGTGCTTTTTTCTATACCAATGCGATGCACCGGGCGACCGGTCCGATTCGCCTGACACCAAGATCCTGGTAGGGGTATTCGATGGGCATGGGAGTGCACAAACCTGCGTATGGGAAACCGTGGCGTCCATCAGGCTAGATCCGGAGATGAACGTACGAACCATAACTTCGGCCGATATAGCCATGAACGTTCTGGACAGCCTCGATGCCCTTATCATTCCCGGCGGTGGAGGCAGCCGCCAGTTCCTCAACTTAGGTGAGGAGAACCACAACAGGATAAGAAAATTCGTTGCTGACGGTAAAGGCGCCGTGGGCATTTGTGCCGGTGCCTACCTCTTTTCATCCACCCCAGGTTACAGCTGCCTCCAGCTAAATGGCGCTAAAGCGATAGATATCGAGCATGATAACCGGGGACACGGGGTAGCCAAGTTTACCCTTACCGATGAGGGGAAGAGACTATTCCCCGAAATTGCCGATCGCGACACCTCGTACGTGATCTATTACGAGGGACCGGTTTTCGTTAACAATGAACCCGATACCATTGAATACCAAACCTACGCGATTATGGAGAGCGACGTGCATGAAGAGGGGAACGCGCCTAAAAACATGACCAATGGAAAGCCCTTTTTCACGGCCAACCAATTTGGAAAAGGAAGGGTATTTAGCTCGATAGCGCATCCCGAAGCCACTCCCGGAATGATGTGGATGATCCCTAGAATGGTGCGCTGGACGCTAGCTATGCCTATAATCGAGTATACGAGTGAAGCGGTAAAACCCGACCTTTTTGAAAAGGAGATATTAATGTCGTTTATCGATTTGCGCGAAGAGTCGAAATGTTTCGATACTTTCCTGTATGGCACTCCTGAGCAGAAGTTAGAGGCGCTTGATTGGTTGCAGTTGCACCTCTCGTGGAGTGCAAAACGTTGGGTGCAGGGCCTCCTTTACGATGGAAACCCCGAAGTACGCCTGCGTGCGGCGAAGTATATTGCCGACACGCAATACCTCCACTACTTGCCCGATCTCAAAGCCGCGTGGCTATCGGAACAGGATGCGGAGATAAAAGAGAAAATGGAGGAGCAGTATACCAGGGTTTTGAACCTGATTACGAGATGATGGGATTATACTCTCGCACGGGGGCCAAAGCGGAGCGATGTAACTCAACAAAACCACCTTTTTTACAAACGAATGTAGCGCTTTCTCCGCGGAAGGGATCAAGCTCACTAGCTCAATGGCCACTAACTCTTTAAACATATTGATTTTATTTTACGTGTACATTCAACAACAAACCTGACCCTTTTTTTAATAAATTGCCATTAATCTTAATAAAAAAAGGTACTTTTGTAAAGAACAATCCAATTTACGGGTGACCGGAACGGTTTTTCTCATTTAGTTTGCAAAAGCAGTGAAGAGGGGAAACGAGATAACGACGATATACAACGCTTACGTGAATGACCTGTTTACCTACGGCCTCTATCTTGGCTTTGACAGGGAGTTAGTAAAGGACGCTATTCATGATGTTTTCCTCAAGCTTGCCACGAACAGAAGCTTTCTGGACAACGCGGGGAACATTAAATTTTACCTGTTCAGGTCGCTAAAAAACCGGCTTACCGATATTCATAAAAACAGAAAAGAGCATGTGACCCTAGAAACCATAAACACGAGCCTCGAGTTGCCTTTCAACATGACCATAAACGTGGAAGAGCTGCTGATAGAGCAAGAAGAGAGGCTTCAAATTAAAAACGAGATCGAACAGATGCTGAATGCCCTTACCCCGCGCCAACGTGAAATTATCTACCTCCGGTACATTCACGAGTACGATTACAAACAGATTTCCGAGTTACTGCAAATCAGCGTCCATGGATGCCGCAAGCTGGTATCTAAGGCTATCTTGAGCTTACAGGAGAAATTCGAACCGAAATGTTAAATTTAAAGGATTTTCAGGATCATCTTCTTGACAAGAAAGCGGGATTTAATTCACGCCGCACATGACTTCCAACTATTTGAGTTACACGGGTACTTCCTGGTTTCGTTCGACAAGTTCAAAGTAACTTGCATCCATGTTGGCGGTAACAATTTTGCTGTTAAATTTATATGACAGGAAACATAATAAAACATTTGAAACTACCCACTATTCAACCAAAAACAGAAACATGAAGTTTATTCAAAAATGCAGTCTGATAGCAATGATAATTGCAGGAGTCACTTGTGAGGTTTATGCACAAAGCTTAACTGTTTTTTCAAATAAGAACGAAGAAAAAATTGAAAAGCTAATTCGTGAAATGACCTTGGAAGAAAAAATTTACCAGCTCGGGGCATATTACTATGGAAGGTCCGAACATTCAAACGCCAATGTTAGGCTGGGTATTCCAAACCTTGTTGCAGGAGAAAGTCTGCATGGAGCAATGGCTGACGGGGCGACAGTTTTCCCCATTCCAATTGCAATGGCAAGTTCATGGGATACCAATTTGATTGAAAGAATGGGTCATGTGGTGGCAAAAGAAACGAGAGCATTTGGAATCCATCAAGGATACGCTCCAATGATTGCCGTTGTTCGCGACACACGCTGGGGGCGTATCGAGGAAAGTTACGGAGAAGATCCTTTTCTAGTGGGGAGCATCGGTACTGCTTATGTTAAAGGGCTTCAGGGAATGGGCGTCGAGCGGTTTGATAAGAATCACATCATTGCTTGCTCAAAGCATTTTGTTGCCGATGGTGAACCCATGGCAGGGGCCAATGGCGCTGCTATGGATGTGTCGGATTACAACCTGCAGAACATTCATTTATACCCGTTCCGCATGACATTCGAGGAAGCCAAAGTAGCCAGTATCATGCCTGCTCACCATCTTTTAAACGGTATACCCTGTCACGCCAACACGTATATTCTAAACGATATCCTGCGGAAGCAATACGACTGGGACGGCTGGGTCGTTTCGGACAACCAGGATCTGCCCCGTCTTGTCAATTTGTTTCATTACGCACCCGACTTTGAAACCGCTGCAATCCAGGCTCTGCAAGCCGGCGTGCACCAGGAACTGGATCTTGCAAAAGATTATACCGTAAGAGTATATGGGAAAGAGCTGATTGAGTCTGTTAAAAAAGGCAGAGTACCTGAACACCTTATTGATGAGGCTGTTGCCATGAATTTGAGGGTGAAATTCGCGTTGGGCCTGTTCGATACCGAAAAACCGGATGATCAAAACTATGTTTGGTCTGAACTCGGACCCCCTCTTAAGAAAAATCAGCGGCCGATCAATCCGGAAGTGGTAAATAACAGGCTGCATGATGAGCTGGCGCTCAAAGTTGCCCAAAAGTCAATCATATTGCTGAAAAACGAGAACAATACCTTGCCTTTAAATATAAGCCGGCTAAAAAAGATAGCGGTAATCGGGCCAAATGCCAATGCGGTGAGGATTGGAGGGTATTCACCCAAGAAACTCAAATACTATGTGACAGTGCTCGAAGGAATTAAAAACTACGTCGGCAACAACGCCGAGGTTAACTATGCCGAAGGAGCTGCTATTGATAGCGAACAACCTTCGGGTGAAGATGAATCAAAAAACGATATCGAATTAACGCGTTATGCCGAAAAGTCAAAAGATTTCCAAACCCCGGAGGATGTAAAAATAGCTGAAGCTGTGGTATTGGCCCAAAATTCAGATCTGGTCGTTCTTGTCATCGGGGGTTCTGAAGCTACGTGCCGGGAAAATGAGGACACGGATTATCTCGGGCTACGTGGGAAACAACTTGATTTGGTTAAAGCAGTATATGGTACCGGCAAACCCTGTGTAGTCGTTTTGCTGGGAGGAAGGCCCCTTTCGATCAACTGGATCGCGGAACATATTCCAGCCGTAATCCAGGGGTGGTATCTCGGCCAGGAAACAGGTACGGCTATTGCCGACATTTTGTTCGGCAAAGTAAATCCCGGTGGAAAGCTCCCGGTGACCATACCGCGCAACGTGGGACAAGTGCCTTTGTTTTATAACAAGTTGGAGCCTGGCCGTCCCCGTAAAATTTACCGTTCGCCGGTAGACCCACTTTTCCCTTTCGGTTACGGATTGAGTTACACTACATTCGATTTCAAAAACCTGCAAGTTGAAAAAACGACGATTTCCGTCGGGGAAAAAACCACGTTATCGGTCGATGTGACAAATACCGGGAAGGTTACCGGTGAAGAAGTCGTTCAACTTTATATTCATGCCCTGAATTCTAAACGCGTTCGCCCGAGTAAAGAATTAAGGGGATTTCAGCGGATTGCCCTGGACCCGGGAGAAACAAAGACAGTCCGTTTTGAAATCGGGAAAAAAGAACTGGAATACTGGAATGAAGATTGGGTAGTGGAGCCGGGTGAATATGAGCTTTTTATTGCCAATGATGCCTCCGATCAAAAATTAGAGCTCAACAAAACCACGATAAAAGTCAAGAATTAGCCCATATGTTTCTCATTACCAAGTCACTGCAAATAAACATCCATGGATGCCGCAAGCTGGTATCTAAGACTATCTTGAGCTTACAGGAGAAATTCGAACCGAAATGTTAAATTTAAAAGATTTTCAAGAAACAAGGGGATAACTGTTTTTGAAAATCGTCTTATTAAGAAGAAAGCAGGATTTAATTCATGCTACACATGGCCCCAAATTATTCACGTTACACAGACTTCCTGAAGGACAGGCAATTCGTTCGCTGGCAGTTGCTTCCGGACGAACAGCTGGATGACTATTGGTATGGCTTTATGACCAACCACCCCGAGCATGTTGAGGATATTCAAAAAGCTATCCGTTTTTTAAAAAGCAAGGGACTAAACAAAGGCCAGTTGACGATTGCCGAGCAGGAGGCACTACTGGAATCGATTCAAACGAGCTTCTGCCAAGGCAAGAAGGCTAAACAACGGAAACTCTTCCGATACGTGTCTGTAGCGAGCGCGGCAGTTGCCGTTATCGCGGTCGCGATCAGCCTGTTAACCCCGCCGCCAAAAGAGGGTATTACCCCAGGTAAGGAGCTTATCGTGGGCGAATTGTTGAACAGCGAAGATATTCAGCTAGTCACTAGCCACGAGACGATCTCTTTCCAGAACGATATAGACGTTATCTTGGACGGTGGCGAAGTCGCGGAAATTACTGAAAAAAACAACGAGGTCAGCAAAGTCTCGATTGCTCCGGATCAACTCAACTCGTTAGTCGTCCCGTACGGGAAACGCTCCTCTTTGACCCTTTCAGATGGAAGCAAGGTGTGGCTAAACTCAGGATCCGTCCTCGAGTTCCCGGCTCAGTTCCGAGGCAATAAGCGGGAAATTCATCTTATGTCGGGCGAGATGTACGTTGAAGTGGCACCGGATAAGAACAAGCCGTTTCACGTGCAAACGGAGGATTTCAACGTGAAGGCATACGGTACCAAGTTCAACGTCTCCTCGTACGCCAACTCCCCCCGTTCGGTGGTACTGGTGGAGGGTAGTGTGAGCTTGCAATCGGCGGGCGAGCAAGAAACTTTCCTATCGCCCAGCGAGCAGGCCGTATATTCTGACGACGGGACATTCACCACGCGAAAAGTGGATGTCAACCAAGTTATCAGTTGGAAAAACGGCTACCTGGAGTTCAATAAAACCCCGATGAATGAAGTGCTGCAACAGATTGGCCGATACTATAACCTCTCGTTTGATTTCGATAACGACGTGAACCTACAGAAGCGTACTTGCACTGGTAAGATTTACCTGTCGGAAAACCTGGATTACGTGATGACCACGATAGCGCTTCTGACCTCAACGAAATACATGAAAGATAACGATCAAGTATTTATTATTAATGAACTATTTCGATAAGACAAACGAGCAGAGGACAAGTTTACTTGGACTATGCCGTGGCTAGAAATAGTCTAATTTTAATGAACCTAATTAAAAACTACAGTGCCTATGGTGAGAAATGAATAACACCAAACAAAAGCCGAACGATACTAGGAATATCGCCCGGCTAGATTGAATTTAATTACCCTTGTTTTAATAATTAAAATCGTGCAAAGATATGAACAAATATTCTTTTAAGGAGAGGAAATCTCTCAATAATTTCAAACACGTTCTAAAAATCATGAGAATAACACTGTTTCTTCTGTTTTTCTGCATACTGTTCTCCTTCGCGTCAAACAGCTATTCTCAAAAATTCACTATCAAATCAGGAACAACTTCTATAAAAGAAGCATGTGAAGAGATTGAAAAAAACAGCGATTACATTTTCGTTTTTTCCGATAACAGCGAAAGGGAATTGGATAAAAAAATACACGTCAACGCTGATTCAAAGGAGGTAACGGAAATTCTGGATGCCATATTATCCGATACGAGCCTCACGTATAAAATATTAGATAGACAAATTGTAATCTATGAATACACGGAGTCTACCCCATCTATAACCGTTGAACAACCGGAGATTCAGATTATTCAACAACCGGCGAAAAAGCAAATAACCGGGAAAGTGGTGGATGAACATGGAGAACCCATTATTGGTGTCAATATAATAGAAATCGGCACAACCAATGGAACTGTCACCGATATAGATGGGAATTTTTCGCTAAGCGTGAAAGATAATGCCACCATTCGTGTTTCGTATATTGGATATTTAGAACAAAGCATAGCCACAGCCGGACAATCTGCTTTTAATATTGCTCTCTTAGAAGACACAAAGGCTTTAGATGAAGTAGTTGTTGTAGGCTATGGAGTACAAAAAAAGGCCAACTTAACGGGAGCTATTGGTGTAGCAAATTCAGATCGCTTAGAAGACAGGGCCATTACATCCGCAGGACGTGGATTACAGGGCGTGATTCCTGGATTGAATATTACTTATGCTTCAGGTAACCCCAATGAAAGAGGTAGATTTAACATCAGGGGATTTGAGTCCATTAACGGGGGGGAACCACTAATTTTGGTTGATGGAATACCAATGGAAATTGAAAGAATTAATCCCGATGATATTGAATCCATATCAGTTTTAAAAGATGCTTCTTCGGCTGCAATTTATGGAGCCAGAGCTTCTTTTGGTGTTATACTTGTTACAACAAAAAAGGGAAAAGCAGGAAAAACCAATATCAATTTTTCCTCTCAATTGACAATGCAAAAAAAGATTTTCCCTGGATATGAACCCGTAAGTGAGGGCGGCACTTCAAGAAAAATAATGAATCAAGCTCGTAAAGTCACTTTCGGAAGGATTTTGTATCCTGAATATGTAGTTGATGCAGCAATGGCTTATCAAGAAATGAGTAACCCCCGGCCAGAAGATGCATGGTATAGAGCCGACAATTTTATATATTATTTAGGCACCAATTTCCCCAAAGATTTGGCAATGAGGGATTTTTCCCCCCAGCAACGTTATAATTTTAATATAAATGGTGCAAATGAAAAAGCCTCCTATTATATTTCTTTGGGTGCAATTGACAAACGCGGTTTCTTGAAATATAATACAGAGAACTATAAGAAATATGATGCATTATTTAAACTAGATTATTATGTGAACAAATGGATAACTTTAGAAGAGAAGTTGTCATTTTCTATAATAGAAAATAAAAATCCTCATGACTATGGGAATTATAATATGATTGGGACATTTTGGTTTAGTGTTCCTTCCGAATTTCCAGACTTGGAGTATTATAAAGAGCCTGGAGATAGAGCACAATATGAACAATACATTGGAATACTTTCCCGACATAATCTCGCTGCTTATCTGAAGAGTGGCGCTCAAGATTTAAGTAGTGAAAATGAAATCTTATTTTCACAAAAAGTAATCATATCTCCATTGGAAGGATTAAAGCTCATTGGAGATTTTTCTTATAACAGTTACTGGAATAAGCAAAAAAGAGTTCATGCCGAAGTTAGAATGTCAAATAGCGTTGAAGTAGGGTATAACTTAAATTCTAATTTGATTAATCCGCACACAACAGCAAACGAATGGATAGATTTTACACTAGGGCGGAACCAAAATATCGTTATCAATACTTATGGCGAATACACTGTTCAAAACATCGGAAATCACGACTTAAAAGTATTAGCAGGATTCAATCAGGAAAATTATAGAAGTCATGCTGTTACTACCAAATCAACAGAAATCATAACACCAGCTACACCTTCTTTATCAGCGACAACGGGAGTCAAAACAAATTCTGAAAGTGGAGGAGAATACATGCTACGTGGTCTTTTCTACAGATTGAATTATTCCTTCAAAGATAAATATCTCTTTGAAGCAAACGGCAGATACGATGGAACTTCAAAATTTCCCAGTACAAGCCGTTTTGGGTTTTTCCCTTCATTTTCGGCAGGATGGAGATTATCAGAAGAATCATTTATGGATATAACAAATAATTGGCTACTTGGATTAAAACTAAGAGCTTCTTACGGAAAACTTGGCAACCAAAATGTAGGTTCTTATTATCCATATATTTCAGTAATGACCCCAGGAACTACAGCTGTTCTGCTAGACGGAAGTAATAGCTATTTGCAAACAATTGGACCAGGGAATTTGGTAAGTGCCAATCTAACATGGGAAACTATTGTTAGTAAAAATATAGGTATTGATTTTAGCATACCAAAACTAGATATATCTTTCGATTATTTCATCAGAGATACAAAAGACATGTTAATGCAAAAAACCTACCCCGGAATTTTGGGAACTACCGCTCCTCAAGAAAATGCAGCAGACCTAAGGAATAAAGGTTGGGAATTAAGTGCCACATGGAATAGCAAAATTAATAGAGATTGGCTCTTTCACATAAATCTCGTATTATCTGATTACCAAACAACAATTACTAAATATGATAATCCTACTGGTGCAATTAACGATTACTATGTGGGTAAGAAAATTGGTGAAATATGGGGGTATAAAACTGTTGGTTTATTCCAAACAGAAGATGAACTTGCCAATGCAGCAGATCAATCAAGATTAGGAAGTAATTGGAAACTAGGAGACGTGCATTATGCTGATTTAGACGGAGATGGAATAATTTCAACAGGTAACAACACGCTAGAAAACACGGGGGATCGGATTCGAATAGGCAATTCCACACCTAGATATTCATTTGGTTTCAATCCAAATATTAAATACAAAAAACTTACCCTTGATGTCTTTTTTCAAGGAATATTAAAAAGGGATTGGAATCCAACTACTAGCAATAGCGTTAGATTCTTTCCTTTTAAGTATATGGGAATGGAAAAATGGTGGATTGAAGATTCATGGAGTCCAGAAAATGTCGATGCATATTTCCCTGGAATTCAATTTATGTATTCAGATCCAAAAAACATACAACCACAAACTCGTTGGCTACAAAATGCTGCCTATTTGAGATTAAAAAGTATGACTTTAAGTTATAATATCCCATTCAAGTTTTTTAGTGACTCACAAGTTTTTCTCAGTGGAGAAAATCTGTGGGAAATACACGGAATGTATAAAAGCCTAGACCCAGAGTACCCAAGTGACTTGTCGCAACGATATTTCTTTCATCGCTCACTTACTCTTGGACTAAAAGTAACATTGTAGAATTGGTTAAATTTTAAATAATATATCGATGAAAAAGTCTTTAATTTATATATTGCTTTTTATAGCTCTTTTTATGAGTTGTAATGATGACTCTATGAATAAGTATCCATTACATCAAATTTCAATGGAAACATTCTGGAATAGTGAAAATGACTTGAAAATATACAACAACGAATTATACGCTTATGCCGTCTCTGGAACTATGAGATTACTCATTGGAAACGGAGGAAGTGCTTCTTCTGGTGGTTTCGGTGGTCAATACATATATGATGTAATGTCAGATAATATTGTGTCAGATCTAACACATCACGCACAGTATGCAAAAGTAAGAGCAGGACAAATAACGCCTGATGCTAACCCAACCTCTTTTGGTTGGAATAATACCTGTTTTACCTTTATACGATCGATTAATATTGGGTTAGCAAATTATGATAAGGCAAATGTTCACCAGTCTGTAATAAACAAATATAAAGCAGAAGCTCGCTTATTCAGAGCCTGGGTTGTTGCCGATAAAGTATCTCTCTATGGCGATTATCCTTGGGTAGACAAAGAGTTAAATATTGATTCGCCAGAATTATACGATAAACGTACACCTCGTGAAACAACTATGAACCACGTGCTTGATGATTTGAATTTTGCCTGTGAAAATCTTCCAAATGATTGGGGGGACGGAAATTCCCCGGGAAGATTAAACCGTTGGGCCGCATTATTGTTAAAATCGCGTATTTGTCTCTTTGAAGGTACATGGAACAAATATCATGGTGGGACTAAATCTGAATTTTGGCTAGAAGAAGCTGCTAAAGCATCTAAAGAACTAATTGATAATGGTCCTTATGAGTTATATTCCACAGGTGATCCTAAACATGACTACAACGCAATTTTCCAGATGGAAAATCTTTCCGGAGTAAAAGAAGTTATGTGGTGGAGAAGATATGCGTCAGGCTTACAAGTGAATAGCTGGCAGCATTATCTTTATTTACTGAATCCTTCTAAAAGTTTAGTAGAGGACTATTTATGTACTGATGGGCTACCGATAACCCTTTCTCCCCTATATAAAGGAGATATGACTTATACAAGTGTTTTTGAGAACAGGGATCCTCGTATGAGGCAGACAATTCTACATCCAGATGATCTTTCTTACTACAATTATTCTGATGGTGAAATTTCTAAAGTACCAACAATTATAAGAAGTAATTTGTGGTCATCATTAACAGGATATCATCTGATAAAATTTGTGAATAATGAGCTAAAAAGGTTGATACATAATGGATATTACCCTGCTATAGTATTAAGATTTGGAGAAGCATTACTGAATTATGCCGAGTCTAAAGCTGAATTGGGAACCATCACTCAATCTGACTTGGATATTAGTATCAACAAACTTCGGGATAGAGTTGGAATGCCACACATAGACATAAACAATATCCCTATTGATCCTCGTTACAATAATGATGGTATTTCTCCCCTAATTTCTGAGATTCGTCGCGAAAGAAGAGTAGAATTAATAGGAGAAGGCTTTCGTTACGATGATTTAAGAAGGTGGAAACAAGGGAACAAATTAACTAAAAAAGATTATGGTATAAGATGGGATGAGGCTAATCGACAAGCCATTGACCCTGAGGGCAATGTAGATTTGGGATATGAAATATTTCCTGGAACAACAATAGAATATATCTGTCCTCATAAAGGAGGTGATTTAGAATACCCAGTTTTTGAAGAAAAGCATTATCTGTGGCCTATACCGGTAGGTCCTCGTTCTGAAAATCCAGCATTAGGACAAAATCCAGGTTGGTAAGCTAACAAAGGTGATCGATTTTCTTTGACACAAGTTTATACCATTTACTGTCGATATGGAATGAGCTTACTAATGAACGATGATTTGTGTGAGCTGATGTTAATTCCCGAACTTGAAACTTCCGAAGAGTTGCTCTCCATAATCAAGATGTTTTGTCACACGGACAACGAGAGTATTACAGGGCTGTCTGAGGAATGATGCGTAAAATGACCAGGATTTTTTAAAGAGCGGGTGAAAGATCAAAAGAGAGGGAAAAGTCATTGCACGCACCAGAAACTTCGTAATGCTTATCGTATCAAGCTTAGTATAAGTCAAGATATTCCTTATTTGTGGGCGATGTACGATAACCTGGGATCAGGTATTCCTAATGCCAATAACGGTTTGGAAAGTAAATTTACTAACTTGAAATCCAAATTGCGAAATCATAACGGGCTATCCAAAGAACATCGAAAGGTGTTCATTGATAAGTACCTTAAGGCGACTTTCTTCTGTAACGCCCCTAATAAAGGGCGTTTCAGAAGAAAACCATCACTACTTTTGAACATCACACATAATTTTCCGATAATTTAGCAAAATGGCTTATTTTAATAATATACTTATGAAGAAAATTCATCTAATCATATTTATTACACTCATTACAGGAGGAATAAATGCACAAACATCTATTAAACCCAAACAGATAGATCCTGAAAAGTATAAAATAATCTCAACAGATCGTCCAGATGGAAGATATGTTAGCAGTAGAGGATTAGTGCAACACATGATGCGTAACATCAAACCTCAATTAGCTTTTAATCCTCAATTTTCAAAAGAAGAATTCGAGATTTGGCAAAATCAGCTCAGAATAAAAATGCATGAATTAATGCAGTTCCCTGAAGTTCCACCCCAACCAATGCCAAAGCTTATTAAGAAAGAGAAAAGAGATGGATATTCATTGGAAAAATGGGAAATATACCCTCAACCCGGAAGCGTTGTACCTTTTCTTTTATTAATTCCTGATGGCGTAAATCACAGGAATCCAGCTCCAGCCGTACTTTGTTTTTCAGGATCTTCAGGAGATAAAGAGACTCTTGCAGGAGAAAAATCACCAGTATTTACTCCCCCACATCCTGAGAAAAATCAAATGGCGTTATTTTATGTTAAGGAGGGATTAGTTGCAATAGCGGTTGATCATCCCGGAGTTGGTGAATCATCCGACCTTGAATTGTTCAGGGGAAGTAGCGGATATGACAGAGATACATTCTCTCGATATTTGCTGGATATGGGATGGAGTTATTTGGGCCTTTGCGCGTTTCAAGGCCAACAAATTCTCACCTGGATGAAAAATCAAAATTATATCGACAAAAACAGGATAGCTTTAAGTGGACATTCCCTTGGAACAGAGCCTTTAATGGTGCTCTCCATCCTAAACCCAGATATCCATGCCATTGTATTTAATGATTTCTTATGTAGAATTATTAAACGAGCGATTGTATCGACCAAGCCAACTGTTGACGGAATACGTCCTAGAGCAAATTGGTTGGGACACTGTGTCCCGGGTCTTTGGAAGTGGTTCGATTATCCGGATATTATTGCTTGTATAGCCCCACGACCAATTATACTTACAGAAGGGGGTGCAGTTGAAGATTTAGACTTGATAAAACATGCATATAAAATTATGGACGCGGAAGACAATTTAGCCATTTACCATTATCCCAAATATCAAGATCCCCAAAACCGACTTCACGACTATGAATTTATACCAGAAGGATTAGACGATGATGAATATTTTAAATATGTCAATGTTGATGTACCCAATCATTATTTCAAATCAGAAGTAGCCGTTCCTTGGCTAGTGAATGTTTTGAAAAAATAATAACTCTACTAAAAATTTTCGTATGAAACATAGAACAATTATTTCGTCCACGTTGATATTATTGGTTTTTTGCATTCATTTACTTTCTTGTAATACCAATGATGGAAAAAGTAGTCCCATTAACTCCATTGAAAAATACAGGGAGCTTCGAACTACAAAACTAAATAAACCCAGAACCGTGATTCATAACAATGACGGTTGCGATGTTATTTATTTCCCTATTAATGAAAAATATTCGTTCGAGAACTTGATGAGTAAACGTACGGCCGGGTTAGTGGGTACCGGTGTACAGACCATTTCATTTTGCCCGACAGCCTCGGGGTTCGGTTATTACACTCATCGTACAAAAGCGGGTGAGATCTTGTTACAACATGGTTTTGAATTTGGGGTTAACCCTGAGACTAGGAACATCACGGCAGAAATGATTGCAGAAGGGACAGACCCACTGCAAGCGAATGTTGAATTTGCTAGAGAAAACGGGCTCGAGATATTTTGGTCAAATCGGATGAACGATACACATGACGCGGCTCACAGAAAAGATCAACCCTATTATTTATGGACGAATTTCAAAGAAGAGCATCCTCAATATTTATTCGGGGAAATTGGAGAAAGATTGCCACATGGACGCTGGAGCTCAGTTGATTTTGAACATGAAGAGGTAAGAGATTTATGCGTTCAATTCTTCAAGGAAGTTTGCGCGAATTACGATGTTGATGGGGTTGAATTGGATTTCATGAGGCATTTCGAATTGTTCAAAACGGTCGCGCGAGGTGAATTCGCGACCCAAGAACAACTGGACATGCTGACTGACATGGTCAGGCAAATCAGGCAAGTAACCGAGGATGAAGGCATGAAGAGAGGCAACCCGATCTTGGTGCTGGTACGCGTTCCTACTTCACCTGAATACGTTAAAAAAGCGGGAGTAGATATTGAAAGGTGGATTGACGAGGGATTGGTTGATATAGTGGTTGGCTCCTGTTACTTCAGGCTCGACTTCTGGGAAAACTTCGCGAAGTTAGGGGAAAACAAAAATGTTAAGATGTTCGCGGGCCTTAGTGAATCTCGTGTCAGGGAAGAACATCCCTTGCTAGTAAGACAGCAAAACGCGGTGTTCCGCGCGCGGGCAGCCGCGGCCTGGGAGGCAGGTCTCGACGGGATGTATTCATTTAATGAATATAATTCGCGCGTCAAGTATCTCTCACAGATCGGAGATCCCGAAAAACTCAAGGGGACTAACAATTTGTATTTTGTAACTTACCGGGATTACACGGCTGACAGGTATTTAAAGGGAGGAAATGACTATTTCAAAATGCCCAGGTTATCACCGACACCGGGGAATCATAAGAACTTCGATACGGGTCCATTTGATTTTGACATTGAAATCGGTGATGAATCTACTCCCGCGCATGTTTACGCCGTCATCTTCACCGAACGTGTCAACCCGACAGACCTGATCGTGAAAATTAACGGGTCTGAAACGAGATTAAGGAATGACACGGGAGATGGTCTTTCTGTTTTTGAAGTGGATCCAAAGGCAATAAAAGCCGGTATCAATCAATTTCATATTTCAAAAAAAGGGAATTTGTCAAAGGATCAAAAACTTAAAGACGCGGCCTTGTTTTTTTGCCGTGACATGGATGATATCGAAATGAGGGACCTCATTGCCATCTGTAAATAAACAGCATGAAACCGACATGATTAAAATAATCATCAAAGGTTCCATACACCGAAATGTAAAAAATAAATACAGGATAACATGTTGGGTAGATTTATTAAAGATTCTCGTGCTGCCACGGTTGAAAAATTTTCAATCATGTTTTTATTGGTGTTCTTTATGATCGTGAAAGGGTACTCTTTGAATGCCGGTACCGGCACAAAGAATGACACCGTGAGAAAAGCCCTGACAAGCAAGGATATACAAGCATTCACGGGGGCGACGGCCGCCAATAAAATAGAGGATGAAAAGCAACGGGAAGCCTATCTGTTAAACTATAAACAGCTGGAGATAAATTACGGGAACAATGTCGATTTTCAGCTCAGGAAAGAACAGGTTATTCTTTGCCCTGAAACCGAGGATTACCTCTATTCCAAGTTCACGCCTCTTCATACCAGGTATAAAAAGGGAACACGCCCTCAACTAGAGAAAATTGTTTGCGATATCACGGGTCAATGTAAAACCGATCGCGAAAAGGTTCTTGCAATAATGCGTTTCTGCAGGGACCTTTACAAGAAAAAACCGGAAATATATTCTGCTGATTATCTATTCACAAATTATGTGTATGGAGGAACAGAAGAGCAACTGATTGATAAGCCAGAAATCCTTTGTGAAACGTTAGGTCGCCTTATGGTTGCCCTTTGTGAAATCTGTTCCATCCCCGGGCGCATTGTCATGCATGATATTGGTGGTCACATATGCTCAGAAGTACACGTTAACAACCACTGGGCCTACATTGACCCCCGTACTGGTATTTATTTCCTGAAAAAAGACGGTTCCTTTGCATCCGTTCGGGATCTACTACAAGACCCTTCGATTATAAACATTCAAAGTCACGAGGTAAAAGCCGATGTCAGTAACATATGGACGTGGGAATACCGTGCTTCAAAATGCGAGAAAATGTATTTTAACCCCAGGGAAATAACCGGGTTCCAGAATTATAGCCTTATGGATGCCGGGAAATATAATTACTCCCAACTTACTGCGAAAAAAGTAAGAGATGCCGGGTTATTTACCATTAATAAAAAATACAGTGATACCTGCTTAAAGATTTTCGGGTTAGCTAGTGATTGGGAAGAGAAGCACTGGGGAAATCGCCCGCTTAAAAAAATCCCGCTGGTGTACAGGCATGACGGTTTCACAATGTATTTCACCGATTTTTTAATGGACCGTGATTACTTGGAGAAGAACTACGTGGATTGTTTTGAAAACAGCGACGTTGAGATAATCGAATGGGGGTTAGGGCCAGGAAGCGTGTTTTGTTATGAAACAAAAGTGGGGCAGATTTTCGGGAACGGGTTAACCCGTTCCCAGCTCTCGATGCTCAGGGAGGGCGATCGATGGGTAAATAAAAACGTGAATCATTTAATTGACCAGGGAGGTCCCTTACGTATCGCGGTGGAGCGGGCACATCAACTCGGCTTTGAAATATTTGCCCGGCTCGAAATGAATCACGAATACGGTCCGGCCGACCCGAACAATTGGGTTTGGGTGGGTCTTGTTGGTAAATTCAATAAAGAACACCCGGAGTATCGCATACCCGGTACCGTGTTGCTTGATTTTAAGCACGAGGAAGTTCGCAATTTCAAGAAAGCTATCCTCAGGGAAGCCGCAGAGTTGGGAATTGATGGTATATCGATGGATTTTGCCGTTTACCCACCTTTTTTTGAAAAGCCGGATTCCCTTATGATGACCCGGTTTCTTCGGGATGTCAGGGAAATGCTTGATGAGGTTGGACAACGTCAGAACCGACGCATCCGGCTAATGGTGAGGATTCCTTTCGAACGTTACCAGGAGATAGGCTTGGACTGGAAAACTTGGGCGAAAGAGAAACTGGTGGACATTATCGTGCCTACTCACTATGTCCCATCCAGCAACTTTGACATACCGGTAGAAGAATTTGTACATGTTGCAAAAGAATCGGGTGTGTTGGTTTACCCTACCACCTGGCTTGCCTTGGGTTTTGTTGATACAGATTCTCGTCCAGAGGATGACAAGACAGGACAAAAGCGCTACGACAAGCCAAAAAACCCGGAAATGTTTTATGCTCAGGCATTACTTTTTCACAGGGCCGGTTCAGATGGACTACAATTGGCCTTTTCGGCCGATGACTGGAATGAAAAAACATGGTTGAACGAGTTAGCAGACCCCGAAAAAGTGGAATATGCCGATAAACATTACATGGTTGATCCTGTAAAAATAACCCCTGGAATTTTTCAACTTTCAAAAAAAGGTACCTGGTACAGCGGGGAAAGAATCTTTCCACTACGAATAGGGGATAATATCCCTGAAGCCCTAAAAAAGGGATATGAAGTTGCCTCCCACCTTGTACTTTATATGCGAAATTTGAAGCCTGATGAAAAAATGGAGGTATATGTCAATGACAATGGCCCTGTGGTAATATCCGGTAGCGAGGGTGAAGGTCAGAAAAACTATGAAGCGGTTATTGATCCAAGTATAGATGATCACTCCTCGTTTTTGTTTGAAAAAGATTGGTGGCAAAGGGGGAGACGTCAAGTTCCCATTAATGAGGATTGGTGGAGACTTAAAAATAATGAGATTAAAATTGTTTACTCGACTATATCTAATAATGCGGTTCCCCCGTTATCCATTACATGGATTGACCTGTTAATAAATTACAGCAAATAAAAGACGTTGTCTCAATAAAAATGAACTCTATATCTATTTATGCCGTTTCATTTATCAACTTTTTCGTCACCGCACGATCATGAATATTGATTTACAAGAAGCGCATACACCCGTCGCTTGCCATGTAGTTGTTTTTTCTTATTGCCATTAGCGTAAGCCTTTTCACCTGTTTTAAAGATGGGGATTTTCGTTTTCAAGACAACAGCTAGTATTCCAAAAAGTGTGTGAGACGAAACTACCGCCACTCTTCTTCCCAATCAAACTTAACTTGCACATGTCTAACTTGGGTACTTTACACTCGTAAGCCTTACGGTTCATGCTCCCACCTCCCAATAACAGCAACGAGGCTTATCAACCCGATCCAAGCCCCTCTCTAGTAATTCTCGCGCCCCGATTTCATCAAGGCTTTCAGGCTTAATTTCAAAATAATGTTAAATCTTTCTTATTTTGTAGAATATTGTGGAATATTTCCCTAACTTACGGCCCTGTAAAGTGCATGACCTTTAATTTTTAGTTGTTAGTTTAAAATCAAAGTTAAAAAAAATGCGCCTTACGCTCCTTTTGTAACAGTATCAACCATTTAAATTATAATGCCTATGGAAATATAACAACAAACAAAAGCCGAATGACACTAAGAGTATCGCCCGGCCCAAGTGAATCTAATTACCTTTTTTAAATAATTAAAATCGTGCGAAAATATGAATAAATATTCTGTCGAGAGGAGGAAATCTCTCAATAACTTTAAACACGTTCTAAAAATCATGAGAATAACCCTGTTACTCCTATTTTTCTGCATACTTTTCTCCTCTGCATCAAACAGCTATTCTCAAGAATCTACCGCCACCTCCTCAGTAGAGCAACCGGCGAAAAAGCAAATAACCGGGAAAGTGGTGGATGAAAATGGAAACCCCATTATTGGTGTCAATATATTAGAAATCGGCACAACAAATGGAACCGTCACCGATATGGATGGAAATTTTTCGCTAAGCGTGAAAGATAATGCCACCATTCGTGTTTCGTATATTGGATATTTGGAACAAAGTATAGTCACAACTGGACAATCTGCTTTTAATATTGCTCTTTTAGAAGACACAAAGGCATTGGATGAGTTAGTGGTAGTGGGATATGGTGTACAGAAAAAAGTCAATCTTACGGGTTCTGTTACAACCGTGGGAGCGGATAAGTTAGAAAAAAAAATCACATCCCAGGCTTCCCAGTTGCTTCAAGGAGAAACTCCTGGCGTTACGGCAACACAAATTTCAGGTCGTCCTGGATATGACGGTGCAGATCTTAAAATAAGGGGGCTTGGCACCTGGAGCGGTGCAGGAACTAACCCTCTGGTTCTTGTTGACGGCGTTCCCAGTTCTCTGAATAATGTTAACCCCACTGACATTGAAACCATATCAGTGTTGAAGGATGCTGCTTCTTCAGCTATTTATGGTTCCCGTGCTGCAAACGGCGTTATAATTGTAACAACTAAACAGGGGGTGGAAGGAAGAATGCAGGTTAGCTATGATTCTTATATTGGCAAGCAGAAAGCAACTGAGTTACCCCATTTTGCCGACTCATGGACTTATGCGGAAATGTTCAATGAAGCTATGATTAACGCGGGACAAAATCCTTTATATTCACAAGCTGAAATCGATAAATTCAGGTCTGGAACTGATCTTGACAACTATCCCAATAAAAAACACTTGAAAGATCTTCTCAACTCAAATAACGGGCTTCAAACTAAACACAACCTTACTTTTAAAGGAGGTGCAAAAGATGCTCTCTACTTCTTTTCCGTCGGATACCTGAAGCAAAACGGTTTAGTTGCAAAGAATAATTATGACCGTTATGATATGATGCTTAATGTTAAAAGTGAGTTTAGAGATAATCTGGTATTAAATGTGAAATTATCAGGAATTAGCTCAACCGAAAAAAGGCCCGCGGGTGTTAGGTCTTCAGGTCTTCCAACATCTGATATGATGGCTATTATAGGTTCTGCACACCACGATGCGGCAATTGCTCCTGGGAAAAAATCCGATGGCACTTATGGTATCTATATGGGACATCCCGTCGTTGATGCAACTATAGACACAGAAGGATTTGGAGAAACAATAAGTGCTAACCTCACAAGTATTGCTTCACTTGAATGGAATATTTTCGAGTCATTAAAAATCACTGACAGATTCAGTTACAGTCGATCAAATTCCAGAAACAGACTCTTTGGAGCAGAAATAACACCTGATCCAAATTGGACTTTCGGACCAAGCCAATCAAGTGTTACACACTCCATCGGAAGTGGTTGGTTAAATGAGATTCTGTTGGATTTTGACAAAACTTTCGGAAACCATCATATACATCTTTTAGCTGGGTTTTCAGCAGAGTCTAATACAAGTGAATCTCTGTCTGGTTACAGGGATAATTTCCCAACAAATAAGCTTTTTGTGTTGAGCGCCGCCTCGGCTGTAAACGACAGTAACGCTGAAAGCTTATCCACATATAACCTTGAGTCTTACTTCGGAAGACTCAATTATTCATATCAGGATAAATATCTTTTGGAAGGTAATCTAAGATATGACGGATCCTCACGTTTTGCTAAAGGAAACAGGTTCGGACTCTTCCCATCATTTTCTGCCGGATGGCGCATTTCGGAAGAGGAATTCTTTCAGGTACCCTGGATCTCCAACTTAAAGCTTCGTGGATCTTATGGTGTCTTGGGTAACCAGTCAATCGGTAACTACCCCTACCAAAAAGTACTCAGTCTAGGATCTTTATGGGTAATGGGTGAATCTGAAAAATTCTATCCCGGTATACAGCTTACTAATTTACCATTTGCAGACATCACCTGGGAAACCACCAAGATCACAAATGGAGGAATTGATATATCAGTTTTCGATGGTAAGTTAAGCTTAAGTGTCGACCGTTATTATAAGCTTACCGATAATATTCTTTATGCTTTATCAGTATCACAAGTCCTTGGTATGTCAGTTGGACAACAAAATGCCGGATCGGTAGAGAACCAAGGATGGGAATTTGAATTGTTGCATGAGAACAAGATAGGAGACGTGACTTACAGTATAACACCAAATTTTTCCGTTAATAAAAATAAAGTGCTTGACCTGGCAGGTGTTGAGAAAGATATAAATAGAGGACTATTTATCAATGAACCGTTACAGTCAATATACGGATATAAAACAGATGGACTTTTTGTGGACGCAACAGACATTGCTAACTATGCTACTCAAAATTACACAGCCAAACCGGGATTTCCGAGATATGTCGATATAAGCGGACCTGACGGGAAACCAGATGGAATAATTAGTTCGGCTTATGACCGTACCATTATTGGTTCTTCTTTTCCAAGATATAATTACGGAATGGGTATCAGTATTGGCTATAAAGGATTCGATTTTTTCACCCAGTTTCAGGGTCAAGGTGGTCATATAAAGATTATAGGAGGCGATGAGCTCGCATTTGATAATTTTGGAAATATTCAGATGTGGCATATAGAAAACCGATGGACACCTGAAAATCCGAACCCTAAAGCTAAATACCCAAGATTAGAAACATCTTACCATGGTGCTCCGTGGAATGATTATCTCGATTACTGGACTAGAAATGCAAGTTTTCTAAGAATCAAGCATTTACAGCTTGGTTATGATTTTTCATCTAAATTCTTGAAAAACAGTCACATTAGAAAATTGCGTATTTATTTACATGGCGAGAATATTAAAACATTCGACTATTTCTATCCGGGATGGGATCCTGAAATGGAAACATACGGAACTTACGCGGTAAATTATTATCCCATTACCAGTGTTTGGAGTTTGGGAATAAACATTCAATTTTAAAAAATTAAAGGTTATGAATAGCAAAAAATTCTATAAATTAACTATCAAAGTCAATCTCATTCTGGTATTATTCGTTCTCTTCTCGCCGGGATGTAACGAAGACTTTTTGCTTGAACACCCAACTAATGCAATAAGTGAAGGTATCTTCTGGCAAACTGAAAGTGAGGCATTCCAGGCACTGATGGGAGTTTATTTTAACTATCAGGAGCGTTGGGCTGAGCGGCTTAATAATCTTGACAAATCAATGATATGGATGTCTGCCTATGCCGGCTATGCAAGTTGGAGATCTTTCGCTTGGTCTAGGGATGTTGAAATTCATCCTACTCATGGTACTGTAACAACTATGTGGCAGAAAATATACAGGCAGATCAGCCGCTGCAATTATTTCCTCGACAACATAGATAAAGTGGAGATGGATGCTACTAAAAAAAAATCAAATGATAGCTGAGGTTAGATTTTTACGTGCATTCAGTTATTTTTGGCTAAGTCAAACTTTCGGCAATGTTCCATTGGTCACAACGACATTAACCTTTGAAAAAGCCAATTCTATGACACAGTCAACTGAAAATCAAATTGTTGATTTTATCATTGCTGAGTTAACAGAAATAACTCCTGCTCTTCCTTTAAGACAACCATCTTCCGATATGGGAAGAATAGAGAGAGGAGCTGCGCTTGCATTGAAAGGAAGATGTCTCATGGCCCAGAAAAAATGGTCAGAAGCTGCAGCAACTTATAAGTCTATAATAGACATGGGTAGGTATGAGATTGACCCTAGATATAAAAAGCTTTTCGAAGACGAAGGGGAAAATAATGACGAATTTATTTTTGCCAACCAGTACATGGAGAATGAGTATGGTGAAGCAATGTCTCAGCATACAATAAGACCTTCATTATATGGTGGATATAACGCATGTAATGTATTTAAACATTTCGTGGATGCATTCCCTATGAATGACGGACTACCCATTACTGAATCACCATTATATGATCCCTCAAACCCTTATGCAAACAGAGATCCACGACTTTATGCAACCTTATTGCTGACAGGTTATACAAAGGTTTACCTTCCAGACAAGCCTGAAGGGGTAATTTTTCAGGGAGATCCTGCTACTATCGCAAAAAGTGGTCAAACAGGACCTAATATTTCCGGGTTCATGTTACAAAAGTTTTGGGATCCTATGTATGAAGGAAACAGGCAATATTATGGAGGAGATTATCCGCAGATAAGATTTGCTGAAGTTCTTTTAAGTTATCTTGAGTCAAAACTTGAAGCAGGAGATCCTATTTCTCAAGAATTATTAGATCAAACTATTAATAGAGTAAGACAGAGAGAAGAAGTCAATATGCCCATAGTTACCGAAACTGATGCTTCTAAACTCAGACAAATAGTAAGGAATGAAAGATGGATTGAACTCTCATTTGAAGGTGGCGTAAGATATTTTGATATAAGAAGATGGGGAATACTGGTAGAAGAGGTTAACCGCCAAATATTAGGACTGAGGATTACAGACGATCCTGAAAACTATACCGGACTGTATAATATTGATGATGAAGGTTATCTGATCATTGGTGAATTAAAATGCTATAATCACAACTACCTGTGGCCAATACCACTTAGTGAACTGGATGTTAATGACAATATGGTCCAAAACCCGGGTTACAATTAACAAAACACATGTAAAATTAAACTTACAAGAGAAAAGAAAAATGATGAATCGTAGAAAATTTATCACGACAGGCGCATTATTAGGATCGGGATTAGCATTTAGCAGAACTTATAATCCCATCATGGCTAAAAAGATTACACCAAGCGACAAAATCACTATTGGAGTTATGGGATTAGGAGGAAGAAACCTGTATCTCATTGAAGAATTTATAAAACAAGGAGCTGAGATCGGATACATATGTGATGTTGATAATCGAAGAATAGCAAATGGATTGAAAGCTTGTAGTGGAGAGAGTTGGCAATTCAGGGATAAACAAGATTGGGGAATCTCGCAAACTAGTGTCGGGCAAAGTAGAGTACCAAAAACTACCCAAGATTTCAGGAGGATATTAGATGATAAGGATATTGACGCCATGATTATTTCTCCTGGTACTCATTGGGCGCCACTCGCAACTATTATGGCATGTCAGGCAGGTAAAGATGTTTATGTAGAAAAACCCATGTCACCCAATGTTTACGAAGGACGGAAAATGGTTGAAGCTTCACGAAAATATTCAAAAATTGTACAGGTTGGATCTCAGAACAGAAGTGGGAAATATCATGAAGAGGCAATCAAGTTTCTTAAAGAAGGAAATATTGGGAAAATACACTACATCAGGGTCCTAAATATGCTTAATCAACAAATTGGCAGCCCTGGCCCGTATCCGGAAATGCCTATACCTGACGGCTTTGATTATGAGATGTGGTGCGGACCCGCACCAAAAAGGCCTTATAACTCAAAAAAAACAGGACCTGGAGTATGGCGTTATTTTTGGGATTATTCAGGGAGCGATTCAGAATCAATTCATCAGTTAGATATCGCACGTTGGATAACTTCTGAGCTCACGGGAATGGATTATCCACTTTCTGTATTTGGTAAAGGAGCAGTAAGATATCCGGAGCGTGTAGCCGATATTCCTGATTCCTTGACGGCTATATATGACTATGGAGACATCTCATTAGAATTAGAGGTTGATTGGTGGTCCAGCTTGATTAAAATTCCTATCGAAATCAGGGCAAGCAAAGCTCTCTTTCCCAATTGGCAATTTACCGGGACTAGAATTGAAATATATGGTACAAATGGGATGATGTATCTTGGGAGGCATGGTGGAGGTTGGCAAGCTTTTAATGAGAAGGGAGAAATTATTGCCATTATGACGGGCGTAAACCCGGTAGAAGAACATATAGAGAACTTCATGCATTGTATCCGTACTCGCGAAACTCCGAATGCAGATATAGAAAAGGCGCAAATTTCTCAAGCCATTTCACATATGGCATATATTGCATATAGAGTCGGTAACCAACTACTAAAAATTGATGGAGTAAATGAAAGATTCATTGATAATACTGAAGCAAACAAACTCCTGGCACGCCAAGATGGTGGACGTGCTCCATGGAAAATACCTGAAAAGGTGTAAATTTAATGGAATCAACTTTTTAATATAAGGTTTTACCAAGTTATCTTAATAATAACTATGCATATAGAATACTCAGACATGTAGACAAAATGAAATTAAAAAAAAAATGTATAATCCTAATCTTCCTTTTTAGTTTAGGAATAACAACTTCAGGTCAGCCTTATAAACCTGGTTCGGAATATTTACCGGGAACAAAGTTGCTGTCTGCGAATGACGTAGATGGTTTGCGGGCTCAGATGATAGAAGGTATGCATGGGTATTTTGCCAAAGAACTGAAAGCTTCGGTTAAAAGCCGTGAAAGACATTGGAATCGTAATTATGCATCATTCGATGAGTATACAAAATCCGTTGAACCAAACCGCGTACGATTTAAGAAAATCACGGGTGTGGTAGATGAGAGAAAAGTTGCGCGTGAATTAATCCTGAATGAAAGTACGAACCGAAAGGCATTGGTTGCCGAAACAGACGCGTATACTGTTTACGATGTCAGTTGGCATGTCTTGGATGGTGTCACGGGAACGGGCTTATGGATAGAACCCCGTGCAACTGTCCAAGCTCAGGTAGTCATTTTACCAGATGCAGACCAATCTCCGGAAATGTTGCTGGGATTAAGTCGGGGATTACCTCGGCAAGCGCAGTTCGCACGGGAATTAGCCGCAGCAGGTTGCCGAATTATCATCCCTGTTTTAATAAACAGGGAAGACACATGGTCCGGAAATCCTGAAATCATCATGACTAATCAACCACACCGAGAATTTATTTATCGTAGAGCTTACGAGGTAGGAAGACATATTATCGGTTATGAAATCCAAAAGGTACTTGCAGCTGTTGACTGGTTTAAAAGCCAGTCAACAGACTTACCTGTTGCAGTAGCGGGATACGGTGAGGGAGGGTTAATCGCGTTATACAGTGCCGCTATAGACACCCGCGTAAATGCCACGCTAGTTAGCGGGTATTTTCAAGAAAGAGAACAAATCTGGAAAGAGCCGATTTATCGGAATGTATGGGGGCTATTAGAAGAATTCGGAGATGCTGAAATTGCCAGCCTTATAGCGCCAAGGCTATTAGTTATCGAAGCATGTGAAGGACCAGAGATTGAAGGCCCTCCAGTGGCTACCGGGAAACGCCGGAGTGTAGCAGCTCCAGGAAGCTTAACAACCCCCTCTCTTGAATCAATACAAACCGAAGCACGCAGGGCTGGGGAAGTATTTAAAAAACTAGGTGTACCGGAAAAATTGCAGGTTGTGCAAAGCGGTAATGGTAAAGGATTGCCAGGTTCAATTGGAGCGTTAGAGGAATTGTTATCCGGTTTGGGTATTGAGAACAAAAAAATACAACACGATAATGAAGTAACCGATCTTCGCCTTGATTTTGATTTTAATTCAAGAATGCACGATCAGTTTATGGAATTAATGACGCACCTGGATAAAGTAATTAAACGAAGTACCAATGAACGAGAAAAATTCTGGAATAAAGCAGATAACTCATCGATTGAACGATGGGTGGAAACAACAAAACCGTACAGAAAGTATTTCCATGAAGAGATAATTGGGAAGATGCCATCGCCTTCCCAACCTTTTAATGCCTGTTCCCGTTTGGCGTATGAAACGTCCAAATGGTGCGGTTACTGGGTTAAGATAGACGTGTGGCCGGAAATATTAGCCGGGGGAATATTATTGATCCCAAAAGATATTCAACCGGGGGAAAAACGTCCTGTAGTGGTATTTCAGCATGGGCTAGGTGGTAAACCGGAACCCCTTGTTGATCCGAATATTAAATCGGCTTATTATTCTTTTGGATCAACATTAGCCGATCAGGGATACATAGTGTATGCACCACAGGATCCTTACGGGATTGACGGCTTTCGAACCATTCAAAGGATGGCAAATCCGCAGAAAAAATCTCTTTACTCTGTAATTTCAGGACAGCATGAACAAGCACTAAAATGGTTAAAACAACTTTCGTTTGTTGATAAAGATCATTTCGGTTTTTATGGTTTATCTTATGGAGGGAAAACTGCAATGCGGGTGCCTCCGATTTTAAATAATTATTCTGTTGTAATATGTTCAGGAGATTTTAACCAATGGGTATGGAAAACAACCTCTGTAGATTTTATTTCCAGTTACATGTTGGTTGGGGAATATGAGATATTCGAGTTTAACTTTGGCAATACAATTAATTACGCGGAGATGGCCGGCCTGATAGCTCCCAAGCCATTCATGGTTGAACGAGGGCATTGGGATGGGGTAGCTCCAGATGAATGGGTGGCGTATGAATATGCGAAAGTAAGAAGACTATATGTAAAACTTGGAATTGGCGACCGCACAGAAATTGAATATTTTGATGGTCCACATGAAATTCATGGTGTGGGGACTTTACGTTTTCTGGATAAATACCTGAAATAATTAAAAAATGTCACTTATTAGATATTCATATACCTAACAAAAATAATTCAAAATTTGACTGAATTTTATCATGTATAGAATTGTTCCAAAGATTATAATAACACTTGCAAGTATTTTAGGTCTTTTTTATCCGAATAACACTGAAGCAGCCCGACTTAAAGCAGGGGTGGCAAAAATAGATATCACAAATACAGATTCTTATTCTTTAGTAAATGATTCATTATATGTGAAAGCATTAGTCCTTGAAAACGGCCCTGTCAAGGTTGCAATCATTACCGTTGATGCCGTTGCAATTGGGGGGGATTGGTTCAATAGGCGATGATTACCTCCAAAAGGTAAGGAGACAAGTAGAGAGTGAATTGAAAATAAGCAGTAAAAACATACTAATAAATGCAAGTCATCTTCATGGCGCGGGTTACAATGTTTGTTCAGACATAGCGGAGCGAACCGTAAAAGCTGTAAAAACAGCCTCGATGAAAATGGTACCGGTCAAAGTAGGTGTCGGCAGGGGGTATGAAGATCGTATAACTGAAAACAGACGATTCAGGCTAAAAAATGGTAAAGAAGCAGATATCAGGCACGCTTATCCTATGCCACCTGACGAAGAAGTAACCGGACTTAACCCCGAAGATTATGAGATTGGGATATTACGTCTTGATAAGTTGAATGGAGAAACGTTGGCGGTGATTTATAATTTTGCGGGTCATCCTTACCAAGGGATTCCCAATCAGGGTGTAACAGCTGATTTCCCAGGATTCGCCTCAAAGATAATTGAAGATAATCTTAGCGAGGGTACAATAGCGTTGTTTATCCAGGGTTTCGGTGGAGATATCTCCACAGTCCATTACAAAGATGTAAACAATCCACATGATGCCGAGTCTTTGGGTAATATGCTGGGGAACAGCATCATGTCGACTATTTCAGAGATAAAAACAACTAATTACGATAAGTTGAACGTGATAAATGAAGTTATTAAACTACCACGTAGGACAGATTTTCAGGAAAGGATTAGACCAATGAAAGCCGAAGTAGAGAAACTACTTAAATCGCTGAAAGGAACCAGTCTTAATTTTAAGACATTCTTGCCGCTATATCTTAAGTATAATCTCTTCGAAGAATATCCGTCCTATTACTCACATAAGTACCTACACGAAAAGAGTCTTGGCAGGAATGATTTGAAAAATTTGGATGATGCAAATAGGCGTAATATTGATAAGTATTTGGAGAATTTACATGCAGTAGATAAATTGGCGAGCCTACAAACTAACATTTCATTACTAGAGATGCATGAGCAGTTTAATAAGGATGCGGGAGAATCGACAGTAGATGTTGAAATACTGGG
Source organism: Fermentimonas sp. (assembly GCA_050951125.1). GTDB lineage: Bacteria > Bacteroidota > Bacteroidia > Bacteroidales > Dysgonomonadaceae > Proteiniphilum. The sequence continues at coordinate 39,661 of JBMNIR010000002.1, read as the reverse complement.
AGTAAGAATAGGTGATTTTATAATAGTTACTTTCCCCGGTGAGGTATCCGTTGAGGTTGGATTAAATATTAAAAAAATGTCACCTCACAAATTTACTTTTACTGCAGGATATACAAATGGTTATATCTATTATGCGCCAACAGTTGAACAATATAATGGAGGGGTCCAGGAAGACTGTGATTGTTTTATTGCTCCAGAATGGCAATGTATATATGAACAAAAAGTTAATGATATTTTAAATAAATTGTAAATATTGGATTTTTTATATGTACGAGAAAAAAGATTAAACATGAAAATTTTTAGACATACTATTACTAACACTAAAAGTACAAAACTGATGTGTTCAGTTCTATTATTAAGCTTGACTTATCTAACTCTTACCGTCACAACGGCCTCTGCCCAACTTAGAGCAGGAGTAGCCAAGGTTAACATAACAAATCCGGATATCAAGGGAAATATTACAGATTCACTCTTTGTTAAAGCTTTAGTTTTGAAAAGCCAGAATACTTCTGCAATAATAATAACTGTTGACGCAGTAGCAATTGGAGGGATAGGATCACTTAAAGATAATTATTTAAGTGAAGTCAGATCTCGAGTAAAAGAGGAATTAGGGATAGATCCTCAAAACGTGCTTATAAACGCCAGCCATCTTCACGGAGCCGGTTATAATGTTTGCCAGGATGTTGAAGCACGAACTATTCAGGCTGTCAGGTTGGCTAGTCAGAATATGGTGCCTGTAAATGTAGGTGCAGGTAGTGGATACGAGGATAGAATAACAGAGAATCACATCCTGAAGCTTAAAAATGGTAAAGGATGGGCAATAAGACATGCGAATCCGCTTCCTCCGGATGAAGAAATTGAGAGTATCGGGCCAATAGACCCCGAAATCGGGATATTGAGACTTGACAAAAAAAATGGTGAGACCTTGGCAATAGTTTATAATTTTACCGGGCACCCTTATCAATCTATCAGTGAAGAGACTGGCGGTTATCCTGGTTTCGCTTCAAAACTAATTGAAAAAAATATGAGCGAGGGTACAATTGCTCTTTTTATTCAAGGTTTTTGTGGCGATGTAATCCCTATCCTTTATAAGGACGTCCACAGTGTTAGAGACCAAGAGCCTTTAGGCATAATGCTGGGAATGAGCGCAATGGATGCCATAAGAAATATTAAACCGGTAAGAACCGGAGATCTCAAGATCATCACCGAAGTAATAAAACTGCCACGTAGAACTGACTTTGCTGAAAGAATTGCTTCAATGGAGAAGGAACAAGAAGAATTACTCCGTTCTTTACGTAGTACCAGTCTCAATTTCAAGACCTTTCTCCCACTTTATATACAATATAATATCTTTAAAGAATATCCATCATACTACTCACATAGGTACCTACGTGAAAGGGACTTAGGCAGAAATGACTTAAAAAAACTGGATGAGGAGAACAGACGCCATATTGCCAAGTATCTGCAAAACATTTACGCGATGGAAAAATTATCAAGATTACAGTATAACATTGGACTCGCAAAGGAACGTGAAATCGAGAATGAATCTGCCGGCGAAAGCACTATAGATGTTGAAATTCAAGCACTTAAAGTAGGTGATTTTGTATTGGTTACCTTTCCCGCCGAAGTATCTGTACAAGTGGGGCTTAATATTAAAAATAAATCACCTTTTAAAAACACTTTTGTTGCGGGTTATACAAATGGATATATCCATTATGCTCCAAGCATAGACCAATTTGGCAGTGGTGCATATCAAGATCACAACTGTCTGCTGGGGTCTGAATGGCAAAAAATTTACGAGGACAAGATTAGCGAAATTTTGAAGAAACTATGAACTTTTCATGCTTCGACAGTTAATAGTTAAATAATAATTAAATAATAATTAAAACATTATGATGAAAGTAACTTGTGGGTTTACAATTCCGATAACATTGTATGGTTTGCCACCAAGTGTGGAAAATGTAATTAAAGTAATGGGAGAAATCAAAGAAGCTGGTTTTGATACCATGGAGATGGAAATTGTAGCCGGCGAATATGAAGATTATGCTAATAATTGGGAAAAGATAATTGCACGTTCCAAAGACTTGGAACTTGAAGTTGTAAGCATTATGGCAGTGACGTATGACTTGTTTTCCCTTGATAAAAAGAGACGAGAAAAATCGCTTGAAGAGTTGGTTCAAATATGTAAAATGACAGCACAAATTGGTGCAAAAATGACTACCAATTGCTTTTACCTTCCACCGGAAATGGTACCAAAGGAAAGAGTTTCCATTTATCATGGAGGGCCATCAATAGCAGTTGATATCCCGGAAGGATTTTCATGGTCAAAACTAAGAGGGATAGTTGTTGAGCAACTTAGAAAAGCATCAGAAATAGCAAGTGAAAACGGGTTGCTTTTTGCCATGGAAATGAGAGCAGGTGACTTTATTTCTTCTGTTGATGGTACCATTAGTATATTTAATGACACCCAGTCTGAAAATATTGGAATGGTTTACGATGTTGCCCATGCACATGCCATTAGTGAATACTTGGATTTGGGAATATATAAATTGGGGAAATATTTAAGGTTAGTTCATCTTTCCGATAATGATGGTACCAGACCATACCACTACCAGCCCGGTAAAGGGAATATTGATTTCAAAAATATTATTGATACCCTTAAGAAGGTTAACTACGATGGATATGTAGTAGTCGATATTAGTGGAATTAGCAATATCTTGAATGAAGCCGTGAAGATGAAAGATATGCTGGAAAAATTAATTGCAGAATAAAACAAATATCATTATGAAACTGAGTTATTCAACGAAATTATATTACAATTACAGGCTTGAAGATGCGATTAATAGAACTGCAAGAATAGGCTATCCCGGGGTTGAAATCTGGGGTGGTAGACCACATGCATATTACAAAGACATGGACAAAGCAAGTATCTCTTCAATAATAAAAACAATTGAAGAAACTGGAGTTGAAATATCGGGTTTTATTCCCGCGCAGTTTGGCTATCCGACAAATTTATGTAGTCCAATCAAAAATATAAGAAAAGAGAGTGTAGAATATATTAAGAAGAGTATAGATACTTCTCTTGCTTTAGGTTGTAATAAAGTAAGTCTTTGTCCTGGGCGCACACTATATGGTCAAGGTTACCATCAGGGTATGGAAGATCTAAATTCCAGTCTATCAGAGTTAGTGGATTATGCAATTAAAAAAGATGTACTTCTTTTATTGGAACCTGCTCACATGTTGGAAAGCGACTTGATTTTAACCATTGAAGATGGGGCGAGACTTATCGAGGAACAAAAATACAAAAATATGGGAATTGCATTGGATACAGGACATTGTCATGTTAACAAGGAGTCACTTGTAGACGCAGTCTATCTGCTTGCTCGAAAACAGATTCCTATGCATATCCATCTGGATGATAACAACAGTTTAGGAGACCAACATAAAATACCCGGAGAAGGAACCATTGATTTTGTACCCTTCTTTAAAGCATTACTTGAAACAGGATATGATGGTTTTTTAACGGTAGAGTTAGGGTTTGATTACACCGCGAATCCTGATGCTGCTGCATATAAGAGTAAAAAGGTTGTCTTATCAATGCTAGAAGAAGCTATTGAACTTTAATAGTCTGCTTTTACGTGAACGAAATCACAACTTTTGTCCTCTTCTTTGCAACTATTTTTGTTGTAACTACAATCTCTATTAGATTAATGGCAACTACATACACCTCAGGTAAAATGATTGATAGTTTGCTGAGGGAATAACATGTAAAGCGATAAGTTAATGTGAAGTAATACGTTATGCTATATCTTTAATCGTGTGTAGGAAAACAATGTTTGAAGGTTGATATAAAGATTTATTAATTAGCTTTGCTCTAGCCAAACAGGATCAATTTAATATTTGAAAGGAGAATTCATAAAATGATAAAAGTACATTATGGTGAAAGAGTTATCGAATTAGATATCCCTGAAGAAAATCTTTGTTTTAACCTAAAAAGGAATAAATTTCAAATTCCCATAAGTGAAGAAGAAGAAATTAGAAAGGCTTTGCAAGTACCCGTGGGTTCTGATAGGTTAAGGAATATCGTGAAAAAAGATTCCTCAGTTGTAATTATGGTTGATGATCGAACACGAAAAACCCCACAAAAATTGATACTTCCATTTGTTTTGGAAGAATTGAACAATGCAGGGGTGAAAGACGAGCAGATAAAGCTAATAATTGCCACTGGAACACACCGTGACATGTCAGAGGAAGAAATCCTTGAAAGATTCGGGCAGGACATTGTGAGTAGAATTGAAATTCAAAATCACAATTGCCACAGCAATCTTGTTGATAAAGGTTTAACACGGAGAGGAACTAGGATTTTAGTAAATAAAAGTGTACTTGACGCAGATATTCGAATAGCAGTTGGTGCAGCACTGCCACATCATCCTACAGGATGGAGTGGTGGGGCAAAAATGCTACTACCTGGTGTGGCTGGCACTGAAACCGTATATGCAATGCACCTTCTGGGGGCAACAGAAGCACAATTAGGAAAGGTGATGACACCCATGCGAGAGGAGATGGAAGATTTTGCTCAAAAAGTTGGACTACACTTTATTGTGAATGTAATATTAAATGAAAACAATAAAGTGGTAAAAGCGGTATCTGGTCATTTTATCAAAGCGCACCGAGAAATCGTATCATGGGGTATGAAAATAAATGGAGTCCACTTTCGTGAAAAAGCTGATATTACAATCAGTAGTTCATTTCCTTTTGATTATGACCTTACACAGGCTGACAAAGGTATGTTTTCTGCTGAAAGGGCAACTAAACCAGGTGGAGAAATAATCCTTTTATCCCCATGCTATGAAGGTGTTGCCCCAACCCATGAGAAAGAGATGTGCCGATTGGCAAGATATGATGACGATACTCTATGGAAAATGCTGGATGAAGATGTTATCGGAAACCGTTTTGCTGCTTCTGAATGTATGTATCTCAATTATGTTAAACGTAATTATAAAATGACTTTAACCATGAAGCAATCAATGCTGGCAAATATGATGGGCTTTTATTATCTATCGATAGACGATCTGCAAAAGTATATTAGCAAACGTGTAGAATTGGACAAAGACCTAAAGATAGGGATTGTTAACAATAGTGGTGAAATACTTCCAATTATGGTACCTGATGAAACAATTCCATCACTTTGACTGGAATAAGCTGCTTACGTCTCGTCTTGATTATTAATTTTTATCAAAGTAATATTTAGTGTTATGGTTAATAAAATATCATTTGTTTTTAGGCGACTTAAGAATTTTATAATATCAGTTGGACCAGGGTTTTTTCTTGTCGGGTATACAATCGGAACCGGTAGTGTAGTTGCCATGGCATCAGCAGGTTCAAGATACGGCCTCTCAATGTTATGGGCACTCGCGTTATCTTGTATCTTCAGTTTCGTTTTGCTTGAAGCCTATGGCAGATATGCTGTAGTAACAGGAGAGGGTGCTCTTTACGCGTATAAAAAGCATTTTAAATTTTTAGGACAGCCTTTAGCTATAATTACCATGATAGGATTGATTATAGTCGAGATTTTGGCTTTAATAGGAATCATGGGCGTTATATCAGACATGATACATGAATGGTCGATCATCCTATTTGATGGTAATGGATGGAGTCATCTCTGGATAGCCGTGGGAATAATTATTCTTATGTACATTTTACTATTGTCGGGAGAATACTCGTTTTTTGAAAAAATAATGATAATTTTTGTCTCGATAATGGGATTGAGCTTTTTTCTAACCATGTTCATAGTTTTACCAGATCCTACGGAAATAGCTAAAGGACTTATCCCGACGATACCCAAAGAGATTAATGCCCCTCTGGTAATTTCCGCGCTTGTGGGAACGACCCTCACGGCACCGACTTTCGTCGTCCGAAGTGTATTGATGAAAGAAAAGAAGTGGACAATTGGTCAGCTCAAAGAACAGAGAAAAGATGCAGTGGTTGCATCGGTGATGTTATTTCTAATCAGCGGCTCCATTATGGCTTGTGCTGCAGGTACTCTTTATGTGATGAATAAGCCGGTTGAAGAAGTAATAACAATGGTCACCCTCTTGGAACCTTTACTTGGGAGATTTGCTCTATCAATTTTCCTAATGGGTATCCTTGGTGCCGCATTATCATCGATTTTACCGATTGTTATGCTTGCTCCTTTACTTATAGGAGATTACAAGAATAAACCAGTTAATTACAAAGGTCCGTTGTTCAGAATTCTCACGATAACAGGCTTATTGTTTGGACTTATAGTTCCGATTCTAGGGGCAAGACCCGTTTTTGTTATGCTTTTAAGTCAACTTTTCCAAATATTTGTACTGCCGATAGTAGTAATTGCAATAGCATATTTATTAAACAAGAAAGACTTGATGGGAAGACACAAGGCTGGAATTGGTTTAAATATAGGATTATTATTGACTTTAATTTTTTCACTAATAATATCGTATGAATCGATTTTAGGATTGAAGTCTTCATTTGCCTTGTTGTTTTGAAATTCGATTTATGAAACCGACATGATTAAAATAATCATTAACCATCCTTGAAAACTATTTCGTTAAGCCAAACGAGCAGAGGACAAGTTCACTTGGAATATGCCGTGGCGAGAAATAGTCTAACTTTAGTAAATGATTATTTTAAACATCAAAGGTTCCATACACCAAAACAAAAAAGATAAAATAATCGTATGAAATTATATCAGTTTTTAGAAAAATTCTTTTGGATATTTTTAATCACAGGCCTGGTAACAGGCCTGATTTTTCCTATATACAATGATTTACTGTTGACAATGTTAAAGCCATTGTTAATGATTATGTTGTTATTGGTTTTTTTAAAGACAGATATCGGTCAGATTTTTAGTAGAATGAAAAATTACAGGCTAATGACGTTCATTGTTTTAATGAATATGATAATTATCCCCCTATCCTTATTTTATGTAATACAAAACTTTGATAATACCCTGGCTCTTGGCATTTTGTTACTAACGGCAATGCCAGCGGCGGTTGGTTCTACCGCGCTGACCGATATAGTAGAAGGGAATATTGCATTATCGACCAGTATAGTCATAGTAACATCTGTAATCGCGCCATTTACAATTCCTTTGTTATTCTGGATAACAGGAGTAAATAAATTGTCTCTTAATCTATGGTATTTACTAAGGGATCTTTCTTTTATTATCTTTCTACCTATGTTAACATCTCAAATTTTAAAGAGATACCTTCCCGATTTAATTAATCGTGCTAATCATATATTCACATCTATCAATGTTATTATCCTTGCTGTAATGGTTTACATTGCAATAGCTTCTCAGAGAGATTTAATTTTAAGTCAACCGCGGACAATTTTTTGGCAGATCGGGTTTCTATACTTGATATTTATTTTATTACACATCATCGGCTTTTTCATGGGCTTTAAAGAGGATTTGAAAGATAAAATAGCCATCACGATCGGATCCGCATATATGAATAATGGCTTAGCAATAGTTTTAGCTGCAGTCTATTTTGAACCGTCAATATTGTTTTTGGTCGTTCTTTCGGAACTACCTTGGAATACCCTATTAATGCCATTTAGGAGGGTTATTAAATATATTCAAAAAGTGACAAAATGAACATCTTATTGGTAGGACCGAGTAGGCAAGTAAAAATAATAGCAACAGATACTTTAGACATATTGAGGATCTAAACAATTAACTTGATGCATAGCTTATTATTTAACTAAAAATACAATTAACATGAATAATCTTAGAAGAATTTTCATCTCAATATTTTTCTTATTAGCTGTTGTTTGGAATATCAACGGTGTGAATGTTAAGGATTTTGGAGCAATAGGAGATGGAGTAAATGATGATACAAAGTTTATTAAAGAAGCTATTTTAAGAGCTGATGACGGATTGATAGTTTTTCCACGGGGAAAATACAGAATTACTGAAAGTATAGAAATTGATTTAAAAAAAACTGGTAAAATTGGAATAAAAGGATCTGGTGGGACCGCGACAATAATCATGGAAGGAAGCGGTGCTGCATTCAAGATAATAGGCTCACATAGTGGCACCTCGAATCCAGAATCGATTGTTGATGATGTTTGGCGCAATGAACGAATGCCTACGATTAGTGAGATCGAAATAACTGGTAGTAATCCTGAAGCTGATGGTATTGAGATTTCTTATGCTCTTAAACCAATTATTAGTAAGGTATTGATAAGAGATGTGCGTTATGGAATTCATCTAACGACCCGAAACCGTAATGTTATAATTGAAAGTTCGCATATCTATAATTGTGCAAAGGTAGGTGTTTATCTTGATGCGGTTAATATTCATCAGATAAACATAAATAATTGCCATATTAGTTACAATAAGGAAAGTGGAATAAAGGTAGAGGCGAGTGAAATCAGAAATCTTCAGATAACAGGAAATGACATAGAGTATAATTGCGAAAAGTATTCAGATACATCTGCCGATATATGGATTGATACTTCAAAGGAAGGAAGCAGCTTGAGAGAGGCATCTATTACAAGTAATACGATTCAGGCAGTGCCCACACCTGGAGGAAGAAATATTTTGTTGATCGGAAATGGTGAAACAACAAATAAAATCGGACTACTGAGTATAACGGGTAATCATATAAGCAATCAGACTGTGAATATCGACCTTAAGAATATAAGAGGGGTAAATATAGTAGGTAATACTTTTATAAGAGGATATGATAGACATATTTTTGCAGAGAACTGCCAGAACCTAGTTATTAGTTCTAACATATTTGATCGTAACGATGATTATTTCCCACCTGAGCTTGTAGCGAAAGGAGGAATAATTATGGGGAAAGTTCAGAATGTTATCTTGTGTGATAATGTTATTCAGGGAGTTGAACATCTGGGAGCAATTGAATTATATAACGGGAGTGATATCTCAATATCGTCCTGCCATATTATTGATCAACTATATCAAGGAATAAGAGTCAAAGATTGTACTGGACTGAATATTAATGGATGTACTATAAAGACAAATAAAAAAGAAAATAAAAGAATAGTTCAAGTAGGAATATATTTAACAGGAAATTGCAAAAATGTTTCTGTGAGTAATAATTTGCTTGATACCGGACAAAAAAAGACGATTGTAAATGAAACACAAAATAAAATATTCTTGCAATCGAATATGAGAATTTAAAAGAAATCATTGCAGTCCCGTTAAAATCTAAAAATGTCATTGGAAATGCTTGAGATTTAATTAGTTACATGGTTTTTCGGGCGAAAGGACTTGAATTTGTAGTTTTGCGTCAAACAAAACGATAGTACCCCAAAAAGCGTGTAATTTCTATCCCTATATGTTTACAAATTAATTCATAATTAGGGTCTGCTGAATAAGTCACATCACTTTGATACCCAGTAAAATATATCTATTTTTTCTTGCTAAAATGCAAGGTTTTATTTAAATTTGTATCTAAATCCTTGCAGTTATGTTCAAATATCGTTCACAAAAACAGTTGTCTATTTTTGACTTTCATACCGACTTTGAAAGTAAACTAGACCCAAGCAATCGTTGGGTTAAAATGGCTAAAATGCTTGATTGGGACAAGCTAGCCGAGGTTTATGCCAAAAATTTTTCTCCCAACATGGGTGCAAGCAGTATAGACGCGCGTATCGTTATTGGCGCTTTGATTATCAAGCACCTGGAAAAGAAGGATGACCGGGGAACCATTGAAGCCATTCAAGAAAACCCCTACATGCAATATTTCCTGGGGCTTGATCATTTCACGTTTAAGCCTGTGTTTGACCCCAGCCTTTTCGTGCATATTCGTAAGCGCCTGGGCAATGAAGCTTTTGACGCGATGAATCAAATCGTCATTTCAGGAGCACTCGGCATCGAGCATCAAAACGCTGACGATAAGGATGTTGGTGATGAGGGTGACGGGGACGTCCATCCCGATGACACTTCAAAATCGAGTGAAAGCGCGAAAAACCCCGTTCCCAATAAAGGAAAACTGCAATTGGATGCAACGGTTTGCGATGCTTACATCAAGTATCCAACGGACCTGAACTTGTTGAATGAAAGCCGTGAAAAAGCTGAAGAATTACTCGATAAGCTTCTTAAAGTTCTCGACATCAAAGAAAGACCCCGAACCTATCGCCGCGTTGCCCGTAAAGACTACTTGAAGCTTGCAAAGAAAAAGAACAAAAGCAAAAAGGAAATCCGTAAAGGTATCCGAAAGCAGTTAGGGTACTTGAAGCGAGACATCAACTACATTCGTAACATACTGGATAATAATGAACTCGCAATAAAGGTGCTTGACAAGCAAGAACAGGTGTACTGGGAAACCATACAGGAACTCTACCGTCAGCAGGAACAGATGTATCGCACTCGTACTAATAGTATCGAGCATCGCATCGTCTCTATTCATCAACCTTTTATCCGTCCCATCGTTCGCGGTAAAGACGGGAAGAGGGTTGAATTCGGTTCTAAAATCAACGTCAGCCTGGTAAATGGTTACACCAGGATTAACCAGTTTGACTTCGAGGCTTTTAACGAGGGTACTTTTCTTAAAGACCAGGTGGAAGCTTATAAAGCGTTCCACGGGTTTTACCCTGAACTTGTTCAAACCGATGATATTTACATGTCTCGCGACAACAGGAACTACCTGAAGGGACTGGGCATTCGTCACACGGGAAGGCCGCTTGGTCGAAAGCCGAAGAAGGAGACACTAAGCAGGTACCAACGAGAAAAACTCAAGAAAGAGAAAAACGAGCGTAATCAAGTTGAAGGCAAGTTCGGACAAGGGAAAGCCGGTTACGATCTGAACAAGATAAAGGCACGTTTGGCTGATACTCACGAGAGCTGGGTGGCATCTATCGTGTTTGTAATGAATATCCTGCGAGCAATGGAGGATATTTTTTGGCAATTTTTCAAAGAACGTTTTTTTTGTATTTTTTCTCAACTAAAACTGATGGAAAACCTATCGTCGTCTTACAAAATGGTAAAAGTCGCGTAAGGTTTTTCAGCAGACCCTAATTATAGATATCACAAAGAGTGGCGAGCAGCGTGGCTTATCAACCCGATCCAAGCCCCTCTCTCGTAAATCTCGCGCTCCGATTTCATCAAGGCTTCCCAGACTTGTTTTTAAAATAATGTTAAATCTTTCTTATTTTGTAGAATATTGTGGAATATTTCCCTAACTTACGGCCCTGTAAAGTGCATGATCTTTAATTTTTAGTTGTTAGTTTAAAATCAAAAATAGAGAAAATGTGCCTTACACAATTTTGTAACAGTATAAACCATTTAATTATAATGCCTATGGAGAGAGATAGCAACAAACAAAAGCCGAATGATACTAAAAGTATCGCCCGGCCCAAGTGAATCTAATTACCTTTTTAAAATAATTAAAATCGTGCAATAATATGAATCATTATTCTGTTGAAGGGAGGAAATCTCTCAATAACTTAAAACACGTTCTAAAAATCATGAGAACAACCCTGTTTCTTCTGTTTTTCTGCATACTGTTCTCCGCAGCGTCAAACAGCTATTCTCAAGAATCTACCACCACCTCCTCAGTAGAGCAACCGGCGAAAAAGCAAATAACCGGGAAAGTGGTGGATGAAAATGGAGACCCCATTATCGGTGTCAATATAATAGAAATCGGCACAACAAATGGAACGGCAACGGATATCGAAGGAAGTTTTGCGTTAAACGTGCTTAATAATGCAACTATAAAAGTATCTTATCTTGGTTATTTAGAGCAAACTATTAATGTCTCGGAAAAAACAAACTTCGATATAACCTTGGTTGAGGATACAAGAACATTAGATGAGCTTGTTGTAGTTGGGTACGGAACACAAAAGAAAGTTAACTTGACAGGGGCTGTTGGGATGGCAGATGCTGAAAGACTTGAGAATAGGACAATTACAGCAATAGGTCAGGGTCTTCAAGGTGTAATTCCCGGTCTGAATATTACTTACAGGTCTGGAGATCCTAATGAAGCTGCAAATTTCAATATCAGGGGATTTGAATCTATTAATGGAGGCTCTCCACTTATACTCGTTGACGGAGTTCCCATGAATGTAGAGAAAATAAATCCAAACGATATAAAATCTGTTTCGGTACTGAAAGATGCTTCTTCAGCTGCAATTTATGGGGCAAGAGCTGCATTCGGAGTGATTTTAGTCGAAACTAAAAAAGGACAAGCTGGAAAGACAACGGTTAATTTCGCCTCACAATGGACCATGCAAAAAGCCATATTCCCAGGCTATGAACCTATTGAAGAAGGGGGTACCGCAAGAAAAATAATGAACGAAACCTATAAACTGACTCTGGGAAGGGCTTTACTCCCCGATCCAGTCATTGAGGCCGCACTGGCTTACCAAGAGATGGACAATCCAACCACAGATGATGCATGGTTTTACTACCAGGGTTTTCTTTATCCATTGGATAACACATACATGAAAGATCTGACTTTGAGAAATTTTGCTCCTCAGCAACAATATGATTTCAGTATTAGCGGGGCGAGTGAAAAAGCATCTTATTATGTTTCACTTGGCATAATTGACAAAAAAGGATTTTTCAAATATGGAAATGAGAGTTATGACCGTTATAATGTCTTGTCTAATTTGAATTTCAAAATAAATGACTGGATCTCTTTAGAAGAAAAAATCTCCTTTACCTCAGTTGTGAATGACAATCCGCACAATTACCATAATCAATGGTACTATCAAGCCATTGCAAAGCATTTTTATTCTCCCCACACGTTTCCCGATCTCACCTATTATATTGAGCCTGGTGACCATGACAAATATGCACATCTTATTGGGATGCATTTGGATAACAGAAATCCCTTGCCTTACCTTAAAAATGGAGGAAGAGACACTCGAACAGAAAACGATATTTGGTTAACACAAGGTATCACTATTACTCCACTTAAAGGATTAAATATAAAAAGTGATTTTTCTTATAGATATTACTGGGAAAATGGCGAGAATGTACATTCTCAGGTAGACGTTTTAAGAGGATTCAATGGATTTGAAATGATAGATGGTATTATTTATAAAGGACAGAGTGCAAACGATTGGATAGAAAGTAGTTATGCTCAAAACATCTATTATGTCTTGAACGCGTATGCTGAGTATACTCGTGAAAACCTTGGTAATCATTCTATCAAAGCTTTGATGGGATTCAATCAAGAATATGGGAAAAATCACGGTGTAACAACACGGTCAACAATGTTGATTTCTCCGAACATTCACTCATTGACTGCCACAACAGGTATTCGTACAAATTCAGATACTAAAAATGAATTAATGCTAAGGGGTATGTTCTATCGATTCAATTATTCATTTAAAGACAAGTATTTGTTCGAAGCCAACGGTAGGTACGATGGAACTTCTCGTTTCCCTAAAAAAAGTCGTTTCGGGTTCTTTCCTTCGTTCTCCGTCGGTTGGAGATTATCTGAAGAGCCTTTTATGACCAGCACAAAAAATTGGATGGATCAGTTAAAAATAAGAGCTTCCTACGGCGAGCTTGGAAATCAGAATGTAGGTTCATATTATCCATACATATCTTCTATGCAATCAGGGACTTCGTCATTTTTGCTTGATGAGAGTGGAAATCTCACCAATTATATCGCACCCGGTGGCCTCGTTAGTAGCTCGTTGACTTGGGAGACCGTGATAAGTAAAAATATTGGACTTGACTTGAACCTACTTAATGGGAAATTGGATCTCTCTTTTGATTATTTCGTCAGAGACACCAAGGATATGTTAATGAGAAAAAATTATCCTGGAACATTAGGGGCAGCCTCTCCCAGCGAAAATGCAGCTGATTTAAGAAATAAAGGTTGGGAACTTGTGCTTACATCCTTTAATAAGATTAACAATGATTGGTCATATAGAATAAATCTTTCTTTATCTGATTACCAAACAACGATTACAAAATATGATAACCCTACCGGTGCTATAAACGATTATTATGTGGGTAAGAAAATCGGTGAAATATGGGGGTATAAAACCGTTGGATTATTCCAAACAGAGGATGAACTGGCTAATGCGGCCAATCAATCAAGATTGGGTTCGAACTGGAGAGTGGGTGACGTGCATTACGCTGATCTTGACGGAGACGGCGTAATTACAACCGGCTCTAATACATTAGACGATACCGGTGATAGAATACGAATAGGAAATTCAACTCCCAGGTATTCATTCGGACTGAACCCGAATGTAAGATACAAAAACTTTTCATTAGACCTGTTTTTCCAGGGAATATTAAAGAAAGATTGGTATCCATCTCGTGGTAATTTTCTTAGATTTTGGCCTTTTAAATCAATGTCAATGGAAAAATGGTGGCTTGAAGATTCATGGACACCAGAAAACACCGATGCATATTTCCCACTAATACAATACGCCTATTCTGACAATAAAAACACTCATGAGCAAACTCGTTATTTACAAAATGCGGCTTATATCAGATTGAAGAATATTACCCTAAGTTACAACTTCCCACTGCGTTATGTTACAAATGTTCAGGTTTATCTAAATGGAGCAAACTTGTGGGAAGCAACTGGCATGTACAAAACTCTTGACCCTGAATATTCAACCGATCTCGTGCCAAGATACATGTTTCATCGATCGTTCACTCTTGGTTTAAAAGTCACATTATAAAAACTAATAATTACAAACATGAAAAAATATATCATATACATCGCCATTATAATTTTCTTCATTAGTTGTAATGATGATTCAATGGATAAGTATCCATTAACCAGCGTATCTAGTGAAACTTTTTGGAATTCCGAAAATGATCTCAAGATATATAACAATATCTTTTATGACTACGCCAAGTCGAATGCAATGCGCTTGTTAAACGGGAATCATGAAAGTTCTTCAAGAGATGGACAATATTCTCTTGATGGAATGACCGATAATGATGTTAGATCGTTGGGATCTAATGTATCACACACAAAGATTAGAGCCGGACAGATAGTTCCTGATGCCAATCCTGCATCGTTTGGCTGGAATAATACATGCTTTAATTTTGTACGTGCTATCAACATTGGACTAGCAAATTATGACAGGGCCAATATCAATCAGAAGATTATTGATCAATACAAAGCAGAAGCCCGCCTGTTTAGAGGATGGGTTGTTGCCGACAAAGTTTCTCTTTATGGGGATTATCCATGGATTGATAAAGAACTCAATACCGATTCGGAGGAATTATTTGCAGAACGTACACCTCGTGAAACAGTAATGACAAATGTCCTTGCTGACCTTGACTATGCTTGTGAAAACCTCCCGGATAATTGGGGTGACGGAAATGCACCCGGGCGTCTTAACCGTTGGTGTGCTTTGCTTATAAAATCACGTATTTGTTTATTCGAAGGTACATGGCGAAAGTATCACGGGGGTAACGATGTTAACGCCTGGTTACAGGCTGCTGCAGACGCGGCTAAAGAACTAATTGATAAAGGACCCTATAAATTATATTCTACAGGTGATCCATTACACGATTATAATGCCATCTTTCAAAGAACTGATTTGACAGGGGTGGACGAAGTAATGTACTGGAGAAGGTATGCACAAGGAGTAATTGCAAATTCATGGCAAATTTACTATTACATGTCGACTGTAACTAAAAACATGGTTGAGGATTACCTATGTACGGATGGATTACCTATTACCCTTTCCCCATTATATCAAGGAGATGCGATTTATGAGAATATATTTGAAAATAGAGACCCCCGGTTGAGACAATCCGTTTTACACCCCGATGATGTGGAATATTATAATTACGGCGGCTATGTTGAAAAAGGATACACCGCTCCTCGACCAAGCGGATTGGGTGATTGGGCATCAATAACTGGATATCATCAGGTAAAAAACGTTAACCAAGAACAAAATGTCTATTTTCACGACGGTTTTTATCCTTGTGTTATCTTACGTTTTGGAGAAGCATTGTTGAATTACGCTGAGGCAAAAGCTGAATTAGAAACAATTTCTCAAACCGATCTTGATATTAGTATTAACAAACTTCGCGATAGAGTTGGAATGCCACATATGAATCTTAATAATATCGCTATAGATCCTAGATATACAGAAGATGGCGTTTCTCCTTTAATAATAGAAATTCGTCGTGAGAGGAGAGTGGAATTATTTGCAGAAGGTTTCAGATATGATGATATTAGAAGGTGGAAACAAGGGAAAAAGATGACCCAAAAAGATTATGGAATGCGTTGGGACGAGTCAAACAGGAATCGGTTTGATCCGGGGAACAAAGTTATCCTACCTTATGAAGTATTTCCTGGAACAGGAATTGAGTACATTTGTCCGAATAAAGGAGGAGACTTTGAAAATCCTGTTTTTGAAGATAAACATTATCTTTGGCCAATCCCTGTCAGTGCAAGATCCGAGAATCCCGCTGTAGGTCAAAATCCAGGGTGGTAATAAAGAGTAAAATGAAGAATAAATGTATGAAACCGACATGATTAAAAGCGAGTTCCATACACCAAAATTAAAAGAATATAATAATCGTATGAAACATAGAACAATTATTCCGTCCACGCTGATATTATTGGTTTTTTGCATTAATTTGCTTTCTTGTAATACCAATGATGGAAAAAGTAGTCCCATTAACTCCATTGAAAAATACAGGGAGCTTCGAACTACAAAACTAAATAAACCCAGAACCGTGATTCATAACAATGACGGTTGCGATGTTATTTATTTCCCTATTAATGAAAAATATTCGTTCGAGAACTTGATGAGTAAACGTACGGCCGGGTTAGTGGGTACCGGTGTACAGACCATTTCATTTTGCCCGACAGCCTCGGGGTTCGGTTATTACACTCATCGTACAAAAGCGGGTGAGATCTTGTTAAAACATGGTTTTGAATTTGGGGTTAACCCTGAGACCAGGAACATCACGGCAGAAATGATCGCAGAAGGGACAGACCCACTGCAAGCGAATGTTGAATTTGCTAGAGAAAACGGGCTCGAGATATTTTGGTCAAATCGGATGAACGATACACATGACGCGGCTCACAGAAAAGATCAACCCTATTATTTATGGACGAATTTCAAAGAAGAGCATCCTCAATATTTATTCGGGGAAATTGGAGAAAGATTGCCACATGGACGCTGGAGCTCAGTTGATTTTGAACATGAAGAGGTAAGAGATTTATGCGTTCAATTCTTCAAGGAAGTTTGCGCGAATTACGATGTTGATGGGGTTGAATTGGATTTCATGAGGCATTTCGAATTGTTCAAAACGGTCGCGCGAGGTGAATTCGCGACTCAAGAACAACTGGACATGCTGACTGACATGGTCAGGCAAATCAGGGAAGTAACCGAGGATGAAGGCATGAAGAGAGGCAACCCGATCTTGGTGCTGGTACGTGTTCCTACTTCACCTGAATACGTTAAAAAAGCGGGAGTAGATATTGAAAGGTGGATTGACGAGGGATTGGTTGATATAGTGGTTGGCTCCTGTTACTTCAGGCTCGACTTCTGGGAAAACTTCGCGAAGTTAGGGGAAAACAAAAATGTTAAGATGTTCGCGGGCCTTAGTGAATCTCGTGTCAGGGAAGAACATCCCTTGCTAGTAAGACAGCAAAACGCGGTATTTCGCGCGCGAGCGGCCGCGGCCTGGGAGGCCGGTCTCGACGGGATGTATTCATTTAATGAATATAATTCGCGCGTCAAGTATCTCTCACAGATAGGAGACCCCGAAAAACTCAAGGGGACTAATAATTTGTATTTTGTAACTTACCGGGATTACACGGCTGACAGGTATTTAAAGGGAGGAAATGACTATTTCAAAATGCCCAGGTTATCACCGACACCGGGAAATCATAAGGACTTCGATACGGGTCCATTTGATTTTGACATTGAAATCGGTGATGAATCTACTCCCGCGCATGTTTACGCCGTCATCTACACCGAACGTGTCAACCCGACTGACCTGACCGTGAAAATTAACGGGTCTGAAACGAGATTAAGGAATGACACGGGGGATGGTCTTTCTGTTTTTGAAGTGGATCCAAAAGCAATAAAAGGCGGTATCAATCAATTTCATATTTCAAAAAAAGGGAATTTGTCAAAGGATCAAAAACTTAAAGACGCGGCCTTGTTTTTTTGCCGTGACATGGATGATCTCGAAATGAGGGACCTCATTGCCATCTGTAAATAATCGTATGAATACCCTTCAGTGAATCCGTGAGTCAATAATTATCAACGAAACAGTCAAGTGTTTTTAAAAACAACGATCAAAACAGTTATCATTCCCTTTTGCCTGTTTTTTCTACCAAGCAAAGGGGTGTCGTTTGCATCAGAAGCAGACCGGTTATTCTTGAAACCGCGAATCCAGGAAACAAAAATAACAGGTGCCGATACTGTGCAGACTGTATATTATGGTGATGCTAAATTTGAAGTAATTGGGAAACTACCCAACACGGGGACTTATGCTCGACTTCCAGTAAGTGCCAAGGAGATCGTGCGTCAACCTGTATGGCAACTTTCAAGACACTCGGCCGGAATTTCCGTCCGTTTTTCGTCCAACTCTTCCTCTATCAAGGTTCGTTGGGCATTGAACGACAATAGTACTCGCTCTAACATGACACCTATCGCCTCCAAAGGACTTGACCTGTACGCGTACGTGGACGACAAATGGCAATTCGTGGGTGTTGCGAAGCCATCGGGAACAGTCCAAAATGAATCGGAGGTAATTGGTGGAATGAAAACTGAAAATCGTGAATATCTATTGAACTTGCCTTTGTATGACGGGATTAGTTCACTTGAAATTGGAGTGGACAAAGGGGCCACTTTTGATAAGCCAAGACAGGAAATCATTGACACGTCCAATCCCATTGTTTTTTATGGAACGAGCATAACGCAAGGTGCCTCGGCTTCACGTCCCGGGCTGACATACCCGGCACTTTTACAAAGACATTTCAATAAAGCGGTTATTAACTTGGGGTTTAGCGGTAACGGCAGGTTTGAAAAAGAGATCGCCGAATTCATCATGACCGCGAACCCTTCTTTGATTGTTTTAGATTGCACGCCAAATTCAAGAAGTGATACTATTAAAAAAAATCTTCCAAAAACTATCGACTACATAAGATCGATAAATGACACGATTCCTATCATACTTGTAGAAAGCATAACAAGGGATTACGCTTTTTTCAAAAAAGATGATGAAACTGTTTTTGGAACGATTTCATTCATCAACGAACAGAATAATGCACTGAAAGAGGTTTATGAAATCAAAAGTAAGATATATGAAAATATATTTTACCTTAGTAATGAATACTTGATTGGCCAAGATCACGAGGCAACGATTGACGGAACACATTTTAACGACTTGGGACACTATAGAGCTTTTGAAGTTTTACGTCAAGAGATCGAAAAAATATTCAGCCCATAGCACAGATGATCGTGTCAGTTGAGAAGCGATATTGCAGTAATTAACAAAAAGCCAACTATCTCGCAGTGATTTAGTTGGCTTTTAGGAAGATTTATCTAATTTACTGATTATTAATAATTAGGGTCTGCTGAATAAGTCACATCACTTTGATACCCAGTAAAATATATCTATTTTTTCTTGCTAAAATGCAAGGTTTTATTTAAATTTGTATCTAAATCCTTGCAGTTATGTTCAAATATCGTTCACAAAAACAGTTGTCTATTTTTGACTTTCATACCGACTTTGAAAGTAAACTAGACCCAAGCAATCGTTGGGTTAAAATGGCTAAAATGCTTGATTGGGACAAGCTAGCCGAGGTTTATGCCAAAAATTTTTCTCCCAACATGGGTGCAAGCAGTATAGACGCGCGTATCGTTATTGGCGCTTTGATTATCAAGCACCTGGAAAAGAAGGATGACCGGGGAACCATTGAAGCCATTCAAGAAAACCCCTACATGCAATATTTCCTGGGGCTTGATCATTTCACGTTTAAGCCTGTGTTTGACCCCAGCCTTTTCGTGCATATTCGTAAGCGCCTGGGCAATGAAGCTTTTGACGCGATGAATCAAATCGTCATTTCAGGAGCACTCGGCATCGAGCATCAAAACGCTGACGATAAGGATGTTGGTGATGAGGGTGACGGGGACGTCCATCCCGATGACACTTCAAAATCGAGTGAAAGCGCGAAAAACCCCGTTCCCAATAAAGGAAAACTGCAATTGGATGCAACGGTTTGCGATGCTTACATCAAGTATCCAACGGACCTGAACTTGTTGAATGAAAGCCGTGAAAAAGCTGAAGAATTACTCGATAAGCTTCTTAAAGTTCTCGACATCAAAGAAAGACCCCGAACCTATCGCCGCGTTGCCCGTAAAGACTACTTGAAGCTTGCAAAGAAAAAGAACAAAAGCAAAAAGGAAATCCGTAAAGGTATCCGAAAGCAGTTAGGGTACTTGAAGCGAGACATCAACTACATTCGTAACATACTGGATAATAATGAACTCGCGATAAAGGTGCTTGACAAGCAAGAACAGGTGTACTGGGAAACCATACAGGAACTCTACCGTCAGCAGGAACAGATGTATCGCACTCGTACTAATAGTATCGAGCATCGCATCGTCTCTATTCATCAACCTTTTATCCGTCCCATCGTTCGCGGTAAAGACGGGAAGAGGGTTGAATTCGGTTCTAAAATCAACGTCAGCCTGGTAAATGGTTACACCAGGATTAACCAGTTTGACTTCGAGGCTTTTAACGAGGGTACTTTTCTTAAAGACCAGGTGGAAGCTTATAAAGCGTTCCACGGGTTTTACCCTGAACTTGTTCAAACCGATGATATTTACATGTCTCGCGACAACAGGAACTACCTGAAGGGACTGGGCATTCGTCACACGGGAAGGCCGCTTGGTCGAAAGCCGAAGAAGGAGACACTAAGCAGGTACCAACGAGAAAAACTCAAGAAAGAGAAAAACGAGCGTAATCAAGTTGAAGGCAAGTTCGGACAAGGGAAAGCCGGTTACGATCTGAACAAGATAAAGGCACGTTTGGCTGATACTCACGAGAGCTGGGTGGCATCTATCGTGTTTGTAATGAATATCCTGCGAGCAATGGAGGATATTTTTTGGCAATTTTTCAAAGAACGTTTTTTTTGTATTTTTTCTCAACTAAAACTGATGGAAAACCTATCGTCGTCTTACAAAATGGTAAAAGTCGCGTAAGGTTTTTCAGCAGACCCTAATTAAAATCATGCGAAGATATGAATCAACATGGCTTTGTGGGGAGTGAATCCCTCAATAATTTAAAACAGGTTCTGAAAACTACAAGGATAACCCTATTCTTGTTATTTTGCTGCGTGCTGTTCTCCGCGGCATCAAACGGTTATTCTCGAGAATTTACCAACACGTCCTCAGTAGAGCAACCGACAAAAAAACAAATAAGCGGGAAAGTGGTGGATGAGAATGGAGAACCCATCATTGGAGCAAATATTATTGAAGTTGGCACCACGAATGGTACGGTTACAAACGTGGATGGAAACTTCTCACTCCAAGTGGCGAATGATGCAACCATACGTATCACCTTCATCGGATATTTGGAACAAAACATTAACACCACTGACAGAACGAGTTTTAGTATTGCACTTACAGAAGATACACAGGCATTAGACGAAATTATTGTCGTTGGGTATGGTACAATGAGAAAAAGCGATTTAACGGGAGCTATTGTATCAGCTAATCTTGAAGTATTTCGTGAATCCCCGAATTTAAATATAATGCAATCATTACAGGGATCCGTACCCGGCATTCAAATTGGTCAAACGAATCAGACAGGTCAAGAGCCGTCGATTAAAATAAGGGGTACCAATACTTTAGGAGGAAATCAAAATCCATTAATAATAGTAGACGGAATTATATATAGCGGTAGAATTGGTGATATAAATCCCAGTGACGTTAAATCTGTCGAAATACTTAAAGATCCAAGTAGTAAGGCAATCTATGGTTCTCAAGCGGCAAACGGTGTTGTGTTAATCACCAGTAGAAGTGGAAACATATCCATTAAACCTAGATTTAACTACTCCGGTTCCATTTCTGTGCAACGTCCAACAGTAAATGCCAGGCTCCTTAATCGAAAAGAAAATCTCGAGAAAATTAAGGGAATCTATTATTCACGAGCCTACTTGCCTCCAGATTACACAACGCCAAATCCTGATTTCGATTGGAGTAAACATACAGAGCTGGTCCCCAATTTAATCGCGGGAATAGAAAATGGAACAGATTTTGACTGGTATGATGCTTTAACATCGCCCGCTCACATTCATGATCACTTACTCAGTGTAAACGGCGGAACTGAAAAGACATCCTATTACCTATCAGGCGGTTACTCTAAACATGATGGCTTCGTACAAAATGACCAGTATCAAAGATATACTGTCCGAATAAACATTAATAATCATATCACTGATTGGCTAACAATAGGAGTCAATACAAACGGGGCCTTTACCGACTTCTCGGGATTAGGACCAGGAGGGTTTGTTGCAAGCTCTCCCTTCGTTACTCCATATGATGATAACGGGGAGTTAAGCATATATCCAAAAGGGGCAAGCACCACGCACCTTAATCCTTTTTTGAATATGCAAGCGGATCACAAGCAAAAAGGAAATTATATATCAGGTATTTTTTGGGGCGAAATTAATATCCCCAAAATTGATGGATTGAAGTATAAAATCAATTTCAATAAATCTTTAAATTGGTCTGAAAATTTCACGGGGAACAAATATGGGGCTGGTCTTTCAGGTTCGGTAAGTAAAGTGCATGCTTCTAGAAATGAGGAAACATTGGATAATATCTTATCGTATGAAAAACAATTTAATGACCACAGAATTGCAGGCACACTGGTTTATGGTTACAGGAAAGCGGAATATAATATCACGACTGCTTCAGGCACTAACATTCCCAATATCAGCCTCTCCTATAATAGCCTACAACAAGCCCTGATACAGGAAACCTCCTCTGGAGCATGGAATGAGGCTTCATTATACCAAATGGCCAGGGCAAATTATAGTTTTAAAGACAAGTACTTGTTTACAGGAACCTTAAGAAGGGATGGATTTAGCGGCTTTTCAAAAAACAACAAATTTGCATTATTCCCATCTGTTGGTATAGGTTGGGTCTTAACAAACGAACCATTCTTTAATGTTGCTAAAATAAATCATTTAAAACTTCGCACCAGTTACGGGCAAAATGGAAATCAAACTCCACGATACAGCTCCCTTCCCCGTGTATCCGCGATCGATGATTACAAGTACGTGTTCGGCGATGGGGGATCATCATCAATGGGACAAGCAATGGTTTCTCTTGCCAATGACGATCTGAGTTGGGAGAAAACCACCGGGATGAATTATGGCATTGACTTTGGGCTATTAGATAATAAGATTACCGGTAATATT
Organism: Fermentimonas sp.; assembly: GCA_050951125.1. Classification (GTDB taxonomy): domain Bacteria; phylum Bacteroidota; class Bacteroidia; order Bacteroidales; family Dysgonomonadaceae; genus Proteiniphilum. Next base: position 16,256 of record JBMNIR010000002.1, on the reverse strand, counting down.
GAATATTATAGAACCAAAACATCAGATTTGCTCTGGGATATGATTATTCCGGAAGTAACAGGTTTTTCATCAATAAAAACCAACATTGGAGAAGTTGAAAATTCAGGTTTTGAATTATATGTTCAAGTCACTCCTATTCGCACGAAAAATTTCACATGGGATTTTGGCTTAAACTATTCAACAAACAAAAACAAAATCAATAAATTGCTAGGCTATGATCATGATGGAGATGGGATAGAAGATGACTTGGTTTCCAGTGGTCTATTCATCGGTAAATCAATAGGCACCATTTATCATTATGAAATTGATGGCATTTGGCAGATTGGTGATGAAATCCCGACTGGTTACCATCCTGGTAATTATAGAATTGTTGACCAAAATGGCGATGGGAAAATTAATGCTGCTGATGACCGGGTATTTATTGGTAAAACAGAACCGTTATTTTCAGCCGGATTTCAAAACAACCTGAATTATAAAAACTTCACTCTCCGCTTTTTCATTAATACTATTCAAGGCGGGAAAGATGGATACTTGGGAAGTCAAGCTGGGCCAGGTTTTAATTCTACCGGCAACTTCGCGAATGCCAATCACTTCACATTTTATGATTATTGGTCAGTGACAAACCCTGACGCGAAGTATTCAGTTGTATATCATGTGCCGCAAATTATTCCCACGAAATACTGTTCAAGGAGTTTCGTGAGATTACAAGATATCTCGTTAGCGTATGATCTGGATCGATCTTTTGTGAAGAAATTTGGTCTCCAAAACGCTAAGCTATACTTAAGTGGGAAAAATTTATTCACTTTTACCAAATGGGATGGATGGGATCCTGAGACAAACCAAGGAATAGGCGGTGGATACTATCCTGTCATGAAATCTTTTTCTTTTGGAATCGATGTTGAATTTTAATCTTGAAACAACAACAAGTATGAACAAGTTTATCAAAATATTTAGAAGTGGATTGCTGATATTATCGCTTTCCCTTACTTTCTCCTGTAATGAAGGAGAATTCTTGAAAGAAGTCCCCCTGGATTTTTTCAGTCCCGAGAATTCTTTCGTGACAAAAGAGGATTTTGAAAGCGCTATCACGGAATTATATAGCAGGATAAGGTATTGTGCTTACCAAACAGGGAGTACTTCTGGTGGATTCCCATACCTTACCAGTACGGATATCGCACACGATGGAAGGTACCAGACAACTTCAGCCCTTCGCTTTGGGGGACACACGACATGCTTGGTACCTACTAACAGCACGATAACAGCTCATTGGAACTCTTGGTTTAAATTGATTGCAAATGCAAATACGATCATCAATAGAATGGAAAGTGTTGAATTGCCAGAAGAAGTTAAAAGACAATTCGCGGCCGAGGCAAAATTAATGAGAGCATTTGGTTATCGATACCTGGTTTACCTCTATGGGGGTGTGCCTTTGAATCTGGAAGAAGTGACAAGCCCCAAAAAGGATTATACAAGGGCCTCGAAGGAAGAGGTGTTGAATCAGATAATTCAGGATGCAACTGAGGCGGCTGAGACATTGCCTGGAATTGAAGAAGTTGCAGATGGAAGAGTATCCAATTTAGTAGCGTATCACTTGTTAGCCGAAACCTATATCTCCTTACAAAAGTATGATGACGCGATACAGGCGGCTTCGAAGGTCATTAACGATCCTAACACTTCGTTAATGACTAGCAGGTTCGGTAGTATGGCAGATCAAAATCCACACGATGACTATCTTAAACTGACCCAACCAGGAGACGTCTATTGGGATTTATTCCGAGTAAACAATCAAAACCGAAGCAGTGGTAACAAAGAAGCCCTATGGGTAATACAATATGAACCCGATGTTTTAGGTGGGGTACTTACCTCTATTGGAAACTGGAGCGCGAAAAATACTACTCGAGGAGAATCTTCAAATGTTCTTGAACGTATTGCAGGGCCAGTTGCCTGGATGACTTTCGTTGACCCGGATGGCAAAGAGGGAATGTTGCAGAAACCTCAGTCTAATTATAATTCCGGTGGACACGGTGTTTCATTAATGAAGAACACCGAGTGGTTTTTATACGATCTATGGGAAAGTGATTGGGATAACGATATAAGAAACGCACCGCACAATATTGTCCGCGATGTCGTGTATAACAATCCCAATTCTGCATATTATGGTCTAAGCGCGGTAGATTATCCCAGTTCAACGTGGATTAATCAAATATGGCGCTGGTACCCCTATCCGAGTAAAATTACAACTCCGGGACAACATCCGGATGAATTGTACGCGGATAAAGAAAACAATATATTAAAAAGCACCGCGGGTTCAACCTTCAGAGACAATTACATGTTGCGATTAGCCGAGACCTATTTACTTAGAGCAGAAGCATATTTAGGTAAAGGTGATTTGGTTAATGCAGCAAAAGACATTAATATGGTACGAGAAAGAGCTAACGCGAAACCGATAGCCGCGAGTCAAGTTACATTGGATTATATTCTGGATGAAAGAGCGAGAGAACTGGTATACGAGGAGCCTCGTAGAATTACGCTTCATCGTACCGGTAAATTAGTTGAAAGAGTGCGGAAATACAATAATTTGAACAAGAATGAAATACAAGATCATCACGGGTTATGGCCAATACCTCATTCTTTTATTGAGGCAAACACCGATGTCAAAATCGAGCAAAATCCTGGTTATTAGTGTTTTATGAATAACAAAACTTTGAGGATTAAAGTAAGTCAAATTATTATCTTTTCATTGTTTTGTAGTAGTATGGTCTTCATGTAAAATAGATCTAATTGACAACAAACTACTCCGAAACATTACAAAGGTCGTAGAGATTGACATGGAATCAAAATCTACGGTCCTGTTACGAATAGATCCTCTTTAATCTTCACTTTAAAATCAATAAAAAATGAAAAAGAAATGCGACTTTATCTTGATGGCAGTTTTTGCTTTTTTTACCATTACTCTATTTTCTCAATGCAAGAGTAATACCTCAGACAACATTGTTTTCATCGAAAATGGAAAAATTCAGTTGGGGTTCGAAAAAAGACCGGCAAATTTTTGGTTTTTAACGACTTGACTACCGGATATGAATTTATTGATTCAACCTTGGTTCGCGAGTTACCCTGGGAAATTAACATTCAATCATCGGCAAAGGATGCTCCTACAGCAAAAGAATTTTCACCTACAAAATTCTCTTTTTCAAAGGTTGACCCATTCACGCTCATTTTAGAATGGAGAAAATTTGAAAATATGAAAAAATTAAAAGTAAAGGCCAAGATATCCCTAGACAAAAATGACACTTTTTCCTATTGGGATATTTCTGTAAACGGATTTGACGATGTTATAATCTCAAATGTGGTTTTCCCCAGAATTGAAGGAATAAAAGAGATGGGGAGTGAAGAATTGGTTATCCCGACATGGATGGGAAGCCTGATGAAAGATCCGAGAACAGTCCTTTCAAACGGGAGTGGCAAAATTGAATGGCGTTACCCTGGCTCCTTATCAAGTCAAGTTATCGCGGTTTATAACGCGGGTAAAAATGGTTTTTACGCGTCCTGTAATGATTCTCTGTCATACGCTAAAAATTTTTCATTAAATCTCGACACGTTAAATACGCTAGTATATGGAATGATAAACTTCCCATCCTCGACCAATCCCAAATTAGACACGTATTCTCCTAGTTACCAAGGGATAATAGGATCTTTTAAGGGGGACTGGATTGACGTTGCAAACATATACAGCAAATTTGCATTAAACCAAAAATGGGCAAGAGAAAGCCGGTTTAAAAATGGACTGACTCCTTCCTGGCTTGAAGAAACAGCTTTATGGGTTTGGAACAGGGGAAAATCCAGTAACGTTCTTAAACCTGCCGTTGAACTAAAACAGGCACTAGGGCTACCAGTAAATGTTTTCTGGCATTGGTGGCACAATTGCTCGTATGACGATAATTTCCCTGAATATCTACCCCCGAGGGAAGGAAAACAATCATTTATCAACGCGGTTAAATCAGCACAGGATGCAGGTGTAAATTCAATTGTTTACATGAACGCGATCCAATGGGGAAATTCGGCCGAAGGATGGAAGTCGGGGAAAATCAAACCCTATACGGTAAAGGATGTAAATGGAAATGAACGTTCTCATGTTTATAATATTTTCTCTGGTAAAGCCCTGATAAACATGTGTGTTGGGACAGAGTTCTGGAGAGATCATTATTCCTCTTTGTGTGATAGCGTGGTCAATATCTATGGAACCAATGGGGTTTATATGGACCAGACTTGTCTGAGTGTGATGTGCTACGATCAGAACCATGGTCACGATATTGGAGGTGGGAACTACTGGGTTGAAAATTCGGGAAAACTAATCAGTCAAATTCGTTCCAAAGATTTTGGAACGAAAGAACCCATTTTCACCGGGGAGGGATCCTCTGAAAATTGGCTCCCGCATCTCGACGCTTTTCTAACTTTACAAGCAAGCCGGGAAAGATACTCAGGTGTTAGCAATACTGAAACAATTCCCTTTTTCCAGGCCGTCTTTCATCAATATGGAATCACTTTTGGTAGCTATTCGTCTTTAGTTACACCTCCTTATGATGAATTATGGCCAAAAGAATATGCTCCAAGCAACACGGAACAACCGCTTGATAAGATGTTTAATAAACAATTCTTAATGGAACAAGCAAGATCCTTCGTGTGGGGCATGCAGCCTACAATTGCAAATTACCACAGCTTCCTTGTTTCAAAAAGAAAAGAAGAAATTGATTATTTAACAGAAATAGTCAAAACGAGATACCATGCCTTAGATTACTTGTTGTATGGGGAGTTTTGCAGAAATCCCGACTTGGCAATCCCCTATGAAAACATAAAAATTTCTAAGCTTTCCATATATGCAGGGAGAACTGGGGAAACCGTGACAACCTTTGAAAAAAATGTTCCTTCATTATATGTTGGCACATGGAAAGCCAAAAATGGAAATATCGCCGTCGTTTTAGCAAGTATAAGTGATAAAGATATTCCTGTAGATTTTACAATTGATCCCAAGAATTATAATATCTCATCGGAGGGGAAAATCAACATGATCAAGGCAAACGGGAAAAAACAGATGGGAACGTATTCGAATAATATCCACATTGACATGAAGTTAGCTCCTAGAAATATAAGCATAATCGAAATTGTGCCACAATAAGAGCTATCATGCAATTTTAACCATCTTGTTTCGATCTTGCTAAACGAAAACAACAAGCTTTTCCATTACGTGTGTGAAACGGATTAATGCAAGGGCTTTGGCACGTTCTACTACCATGAGCGCTTGCGATTCATCCTGAACCCCCTTGACGGAAATTCATTGTCTTCGTAAACAAGAATGGTACACCCTTAAGCTACTGCGTTCGATTAATGCTGACGTGCTTTAAGAACGTAAAGTCTTTTTTCCGCCTATGAAAATCTTTTCACCATAAAAAAGTAAAAAATGACAAGACAAACAAGTGCAATGACGCGACGGGGATTCATTAAAACTTCCAGTGTTTTTGCAGGGACAGCGTTAATCGCACCCTTTTCGTATAGCAGTAAAATGTTTGCCTACGACACAAAGCTATGGAAGGTTGCCATCGTGAAAGACAAGTCGAAACGAATGTTTGGCTTACACGGAATGCATGTTGCATTTCGAGGTATCCCCAACATCAAGGTTATAGGTCTCGTTGATGGCAGTAAAGAGAATATCGAAGCTAAATTATCACATACAGAAGCCGCACGCCATTACCTTAGTTGTGAGGCGTTGTTGAAAAAAGAGAGACCCGACATCGTCGTATTGACGTCTCGTTTGCCTGGCGATCACTTGGAACAGATACGTCTTTTCGCCGAACATGGTTGCCATATTTACTGCGAAAAACCGTTGACCGCCTTTTTGCATGAAGCAGATGAAATCATAGAGATCGCGGAAAAAAACAACATTAAAATCGCCATGGCTCATCCATGTCGAAACGGGCTGGGATACATTACCATGAAACGACTGATCGAATCGGGTAAGATTGGTATTCCGCTTACGGTTCAAGGTTGGGGTAAAAGCGATTACCGTGGTGGCGGAGAGGACATGATGACACTGGGAACGCACATCTTCGATTTGATGATTTACCTGTTCGGCAATCCTGAATGTGTATCCGCCGATGTACGGGTCAACGGGAAGCCGTTTATTGGACCGGAATTGACTAAAACGGCCGAACCTATTGGGCCGACGGCGGGCGACGAACTGTTCGCGACCTTCCGATTTTCCAATGGGGTGAGGGGTATTTTCGAAAGCCGCAGGGATCTCTATAAAAGTGATAACCGTATGGGAGTTTGTGTTACCGGGAGCAAGGGCATGTTATCACTACGGTTCTCCGATGCTCATCGTGAGCCACAACCACTTCGTTTCAGCAACGCTCCCTGTGCACCAGCGAATGAGTCTGTAACCGAAACGATAGTATTACAGGAAGACCGTGTAATTCCAGGTGCTCAACCGTTGGACTACTCTTTATTAGGAACAGAAGATGTTCCTCTCGGACCCATCTTTATTGAAGCGGGTCGTTTCGCGGTTTGGGACTTGATGCAAGCAATTCAAGAGAATCGTCAACCGATAACGAATATTTACGATGCACGAACGGCTTTGGAAATGATATACGGTGTATACGCGTCACACCTGTCGAAGAGTCCAACCTACTTTCCACTAAAAGATCGGGAGCATCCCCTAGCTAAATTCGAAACTTGCTAAATAAAAAATGGAGATGAAGAATAAAATGACACGTCGTGAATATCTTTCCCTGACGGCCGCTGCCGCTGCTGCCACCATTGGCAGCAGCTTAGGTTGTAGAAGCGCCCATAGCCTCGAAACCACGCGAAAGAAAAAGTCGCTTATCCCAACACGAGTGTTGGGAAAGACAGGGGTAGAGGTGCCTATTATTGGCTTTGGCACCGGCAGCAAATTTCAAAATGCCCACGTGAACCGGGAAGACGAAGCAGTCCAACTTCTTCACCACGCGGTTGATCTTGGAATCAATTGGTTAGAAACCGCGCACATCTACGGTAAAAATGGCTGGGCTGAAAAAATAGTGGGACAGGTGCTCAAAACACGTCGCGAGGGAGGTCTTCGTTACCACGAAAATCCACGACCGCACCTACGACGATATCATGCGTCAAGTCGACATTTCGCTGGAACGTCTTCAGACAGATCACATTGATTTGCTTCTTATCCATTGGCTCAAGGCAAACGAGACCGATATTCTCGGGCAAAAAGGTTATAGCGTCGAAACTTTCTACAAGCTGCGTGAGCAAAAAGTAGCACGCTTTATTGGTGTTTCGTCGCACGACCAACCACTCGAGATGAAGCGTTTTATTGAACGCTATGAATTTGATTGTGTCCAAATGGTGTTAAACGCGGCGATGGTGGGGGTCACCGAGCCTGGCTGGCGTCTCGCCCCGGAGGTCTCGAATCCCAGCTTTGAGGCTGTAACGGTACCTGCCGCGCAAAAAAAGAACATGGGAATCATCGCGATGAAGACACTTGGATACGGGCATCTGCTAGGCTCCTCCCCTGAAAAAGCCGATGCTCAAACACTTATGCGTTACGCCTGGAGCCTCCCTATCGCCTCCGCTATAGTAGGCATGACCAACCTTGAAGAGGTGGAGCAAAATGCCAGGTGGGCATCTACATTTCGGAAAATGACGCGATACGAAATGCAAGAACTTTCCAATCGCCTCTCTTCTGCAAATAAGGTCGCGTTCACCAACTTTTTGGCTACACATAGTGATCTCTGTTAAAAAAAAAACGGAACCTCGAAATGCAACGAAGAGAATTTTTCCTTTACGCGCGTTTCAATGTGATGGCCTAAGTTCAACGCCATTCTTTGTCATGTCAATAAATATGAATAAATTTGTAAGAAATAGGGATAGACATTACACGCTTTTGGGGATGCTGTCTCTGTATGTTTTTTAAAAACTATTATCAAAGTATGAAACGCTTTACTTTTGTTTTATTTTTACTGTTTACCATTTGCTTACCTTCCTTTTGTCAAGATAGAGTAATCAACGTGGTATTCATAGGAGCACACCCTGATGATGCAGACGGGAAAGCGGGTGGAACGGCCATTAAACTCTCACAACTCGGTCATAATGTGCTGTTTGTTTCTTTGACAAACGGTGACGGCCGGTCATCAATCCATGGGTGGGGGTGCCCTTGCTATAAGACGTCGAGCCGAAGCAGAAGAGGCGGGAAAACGATTTGGTGTCACCTATAAAGTGCTGGAATACCATGATGCCGAATTGTTGCCTACGCTTGACGTGCGAAAAGAGGTGATAAGAATTATCCGAGAGTGGGATGCAGATATCGTTATCGGCCATAGACCGTACGATTATCATCCCGATCATAGAAACGCGGCTATTGTTTTGCAAGACGCGGCCTATTTAGTGATTGTCCCAAACGTTGTATCCGACACTCCACCATTGAAAAAAAATCCCCTGTTTCTTTACGCGCAAGACAACTTCCAAAAACCATATCCCTTTATTCCCGATATAGCGATCGATATATCGGATGTTTTTGATCAGAAAATGTATGCTTTGGCCGCGCACGAGTCACAGTATTTTGAATGGTTACCCTGGACGGCAACAAAAGAGGCGCCAGAAAGTCAAGAAGAAAGGATTGAATGGCTTAAAGCGAGTCGAAAAAGATCTATTACACCTGCCGTGAGAGCATCGTTAATAAAATGGTACGGGGAAGAAAAAGCTGAAAAAGCAACCGATGCCGAAGCCTTTGAAATATGTGAGTATGGCTATCAGCCCACCGACGAAGAGATAAGAGAACTCTTCCCAATGCTGAGATGAGACCTTCAAGTTCAAGTTTTTAAGGCAACCCGTTTCGACAATTATTTGTTACCTTTGTTTTTCTGGTTGGAAACCATAAAAACAATATTGGAGTAACCATGGGCAAGATAAAAAGATACTGTCCCAAAATTAATTGAACAATACTCAAGTGTGAATATTTTCAAGTGTGTTTGAAAATAATTATATTTGCAGGAAATATTCAACCATGATTGAAACAATTAATTCTATACGAAAGTACAATTTTTGGGATAACAACCCGATTGATTTAGGTTATCCTCGTACATTTTATACAGATAAAATCGGACAGTACGTGGGCAATAAGTTAGTAAAAGTACTTGTTGGGCAACGTCGTGCGGGTAAAAGCTACATATTACGTCAAATTGCATCCAAGTTATTGTCCGCGGGTGTAAAAAGTGAAAATATTCTTTACATAAACAAAGAATATATCGAGCTGTCAACTTTACGAAGTGCCATAGAGTTAGAGCAATTGTACAAAGCATATAGAGAAGTACTAAATCCTAATGGTAAAGTCTATATTTTCATTGACGAAATACAATATATTAAAGAATGGGAACGCTTTGTAAACTCTCACTCTCAAGACTTTGCCGAACCTTGTGAGCTTTTTATCACTGGTTCAAATTCCAAGCTACTTTCCGGAGAATTGGCCACGCTATTGTCGGGTCGATACGTTGAGTTTGAAGTGTTTCCATATAGTTATATTGAATTTTGCGGGGTTACACAACAAGAAAAAGGCAGTGATAGTTATAAAAAATTCCTTCAAAGCGGAGCTTTTGCCCGAACTATTTAATTTGCCCAATGATGAAATGAAACAAAATTACGTGTCTTCCATTAAAGATACGGTAATGTTGCGTGATATAGTATCAAGATATAATGTAAAAGATGCAAGGCTGTTGAATGATTTGTTTGTTTATTTGGTGAATAGTGCATCTAATCTAATCTCGATAACAAACATCATCAATTATTTTGCATCGAAAAAGCGAAAGACGAACTACGAAACGCTTTCATCCTATATTAGTTATTTGGAAAGTTCATTTCTCGTTCATCGTGTCAGTCGATACAACATAAAAGGCAAAGACACCATTTCGGGCAACAGCAAATACTATATGAACGATTTAAGCTACCGAAATTATCTTTATGCCGGCTACGGATATGGAATTGGACATCTTTTGGAAAATGCAGTTTATTTGAGTTTGCGACGTGCAGGCTACCAGGTTTACGTGGGAACAATCAATGATACGGAAGTCGATTTTGTGGCAATAAAAGGCGATAAAAGGCTCTATTTTCAAGTAACTCTTAATCTTACCGAAGAGAACACAATAGAGAGAGAGTACCGTTCATTAAAGCTCATCAATGATAATTTCGATAAGTATGTAGTAAGCATGGACGATTACAAGATACCCACCAATGAAGGGATCGAACATATATCTGCGTGGCATCTTGAAGAAATACTGAACCAGTGAACTTTAAGGCCACGTTTTTCGCACTTTATTTCGCACGAACATGTATCAACATATAACAACCCGGAATGTATGAAACGTTTCGCACCCCCGTAAACAAAAGAAAGCCGCTGACCTTCAACGACTTTCTAGCGGTATGGACGGGACTCGAACCCGCGACCCCCGGCGTGACAGGCCGGTATTCTAACCAACTGAACTACCACACCGTGTTAAAATAGCCACATCATTACTGTAGCGGCTGCAAATGTAGCTATTTTTTTATTACCAAAAAAATATATCCACCGTTTTCAGCAATTTTTTTTCTCCTGCCGGTTTTTCATCCCTTTTTGTTGGAAATGCAGCTTCCTTACTTCAACCACTCGTCGAACCAAACGGAAGAACTCGCGCTGGAAAAGGATACCGTTCTGCGGCTTGAAGATCCAGTGGTTCTCGTCGGGGAAGATAAGCATCCGCGACGGGACACCCCTTAACTGGGCGGCGTTAAACGCCATCATGCCCTGCGAAGCCAGGATGCGGTAGTCATACTCGCCGTGCGATATCATGATGGGGGTATCCCACCTATCCACGAACCGGTGCGGGGAATTCTGGTAGGTACGTTGCGCGATTGCGTTCGACTTGTCCCAGTAGGGGCCACCCATGTCCCAGTTGGCGAAGAACATCTCCTCGGTCTCCAGGTACTGCGCCTCCAGGTTGAAAATACCCGCGTGGGCGAAGAAGGCCTTGAAGCGCTTGTCGTGGTTCCCGGCAAGCCAGAAGACGGAGAAGCCGCCATAGCTGGCACCGGTACACCCCAGTCGCTCCTCATCCACGTAGGGCTCTTTAGCCAACGCGTCGATGGCCGACAGGTAGTCCCTCATGTTTTGTCCCCCGTAATCGCCACTGATCTGCTCCAGCCACTCCTGGCCGAAACCAGGCAACCCGCGGCGGTTGGGTGCCACCACGATATAGCCGTTGGCCGCCATGATCTGCTGGTTCCAGCGGTATGACCAGAACTGGCTGACCATGCTTTGCGGCCCGCCCTGGCAATAAAGCAGCGTGGGGTACTTCTTCGAGGGATCGAAATGGGGCGGGTAGATCACCCAGGTGAGCATCTCCTTCCCGTCCGGTGGTAACGATCCACCGCTCCTCCACCTCGCCCATGGTGAGCTGGTCTAAGATATGCTTGTTCTCGAACGACAACTCGGTAGCTTCGCCCGAGGCCAGGTCCACCCGGTAGATCTCGGCAGGTTGGGACATCGACTGCCGCCTGGCGATTAACGCACCATCGATCAGGTTCACCGAGAGGTAGTCGTGCTTTCCGCTAGCGATCTCCTTAATATCACGGGTGACCGCGTCAACCGAGAAGAGGCGGTTGGTCCCCTGGTAGGGCGAGACCATGTAGAGGGTGCGGTTATCATCACCCCAAGCGATGGCCTCGGCATTGTAGTCAAACGACTCGGTAACGTAGCTCTTCTGGCCCGTGGCCAGCTCCATCACGAAAAGCCGGTTCTTGTCCGCCTCGTAGCCGTCGCGCTCCATGCTCAACCAGGCTAATTTCGTGCCGTCGGGAGAGAAGCTCGGGTTCACGTCGTACCCCATCATCCCTTCGGTCATGTTGCATATTTCACCGCTCTCGATATCGTAGAAATAGATATCGGAGTTTGTCGACTCCGCGTACTCCTTCCCCGTCTTCTTGCGGCAGGTGTAAGCGATGGTCTTGCCATCGGGGCTCCAGGCCAGCTGCTCAACTCCACCGAAAGGAAGCATGGGCGACTCGTAGGGCTCACCTTCCATGATGTCGCGGACGTTGATGAGCTTCCCGTCAGACAGGTCGGCCACGAAGGGATGGGGAGCGCTCTCCACCCAGTGATCCCAATGCTTGTACATCAGGTCGTCCACGATTCGTCCTGACGCTTCCGGCAGGTCGGCATACCTATCCGGGGCAGCCTGCACCGTCTTCACGCTCTTCACGAACATCAGCTTCGTCTCATCGGGCGAGAAGAGAAACCCGTTCATTCCCCCTTCCACGTCCGACAACTGTTTTTTGTCACTACCATCGGGCTTCATCGTCCAGAGTTGCGACGAACCGCTCTCGTTGCTCAGGAAGGCGATCCGCTCGCCGTTCCCGACCCAGCGAGGTTGGCTCTCCCGAAAGTTCGTCTCGGTAAGTTGCTTCTTTCCAGAGCCATCGCTATTCATCACGAACAGCTCGGAGTTGGTCCAGTTATAGGGGATGCTCACGTAAGTCACCTGGTAAACGATGCGGGAGCGGTCGGGTGATACCGACAGGTCGCCCACGCGGCCGAAGCTATACAATACTTCCGGGGTCATCACGCCGTCCTCGATCACGGGCGATGCCTTACCGATCAGTTCATCGGGCTCGTTCGCCCCTTTTCTCTCGTTGGAAGCCTCGCCACAAGCGAGCAGGCTTCCACCTATTGCCATTATCATAAGTAGGGTTTTAAACTTCATAGGTATCGCGTTTAATTGTTTGTTACGATTTCACCATCCAGCATGTGGATGGTTCGATCGGTAATCGATGCCAGTTGCTGGTCGTGCGTAACGATGATAAACGTTTGATTGAGCTTGTCACGCAACTCGAAGAAAAGCCGGTGCAGTTCATCCTTGTTATCGGAATCGAGGCTTCCCGAAGGCTCATCGGCGAACACCACCAGCGGGTCGTTAATCAGGGCGCGGGCCACCGCCACCCGCTGCTTTTCCCCACCCGACAGCTCGGCCGGCTTATGCTCAGCACGCTCCATAAGCCCCATGAGCCGGAGGAGCTCCTGGGCACGCTTCTCGGCATCGGCATGCCTCGCCCGACCTATCAGCGCGGGGATCATCACGTTCTCCAGCGCGGTGAACTCGGGCAGCAACTGGTGAAACTGGAAGACGAAGCCGATGTTCTGGTTGCGGAAGGCGGCCAGCTTCTTCTCGCCAAGGGTGTGCAACTCGTGACCGTCAATGATAACATTGCCCGAATCGGCCTTCTCCAACGTGCCCATGATCATGAGCAGGGTGGTCTTGCCCGCGCCACTCGGTCCCACGATAGAGACGATCTCCCCTTTCTGCACCTGCAGGTCGATCCCCTTCAACACTTGAAGCGAACCGAAGCTCTTCTGAATTTTTTCCGCTCGTATCATCTTGCGCTGTTCAAGCTTTACTGTTTATCAATTTATTTCTCGGCACGGTGGCCACGAACTCTTTCAGGTAAAAGGGCTCGAAGTAGGCGATATCCTCGAAGCGACCGGAACGAAACGCCTCCTCGGCCAGCGGCACCATCGCTGAGGCGAGGGGATGCACATCATCCACGAACCAGGCGTTGGGGTGCGTGATCATGGGGCGGCACTTGGCAGCGCCATCACCGAAGAAGGTTACCGGCCGCTGATCCAACCAGTCGGCGTAGCTCCCCTCATCCACGATATCGGCCGAGGTCTCCCGCACCACGTTCAACGAACGATCGTACAAGGTGGCGTACACCTCCATCCTACGGGCATCTATCATCGGGCAGAGCCACTCCCCCTCGCCCACCCTGCCGGCCATCATCGAGGCCATAATCAACGGGGTGGGTATGGCAATAAGCGGCACATCCAGCCCGTAGCTGAGCCCCTTAGCGGTCGAAACGCCAATCCGCAGGCCCGTGTAGGAGCCGGGGCCGCTGCTCACGACCACTGCATCGAGTCGTAATCCCTCTCGCCGCACCTGCTCCATGATCTCGTGGACGAAAACCCCCAAGAGCGAGGCATGCGACTGTCCCTCGTAACTCTCCCTGTTCACCAGCACCTCGCCGCCCCGTGAAAGAGCACAGGAACAGACGGAGGTGGATGTCTCAACCATTAGGAGCGTACAACACATACAATTAAATTACTTTACCTTGAAATTATCGGACGGTTCATGAAACAACCCAGACCGTACGGTTCGAACGATTCGCCTATTAATACCGCCGATAAAGTTTCACCTTTACAACACCATGCGCAAACGTCAACTCATCTCCGCGAAGATACAAAAAAAGCCGCATCGAACGATGCAGCTTTCCTGGTGAACCTATAAAGATTAGTACCTGTTCCTATCGCGGTGGCCGTAGCCTTCACCTTCTCCACGAAAGTTACTCCTTGGGCGATCCCCCTCGGGACGTGGGCGAGCAAGCGACACGGACAAAGTCCGCCCGTAGTATTCTGCATCGTTCAGTTCGTCAATTAGCACGCTGTCCCTCTTCTTCGTTGGGCATTTCTACGAATCCGTAGCCTTTAGAGCGGCGGGTTTCACGGTCAGTAATGATTTTCGCGGAGGAGACTTCGCCGTACTCCTCAAAAAGTTCTCTTAAATCGGCCTCGGTAATCTGATAACTTAAGCCGGCTACAAAAATTGTTCATGTAAAGTAATTAAAATGAAAAATAAATGATTTGTGCAGAAGTCCTTTCAATGAGGGGAGTTAATAAATAACTTAACAACGTGAAGAAACTAAATAACAGCCACTAAAAAAAACACTTATGCGTCGCGAAGATAGAGATAAAATGATTGCGAAAAAATAAATCGGCGAAAATTTTGAAAAATAATGTGCGGCGCCCACTTTTCGCTTTGGTAGAGGGAAGGAAAGGGAAAAGCAAGGGAAGACAAAGGGGAAGCCTGCAGAAGCGAAGAGCAAAGAAGGAAAATCGCGAAAAGACGATAAAAACCAAAGAGACATGCAAAAAAGCACGAGAATACAGAAGAAAGCAAACAAGCCAAAACATTTTTAGCGGGTTGGAACGTTTTTTACTAAGAGAAACTACACAACTGCAACCTTTGAAAAATAACATTCAAAACCAACAAAACTGTTGAAACATGGCAACATCTACTGCAAGCAAGGGAAAGAGAACAACCAAGGCGACCAAAAAGAATTTCATCATCGACACGAACGTGATACTGCACGACTACAAGTGCCTTGACCATTTCGAGGAGAACGATATCTACATCCCGTTCGTGGTGCTGGAGGAGTTAGACAAGTTCAAAAAAGGGAGCGACCAGATTAACTTCAACGCCCGAGCCTTCGTGCGGGAACTGGATCTGATTACCGATGACGATCTGTTCACCAATGGGGCGGAGTTGGGCTTAGGTCGGGGAAAGCTATACATCGTGAATGCCTCGATCGACACCGGTAGAAAGATAGCGGAGGCCTTCCCCGGAAAAAACAGCCGATAACCGCATCCTTTCCGTGGTATGGGAAGTGGCGGAAAAAAACCGGGGGAACGAAAACCATCCTGGTTTCCAAGGACATCAACCTTCGCATGAAAGCACGTTCGCTCGGGTTAGTTGCAGAGGATTACATCAACGATAAGGTAGCAGACGTAGATCTGTTCGAACGCTCCGAAACGGTAATCGAAGGGGTCAACCCCCGACTTGATCGACAAAATGTACATGCGACCGGAGGGGGGTGGACCTGGATGAGTTCAAATTCGACATCAACCTTGATCCTAACCAGTGCTTTATCCTTTCCAGTGAGCGTAATAGTGTGCTGGCACGGTACAACCCCTTTACCCAGACCGTGCAGAAGGTAGAGAAGACGGGGAACTTCGGCATCCACCCGCGTAACGCGGAACAGACCTTCGCGCTGGAGATACTGAATGACCCCAAGATAAAGCTGGTGGGCCTCACGGGGAAAGCGGGCACGGGCAAGACGCTCCTCGCGCTGGCGGCCGCCTTGAAGCAGCACCGTACGTACCAGCAGATACTTTTGGCACGACCCATCGTGTCGCTGTCGAACAGGGACTTAGGTTACTTGCCGGGAGACGAGAAGCAGAAGATCGCACCCTATATGCAGCCGCTGTTCGATAACCTGAACGTGATTAAATCGCAACTGGGGAAAAATAGCTCCGAGATTCAGCTGATAGACGAATTGCAAAAGTCGGGACGACTCGAGGTCGAAGCATTGGCCTTTATAAGGGGACGAAGCCTTACCAATACGTTCTGGCATCATCGACG
>JBMNIR010000001.1:0-353416 GCA_050951125.1 Fermentimonas sp. | reverse complement strand
ATAGTGTGTGATTCTCTTAAAAGTAAAATTGTGACTACAAGGACAATCTAAACTGCAAATTCCTTTTTATCTCTCTGTACTGTGCTAACGCTAAAACCCGTAAGCTTGGCAGTATTTCTAATAGAATAACCACGTTTGAGCAAATTGATAACCTCATTATACTTTACTTTTTTCTCAATGGTGTTATAAGAGCCAACCTTCCGACTCAACTGCCCACCATTTTTAACATACTGATTCCTGCCCGAGTTAAGCCGATACAGGATGTTTGAACGCTCTATCCTATACATTTCGGAAAGTACAACGGTGACAAGGCTTGCCAAGGGGTTTATCGTTTTATCTTCAAGTGAAGTGTATAGGTTTAGATTTTGAATCACTACTGACCGACTAAAATATCAGGAAAAATAAAGGGGATTGGCCGAAGCTTCCCCTTTAAGTTGTAAATTTGTGTGTGCAAAGCAAATTTTCAACCATGGGCAAAGATAAAACAAAAAATTTAGTCGGTCAGCCGATTTTCAAACAAATCGTGAAAATGCTTCCACGCGAGCAGTTTGACATACTAGTAAAGCAACAAAAAAGCGACCGTTATTACAAGACTTTTTTTTCATGGGATCAGCTTATCGTCATGCTGTTCGGGATATTGAGTAGATGTGATTCAATGGGCGAGGTTTGCGACAGCATGCGGGCGTTAGGGGGCAAGCTCAACTACCTTAACATGGATCGCGCGCCGGCTAAAAGCACCGCGGGCGATGCCTTGCGTGATAGAAGCGAAGAGTTATTCAAGTTGTATTACTTTGCCTTGATCGAGTATTTTCGTCCACTTTTGTCGGTCAGCCGAAAAAATGACGTCAGTTTCAAGGAGTTTTACGCTTTCGATTCCACGACGGTTTCCCTGTTTTCCGACATCATGAAGGGCGTTGGCCGCGATCGAAAAGACGACGGGAAGAAGAAAGGAGGGCTTAAGGTACACATGCTGACCGACGTGCACGCTGAAACGACGGTTTTCGCCACTATCAGCGAGGCCAAAATGCACGACAAGAAGTTCCTGTCTCACCTGAATCCCGCGAAAGGGAGCATGTTGGTTTTCGACAGGGCGTACAATTACTATCAACAATTCGCGGACTGGACACGCGAGGGCGTGAATTTCGTTTGTCGCTTGAAAGAGAATGCCAAGGTAATGGTGCAAGAAGTCCTGTTTGAAAAAACACTCGCGGGTGATGAATTCGGGGTTTACAAGGTAGAACACCTTCACTTGGACTACAAGCGAGAAAAGAAGCCCGAAACCCTCTGCCTGAGATTAGTGTATTACAAGGATGAAAAAGGGAGAAAGTACAAGTTCATAACCAATAACTGGGAAATCACGCCTGAAGAGGTGGCTTTGATTTATAAATACCGTTGGACGATCGAGTTGACTTTCAAAAAGCTGAAACAAAACTTTCAATTGCATTATTTCTATTCAGACACGGGAAACGGGATTAAAACACAGGTTTGGTGCACGCTAATAGCTCATTTGTTGTTAAACGTGATACGAGTTTTATCGAAGAGTCAAAAAGCATTTTCAACCATCGCGGCGTTAATCAGGATACACCTGATAAGTCATCTGGATTTGAACTGGGTGGTAACAGAAGGAAGGAAAGCGTACGCTAAACGACGAAAAAGCAGGAACAAAAGTCCTACAATCATTCAGATGTCATTGTTTTGATAAGGGGGTCGCTTTTCATGAAACTGAAAATGAAAAAATATACATCTATCAATCAATTGATTGGTGAAAAATATCGACTGATTTTGAATTTAGTCGGTCAATAGTGATTTTGAATATAAACGTTCTCTTGTTTCTAATTTTATTGACTTAGCACAAGATAAAAATTCGAGTAATCAAATTATTGATTCATCTTTGTTTCATTTTTCATAGGAAAAAAGCCCCCGGTTGATGCAATGTTATGTACTATTGATGACATCCATCCTGTTTTTTATATTGATAACTTATGGCAAAAACTGATAGATGAATATTTTAAGTTGATAGCATTCCATTTTGTTAATTTGGAGAATAATGGATTGTCAGATGACTTGCATATAAAAATAGCGGCAAGGCATTACCTTACCGCTATTTGCTGATTATTGCTTATCGTTACGATATCAAATTACTTGACCTCCTCAAAGTCCACGTCGGTGACGTTGTCGTCAGACGGGCTGTCGCCATGTGGCGGTTGTTGCGCTCCGTCGCCACCGGGCTGTGCGCCAGCTTGGGCGTTCGCGGCGTTGTACATATCTTGTGATGCCGCTTGGAACGCGGTGTTGAGCTCGTTCATCGCGTTGTCGATGGCCGGGATGTCTTGCGCCTTGTGCGCCTCCTTCAGCTTCCCAAGGGCCGCCTCGATGGGTGCCTTCTTGTCGGCCGGGATCTTGTCGCCCAGCTCCTTCAGCTGCTTCTCCGTCTGGAAGATAGTGGAGTCGGCTTGGTTCAGCTTGTCGATACGCTCCTTGGCCACCCGGTCGGCTTCCGCGTTGGCGGCTGCCTCTTCCTTCATCCGCTTGATCTCGTCATCGCTCAAGCCCGATGAGGCCTCGATACGAATCTTCTGCTCCTTGCCCGTCGCCTTGTCCTTGGCGGAAACGCTCAAGATACCGTTGGCATCGATGTCGAACGTGACCTCGATCTGGGGAACTCCCCTCGGGGAGGGTGGAATACCGTCGAGGTTGAACACGCCGATCTGCTTGTTGTCGCGTGCCAGCGAGCGCTCACCCTGCAGCACGTTGATCTGCACCGATGGCTGATTGTCGGCCGCGGTAGAGAAGATCTCGCTCTTCTTGGTCGGTATGGTGGTGTTGGCGTCGATCAGCTTCGTCATCACGCCACCCAGCGTCTCGATACCGAGGGATAGGGGGGTAACGTCTAACAGAAGCACGTCCTTCACCTCACCGGTCAACACGGCACCTTGAATGGCGGCACCAAGAGCGACCACCTCGTCGGGGTTAACCCCCTTGTGCGGCTTCTTGCCGAAGAAATTCTCCACGAAGTTCTCCACGGCGGGGATACGGGTAGAGCCACCCACGAGGATTACCTCGTCGATTTCGGAGCTGCTCAGCCCGGCATCTTTCAAAGCGGTTTGGCATGGCGCCTTGCACTGCTGAATCAGGTCGTCGATCAGCTGCTCGAATTTGGCGCGCGTAAGCGTCTTGACCAGGTGCTTGGGTATCCCGTTCACCGGCATGATGTAGGGGAGGTTGATCTCGGTGGAGGTCGCGCTGGAGAGCTCGATCTTGGCCTTCTCCGCCGCTTCCTTTAACCGCTGAAGGGCCATCGGGTCTTTTCTCAAATCTAACCCCTCATCCTTCAGGAACTCCTCTGCCAGCCAGTCGATAATCCTGTGGTCGAAGTCGTCGCCACCCAGGTGGGTATTCCCGTTGGTCGATTTCACCTCGAAGACGCCATCACCTAACTCTAAGATAGAGATATCGAACGTTCCTCCGCCCAGGTCGAACACGGCGATCTTGGAGTCCTTGTGCTGCTTGTCCAGCCCGTAAGCCAGCGCGGCAGCCGTGGGCTCGTTCACGATACGGCGAACGGTAAGCCCGGCAATCTCGCCAGCTTCCTTGGTGGCCTGACGTTGCGCGTCGCTAAAATACGCGGGGACGGTGATGACCGCCTCCTTCACCTCTTGACCCAGGTGGTCTTCGGCCGTCTTCTTCATCTTCTGCAACACGATGGCCGAGATCTCCTGGGCGGTGTAGAGCTGCCCGTTGATGTCCACCCTGGGGGTGTTGTTGTCACCACGAACCACCTTGTACGGCACGCGGCCGGTCTCTTTTTGAACTTGGTCGTAGGTCTCCCCCATGAACGTCTTGATGGAGTAGATGGTGTTCGACGGGTTGGTGATGGCCTGCCGCTTAGCGGGGTCGCCCACCCTTCGTTCACCGTTATCCATGAATGCTACGACGGAAGGGGTTGTCCGCTTCCCTTCGTTATTGGGGATGACAACCGGTTCGTTGCCCTCCATGACGGAGACGCAAGAGTTGGTCGTGCCTAAGTCTATTCCAATTATTTTTCCCATAATGCTGTTGTGTTATATGTTTTATCGATTATTTTTACTGTAACACTTCTTAATTTTCAAATGTTATGCCAAAATGCTTTTCCCTGAAAACTCTGCCAATATGTCGCACTTTTGTCGTATCTTTGAGGGTGATTCGACCAAAATGAATCGGCTCCATCACGATTTTTCGAACCATTTAAATATTACAGACGCTATGTTGACGAAACAAGACCTCGATTTACTGAAGAGAAAAGGGATTTCACGGGATCAGCTGGATACCCAGTTGAACTATTTTAAAACCGGGTTCCCGTTCCTGCCTATCGTGGGGGCTGCCTCCATCGGTGACGGTATCCTCAGGGTGGAGAAGGGGGATGAGACCGACTACGTGAAGGCATGGAAGGAGTACCTGAAGGGGGACAAGAAGGTTACCAAGTTCGTGCCGGCATCGGGAGCGGCAAGCCGGATGTTCAAGGACCTGTTCGCGTTTATCGACGCGGAGTACGACGTGCCGACCACCCCGTTCGAGAAAGCCTTTTTCGACGGTATCCAGAAATTCGCCTTTTTCGACGTGCTGAACGCGTTGTGCAAGGAGCAGCACGGGAAGGACGTGACCACGCTGTGCGCCGAGGGGCGTTACAAGGATGTGGTGAAGGCCCTGTTGGGGGAGAAGGGGATGGAGTACGGCAACCTGCCTAAGGGACTGCTGCTCTTTCACGCTTACCCCGGGGGGAATCGCGTGCCCGTGGAGGAGCACATGAAGGAGGGGGCCATGTACGCGAAAGATGGGAAGGGTAACGTGGACATTCACTTTACCGTGTCGGGGAATCATCAACCCCTGTTCGAGAAGCTGGTGGCCGACAGGAAGGCGCACTTTGAACGGGAACAGGATGCCAAGATATCGGTGTCGTTCAGCGTGCAAAAGTCAAGTACCGATACCGTGGCGGTGGATATGGAGAACCAGCCTTTCAGGGAGACGGATGGCACGATTCTCTTCCGCCCCGGTGGACATGGCGTGCTCATCGAGAACCTGAACGAGATTGACTCCGACGTGATCTTCATCAAGAATATCGATAACGTGGTGCCGGATCGACTCAAAGAGGAGGATGCACACTACAAGACCTTGTTGGCCGGTGTGCTGGTCACCCTGCAGGCGCGTGCCTTTGAATACCTGAAGAAATTGGAGTCGGGCAAGGTGGATGCCGATGAACTGCTGGAGATAGTCTCCTTCGTGGAGGACGACCTGTCGATCACCCCGCCTGCCGGGATCGATACTGACGCGGAGCTGAAAAGCTACCTGCGTGCCAAGCTGGATCGTCCCTTCCGCGTGTGTGGCATGGTGAAGAACGTGGGTGAGCCGGGTGGGGGTCCCTTTATCGCGGTGAATAGCGATGGCTCCTCGTCGCTCCAAATATTGGAGGGTTCGCAAATTGATAAAAACGACGAGAAGGCGGTATCGGCTTTCAAGAACGGTTCGCACTTTAACCCGGTGGATCTTGTGTGCGGCGTGAAAAATTGGAAGGGGGAGAAGTATGACCTTACCCAGCACGTGGACAAGCGTACCGGCTTTATCTCCCGCAAATCGAAAGATGGCAGGGAGCTGAAAGCGCTGGAGCTGCCCGGGCTGTGGAACGGGGCCATGAGCGACTGGAATACCTTGTTCGTGGAGGTGCCGATTAGCACGTTCAACCCGGTGAAGACGGTGAATGACCTGCTGCGACCGGAACACCAGTAGGAGCTGCACTTTCGCTTTCGTAAGTCTCATTGTACGGCTGCACGTTAGCGTCAATTGGAAACCAGTTAGGTCTGCACTTCCTTACTCAATTCACGTGATTAAACGGAACCGTAGGTCGGCACGCCGACCCGGATTGCCCGGAACCGTTTCTTTAACGCAATAAAATGGAACCCGACCCGTTTTTAAAACGATGGTCGGGTTTCAGATTATATGGGTAGGATTGCTGGGAAGGTGGGGGCGTTTTATCGCTGCTCATCAAAACCAGTCTCAAGGTATAACGATAAGGATACCGGGTGGTATATGGAACCGTTTTGTCGTTGCCCATGGCAATCCGTTTCAAAGTAACACGGTGGAGTCACGGAGGCTCTCGTGGCGAGAAACAGGGATGCACACGGGTTCCCCAACCATATTGTCGTGGCTTCGTGGAGTCGTTTACGGGGTCCTGCTGCTGATTACCTGCGGGCTGCTTTTCTCGTGCCAATCGGTGAACCTGGGTAAGGCGCGGGATCACTACGCCCGGGGGGAGTACCACGAGGCGGCCAATGCTTACCGGGAACTCTACAGGAAACTGACCCGCGAACAGCGGGCCATACGGGGGGTTATCGCCTACGAGATGGCGGAGAACTACCGACACCTTAACCAGCCCACGAGGGCGGCTACGGCTTACCGGAACGCGATACGATACGGCTACCCCGATACGCTGATGGTGTACCACCTCGCGCGAATGTTGCACCAGGAGGGTAAGTACGAGGAGGCGGCGACGGCCTACCGTGACTTTTTGGCCTTGCGCCCCGACGACCCGTTGGGGGTGACCGGTTTGAACGGGGTGGAGCAGGCTGTCAAGCTGCGGGATACCCCTACGCGGTTCAAGGTGCAACGGGAACCGCTCTTTAACTCTACCCGGGCCGACTTTAGCCCGATGTTCTCGCCGAGGGGCGACCGGCTCTACTTCACCTCGTCCCGGGAGGAGGCGGGGGGAGAAGGGAAGAGCCCGGTGACGGGGATGAAGTATAACGACCTGTTTTACGCGGAGACAAACGTCCACGAGGAGTGGCAGAAACCGAAGCGGATTGAATCGGGGGTGAACAGCGACTTCGATGAGGGGACACCCTCCTTTTCCCCGGACGGGGAGTGGATGTTCTACACCTTTAGCTCCCCCGACGCAACTCGACCGACGGGAACGGCGATTTACCTGTCGAGGCGGGTCAACGCCGAATGGAGCGGCGGTCAACTTCTGCTCGGGTATCCTGCGGACAAGCCTTTGGGCGGTTCCTCTGATAGTTTGTCAGTCAGTCGGTTAACGAATCGGTCGGCACCCCGGGGTGCTTCAAACATGGCTTTATTGGATTCGCTTTTTACCCCTGAAGGTGCACCTGCTAATACCGGTGGAAGTTCTTCCGCACCGACCGCTTTGTCCGCAGAATCTTTGTTGTCCTCACCTGTATCGTTTGTAGACTCTTCGACCTCCTCACCTGTTTCCTTCGCTCACCCCTCGGTCTCACCTTGCGGCAACTACCTCTACTTCGTGTCGGATATGCCGGGCGGCATGGGCGGGAAGGATATCTGGCGAGCCACGCTGAAGAAACGGGGAGGAACCATGGAAGTGGGGGCGATTAAAAACTTGGGGCCCGATATCAATACCCCGGGCGACGAGATGTTCCCGTACGTCAGAAACGATACGACCCTCTATTTTTCGTCAAACGGTCACCCGGGGATGGGGGGATTGGACCTGTTTGTTGCGGTACGACCGACCTATGGACAACGATGGGAGGTGCAAAACATGGGCTCGCCGATAAACTCACCCGTGGATGACTTCGGGATTACCTTCCATACTGATGACGAGAAGGGGTTCTTCAGCTCCAACCGCAACGACGCGCGGGGGTACGACCACATCTACTCGTTTGAATACCTGCCTCCTGTGATTCGGTTGGAGGGTGCCGTGATGAACCACGAGGAGGAGGCGATCCCAGGGGCTACCGTGCAGGTTGTGGGGAGCGATGGCGCCAAGCGGCAATTGAACACGGACAGCGAGGGGACATACCGCTTTAAGGCGGACGCGGGCGTGGAGTACCTCCTCTTGGCGAACGCGAAGGGTTTTCTCAACCGGAAGAGTACGTTGGCTCCGATACCGGTGGCGATAGACACGCTGCTACGGGTCGATTTCGAGATGATCCCATTCGATGAGGCGATAGTAATGGAGAATATATTTTACGACTTCGATAGCGCCTCGTTACGACCGGAATCGGAAACCGAACTGGAGAAGCTGGTCGACTTGATGAACGAGTTCCCGGAGGTGCTGGTGGAGTTGTCGGCGCATACCGACCGTAAGGGCTCCGATGAGTATAACCAGGATTTGTCGCGGCGACGGGCGGAGTCGGTCGTGACGTATCTGGTGAACCGGGGCATTGACAAGGGGCGGCTCTCGGCTACCGGTTACGGTAAAGCACAGCCTGTGACCGTGGGGAAACGGTCGGCAAGCCGGTACGATTTTCTGCAGGAGGGGGATACCCTGACGGAGGAGTTTATCGAGGGGCTGGAACCGGAGCAACAAGAGGTGGCGGATCAGTTGAACCGGCGCACCTCTTTCACGGTTATTGGCGATGGGGTGTAACATGTTTTGGCTTTTCGGTTTTGTGTTACTTGGCTTTTCGGTTTTTACATATTTCGTTCACGATCGCTGGCAATCGTGAACGAAAGGGTGGCGAACTTGGGGATTTCATAATAACTGGCGACTAAACCATGAAGGAATGCTCTTAAATCTTTCCAGCTTTTTACCCTTGGCACTTGCGGAACGCCGTTTTTTCATGTATTTTTGAGGGAGATTCTTGTTTCAGCCTGGCTTGAAAGTCCAAAATGTCCGGAAGGCGGGGATGACAAGCGGCTGAGACCTACACGGGGTAAACAAACATCAAAGCGAAGAATTTTCTTAGAAGCGAGAGCAGAACCAAGCTTGCTTGAACTTTTGCATTAAGTCGGTGAGCAGAAAACGAGCTTGCTCGGATTATGCCACGACGAGCAAAAGTGTTGCGTAGTAAAACTTTGCCGAGAGACGACAGAAAAGGCAATAAGTTGAAACAGTTACATGCTAAAGTAAGGTAACAGGATGTAAAGTAACAGACAGATAGACAAACATGCTGAAATCACTGACCATAGAGAACTATGCGCTGATCGACTCCCTCTCCATCGAGTTCGATTCCGGCTTTTCCGTCATCACGGGGGAGACCGGTGCCGGGAAGTCGATTATCCTGGGCGCGTTATCGCTTATCCTCGGGCAACGGGCCGATGCGCGGCAAATCAAGCAGGGCGAGAGCAAATGCACCATCGAGGGGGTTTTCGATATCTCGTCGTACGGCCTTGAACCTCTTTTCCAGGAGATGGACTGGGTACACGACGGGGATGAGTGCATCCTGCGTCGCGAGTTGTGGGTCGGCGGTAAGTCGCGCGCGTTCGTGAATGATTCGCCGGTTTATCTGAACGACTTGAAGGAGCTGGGCGACCGGCTAATCGATATCCACTCCCAGCACCGCAGCCTGGCATTGCAAGACAACCTGTTTCAACTGAGCGTGGTGGATGCGCTGGCCGATACTGGCAAGGAGAAGCGAGAGTATGGGATGGCTTATGAATCGTTTCGTGCGGCGGAGAAGGCGCTGAACGAGGCTAGGACCCGCTCCCGAGAGAGCAAAGAGGAGGAGGATTACCTGCGGTTTCAACTCGATGCGCTGCAGGAAGCATCGCTGCAGGAGGGGGAGCAGGAGCAACTGGAGGAGGAGCTGAAAACGATTACCCACGCGGAGGAGATAAAAAGCGGGCTGTACGAGGTGGTTTCGTCCCTGGGGGGCGAAGGGCAAAACGGGGAGTCGCTGCTGCGCTCGGCGGTCGACGCGCTGCGCCGCGTGCAGCGTTACTTCCCGAAGGCGGAGGAGTTGGCCCAGAGGGTGGATGCTGCCTACATCGACGTGAAGGATGTGCGCGAGGAGGCAGCTCGTCATTTCGAGGGGGTGGAGTTCGATCCCGCCCGCCAGCAGTGGGTGGAGGAGCGGCTGAGTACCCTCTACGGGCTGCAAAAGAAGCATTCGCTTCATACGACGGAAGAGTTGATAACGTTGCGTGACGACCTGTCGGAGCGATTACGGAAGATCGACTCGTTGGACGAACAGCTGGAGGTGCTTGAGAAAGCGGCGAACGAGAAGCGCTCGGATATGCTTGCTAAGGCGAAGGCACTGAGTGAAAAGCGGAGGGCAGCGGCACCAGCCATCGAGAAACAGTTGATTGAACGGTTGGACTACGTGAAGATGCCTAACACCCGTTTCAAGATAGAGTACGAGGCGAAGAAGGAGCCCGACACAACCGGTATGGATGCGGTACGGTTCATCTTCTCGGCAAACAAGAACGTTCCGATGCAACCGGTGGCAGATATCGCTTCGGGAGGAGAGATATCGCGGTTGATGCTCTGCCTGAAGGCGATGATCGCCGGGGCCACCGCGTTGCCCACGATCATCTTCGACGAGATTGATACCGGCACGTCAGGTGAGGTGGCCGACAGGGTGGGGGCGATCATGAAGGAGATGAGCGGCGAGATGCAGGTCATCGGTATCTCGCACCTGCCCCAAATCGCGTCCAAGGGGCACACCCACTTCGTGGTCTACAAGGAGGAACTGACGGATGGCGTGGCCACTCGGATAAAGCGACTTGACCCGACGGAGCGGGTGATCGAAATCGCCCGCATGCTGAGCGGTGCGGAGGTGACGAGCGAAGCGATCGAGAACGCACGGGTGATGCTTGCCGACAGTTGATAACGAAAAAGGGAGAGGAGATGCAGGTACAGGTACGGGCGTACCGTGCAACTCGTTGACGTTCATGGCGTTCAGAGATGCAGGTGTGGATATAGGTGCCCGCCAAGTTTTCCTGTAATAGACAAGATGAGTGATAAAGAAATAATCTTCGGTATTCGCGCCGTGATAGAGGCGGTGGAGGCCGGCAAGGATATTGACAAGGTGCTGGTGAAGCGGGGACTGTCGGGCGAGCTGTTCCAAGAGCTGTTGGAGCTGCTTCGGCTTCACGAGATACCGGTGCAGCGGGTGCCCGTGGAGCGGATTGACCGGGTGACGCGGAAGAACCACCAGGGGGTGATCGCGTTCACCTCCGCGGTGACCTACCAGAAGCTGGAGCATATCGTCCCCCTGCTTTACGAGGAGGGGAAGAACCCGTTTATCCTCGTGCTGGATGGGCTGACCGACGTGCGAAACTTCGGGGCCATAGCCCGCACTTGCGAGGTGGCCGGCGTGGACGCGATCGTCATCCCGGCCAGGGGTAGCGTGTCGGTAAACGCCGACGCGATGAAGACCTCGGCTGGCGCGTTGCACTCCATACCGGTGTGCCGGGAGCGAAGCTTGAAGGAGGCTATCGTTTACCTGCGTCAATGCGGGATCAAGGTGGTGACCGCCACGGAGAAGGCGGCGGAGCTATACACCAGCAGCGACCTGACCGTGCCGGTGGCCCTGGTGATGGGGGCAGAGGACGTGGGGGTCGCGCCCGAGCACCTGCGGTTGAGCGATGAGCTGGTGAAGATACCGCAGTTTGGCACCATCCAGTCGCTCAACGTGTCGGTGGCCGCGGGGGTGATGATCTACGAGGTGGTGCGGCAGCGAACAAACAGCGGCTCCATGCATTGAGTGTCATGTTACTGTTTGCTTTCAAGCTCGACTGAAGCTCGTTTTTCGACCCATCAGCTGCTTGTTCGCTAAAAGAAAAGAACTCGTAACTTGTGTTACTCAAACAGCTTTTCTTTTTTCACGCGAACTTCGCAGGATGTGTCCCCGCAAAACGAGCTAAGGTCTTCGCCTTGAAAGCAAACATGACAATCAAACATAAGAAAAAAGTTGGATTCAGAAACGAAAAACGAAAAATAGGAGAATGGTATGAAGAAAGTTATTTCAACCCAGAATGCGCCGGCGGCCATTGGACCCTACAGCCAGGCGGTGGAGGCCAATGGCTTCCTGTTCTTGTCGGGCATGTTGCCGATTGATCCCGCGAACGGCCAGTTGGTGCCCGGCGGGGTTAAAGAGCAGACCGAGCAGATATTTACCAATATAAAGGCGTTGTTGGCAGAGGCAGGGGCGACCCTCCAGCAGGTGGTAAAGACCACCGTCTTCCTTCAGGATATGTCGCTCTTCGCGGAGATGAACGAGGTGTATGGGCGGCAGTTCACGGGCGACTTCCCGGCCCGATCGGCCTTTGCCGTTAAGTCGTTACCGAGAAACGCGCTGGTTGAAATTGAGGTGATTGTGGCGCGGTAAAAACGGCATGGTAACAATTGGCGAAGTGGTGCCTTTTAGCCAATTGTTAATGAATGGCTAATACGGCCACTTGGCATGCTCGTTTTACATGTGTGTTTGTTAACCAACTGTCAATGAATCACCAAGGCGGTCATCGCCCATGCCTCGTTTCACGTGGTTATTTGCTGATTAACAGTTAGTTAGTATATTCTTGAATCGATGGATCGCAGTTGTCGCTTAATCGGTTAACGTGGGGAGGTACTCCTCTTCTTCCTCCTCATCCTCTGGCGGATCTTTTTTCACGACGAAGGCACTGATCTCCCAGAGGATGTAGATAGGTATGGTCACCACGATCAGGGAAAATGGGTCGCCCGACGGGGTGATAATCGCGGCTGCGAGCAGTGAACCGACGATCGCGTGGCGGCGGTACTTGCGGAAGAAGGAGCGGTAAATCAGCCCCAGCTTCGAGAGTAACCAGAACACCAGGGGAAGTTCAAACACCAGCCCCATCACCAGGATGAGGGTGTAGAAGTTGTTCATGTAGGAGTCGAGCGATATCGTGTTGTCGATCGAATCGCTCAACTGGAACGTGATCAGGAACCGGAAGATCAGGGGGAAAACGATGAAGTACCCTACCATGCACCCAACAACGAACATGAACCCACCAAACACGAAGGAGGTTTTTACCCCCTTAGCCTCGTGCACGTACAACGCGGGACTCACGAACTTCCAGACTTCGTACAGGATGTAGGGGATGGTGCAGAGCACGCCGAATGCGAGCGATGTGGAGATGTAGGTCATGAACTGCGTGATCATGTTGATGTTCAGTATCTCCGCATCGAACCTTTCAGCAGAAAAATCGGGCAGGAAGGGTAGAAACTCGCTTGCTTTTTCAAAAAAACGGTAAGTGATAAAGTCGGATGACCTCGGGGCGAGGATCACTTTATCAAAGATGTGGGGGATAACGATAAACCCCACGACAGAGAAGACGAGTACCGCGATGATAATACGGATCAGTGTCCATCGGAACTCTTCCAGATGATCCCAAAAGGACATTTCTTTCTCTGCCATAAAACGTAGTTGTATAAATGTGTGTACACGAAATCAACCCCCTACCGAGGTCGAATTCTAACCTGTCAAGAAGAACGCCTCAATAAAAACGCATCAATAAAAATGTGGGGCGTTTGTGTGCGGCACAGTCGATTAGCACTCGTTGCTCGTCGAGTCTCGTGAAAACCGCGGGAAACTCCCGTCTCTGAGCGGCTGGCTGTCTAGTTGTTGCTTGCCGAGGGCTTATTGTCGGTGGGGTCAGCCTTGATATCCTCTTCGATATCATGCAACCCTTTCTTGAAGCTGTTGATTCCTTTCCCCAACCCCTTCATGAATTCAGGTATTTTCTTTCCCCCGAAGAGGATCAGGATAACCAAAACAATAATGGGTATCTCCCAGCCATTTAAGTTTATAAGCAGTGGATTCATTGTTTACAAGTTTGTTAGATAGTTTATAATGTCATTAATTTTCGCATACAAATGTAGGGTTTATTCTCGAGAGATACCAAGATTATTGTCATAAAATTGGAAAACGACTGTTAAAGGGTTAATCGTCAACCACTAAATCCAGGTGAACTGCGTACAATTTACCGCAACACGTGGGAACTGATTCGCTATTCATCAATCAATAAATCGAGGTAAACCGGCAGGTGATCGCTGAACCCACCGTTGTATCGAGGTCCCAAGTAGGTCCGGAAAGGCTTCTTCCCGTAATATTGCTCGTCCTCTTCAAGCAGAAAAGGAGCATCGAAAATGATGGCCTCCCCGTTTTTTACCCGAACGCCGCTTCCTTCCATTAATAAACTCCCGTTCACGATTAGTTGATCGATGATCTCCCATTTCCCCTGGTACTTGTAGCTGCCCCTTTCCCTTTGTCCCAAATGGTCGAAAAAGAGGTTGTACAACTGGTCATCCCGTAAGGGGGGCTTCACCCGTTTTGCCCCGAGCACGCCAAAGAGGCACTCGCTGTTAGGCGGATCGTTAAAGTCGCCCATGATGATACAGTGGGGATGGATTCGAACCGCAAGGACACTGTCCACCTTTCCCCGCAGGGTTTTGGCGGCCGAGATCCTTACCGGTTGCGTGGCGAGTTGACCATCGCTTCGGGAAGGGAAGTGACAAATAAACAGGTCGAGGGTATCAGTGTTGACAAGCTGTCCCACGACGTGCAGGATATCTCGCGTTGGCCGGCTGTCGGGTCGACTGAACCGCACCTCGTACGTTGCCCATTCGAGCAGTTTGAACTGGTGCCGCTGGTAGAGCAACGCCGCGTTGATACCACGCTCGTCAGGGGAGCAGGTGATCAGGTACTCATACCCCTGAGCACGCAGCGGGGAGTGGCGGGTAAGGTCGAACAGCACGGAGTCGTTCTCCACCTCGCACAGTCCAATCAGTGCGGGGGATTGCATCTCGCCCACCGCAGTGATCACCCGGGTGATATTGCGTAGCTTTTCCCGGTACCTACTAGGCGTCCAACGCATGAACCCTTCCGGAAGGAACTCATCGTCGTCCTTTAACGGGTCGTCCCTCGTGTCGAACAGGTTCTCCACGTTGTAAAACATCACCCGAAGCTCGCTTTGTGCCTTGACCCCGGGGAGGTCCAGGAACGAGAGGGGCAGGAGCGGGAAAAGGAACAGAAACAGGAACAGAAGGGCAAGAACGGGCATGAGGGTAGAAACGGGTGCCGAAGAGGGAGTTGCTGCAAGTGAGGATGCAAGAGTAGGAACGGCTCCAAGTTTTCGCTTGAGCCTGTTCAACATTTTTACTCCCGTTTTGATCTGTTTCACCCTAATGGCACCCCCTTTCTTTCAGCCCATGGAGCGGGAAAATAGTTGCCATGCCGAACGTAACATAGCACTCCCTTCCTTTTAGCCCCGTGCCGGGAGCTCCTCCAGAATCTTCACTAGGTAATCCCAGAACTTGCCGACCGAGGAGATTTTCATCTTCTCATCGGGCGAGTGGACGTCGGTCACATCCGGTCCGATGGATATCATATCGAGGTGGGGGTACTTTTCCAGGAAGAGGCCGCACTCGAGCCCCGCGTGAATGGCTTTCACGGCAGGCTCCTTGTCGTAGAGCCGTTGGTAGACTGCTTGGGCATGCCTCAATATGTTGGAGTCGGGATTGGGAGCCCAGCCCGGGTAACCATCGTTATGCATCACCTTGGCACCCGCTAGCTCGAACGTCGCGGCTACCATCTGCACGACCTGCTTCTTTTGCGACTCCACCGAGCTGCGTTGGCTGGTACCTACCTCGATGAGATGACCGTCCATCATCTTGATGGAAGCCAGGTTGGTAGAGGTTTCCACCAGCCCCGGCATCTCCTGGCTCATGCCGATGACGCCGTGGGGACAGGCCATCAGGGAGCGGATTAACTTCTTGCTCGTCCCCTTCTTGATTACCTTGGTGGCTGGGGGCATCGTCTCCAGGTGAATTTCCAGCCCCGGGTCGCTCTTTTTGTATTCCTTCTCTACCTCGGCAAGGAAACGGTTCAGCTTCACCCGAACCTCCTCTTTGTGCTTTTCTTTGACACCGGCCACCGCGTAAGCCTCCCGCGCGATGGCGTTATGCAGGTTACCACCCTCGATCTTGACGAGGTTGAAGCCATACTTCCCGCGGGTGAAGGGGTATAGGAAGCGGGCGAGCAGCTTGTTGGCGTTGCCCAGCTTTTTATCGATGTCGCTGCCCGAGTGCCCGCCCCTGAGACCCTTGACCGACACCTTGAACCAGAAGCGGTTCCTGGGTGCGTTCTTGAGCTTATAGTGGAAGTAGGCCTTGGTACCCCTTCCACCGGCGCAGCCGATATATATTTCACCCTCCTCCTCGGTGTCGAGGTTGATGAGGATATCGCCAGTCAGGAATCCCTTTTCCAGGGAGTGGGCACCGGTTAAGCCGGTCTCCTCATCTACCGTGAAGAGTGCTTCGATCTTCCCGTGCGATAGGTCCTTCGCGGCCAACACGGCTAGCTGAGCGGCTACCCCGATGCCGTTGTCGGCTCCCAGGGTAGTCCCCTTGGCCTTGACCCAGTCCCCCTCGATAACCGTTTCGATGGGGTCGTTATCGAAGTCGTGCTGCACGTCGGAGTTCTTCTCGCACACCATATCCACGTGCGACTGGAGAATCACGGTGGGCAGCGTCTCCTTGCCCGGGGTTGCCGGCTTGGTAATCAGCAGGTTGCCTGCTTTATCCTGTTTCGCTTCCAGGTTATGGCGGCTGGCGAACTCTTTGAGGTAGGCCAATATTTTCTCTTCTTTCTTAGAGGGTCTGGGAATACGGGTGATGTCGTGAAAGTAGCCCCAGATCGCGGAGGGTTGTAACTCTTTAATCGTCATGTTTCGTTTTTAAATAAGTGATATAAGTGATACATTAGCATAAGCCAAACAGGCAGATGACAAGCTTGCTTGTACTATGCCGTGGCGAGAAATAGTCTAATTATTATGAACTATAAATATAACAGAAAAACGTGAGGCTGGCAAAATTTTAGCATCTTTAATGGGAAAAGTACGGTTTAATTGTCTAATTGGACTATCTTTGCGGTAAATAAAATAAAACAATAAATCTCTCGAAAATGAAGAATTTTACTCACTACATCGTCAGTGGCGTGTTGGCTGTTGCCGTTATCGTTCTTTTTATTCTCCATTTTACATCCAGGTCTTCGTCAGGAGACACAACCAAGAGAGAACTCTCGGTGTTGTTGAACGACTCCTCCATAACCTTGCCCGTCGCGTACGTGAACGTGGACTCGCTATTGATGAATTATAACTTTGCCAGAGACCTTAACGAGTCGTTGCTGCGAAAGGAAGAGAGCACCCGGGCTACCCTGAACCAGCGGCAAAACGAGATTAACTCGGCCGCCCAGGAGTTCGAGCGGAAGTTGCGGAACAATGCCTTTTTAAGCCAAGAGAGGGCGCAGCAGGAGCAGGACCGCATTCTCAAGATGAACCAGGAGTACCAGCAATTGGCTGAGCGGCTCACGCAGGAGCTCCTGATCGAGCAGGAGAAACTGAACCTCCAGATGGAGGATACCATTAAGGTACGCATGGTGGAATATAATCGGAACAAGAACTACGAGATTATTTTTAGCAACCGAACCACGAGCAATATCCTGTATGCTAAAGATAAGTATGACATTACCGACGACGTGGTGGAGTTCCTGAACAGCAAATACGGTCCAGTCACCACTGCCAAGCAAGAATAGGATTATAGACGAACCAGTCCACGGAGTTTTTTTTCGACATTCATAACGATGGTATGCAAGAATAGAAGTACCTTGTCATACCTGTTTTTCAATCTTTTTTCCTGTGAAAAAATGGGAATCTTATATTGGCAGGCAGAAAAGTGAATACACACGTGTTTGTTACCCTGAAGATTTTAACGCGGGGATGGTTGTTGTTATTCCTTGTTATAACGAACCTGGCATAGAGGAGACACTTGATTCCCTAAGAGATTGTCATCGTCCTGAAGTTAACGTGTTGGTTGCAATAATTATTAACTCTAGCGTGCGAACGGACGATGCCATTGTTCTTCAAAACAGGAAAACATATGAAGAGCTGAAAAGATTTAGCCAGAGGTATGATGATCGGGGCCTTTCCTTTTTTACACTCCTTTTTGAGCAACTCCCCAGGAAGCATGCGGGGGTTGGGTTGGCTCGCAAGATTGGAATGGATTTGGCAGTAGCCTATTTTTTGAGGAATGAAACGTGGGATGGGGTTATCGTTTCGTTGGATGCCGACTGCCTGGTGTCAAAAAACTACTTGACCAATATTTTCACTGCTTTTAAGCGGGATCCGCGCTTGTATTCTACCATCCACCAGTTCAGGCATCGTGTGGAAAGGGATGATCCTATCCTTAAGAGAGGCATTCAACAATATGAAGCTTATCTTCGTTACTTCCGCGAAATGCTGAAGTTCACGGGCTTCCCCTACTATTATCATACAATAGGTTCCGCTTTCGCGGTATTGGCAGATGCATATGTTAAAGTGGGAGGAATGGGTAGGCAACAAGGAGGCGAGGATTTTTATTTCCTGCAAAAGCTGTTCGAAGCTGGGAAAACTATGGAGCTTGATAACGTGGTAGTTTACCCGTTGGCACGTTATTCCGACAGGGTCCCGTTTGGTACGGGCCCGGCGTTGGAGAAAATCATGCAAGGGACAGATCAGAGAATTGAGGTTTATTCCAAGTGCTCTTTCCTGGAACTAAAACGTCTGTTTGATTTGATCGATGATTTTTATGAGCTTGAAATAAAAGAGATTGAGGATTTGATTAACACTTTACATCCCTCATTGTCGAGTTATTTGGATGAGATCGCATTTAGGGAGATGATAAGAGATTGCAAGGGGAATAGTGCCCGTCTGGTGACTTTCAGAAAACGTTTTTTCCACCATTTCAACGCTTTCCGAATAATCAAGTACCTGAACTTTGTGCATCCCAACCCTTTTCCTCTGGAACATATAACATGATGTTGCAATTGCCCATAAAACTTAATCCACATTCAACGTGGTACTTTTGTGATTAAGCCCTATGCTTGTAATCTGAATAAACTGCCCATAACAATATTCAACGCAATGCTTGCATATTAGGTGTTTTAAGGCTATATTCGCGTCAAAATGCAAGAAGATCCTTTCATAATTCTAAAAGCGGGAGTAGAAATGCATATCAATATCATTGAAATTGTTAGCTCCTTTTTGGTGCTGTTCGCGATTATTGACGTAACTGGTGCCGTACCCATTTTCTTGAGCCTGCGGGCGCAGGGAAAGACCATCCACCCCGAGAAGGCGGCCATCTATTCCCTGGCGATTTTAGTCGGTTTCCTTTTCGTGGGCGAGTGGATATTGAAGCTCTTTCAGTTGGATATCTCCTCCTTCGCGGTGGCCGGTGCCGTGGTACTTCTTATCCTCTCCATCGAGATGATATTCGGGGTGGAGATATTCAAGGACGATGCCACCCATATGGAGGATTCATCCACCATCTTCCCGGTGGTGTTCCCGTTGATCGCCGGCCCCGGTAGTTTCACTACCCTGCTCTCCATGCGGGCAGAGTACTATACTGTGAATATCATCATTGCCGTGCTGGTAAACATCGCCATCGTTTACTTCGTGCTTCGCTTTTTGGATCCCGTGAAAAAACTGCTCGGGGAGAGCGGGTCTTATATCCTGCGGAAGTTCTTTGGCGTTATCTTGATGGCGATATCGGTCAAGCTGCTTACTTCCAACATGAGCGCGTTGATTGCTTCGGTGAACGCGGGGTAACTTTCCATTCTCAATCCGCTTAATTGACGAAAAAAACGCGTATCTTTGCGTCTGATCAAGGATAGATTTGTTTTGGGCATCAATGTGGGTATACAACAAAGTAGAGCTAACTAAACTATTTAAATAAAATTCGACAACATGAGAATTGTAAGCATTTTAGGAAGAGAGATCCTGGATTCAAGGGGTAACCCCACCGTTGAAGTAGACGTGTTCACCGAATCAGGCGCTTTTGGGCGCGCGGCCGTACCCTCTGGTGCGTCCACGGGGGAGAACGAGGCGTTGGAGCTTCGTGACGGCGATAAAGGGCGTTACCTTGGGAAAGGGGTATTGAAAGCGGTGGCGAATATTAACGACGTTATCGCGC
Organism: Fermentimonas sp.; assembly: GCA_050951125.1. Lineage (GTDB taxonomy): Bacteria > Bacteroidota > Bacteroidia > Bacteroidales > Dysgonomonadaceae > Proteiniphilum. The sequence goes on along the minus strand of JBMNIR010000001.1, from coordinate 333,720 downwards.
CGGCATTGCTGGGTGCAAACGTTCTGGAGCAAACGGCTATCGATGCCAAGATGCTTGAGCTGGACGGGACAAAGACCAAGTCGAACTTGGGTGCCAACGCACTGCTGGGCGTATCGCTCGCCGTGGCTAAAGCGGCAGCGAACTACCTAGGCTTGCCCCTCTACCGCTACATCGGTGGAACCAATACCTACGTTTTGCCCATCCCGATGATGAATATCATTAACGGGGGATCGCACTCTGACGCTCCCATCGCGTTCCAGGAGTTCATGATTCGTCCCGTTGGTGCCAAGTCGTTCAGGGAGGGGCTACGCATGGGTGCCGAGGTGTTCCACGCGTTGAAGAAGGTGTTGCACGACAAAGGGTTAAGTACTGCCGTGGGTGACGAAGGCGGTTTCGCACCCAACCTGACGGGCGGGACGGAAGAGGCCCTGGATTCGATCCTGATTGCTACCAAGAACGCCGGTTACGAGCCGGGTAAGGACGTGACGATCGCGCTCGACTGCGCCGCTTCGGAGTTTTACGTGGATGGCGTGTACGATTACAGAAAGTTTGAAGGTAAGAACGGCAAGAAGCGTTCACGCGCGGAGCAGGCGGCTTATCTCGCGGAGCTTATCTCCAAGTACCCGATCGACTCCATTGAGGACGGGATGCACGAAAATGACTGGGAGGGCTGGAAGCTGCTGACCGAAAAGATTGGCGACCGCTGCCAGCTGGTGGGTGACGACCTGTTCGTGACCAATGTTGATTTCCTCGCGAGGGGGATCAAGGAGGGATGCGCCAACTCCATCCTTATCAAGGTGAATCAGATCGGTACCCTTACCGAGACCCTGAATGCAATCGAGATGGCCCACAGAAACGGGTATACGAACGTGATCTCGCACCGTTCCGGGGAGACGGAAGATGCTACCATCGCCGATATCTCCGTGGCTACTAACGCGGGGCAGATCAAGACCGGTTCGCTAAGCCGTTCCGACCGGATGGCCAAGTACAACCAGCTTCTCCGTATCGAAGAGGAGTTGGGTGACCGTGCCGTTTACGGGTACCAGAAAATTAAGTAACTAAGGTATTCGTCTTATGCTTGTGAAAGTAAATAACCTTAATAATAATGCGATAGGCGAAAATTAAATCAAGTAAGAGGGTTTATACCCTCAAGAAGACGGGGGCGAAACTGCAAGGCAGTTCCGCCCCCAAGTTTTTATGGACTTGATCGTGTTAGGGTGGTGTTTAATTGGTGAAGTGGTAGCTGCCCGAGCCAATTTCAAATTCAATGACATCATCGGCGTCATTCACCGCTCGTACCCCTTCTCCGCTTGGGGTTTGTATGTTCCATTCGCTTGGCAGCCTCACGATGGCCGACGTGTTCGCGGGGATGGAGACGTTCCAGCTGAACGAGCCGTTCTCTTTTCGCCATTCGCTGTTGATATCGCCGTGGGACGAAAGGTAGGAGGCCTTCACGTGCGTCAGCCCATCGGGGAACTTGGGTTCCATCAAGAGCTTCTTATAGGCCGTGCTTCCCGGGTAGTTCTTGATGCCGGCCAGCTCTTCGTACAGCCAGATCAGCACGTCGCCCAGCAACATCACGTGGTTCCCCGAGTTCATGGCAGGGTTGGCCGTATCGCCGTTCCACAGCTCCCAGATGGTAGTGGCTCCCTTCTCGAACATGTAGCCCCAGCTGGGGTAGGTACGGTTGGTCGCGATCTTGTACGCGAGGTCCACGTTCCCATGTTCGGTAAGTCCCCTCATCAATTGCTGGATACCCAGCACGCCGGCGCTCACGTGACCGTTACAGTCGACCTCTGTCTTTTCCACGATGTTGTTGAACACCTCCGCTTCTCGCCCCTCGGGTACCAGCCCCAGCTGTAGTGACAAGATGTTGGCCGTCACGGTGTTGTTGTCGTACCGCGCCGTTTCTTGGTCGAAGAAACGTTTATTGTAGGCCTCTTTGATTTTCGCGGCCAGCTCTTCATACCCGGGTATGTCCTGCTCATTTCCCGTGAGGGTGGCGAACTCCGTCATCAGGTTCAGCAAGCTATAGTACATGGTGGTGCTCAGTACCGGACCCGCCGTTTTCCGGGCAGGGTCTTGCGAGTGAATTAGCTCTTGTGATTCGGGAGGCATGCACCAGTCGCCGTAGTTGTCTTTCGTTAGGATGTAGTCCTGCATCGATACCTCTTGCATTCGTTCCAGGTAACGTTTCATGGAGGGGTAGTGCAGCTCGATCGGTTTGGTCTCCCCGAACTGTTTCCACAGCATCTTCGCCGCGTAGAAGTAGGCGGCCGGCCAGGTTACATCATCGTTGTAGATGGTCCAGTAGCGTGGCGATACCACCGAGATACTCCCTTCCGGGCTTTGTGAATCCTCGATGTCTTGTAGCCACTTGCTGTAGAGCAGCGCGTTGTCAAAAAGGAACGCTTCCCCGAAACAGCCGGTAGCACGGTCACCGAGCCACCCCTGTCGTTCGTCCCGTTGTGGGCAGTCGGTGGGCATACCCCGGTAATTGCCCCGTATACCCCAGAACGCGTTTTTAACCAGCTGGTTGAGGGTTTCGTTCGAGCTCTCGAATTGACCGGTGGTTTCCATTTTGTCGTAGATCACCTTACCGGTGAAGTTGGATAGTTCCGGTTGGTAATCCAGTCCATCGACTTCGACGAACCGGAAGCCGTGGAAGACGAACGAGGGCTCCCAGTTGATGGGGCCATCTTTGGCCGGTGTGTAGATATCGGTCACCTTGGCTCCCCTCAGGTTGTCCATGTAGAGCGTGCCATCGGGTTTCAGTGTTTCGGCGAACCGCAGGGTGATGGGTTGCTCTTTCTTGCCGAGGAGCCCGTTGATGGTGATCCAGCCCACCATGTTTTGCCCCATGTCAAGGATATACTTGCCATCGGCTATCTCGCTGATGGAGATGGGTTTGAGTTCATCCATCACCGTGATGTTGGGGTTAGGCTGTGCGTTCATGACCCCTTCGGGGGCGGTCATCAGGTTGACCGTTTTCCAAGCGCTGTCGTCGTAGTTTGTTTCGTTCCAGCCGGGCAGCTCTTTTCTGGCGTCGTACTCTTCGCCGTCAAACTCGTTGTTCGCGATGATAGGCCCGTTGGAGGTCACCTTCCACGATTCATCGCTGGCGATCGTTTTGATTGTCCCATCGGCGTACTCGATTTCCAACTGGGCGAGGAGCCTGGGCAGGCCGAAGAATTGGGCGCGTGACGCCCTCATGCCGAAGTAGCGCCCGTTGCCTAGTTTCACCCCAAGCACGTTGTTTTTACCTTTGATTAGCGGTGTTACGTCATACACGTTGTAGTAAACCCTCTCGGGGAACCAGGAGACCGTGGGTGCCAGCACGTCGTCAGATACCCTTTGGCCGTTGATGTAGGCCTCGTACGCTCCCAGCCCGGAGATGTAGAGGACTGCCCGCTGCACTCGCCCTTCGTTCTCGAAGGGTTTGCGCAAGTAACGGGCTGCCAGTCGCGTGTTTCCTTCGTCGGTCTCGCCCGGGTTATCTAGCGCATCTTCACCGATCCACTTCGCTTGCCACTCCGAACCGTTCAGAAGGGCCATCGACCAGTGGTTTGTTTCGCTCCACGGCGTTTCTCCCACGCTCGTACTCGCTTTCACCCGCCAGTAGTAGACTTTCCTGGAGGTGAGCGTTTCTCCCTGGTAAGGGATCAGCACCGATCCATCGCTGGAAACGTCTCCGGTATCCCATATCAGGTTGGTTTCGCTTTTCAGCTCTTTTTCGGATTGGGCCACCTGTATCCGGTACGATGTCTGCCGGACATCTTGCATTTTCGAGGCGATCTGCCACGAGAATCGGGGGGACGTCGTTTCTAGCCCCACCGGGTTTTCCTGCATCTCCACTTTCAGGGAGGTGACTTCAACAGCGGTTTGTTGGCAAGCCACGAGGGTCATTGCCAAAACCGTCATCATGGTAATGTAAACATGTTTCATACGCTTATTTAATTTTTTTGTTTCGGTGTATGGAACTCGCTTTTAATCATGTTCTTGGGTGAGAACAGTTATCATGCTCGTTTCATACGATTATTTTATTTTAATTATCATTCGTATATTAAGTTATTCATTTTCACTTGTTATGGATAGTACAAAAATAGTTAGTTAATGCCTTCGGCCTTCATCCACTCTATACACCGGTTAAACCATTCAGTGAAAGCGGGTATCTTTGAAAAACCATGTTCCCCTTTCGAGTACACGTGCAGCTCGGCCGGCACGTTATGCCGTTTTAACCCTTCATAAAACAGCAAGCTGTTCTCCACGGGCACGAGCGTGTCATCATCCGCGTGGAAAAGGATGCTTTTGGGTGTTTGGCTATTTACGTGCAATTCGTTGGAGAAAAAGGCAACCTCTGTTTTTCCCGGTTGATCCCCGATAAGGCGTTTTTTCGTGCCCACGTGTCCCACCTCGTCATCGAAGCTGATGACCGGGTATATCAAGATCATGAAGTCGGGCCTGAGGCTGGTGTTCCTTTCGTTGTCGATAAGCGTGGCATCGTGGTGCACCCCGGCGGTAGCGGCCAGGTGTCCCCCGGCAGAGAAGCCCATGATGCCAATCTTGCCCGGGTCGATACCCCATTCGTTCGCGTTTTCCCTGACGAGTTGAATGGCGCGTTGGGCATCCTTAAGCGGTACGTATGCCCCCTCCTCAACGATCTCTCTGTTGGGCAGCCGGTATTTGAGGACAAACGCGGCCACTCCCTGATGGCTAAAGGCCTCTGCTACTTTAAACCCTTCCCGTTGAATGTGCAGGTTGGTGTACCCGCCACCGGGGCAGATGATCACGGCCGCCTTGTTCGTGTTGCTGCCTGGAGGGATGAATGCGGTGAGCGTGGGGTTGGTTACCTTGGCAACGATGAGGTTCCCGGCCCCGTCTCGGATATGTTCTTCCGGGATGGTTACTATTTTTTCGGGGTAGAGGAAGAACTCCTCTGGGGGTGTTTGCCGGGTTAAAAGGGTTGTTGACGCCTTGTCGCCTTGTTGCGTTGAGAGGTTTTCCGACACCATTTCAGTCTGCCGGACTGAAAGGTTCGTCAATACCAACTCGGTTTGCCTGGCTGACAGGTTCGCCGGCAAACTTATCGTTCCTACTATGGCCACCAATAATAGTCGTAACGCTCTCATTGCCCGTTGTTATTGTTTACAGTTTCTTTTGGAACGTGTAGCTCCCGCTTTGGACGACCTTGTACTCCTCTTCACCCGGGAGGTACACTTTTGCCTGGCAGTTGAAAGGCAGCGATAGGTCGAGGGAGAATTGATCACTTTCCACGCGCCACTCTACCGATACCGTTCCGCTCAGCGTTTCGTGTGATGCGCTCACGTGGGTGAGGTCGCCCACCACCTGCGGTGCGATCACCAGTTGTTGAACGTGGTTGCCTCCTGTTATGTCTGTTTCCGTGCCGCCATTTGTATCACCTTCCGTTGCTGCACTACTCATCGCCTCGTTGTCGAACCTGATTCCCGCGAGTGATTTATGGAACCACTCCAGTATCTGTCCCATCATGAAATGGTTCCACGAGGCGCCCGCTCTCGGGTCCCACAACTCGGTCAGGGTAGTGGCTCCAAACTGTAGCTGGAAGCCATACCCGGGTACCTCCCGGTGGTTATGTATCCGGTACATCACCTCGTTGAGCCCGTTATCGGCTAACGTTTGAAACAGGTACCGGTTGCCCACGTCCCCCGTGGAAAGGCGGTATCCTTTCTCCTCGATCGCTTTCATCAAGTTGTTCAATACCGCCTCTTTGTGTTGGGGCTCCACAATTCCGGCGAAGAGTGGCATCGCGTACGATGCTTGGCTTCCCGTGCCGTATTGCTGCGTTTTCTCGTTAAAGAACTCTTTGTTGAACGCGGCTTTCACCTCTCCCCTCAGCGCGGTGTACTTGTCAAGGTCCTCTTGGTTCCCCGTCATCTTCGCAGCTTGTGCCAGGTAGTCCACCACCATGCAGTAGTGCATGGTCGCGGAGAGTGGTACCGGCGTGTTGTGTGAAACGCCGTACGGCTGATCTTCCCGGTAATCGCACCAGTCGCCCAGCCCGTGCGACAGGATATGGTTGGTTGCAGTGGTGGAGAGGTAATCCACGTACCGCTTCATCACGTCGTAATAGTCGACGATCAGTGACTTGTCGCCGTAGAATTGGTAATAGAGAAAGGGGAGGATCACCGCTGCACTTCCCCACTCGGGTGAATCCCGGAACCCTCCCACGAAGATCACGTACTCCGGTGCGATATCGGGCACCAGCCCGTTAGGGAGTTGCGCGTCCCGGATGTCCTGCATGATTTTGGGTGCGAAGGTGGTGAGGTTGAAGTTGTAGAAGAGTCCTGGCCCGTTGAGGTGCACTTGCTCCAGCCATCCCAGCTTCTCGCGGTGAGGGCAGTCGGTGAACACCGCGTGCATGTTACTTTTCACGGCGTTGATGATGAGCCGGTAGGCGTCGTTAAAGAGCGGGTTGGAGCACTTGAAGTGGCCGATTCGGTCGGAGGAATTATAGACGAAGCAGGACTCCATTTTTTCGGGTTTCGCCCCTTCGACCTGTATGTACCGGTATCCGTAGTAAGTGAACCTGGGCTGCCACACCTCTTCCCCGTCACCTTTTAGCGTGTACGTGTAATAGTAGGGCGATCCCGATTGGGATTGATTTACCAAGCCATCTTCGTGGATGTTTTCGCCCACGATCAGCCGGATCACGTCACCTTTCTTTCCTTTGACGGTTACCCGGGGGAAGCCCGATAGGTTTTGTCCCATGTCGAACACGTACGCATCGCCCACTCTCTTCACGGATTGGGGTGCGTAGGTCTCCATTATTTTCACGGGGTCGGTGGTTTGCGGTTTTAGTTGACCTTCCGGAGGCGTTTGCACCACGACCGGTTGCCAGTCAGCATCGTTGAACATCGGGGTATCCCATCCCGGTTGCTCCAGTTGGGCATCGTAATCCTCTCCCCCGTACATGTCGTTGAAGGTGAGCGGGCTGTTGGCGTACTTCCAACTCTCGTCTGAGGAGACCATCTCTTTCGTCCCGTCGGTATAGGTGATATCCATCCTAAGTAGCAGGGTGGGAGGGCCGAAGCTCACCTGCATTTTCACGTATCGTCCGCCTTGTTGATTAAAGAAGCCGTTCCCGAGCAGCACGCCGATCGCGTTCCTTTTTTTCAGCTGGTCGGTCACGTCGTACGCGGTGTAATAGATGGTTTTATCGTAGTCGCTCCAGAGGGGGTCAAACTGGGCATCGCCCACTCTCTTCCCGTTCAGCAACAGCTCATAGTGGCCTAACCCGCTGATGTAGATGACCGCGTTAGCTACTTTCTTGTCCACGCTCACCTCTTTCCTCAGGTAGATGCTTTGCTTGGAGAGCGGGTGGGTCTGTTGCCACCGTTGACCCGCTTCGGAGTTGATCGAGAGACCGTGGTACAACCTTCCTTCCGGGATGTTAGCCTTTTTCTTGTCGATGGCCCCGATCCATTTAGCCGTCTCCGCCAGGTTGAAGGGGGCTACCCGGAAGGTGCTGTACTCGCTCCAAGGTGATTCGGTGTCATTGGAGTCCCACACTTTCACCCTCCAGGTGTACGCCTGCCCCGGCAGGAGTTTTTCTCTGCCGTTGTAGGGTATTCGTTGGTTAGTCGAGGAGGCTACCTTCCCCGAATCCCACACCTTCACCTCTTTCCCATTGACCTGGGTATACACTTCGATGGTATAGGCCGATTGGAGCGCTCCTTGGCTTTCGCTCCCCGCCTGCAATTGCCATCCGAAGCAGGGGGCTCCCGTGGCCACCAGCGACGGGTTCTGACGGTAGTCGCAAGTGGTTTTAATGAAACTTAATTCATCTGACCCAGTGGTACCGCACGAGGTGAACATGCCGAAAATGAAGCCTACGAGAAGGATTGGTAATCCTACCCCATGTAGCCAGCACGCTTTTGCGGAATGATCCAATGAAATCATATTGACTTTTTAAACAGTTTTCGGTCGTTATAACGGCGACTTTAAACTTGTTTCGCAAAGATAAGGTTTTTTTCATCAATAACCGCTATTCCAAGATGTTTTTACTGAGAGGTTTGACGTGATCAACATCAGTTTTGCTATTGTTCAACCTCCCACCCGTAATCTATGTACTCCCAGCTGAAGTTACCTTCACTATCCACGTTTACCAGCATGTAACCTTCTTGGGTACGGTGAAATTCGCCGCCCCACCATCCAGCAGAAACAGCGCCTCCGGTGAGGAACCAGGTGTCTTTTACAAATAGCTCTTCATGCAGGTGTTGGTGTCCCTGGAGGATGACTTTCAGGTTGTAGTCGAGCAGTAAATCCCACACCTGCTTGTAATTCTCGAACATATCGGTCGCGGTTATTCTCCCCTCCACGGCCGGGTAGTATAGCGATTGAAACGGGACGTGTGTGGCTACGACGAGTGGTGTGTTTTCCCCAATTTGGCTCAGATCATTTTTCAACCATGTAAACTGTTTGTCATTCACGAAGTAGATGTGCTCGGCATCGCGTTGAACGCTGTTAAGCACGACGAAGTGGACCCCTTTATGATCGAACGAGTAGTAGGTTTCGCCCAAATGTTTCTGAAACAAGGTAAATCCCGCGGGATCGGGCTGGCCATCGTGGGTGTAATATCTATCGTGATTGCCGATGGTGAAGTAGGCCGGTACGCCACTCTTATCCACTATCGATTTGAACCTCGCGAGGAGTGAGTTCGCGGTCGCTTCCTGCTCCGGTTTCAAGCCATCGAGATTGGCGAGGTCGCCGCCGAAAATAACGAAATCTACCCCTTTCGCCTTTGCATCGGCAAGGGCTTTCGCGAGGCCTTCGTTCCCATTTCCATGGTTGTCCTTGTTTAAGTGAACGTCCGTGAGAAACGCGAAAGAAAATGCGCTTCCCGATGATTGCCCCTTGGTGCTCGGGCGTGTGCCTTGTGTACAGTTACTGAAAAGGAGCATTACCAGTAAAAGAAATAATACAGAATACTTGTTCATTGTCGTAAGTTTTATTTTCAACCGAGTAAGTTGGGGAGGTAATACATGTGCGTTCAACGTAAGGGTGTCATTAATAATTCGGAGTGTAGCGAATGAATTGGTGGATTTAAGTCCCTAAGTAATAGTTCGCTTGGCAATAGCTCAGTTGTGAGCTCAAGTAACGAAGTTACTGAATTTTATTTTATTATTGAAAAATTAATCAGCGAACTTATGGAAAAACCTGTTTTTCATTTTCCATCGCGGGGAAAACTATATTAATACAGGAAAATATCCCCTTTCTCACGCACTGGATAATGGCATCGTGATGATGAATGTGTAGGACTACTTGCTTGCGTGAAAGGTCGTTTTTCTTTATTTTCATTGATAGGTGTTTCTGTATCATCAATTAATACTTGGACCTACATTGATACGATGTGAGACGTAAATATACGATATTGTTCCCTAAACGTTGCTCGACAAATAAAAAACACCCACGACTTGATAGTCGTGAGTGCTTTATAAGCCTTAAGTCGTACCCAGAGCCGGGATCGAACCGGCAAGGATTTGCATCCACTGGTGTTTGAGACCAGCGCGTCTACCAATTCCGCCATCTGGGCATCGCTTGTAGCGTTTGCAAAAGTACACCTTTTTTCGGTAATTCAAAACGGGTAAGCCCTCTTTTTTCAGATTTGTTGCTTGTTTCTGTTAACGGTAACTGCGTATACCGCGTTTTCGCTAAACACGACTGTAGGGTTTTCGGTAACCAGGAGAATTGCACACGCTTTCTTGGGGCGGTTTCAAATTTTATTCGTACCTTTAAAGTGCGAAAGAGAATGAGCGTGTATCTATTCATCAAAACTAAAATCTTAGAATGAGAAACAATAACTATTGCGTGATCATGAGCGGTGGGGTGGGAAGCCGCTTCTGGCCCTTTAGCAAAGAGGGGAAACCCAAACAATTCCTGGATTTTTTCGGCACGGGACGGTCGCTGCTGCAAAGTACGTTCGACCGGTTCAAAGAGATAGTGCCGGTTGAGAACATATACATCGTGACCAACGACGCTTACGCGGGGATGACGTCAAAGCAGTTGCCAGAGCTGAAGGAGAATCAGATACTGCTGGAACCCATTCGGCGGAACACCGCTCCGGCAATCGCCTACGCCTCGTTTCGCATTCGGGCAGTTAGCCCCAAAGCGAATATCGTGGTGGCACCCTCCGATCACCTGATCTTGAACGTGGGCCGCTTCGTGAGCGATATTAAAAAGGGGTTGCGATTCGTGGAGAAGAACCCGGTGTTGCTCACGCTGGGTATTCAGCCGAGCCGCCCCGAAACGGGCTACGGCTACATCCAATCGAGCGAGGAGCAGGAAGATGGGATCTACAAGGTGAAGGCGTTCACCGAAAAACCTGATTATCAACTGGCCAAAAAGTTCGTCGAGAGCGGTGAGTTCGTATGGAATTCGGGTATCTTCCTGTGGAACGTGAACAGCATCATCGACGCGTTCCGAAAACACCTTCCAGACATTATCCAGAAGTTTAACGAAGGGAAAGAGTTGTTCAACACGCCCGCCGAGAAGAGGTTCATAGACAAGAGCTTCCCGTTCTGCCGGAACATCTCTATCGACTACGGGATACTGGAAAAAGCCGATAACGTATACGTGAACATCTCGGATTTTGGTTGGAGCGACTTGGGTACCTGGGGGGCGCTGCACGATATTTCGGATAAGGACGACAATAACAACGCGCACTTAAACTGCAAGGCGCTCTTCGTGGAAAGCAGTGACAACATCGTGGCCATGAGCGACGGGAAATTGGCCGTTATCCAGGGGTTGGAGGATTACATCGTGGCCGAGTCGGATAACGTGCTGATGATATGCAAGAAGAGCGAAGAGCAACGCATCAAGCATTTCGTGACCGACGTGAAGCTCCGCTACGGGGACGAGTACGTGTAGTGTCAGTCAGTTAGCATTCGTTAGCTGATAAACAGCAGCTCCCGGTACTTGGGCAACGTCCACATCTGGTTGTCCACGATTAGCTCCAGCTTGTCCACGTGGTAGCGAATCACGTTCAGGAAAGGTTCCACCTCGTCGTGGTACGCCACGGCCTTTTCTTGGGCGCTCTCTAACCGGTTAGCCTTTCTCCGTGCTTCCACCATCGCATCGACGTTGGTTTTTATGGAGGCGATGTGTTCCGCGATCTCCTCCACGAGAACGGCGTCTTGCCGGGCCAGTTTCTTCGCCTTCTCCTTGCTGAACACGGCGTGCATCTTGTAAATATTATCGAGCAGCACCGATTGGTACTCCGTGGCCACGGGGATAATGTGGTTCATGCTGAGGTCGCCCAGTACCCGTGCTTCTATCTGTACTTTTTTGGTGTAGGTTTCCCACTTGACCTCGTTGCGTGCGTGCAGTTCCTTCTCGTTTAACACGCCGATGGACTCGAACATCTTCACCGATTGCTCCCGGGTGTACTCGTTGTACACGAGGGGAACGCTGTTCTCACAGTTAAGCCCCCTACGTTGGGCTTCTTCTTTCCACTCGTTGCTGTAACCATTCCCCTCGAAACGGATGGGCTTAGACTTCCAGATGTAGATGCGAAGGGTGTCAAAGAGAGCCTCCTCTTTTCTCATGCCTTGTTTCATCTTCTCGTCGACCTCTCTCTTGAAGGCGATGAGCTGAGAAGCCATGGCCGAGTTAAGTGCGATCATGGCCGATGAGCAGTTTGCCGATGAGCCCACACCGCGGAACTCGAACCGGTTCCCGGTGAAGGCAAAGGGCGACGTGCGGTTCCGGTCGGTATTGTCAATCAATACTTCCGGGATGTGCGCTATGCCTAACTTCATCTGCTTGATCTCTTCATCCACGGTGATATCATCGTCACGGGAACTTTGTTCAATCTTGTCTAGTACGGCCGATATCTGCTTCCCGAGGAATACCGAGATGATGGCGGGAGGAGCCTCGTTGGCGCCGAGACGGTGAGCGTTCCCGGTCGACATGATGGAGGCTTTCAATAGCCCGTTGTGCTTGTAAACGGCCATGAGAGCGTTCACAAGGAAGGTGACGAACAGTAGGTTCTCGTAGGCCGTTTTCCCGGGGGTGAATAGGCCGATCCCGGTATCGGTGCAGAGCGACCAGTTGTTGTGCTTACCGGAACCGTTCACCCCGGCGAAAGGTTTCTCGTGCAAGAGCAACCGGAAACGGTGCTTCGGGGCAATGCGCCGCATCAGGGTCATTATCAGCAGATTTTGGTCCACCGAGAGGTTGGTGTCCCGGTAAATCGAGGCTAGCTCGAACTGGTTGGGGGCCACCTCGTTATGCCTTGTCTTTAACGGGATGCCGTACTTGTAGGCCTCCTGTTCCACCTCCCGCATAAAGGCTACTACCCGCGGAGGTATGGCTCCGAAGTAATGGTCTTCGAGCTGCTGGTTTTTCGCGCTTTCATGCCCCATCAGGGTGCGGTCGGTAAGGATAAGGTCGGGCCGTGCCGCGTAGAGCGCCTCGTCCACCAAGAAGTATTCCTGCTCCCAACCGAGGTAGGAGTACACCTTCTTCACGTCGGGGTAGAACAGCCTGCAGACCTCTACCGATGCCTTGTCCACCGCGGAAAGCGCCTTCAGCAGGGGGGTCTTGTAGTCCAACGCCTCGCCCGTGTAGGAGATGAACACGGTGGGGATACAGAGGGTGCCATCGATGATGAAGGCGGGGGAACTTGGGTCCCACGCGGTGTAACCCCTTGCTTCGAAGGTGTTGCGTATGCCCCCGCTGGGGAAGCTTGATGCGTCGGGTTCCTGTTGAGCCAACAGTTTGCCGGAGAAGCGCTCGATAATGTTTTCCCCAGGGCCGCTCGCGAAGTCGATGAATGAGTCGTGCTTTTCGGCGGTTCCCCCGGTGAGCGGCTGGAACCAGTGGGTGTAATGGGTGGCGCCCATCTCGATGGCCCACATCTTCATCCCGGCGGCCACGTACTCGGCAATGCCGCGGTGCAGCGTGGTGCCACGGTCAATCGCCTCCAGCACGATGTTTAAGGTCTCCTTCGAAAGATATTTCGACATGCGCTCGCGGTTGAACACGTACTTGCCAAAATACTCCGAGGGTAACTGATCGGGAGTGGTTACCTCTACCGGAACCCTCCTTGACGCCTCTTCTACCGCGTTGAAACGTAACGTTGACATAAATCCCTCCTGTTTTATTAGCATTCGCGTTTGAATTGTTTCTGCTCAAAGCTATCTCAAAGCGAGATGGCTTTCGAAACTCAACGATGGCCTGATTGTTAAAAACGGGCTCATTCCGTTAATTTGACGGTTGCTTGATTTAAAAAGCGCACTCTTCTCGTCAATTCGACGGTAAGACGGTACAAAAATATACAAAATGATTCATATTTTGGGCAAATCTGACTTTCCTCTACATCTTTTCCCTGTAAATAACCTTCGATTTTTAGTTGCCCCGGCATGAAATCGCCCCAATCGTAACAGGTGATTCGGTTTTCGCATTCACGTTGATTTCAAGACGAAGACTTTGTAAAAGTTACATCAGTTCGTTTGAAAGGAATATATGATACACGATAGTTAAACGGGTAAGGTCGTCGACCAAGGATAGGGTTTTTTTATGTAGGTTTTTTCATGTATTTTTGAGGCTATTCGCTATGAACGTCTAAAAATTGGAATGCAATGAACGATGCAAGCAAAGCAAACGAAGCAAACGAAGCAAACGAAGCAAACGAAGCAAATAAATATAAAGGGTACGTAATAGAGAAAAGGACCATCGATGTTGTTGCGGCAAGCAAGTGGGCCTTGGCGATCATAGGCCTATCGGTGGCGCTTCTGGGAATTCCTTTTTACCTGATATGGGAACCCGCGTTGGCAATCACCTGGCAGGGATGTCTCCTTTTTACCCTTCTTTTTATCGCGGGTGTGGCCATGCACGAGCTAATTCACGGGATTTTTTTCGGGCTGTTTGCCGAATCGAGTTTTTCCAGCGTCCGGTTTGGTTTTATGCGTGAATACCTCACGCCCTATTGCCATTGTAACGAGCCGTTGAAGGTGAAACATTACTCCCTGGCGGCCCTTATGCCCGCTCTGTTGTTGGGACTTCTGCCCATCGTCGCCGCCTTTTTCGTGGGTAGTCTCTTTTGGTTGCTTTTCGGTATCGTTTTCCTTAGCGCTGCATCGGGCGACCTGATGGTGGTCTGGATACTCAGGAAAGAGACCTCTGATACGCTCGTGCAAGACCACGCCTCGGAGCCGGGTTGCTGGGTGTACAAGAAGCCGCTTAACTAAGAATAGCGTGAATATGAAACCGACAGGTTTTAAAATAATCGTTTGAAAATAGTCGGCATGGGTGGAGTCATGGGTGGCGTTGGAAGATTGAGGCGGCGGAGACCCCGTTCCCGTATCTCTCAGCGGGCTAATAAAACTCGCCGTGTTCCCCTTAGGGGTTATACGCTTTTGGAGAAGAAAAAACGACGGCGTACAATCATCGTCTCTATCGCCTTGTTTGCCCTTATCTTCCTGTTCAGTTACTTCCCGACGTTTTCTGAATGGTACATGCGTGTTGTTTACCCGGGGATGGCCACGCTGCTGTCGTCTTTTTCCAGCCTATTCCACTTTTCCCTGTACGACCTATTCCTGATTGGGGCGGCACTCTGGTTTCTGATGATCATCGTGCTTGCCATTGCCCGATGGAGCGGTTTTGTCCGGTTCCTCTTTTCATTGCTGCGTTTTGTGATGGTTCTTGTCGCTTGGTTCTATTTTAGCTGGGGGATCTCCTACTTCAGGGAGGATTTTTACACCCGGTGCCATGTAGAAGAGGTGGCTTATGATAGCGAAGGGTTCCGCGATTTCGCGACTTGGTTTATCGGGCAAGCGAACCAATCGTACCTTGCTCTTGCGGGCTTGGGACATAGCGGTATGAATGTGAATGCCATTGGAAAATCGAACCCGGTTCACGAGGAGCGTGCCGAAACGGGTGGGCACAACGGGATAGATAGAGAAGCAATTCAGGCGGAGCTGGAGTCGGTTTACCAAAAACTGCACGAACCGCTACGGCTGGCTTTCCCCAACGGCAAGCGAAGGGCGAAGCCGATGATGTTCGAACCGTTCCATACCAAAACGGGCGTTTCGGGGTACTTCGGGCCGTTCTTCAACGAGGTGCACGTGAACCACTACAGCCTCGATTTCACTTACCCGTTCACCCTTGCGCACGAGATGGCTCACCAGTTTGGTATTGGCTTCGAGTCGGAAGCCAACCTCTACGCGTTTATCGTCTGTGCGGCAAGCAAAGATAGGCAGGTGCGCTACAGCGCGTACGTCGCCACGCTTGGGTACGTGTTGAACGATGCACACCGTTTCCTCCCTGATGACTATGAGGAGATCTACCTATCCGTACGGCCGGAGATATTGAACCATTTAAAACAAAACAGGGAGCATTGGCTAGCAGCTCGGAGCGAGCCGCTCTCGAACGCACAAGACAAGGTGTACGATGCGTACTTGAAAACCAATCGGGTGAGTACGGGGCAGGTCAACTACTCCGAGGTGGTGGGGTTGCTCGTCTCGAGTTACAACGAGTTCTCCCGCTTTTGGTAAATTATAGTGGATATAGTGAACTGTGCTGGATTCGAACCAGCGACCTCTGCCCTGTCAAGGCAGCGCTCTAAACCAGCTGAGCTAACAATTCAGTTATGTACCGCGAATATACGAACAACCCATCAATTTTACCCCATTTTCGTCAATTATTTTTCCTGCCGCTGGCGATCACGGAAAGTTGTCTCCCCTAAAACGTCTTTATCCATATCCCTTATCACCGTTTTCGGCAACCTTGTAAAGCAGAGCTAAATGGTTCCAATAAAGCTAGGTTTTCACCTTCATTAAGTCACCGTTTACCTTAATCGCGTAAAAAAAGAGGTATCGGACATGTTTACCGCCTGTTCAGCCATGATGAGTCAATTGATTTGCATGAATTTTGCATGTTTCTCATTGTGAAGTCAAACTGAAAAATCAAATAATAAAATCAACTTATGGCAGTAGAACAACAGAACGACGATAAGGTAAGACAGAATCCTTACCACGGGATTATTTTTGGCATTATCCTGGTGCTGCTTTTGAACGGGTTAATCATGCCCAAGCTAGTGCAGCAAAAGATTATCGATACCGATTACGGCAGCTTTATTCACATGGTGGAAGAGGGGAGGGTGAAAAAGGTGCAGATCGAAGAGAACCGTGTTTTTTTCTCCGCCGTGACCTCCGGAAACGAAGAGCAGGTGTACCAAACCGGTTGCGTGAACGATCCGGATTTGGTCGAACGGTTGCTGAATGCCGGGAGCCCGAACGAAACAGGGAGCATCGAGTTTACCAAAACCATTCCCCGTGAAAGTTCCCCGCTCATTAACTTCCTGTTGCTATGGGTGCTTCCTGGTGTGATCTTTTACCTGATATGGCGGCAGATGTCGAAATCGATCCAGGGGCGGATAGCCGGCGGGAATAACGTGTTGTCGTTTGGGAAGAGCGGTGCGAAGATTTACGCCGATTCCGATATCTCTACCACGTTTGACGACGTGGCGGGGCAAGATGAGGCGAAGGAGGCGTTGAGCGAGGTGGTCGACTTCCTGCATAATCCCGAAAAATACACCAGGGTGGGGGCCACGTTACCCAAGGGGGCTCTCTTGGTGGGGCCTCCCGGTACCGGGAAGACGTTAATTGCCCGGGCGGTGGCCGGTGAAGCTAAGGTTCCCTTCTTCTCCATCTCCGGATCCGAGTTCGTGCAGATGTTCGTGGGCATGGGGGCGGCCAAGGTGCGCGATCTCTTTAAGCAGGCCAACGAGAAGGCACCCTGTATTATCTTTATCGACGAGATCGATGCCATTGGCAAACGGCGAGATGGCATGAGCAGCAACGATGAGCGGGAGCAGACGCTGAACCAGTTGCTGACGGAGATGGACGGGTTTGACAGCAAGAAAGGAGTGGTCATCCTAGCGGCGACGAACCGACCCGAGAGCCTGGATAAGGCGTTGCTGAGGGCGGGACGATTCGATCGGCGCATTCAGATGGAGCTACCCGACTTGCAGGGGCGTAAGGCGATACTGGAGGTACACCTTAAGAAGGTGAAACACGAGGAGATAGATATCGACCTCGTGGCGCGGGCAACGGCGGGCTCCTCCGGGGCGGATTTGGCCAACATTGTGAACGAGGGTGCGCTAAGGGCGGTACGAATGGGGCGTGATGTAGTAACGACGGAAGACCTGGAAGAGTCGGTGGAGACGGTGATCGCCGGTGCGCAGAAGAAAGGGATGGTTATCTCCGAAACGGAAAAGAGGATCGTCGCTTACCACGAGATCGGGCACGCCATGGTGGCTGCCAAGCAGACAAACTCTGCGCCGGTGCACAAGATCACGATTATTCCCCGAACATCCGGCGCACTGGGGTATACTATGCAGGTTGACGAGGGCGAACAGTATCTGATGAGTCGCGATGATTTGTTTAACCGGATAGCAACCCTCACCGGTGGCAGGGCGGCGGAAGAGGTTATCTGCGGGACCATCACCACGGGAGCCGCGAACGATATTGAACGGGCTACCCAAATGGCACGCTCCATGGTGACCCGCTACGGGATGAGCGATAAGTACGGCATGATGGCGCTGGAGACGGTAAACAACGCGTACCTGGGAGGGGACGCCTCCCTGACCTGTTCTGATAAGACCGCGGCCGACATCGACAAAGAGGTGCACCGTATCATCAACGAGGCCCACGATAAAGCGCGGCAAATCATCACGGATAACCTGGACAAGATGCACGAGGCGACCAATTTCTTGCTCGAGAAAGAGACGATTACCGGCGAGGAGTTCATGAAGATCCTGAATGATGCATCAAAAAAATCGGCTGGGTCAATTAACAACGCCACTAAGGGTTCATAATTCAACTTTTGTTGTTTCGCCGCTTTCAGGCTTGACTAACGCAAATTTTACGACCCATCACCTGCTTGATTGTTAAAAGAAAAAAACTCTGCTTCGCAGCACTTTTGAGGTTAGTTCTACTTTTTCTCGCAATAACATAATCCAAACAAGTTTGTCTTCTGTCTATTGCTTAACGAAAAAGTTGCTCGCAACAGCATAACATGAACAAGTTCATTTCTGCACATATTGCTTAACGCAAAAGTTCAGCTTCGCTTCAAACAGCTTTTCTTTTTTAACACAATCTTCGCAGGATGTGTCCCCGTAAAAGTTTACGAGGTCTTCGCTCTGAAAGCGGCGAAACAATTAAACGCGATAATTCAACTTTTCCTGAACTGCAGCGGGGTCATGCCGGTGTGCTGTTTGAAGAAGCGACCGAAAAAGGAGGGGTTGGGGAAATTCAACTCCTCCGATATTTGCAACGCGGTAAGTTCGGTTGCTTTCAATAACCTCTTCACCTCTAATATAACCATCTCGTTGATCCAGCTGCTTGCTGGGTGACCCGTGACCTCCTTGATGGTCATGGAGAGGTACTTCGGGGTGAGGCATAGCTTGTCGGCGAAGAAAGTCACCTGGCGTTCTTTTTGGAACGACTCGAACAGCAATCTGAAAAAATCATCCGTGATAGCCTCTTTTCTTGACTTATCGGTTACCGTGGAGGGTACCGATACCGAGAAATGCGACATGATATCCATTATTAGGGCGTAGATAAGGGATTCGGTTCGTTTTTCATGAAAATGGTTGTTCTCTGCATTGTACGATTTGGTTACGAGTGTACGCAGATCGATTAAATCGCGTACTGCTTCTGCGCTTACCGTGCGCACGGGATCGGTTCTTATCCGCTTCAACAACTTGAAATCTTTAGGTAGTGGTAGCTTGAAGATGTAGTCGGCCGAAAGGAAAAGACTCTCCAAGGTCAGATCGTCCGTCCGTTTCACCAATGTGAAGATCTGCCCTGGCGTGTAGAAGTGAATGGAGCTGGGTTTCAAGGTGTATTCCCGGTGGTTCTGCCTAATGGTGGCCTCCCCTTTCAAGCATACCGTGAAGATGAACCCGCTAAAGAAAAACGGCTCCTCAAACGACTGCCCTTGGAAGATCTCCGAGGAGCTCTTCAACACGAATTTTTTGGTCGAGAAGGAGTCGGGCAAACCCGTCAACTCCTCTCCATGTGATTTCTTGCCGTTACGGCTATGCCTGTACATGTTGCGTTTATTCTTGTTGATGTTTACTTTCAAGGTGAAACGAACTTGAAAGGGAAAAAACGTGTACGCGAAAGCTATGTTACAGCTAAAACAAGCATTGCCCGTTTTTGTTTTGTCGGATATTGTTTCTTATCTTTACTCGCCAATTTATCAATGCCCGTGATTAGGCATTCAAAAGGGTCGCTGGTTATTACTTTTTGGAAACCTTGAAACGCGAAAGAGATTAATATGTATATACAAAGTAGAGATTCTTATGGTAAAAATAAAACTTTTCCAATTGGTCATCGTTTTGAATTTCTTTGTTTGGGCTAGCTGTTCAAAACAGGATACTATAAATATCACTCCTAATCAATTTAAAGGAAACGATACCGAGCGAATTCAAGCTGCTGTTAATAAAGCGGCACGTACTACGGGAAAAGTGGTAATCCCCGCTAATAACGCCAACGGCACCCAAATCTGGTTACTGGATAGTGCCATTTTATTGCCCTCCAATATAACGGTTATACTTGAAAATTGTGTGATTCAACTGTCTGATAGTTGCCGGGATAACATGTTTCGCGGCAACAACGTGGGAATTGGAATCACTGATCCAAATTGGGTCAAGAACATTCAGATAATCGGTATGGGTGACGTGCTGTTAAAAGGTGCTGATAATCCAAGAGCAACGGGTGATGGTGCAAGAACGCTAGTTTCGGAAAATCAACCGGGCAGGGTCAGTTATGGAAGTGACGCGGGTAGAGAAGGGGTTAAACAAAAGGGGGATTGGCGCAATATCATGATCTTGATGGCCTACGTGGATGGTTTCAAACTGAAGAACGTCAACATTAAAAATGCCCATGCTTGGGCGGTGAGTTTTGAACGAACAAGAAATGCGGAGATCTCAGGCATCACGTTCGATTGTCCTAGCTCTCAACTGGTGAAAGGAAAAGAGGTTCTCATTAGGAACAGGGATGGAATTAACCTTCGTCACGGTTGCAAAAACTTCAGGATTAATAATATCTCAGGCACCACGGAGGATGATTTTATTGCCCTGTCTATCTTGGGGTTAGATGCACAGGACCTTGAAGGGGGAACGTTGAATTCCACCATGGTAACCTCCAGGAAGTGGAGTGGCCCGGAAGATGACACGGATAATATCTACATTACCAATATTGTTTGTAAAAGCTTAACGCGTGCTATTGCTATCCGGGCAAACGATGTAGCCAGTATACATGATGTATACATCAACGGTATAATATTCGAGCAAGGATACAATGCTATGCTCGTTGGGGGGAGAGGCTACGGTAAAGATTCCCAGCCTGGAAAAATAAATAACATCCATGCCATGAACATTATGGGTGACGGTCGTTCGTTAATCCACATTGAAGAAGCGATAACCGACTGCAGCTTCATTAACGGTTTGTACCGGGGAGACGAAAACCAGATCGTTACGTATAACATAGATGAAAAAAAGACGAACAATGTAATTTTTCAAGGTTTGGTGAAATTGAAGAAGTAAATATGCCCATTAACTGAAAATGATATCATGACGAATAGAATTAAAATGTTAGCCCTGTTTTTGGGGCTGTTACTGGTCAACTTTGCATGCTTGGAAAACCGAGAGACAGAAGTTGAAAGATCAGATGAGTATTATGTGGCCGCCTATATATGGCCATCTTGCCACGATGACTCGCTGGGAAGGGCAAAGTTATGGGCGGATGGTACCGGCGAATGGGAGGTGATTAAAAAGGGTGATCCAAGGTACGAAGGGCATTATCAGCCGCGCCAACCGCTTTGGGGATATGAACCGGATAACGACCCGGAGGTGGTGGAGCGCTGGATTGATGTTGCCGTTGACCATGGCGTGAACGTGTTCGTGTACGACTGGTACTGGTACGAAGAGGGACCCTACCTAGAAAGCGCACTGAACGATGGGTTTTTAAAAGCCAGGAACAACCGTAAAATGCAGTTCTACATCATGTGGGCCAACCACGATGTTAAGCACAACTACTGGAATTACCACCGTTACGGGGATGACGATTCCATCCTTTGGGACGCCAAGGTGGATTGGGAAAATTTTAAAATCATCGTGGATCGGGTGATTAATCAGTACTTCACACAACCCAATTACTTTAAAATAGAGGGCGAACCCGTTTTTTCCATTTACAGTATCGCTAAGCTGATGGAGAGTTTCGGTGGGGATACCCAAAAAACGCGTGAAGCACTCGATTACTTCAGGGAGGAGGTAAAAAAGGCGGGATTCCCAGGTTTGCATATTCAATTTCAATGTAGTTATGGAGGTGGCTCCATCATATCGAAAGATTTCGCGGAATACCTCTCTAACCGGGTGAAAGAAATGGGATTCAACAGCGTGGCCATGTATAACATGGGAGGAAGGGCCGAAGATTACCTTCTCTACGGGGCCAATTCGAGAAAAATACGGGAGCAGATGGACGAAATAGTAAACGTTCCGGTTTTCCCATGCGTCTCCATCGGTTGGGACGATACGCCCCGATTTCCCTCGAAGGGGCAAAAGGACATAGTGCACTACCACAACACACCCACCAGCTTCGCCACGTTGCTCTCGAAGGCGAAAGAGTACGCGGACCAACACCCGGATCAGCCCAAATTGATCACGATCAACGCGTGGAACGAGTGGGTAGAGGGGAGTTATTTACTGCCCGACATGCTTTACGGTTTTGAATACCTGGAGGCGGTGAAAGATGTATTTATTGAAAAAAAATACGACCGTTATTAATCTTCAAGGGTTCATGCTACGCTGTTTTAATAATTTAATTTTGGCCTCAATATTATCATGATGGACTCTGAACTTATTCCCAGGAGGAAATTTATTAGGCTTGTTGCTCTAAGTTCAGGCAGTCTATTGCTTTTGCCTCGATGCGGCAACTCGCTAAATAAGCCATGGCGTTTCTTTACAGTTGAGGAAGCGTTGTTGGTTGACGCTATAGTAGAACAAATCATCCCCACCGACGAATGGATGGGAGCGAAAGATGCGGGCGTGACCAATTTCATTGATAAACAACTGGTAACTCATCTATCGCGATTTCAGAATAAGTATCGGGATGGACTGTATTCATTGTCAATTACTTGTCAGGAAGTGCATCACAAGAAGTTTCATGAATTATCGTGGAATGATCAAACTGAATTTTTAAAAGAAATTGAGAATGGGAGTCATAATGAATTGACAAGCATACACGGCAAAAATGAAGGTGGAAGAATCTGGAATGGAGGGGGAGACAGCTCTTTTTTCAGACTCATTCGAGATCATACCATGGCAGGTTTTTACGGAAGCCCACGTCACGGAGGGAATTACAAATACGTGAGTTACAGGATGATTGGCTTGGATTACCCGGTTGTGCAAGGTAGAAACAAACACGTTTGATAGGATGAAAAACAAACATGTAAATGCCGTTGTTGTTGGTGCGGGAGCAGGTGGAGGTGTTGTTGCTAAGGAGCTAAGTGTTGCCGGTTTGTCGGTGGTATTGTTCGAACGAGGAGGATGGGTTACTTATGACGATCATGATCGCGATGAGATTTTCTCGCAACGAACAACGCTTTTGGGCAACGCGTATGGGCCAGACAACGAGAGGCATAAAAGGGTTAGGATATTAGCCAACGGGGAAGAAGTGGTTTTGTTACCTAGCGAGGGCGGCTATGGTAATAACGCTGCTTGCGTGGGCTCTGGAACGGTAAGCTATGGAGCAATGGCTTGGAGGTTCATGCCGGAAGACTTTAAGATGAAGTCGGTTTACGGAGCTGTTGAGGGATCAACGTTGGACGATTGGCCCATCACGTATGAAGACCTCGAACCATACTACGAGAAAGCCGAATGGGAGATCGGCGTGGCAGGTGATGATAGTCAAAATCCATTCTCTCCTCCCAGGAAAAAACCTCAGCCAATGCCTCCGTTCGAGCATAACAAAGAAGCCCGAATATTGGAAAGCGCTGCTCGCAGATTGGGTCTTCACCCTTTCCCTATCCCCATGTTAAGAAATTCAATCCCGTACGGAGGACGTCCACAATGCTACAGGATGAGGTCATGCGTTGGTTTTGCCTGTCCTGTAAATGCAAAGTGTGGGACGCATAACACTGTCATACCGGTTGCATTGAACACGAAAAACTGTGAACTGAGGACACACTCTGTGGTGAGTGAGATCCTTGCTGATAACAGTGGAAACATAACTGGTGTCAGCTATTTTGATGAAAGGAATAAAAAACAAATTCAAACGGCAGATATTGTAATCGTTTCAGCATCGGCAACTGAAACAGCGAGATTGTTGCTAAATTCTAAATCAACGTTTTTCCCTAACGGCATAGGCAACGAGAACGATTGGGTAGGCAGAAATTTGCAAGGTCACGCTTATTGCGGCGCGTATGGAATATTTGACGAAGATATTTACGAAGACCGCGGGCCCGGTGCCTCAGTCGCCGTGTGTGATTTTAATCATCACAATCCAGGAATTATCGGAGGGGGCGTGTTGTGCAACGAGTTCACGAGGCTTCCCTACCTCTTTACCGGGATTAGGCCCCCCAACTTTCCCTCGTGGGGGGCTGAACACAAAAAGTTTCAACGAATGAATTTTAAACGGGTTGGACAAGTCGTTGGACCTTATCAAGAAATCCCTATGTTTGAAGCACGAATTGACGTGGATCCCCGCGTCAAGGATTACTGGGGGATTCCGGTGGGAAGATTATCCGGCAACCTAAGCATGAAGGATGCCGAGGGCACTGAGTTTATGGCAAGTATGGCTGAGCGGTGGTTAATAGAAGCCGGTGCTTCCCGCGTATGGAAAACCGGTGTGGTGAGAGGTCCCCGAACTGCATCGGGAGGCCAACATCAGGCAGGAACGTGCAGAATGGGTAACGATCCCAAAACTTCGGTCTGTGACAGGTACGGTAGGGTCCACAGTGTCCCCAACCTGTTTGTAGCGGACGGGAGCCTGCATGTCACTAACGGAGGTTTTAATCCTGTGCTGACTATCATGGCCCTGGGTTTTTGGGTGGGTGAATATATTGCTACGGAGTGGCGAAAAGGGAATCGGTTCAAGTAATACAAGATGAATCTATCGGATAAACAAAAGAAAATTATCAGGGGACTGTTTTTCGCTTTTTTGGTAACAACAATTGTACTGGGATCCTTTTTTTGGTACTGGGATTTAGCCCCTGCCGATCAGACGTGTGCCTCTTGTCATGAGATAGAGGGGTCAGTACTTACCTTTGCCAACTCATCTCATCAGGAGTTATCGTGCAGGGAATGTCATGGTACCGCGTTGAGCCATGGCTTGTCTGGTATGAAGGAAAAATCGATGATGGTCGTGAACCATTTTCGCCAGGCAAACACTGAAGATATCCGAATGGATGAGTATCAAGTGCTGGAGATAATGAGCAATTGCAAAAAGTGTCATGCATCAGAATATGCAAAGTGGGAGTCAGGAGGACATTCAGCAACGTATAAACGTATATTTTTGGACAGCGTTCAAAACAGCAAGGAACAATTAAACTACGATTGCCTAAGGTGTCATGGAATGTTTTTCGAAGGGGCCATAGAAGAATTGGTGAAACCCGTTTCAGTGGATGGCCCTTGGGAGTTAACGGACAAAAAAAGGGGTGAAATGTATACCATTCCTTGTATGACTTGCCACATGATCCATACAGACGGATATACGATGAGTGAGCTGTTAGCAGAGGACCACTTCTCGGATTCAGCAAGGCTGTTTTCTCCTCACAGCCCGGGCCTCAGTTTTTATGATCGGGCAGAAAAAGCCAACTATCCCGTGGAGTTTATGCCAACAATCAAATTATACGATGCCGACACTTTGCTGACTGTATCTAGTGATGGGATAACGCGCAACTGTGTTCAATGCCACTCTCCCAATGCTTGGCATGAAGCAGGAACAAGCGATGACCGTATCCCCAGGGGAGTGCATAAAGGGTTGAGTTGCGCGGCTTGCCACGAACCGCATAGCAACTACGAGCGAAACAGTTGTATTACTTGTCATCCTGCCATTTCTAACTGCAATCTCGATGTAACACAGATGAATACAACATACGCGGATAAAAATAGTCCCAACGATATCCACTTCGTCTCTTGTACAGACTGTCATTGATCCTAAAAAATCACATATATGAGAAATCTATTGTGCTTTATTTTGATCGGGGCATATGTGTTTACACTTTCTTGTGGCCCTTCAACAACATCCAACGACATGTATGACATCATACACGAGGCATTTTTAAACCCACCTCCTGAGGCACGACCAAAAGTATACTGGTGGTGTTTAAACGGGAATATCGATACGTTGAGAGCCAGAGAGGAGTTGTTAGCCATGAAAGAGGTCGGGATCACTGGATTTGATTTATACGAAATCGGAGAACCGAGGCAAGACACTACGCTCATTCCTGCAGGACCGGCATTCATGAGCGATGAGTCACTTCAGTTGATTAAATTTGTCGTGAAAGAGGCGGAAAAACTGGATTTGACCGTTGGATTAAGTTTGTCAAGCAGTTGGAATGCCGGGGGAAGTTGGGTCAAACCAGAGCACGCCGGCAAGTCGCTTTACTGTTCAAAAACTGAAATAACGGGCAACGGCAAAGAGCAGCAGGTCAAACTACCTTTCCCCAAAATCACATTTTCGCGACTCATCATGGGAACCGGGCAATCGCTCATTCCGTTTGATGAGGAGGGGAAACCGGAGTATTACGATGAGATTGCCATCTTGGCGCTTCCCTTGCGCTCCGATGAGAAGCCAGGTGAAGTTGACCCCCTTGTTATTACCTCTTTTTTTGATCCAGAGACAGAAACGTTAAACTGGAATGCTCCTTCCGGGAACTGGGAAATTCACCGGTATGTCTGTTCCAACTCCGGTCAACAGTTAGTACTACCCAGTCCCCATTCCATAGGATTAACCATTGATCATTTCGATGCCGAAGCGGTTGAAACCCACTTGATGTTTTTTATCAAGCGTTTGCAATCCGTTTTGGGGGATATCAGTAAAACAGCATTGAAAAGCTTTTACTTCGCCAGCTATGAAGCCAGGGGCTTAGTATGGACACCAACCTTGCCAAAGGTGTTTAAAGAACTACACGGATATGAAATTGAAAAATACCTTCCCCTGTTTTTCAATCCGGAAATGTTTGATGCGGAAACTGCGGCAAAAGTAGGTGCTGACTTTAAAAAAACCTTATCCGAATTAATGATCAATAATTTATATAAAAAATCAAAGGAGATTTGCGGACGGTATGGTTTAAAAATAAACAGTGAAGCCGGAGGACCTGGATACCCCCTCTACAACGGACCGGCAGAGCCCCTTAAAGCGCAGGGAAGCATTGATATCCCCAGGGGAGAGTTTTGGATAAATCACTCGCGCTTTTATATGGACAAAAATGACAGTATTGATATTTTACGCGTTGTAAAAGAGGCTGCCGCTGCATCGCACATTTATGAAAAAGGAGTGGTAGAAATGGAAGCATTCACCTCGTTTATGCATTGGCAGGAAGGTCCAGGAGACATGAAGCCTTTTGGCGATAGAGCTTTTTGTGAAGGAATGAATCGTGTGGTTTTTCATGGATTTAGTCACAATATCACCCATTCGGGTTATCCTGGATACGTGTATACCGCGGGGACTCACTTTAACACCAAAAGGGTATGGTGGTCAAAAGTAAAACCTTTTATTGACTATGTTTCCAGAATTTCAGCTCTCTTTCAGAAAAGTGATTTCAAGGCCGATGTAGTATGGTATTATGGTGACAAAGTGCCCAATGCAGCGAGACCGAAAAACACGCACTTTAGAGTTGCTCCCGGGTATGATTATGAAGTGATTAACACGGAGGTTTTACTTGATAGATTGTCAGTAAGGAGAGGGAAGCTGCTCCTTGCCAATGGGGCAGAGTTCAGTCTTCTGGTTTTAGAAGATGAAGATAACTTCAGTTCGAACGTCCTGAAAAAACTATCCGAATTGGTTAATCAAGGTGCACTTATCGCGGGTAATAAACCCGGCAAAATTGATGGAGTTGTTGCTACCGGAAGGGTGAAGAAAATGATTGATGAACTGTGGGCAAGTAACCCAGGCATCCCTGAAAACTTCTTAAACAAAAAGGGCAAAATTCTTCACGGAATCTCCGCGATTGAATTGCTTCATGCCATGAATCTACCTTCTGACTTAAATTACACGGGTAAAGAACAAGACCTCATCGATTATATCCATTTCGGGAAGGATAGCGTCGACATCTACTTCATTCGCAATACACAGGACACCATCCTTTCAAGGAATGTTGGGTTCAGGCAACGGGACAGATCTCCTGAAATTTGGGACCCGGTCTCTGGTGAAATTAACTCGGTCGGCATTTTTGACCGGGATGAGAATTACATCTCATTTCCTATTTCACTACCTCCTCACGGTTCATGCTTGATCGTTTTTCGTAACTCTTCACTGCTTCCTACATTCACCAGCTTGTCAAGAGATGATGGCTCCTTACCCGATTTTGAATACACTCCGGATGGGATTAACATTTTGGAGGAGGGTAGTTTTACATTGAGTGGGCAAAGTAAGACTATTACTGTTGACAATAAAATCTCCAATCACCTGCTTGAAGGTCCTTGGAACGTGTCGTTTACCAAAGGCTGGGGAGCTCCTGAAAAGGCACTTTTCCCGAAGCTTATCTCTTGGACCGATTCGGAAAGGGATGGAATTAAATATTATTCTGGAACTGCCACTTACGAGAAAGCTTTTCATTTCAGTGATAACCTGGCAACGGGAGGCAATAGGATTTACCTTGATTTGGGTGAAATAGGTAAAGTGGCCGATGTCTGGCTAAACGATGAACAGCTGGGGATTAGTTGGACTAAACCTCATCGTTTCGACATAACAGGTACCCTCAAGCAGGGCGAAAACAACATCCGGGTTGAAGTGGGCAATACCTGGTCAAATCGGTTAACGGGAGATGCCTTAACTGGTGAGAAATATACGAATACCAATATGAAGTCAACGATAATCCCGGCTCCTACCATGGAAACCGGTGACCAGACACGTTATCCATGGGCGGCAGTCCCGCTAATAGAATCGGGACTGTTGGGACCTGTCATCATTCAAATAATAACACCAATAGCGATAGAAAACTAAGCATGATGATAATCAATCATCCATATCACAATGTGATTGTTTTAACTCATATGCACCTAACTCCAAAAGCGGTGCTTACCAAAAAAGACAATGTGAAAAGTGTTGTCGCGGCTCTTATTGTCGGATTTTTAATAGTTCTTTTACTACAACCTTTTATCCTCGGTGATTTTACAGAGGCGATAATAGGAAAATCTATTGAAATAGCATGGCCTTGGTGGACAGTGATTGGAGGAAGCATCAGTTTTGGAATTTGCTGTTTGGGAAAAAGAAGATAAAATGAAACAAAAAAAAACTGCAGGGGAGGTTCCTTTTATCAGTAAGGTCGCCTATGGCATGGGCGATGTCGGTAATAATTTTAGCTGGATGTTTGTCGGCAACTTCCTGATGATTTTCTACACTGATGTATTTGGCATCAGTATGAGTGCCGTAGCAACATTGATGCTGGTAACCCGCATTTGGGATGCGGTGAATGACCCGATCATCGGCAGTCTGGCAGATAAAACCCGCACCAGGTGGGGCCGTTACCGGCCCTGGCTGTTAATTGCAGCGCCCATCACCGGTATTGTGCTTATTTTTACGTTCTGGGCTCATCCTGAATGGAGTAACACTAGTAAAATAGTGTATATGTATGTAACATATGCCATTCTTGTAACCGGTTATACTTGTGTAAATATCCCTTATGGAACATTATGCGGTGCGATGACCCAAAATATGGATGAACGCGCACAGATAAATACTTCACGTTCGGTAAGCGCCATGATTGCCATCGGAATTATTAATATTATAACAGTTCCGTTAATTGAAAAGCTGGGGCATGGGAGCGAACAGAGGGGTTACCTGTCTGTGGCCATACTGTATGCTGTTATTTTCATGTCGAGCCATTTAATAACATTTGCCAAAACAAAAGAGACAGTAACGGTAGTCAAAAAACAAAAAATTTCATTTGTAAAGCAGATAAAATTGGTTGTCAAAAACAAACCTTACCTGCTGGCAATGGCCGGACAGTTTCTTTTCGGATTTGTTCTTTATGGCAGGAATGCTGATATGCTTTATTATTTTAAGTATGTAGAAGGAGATGTCGGTCTGTTTTCGTTTTTCTCAATTGCCATTATCCTTCCCTCTGTGATTGGTGCATTATGTTTCCCATTTGTATTTAGGTTGACATCGAATAAAGGATGGGCGGCTTCTGTGTTTTCATTGGGAACAGGGATCATGATGATCGCACTTTATTTCTTTAGCCCTAATACATCGCCTGTTCCGTTTTATACATTTGCTGCATTATCCCAGTTTTTCTTCTCAGGTTTTAATACTGCTATTTATGCTATTATTCCCGACTGTGTTGAGTACGGCGAATGGAAAACAGGTATCCGTAACGACGGGTTTCAATACGCTTTTATATCTTTGGGTAATAAAGTTGGAATGGCAATGGGAACTTCGTTGCTGGCTCTAGTTCTGGGAATTGCAGGCTATCAGCCCAATGTTGTGCAAAATGAAACGGTACTGTCCATAATACACCATGCTTTTAGCACCGTGCCTGGTGTGTTATGGATATTAACAGCAGTCGTTTTATATTATTATAGGTTGAATAAAACGGATTACAATCGTATAGTTGATATTATTAACTACAGAAACAGTATAAAATAATTTTAAAATAATAAATCATGAAGCAAGCAATTATGACATCTCCAGGAGTTATTGAATATCGTGAAGTACCTGCTCCGGGAGAACTAAAAGAGAAAGAGGTTTTACTTAGGGTACAAAAAATTGGAATATGCGGTTCAGATGTCCATGTGTATCATGGGCAACATCCTGCAACTTCCTACCCCGTGGTACAGGGGCATGAATTTTCTGCTATTGTTGAAGTTGTTGGCGAGGATGTGAAAAACATAGTGCCTGGCATGAGAGCAACCGCCCGCCCGCAATTGATATGCGGAGCTTGTGCACCTTGTAAACGCGGCCAGTACAATGTTTGCCAGAATTTAAAAGTACAAGGCTTTCAAGCTCCGGGGGTCGCTCAAGAACTGTTTGTCACGGAGGAAGATAGAGTTGCAATATTCCCCGACAGCATGAGTTTTGATTACGGGGCTATGATTGAACCGGTTGCCGTGGCGTCTCATGTCACAGGAAGAGTTTCTACATTAAAGGGGAAAAATGTAGTTGTAACAGGTGCGGGAACAATTGGTAACCTAATCGCTCAGTTTGCAAAAGCTCGAGGTGCACGCAAAGTTCTTGTTACAGATATTAGTGATCACAGATTAAATATCGCCAAACAATGCGGCATTGAGGGTGTTGTGAATGTTGCAAAGGAATCGTTCAAAGAAAAAATAGTTGATTTTTTTGGAGAGGAAGGATTTCAGATTGGCATTGAAGCCTCAGGAGCTCAGGAGTCATTAGATGTTTTGCTTCAATATATAGAAAAAGGGAGTGAAGTTGTGATTGTTGCAGTATACGCTGAAAATCCCCGAATAAATATGTACTATGTTGGAGAGCATGAGCTGATAGTAATTGGTTCACTAATGTATCTACATGACGATTACATACAAGCCATTGAAGTGATTGCCTCAGGGGAAATAAATCTCTCCTCGCTGATCACTAAACACTTCTCGTTTGAAAAGTACCATGAGGCATATGAGTTTATTCAAGAACAAAATGACAAGGCAATGAAAATAATCATAAATTTGTAGGATATGGAAAGAAATTTTAAAGTGGTTGGGATTGGTGAATTGTTATGGGATGTTTTGCCTTCTGGCAAACAACTCGGTGGCGCCCCGTTTAACTTTGCTTATTATTCAGGACAGGCCGGATGTGAGTCTTATGTCATAAGCGCGATCGGCAATGATGAATTGGGGAGAGAAATTTTGGATGGGGTCTCTCGAGTAGGGGTTTGCGGCGAATATATTCAGACGAACAGTTATCCGACAAGCACAGTAACAGTTAGGTTAGATAATAACGGTCTTCCCGAATATATTATTCATGAAAATGTGGCATGGGATTATATATGTAGCAATGAAGAGATGGATAAGCTTTCCCCAAAACTGGATGCTATATGTTTTGGCAGTCTTGCTCAGCGAAATTCTTTCTCGGCTAAAACTATTTATTCTTTTCTGGAATCAACAAAGCCGTCGTGCCTTAAAGTTTTTGATATAAACCTTCGCCAGAAATATTACAATAAAGAAACAATTAACAAGTCATTGCAACTGGCGAATGTTTTAAAACTGAATGATGAAGAATTAATCGTTTTGTCAGGATATTTCAAATTAACCGGAAGTATTAAGGATCAATTAAAAATCCTAATTGAAAAATTTGATCTGCAGCATATTATGTATACTATGGGGAGTAAAGGCAGTATAATAATTACACCTGATGACTATTCCGAGATGGAAGCCCCCAAAGTAAAGGTTAGTGATACCGTCGGGGCAGGAGATGCATTTACAGCCATATTTATTGCAGGTCTGTTACAAAATAAGCCTCTTGCGGAAATACATAAAAAAGCCACCGAAGTCGCGGCATTTGTTTGCACTCAAATTGGTGCAATAACTGATATTGAGTGGTAATATCCACAAAAAGTGCATTTTAATGGTAATATAATGGTTAGAAAGGTACAAGAACATGATTAAAAGCGAGTTCCATATGATACCTTTAAACTATTGCGATAAGAGAGCGCAGAGAAAAAACGTGTTTTTGATATGCCGAACGTAGCAATAGTCTAACTTTAGTGAAAATAAACGTTTTAATTATATGAAAGTAAGGAAACTAATAGGAAAATTGGCTTGTTTGCTGATTTTTTTGAGCGTTTGGGGATGTACCCAAAGCGGTATCTCGAGGGTGGTTGAGTTGAAGTGCGAGCACATGCGCGATCCCTTGGGGGTGAGCACGTTGTGCCCGCGGTTCAGCTGGAAAAACATTTCGACCAAGGAGGGGACTCGACAAACCGCGTACCAACTGCTCGTGGCCACGAATGCCAGTGATCTGAGTGGAGAGAAGGCCGACCTTTGGAATTCCGGGAAGGTAATCTCCCCTTCGAACATCCTGATCGAATACCAGGGCGTTCCCCTTCTATCTAGGGGGGTACTCTATTGGAAAGTCCGCACGTGGGATGAAGAGGACAACGTCTCAAAGTGGAGCGAGACAGCAACCTTTAGCATCGGTATTTTGAAGGAGAGCGATTGGGAGGCTTCCTATATCGGTTACCCCACGGAGAATGGATTCCAACAATGCCCCCAATTCAGGAAGGTGTTTTCAGTGGAGAAAGTGAAGAAGGGTGATACGTACTTGCTTCACGTCAATAGCCTGGGCTATCACGAGGTGTTCGTAAACGGGCAGAGGATTGGTGACGAGGTCCTCTCGCCCGCCGTATCTCAATTTAACAAACGGTCGTTGATTAATACCTACAACGTAACGCCTTTCCTCACATCTGGGAATAACGACCTGGTGATTTGGCTAGGTAGCGGTTGGTATACAGAGGGGTTGCCGGGAGTGGTGGGCGAAGGACCGATGGTGAGGGCTCAGTTGGAAAAAAAATCGGGGCAATCGACAGAAACGGTGGTCGTGACCAACAACACCTGGCAGGCACGTAACAGCGAGTATACACGCATCAGTGACTGGAGGTCGGGGAGATTCGGCGGGGAAGAGGTTACCGGTAACCTGGAGACGATAACGCTCGCGTTCAAGGAGCCGGAAAAAGTGACCTGGGGTGAAGCGACCATCATGGAAGTACCCGAACACACGGTGACCCCCCAGCGGGTCGAGCCCAACCGGATCATGGAAGAGATTTTCCCCTCGTCGGTTGAGAAGCTTAACGACAGCACTTACCTTGTGGATATGGGAACTACCCTTGCTGGTTGGTTTGAAATCACCTTCCCCCCATTGGAAACGGGGCAGCGGGTGATTCTGGAGTACGCGGATCACCTGGACGAGAACGGGCAGTTAGCACGCCAAGGTCAGGTCGACCGATACATCGCATCTGGCAACGGTACGGAGCTCTTCAGAAATAAATTCAACTACCACGGGTTCAGGTACGTGACAGTATCGAACCTTAATAAGGCTCCCAGCCTGGCTTCTATGAAGGGATACCTAATTCATACCGACTTTGAACCCATTTCCAGCTTCGAGTGTTCTGATACCGACCTGAACCGTATTCATGATATGGTGATGTACACGCTCCGTTGCCTCGGCTTGGGCGGCTACCTGGTGGACTGTCCGCAGATTGAACGGTTGGGTTACGGGGGAGATGGCAACGCGTCTACCGTTACGGCACAAACCATGTTTAACCTTGCCCCACTTTACGGCAACTGGTTGGATGCTTGGATGGACGTGATTCGAGAGGACGGGAGCATGCCGCATACCGCCCCCAATCTGAACGCCGCCGGGGGAGGCCCCTACTGGTGTGGTTTCATTATATCGGCATCGTGGCACACTTATCAGCATTACGGGGATCCCCGTGTGCTAGAGAAGTATTACCCGGTGATGCAGCAGTGGCTTGGGTATGTCGATGCACATAGCGTGGACGGGTTGCTCAAACGTTGGCCCGACACGGATTACAGGGGGTGGTACCTGGGTGATTGGGCCACGCCCGACGGTGTGGGGAACCCCAACCACCTGGACGAGCGGTCGGTCGACTTGGTGAACAACTGCTACCTCTCCGTCTGCTTTAGCCAGATGGCGGATATAGCCGGCTATCTGAACCGGGAAGAGGATAAAGCATGCTACCTGGAAATGAAGGGACAGCTAAATGCGATCATTCACGACACCTTCTTTGACGAGGAAACGGGGTGCTACGCCACCGGATCGCAGCTCGACCTCATCTTTCCACTCCTCGCCGATGTTGTGCCCAAATCGCTGCGGGATGACGTGGTGAACACGTTGATAGTGAGAACGGAAAAGGAGGATAACGGGCACCTCAACACCGGTTTGGTAGGGATACCGGTGATGATGGAGTGGGCGGCGAAAAACGACCAGCCGGAATTTATCTACTCCATGCTGAAGAAGAAAACGTACCCCGGGTACCTCTATATGCTCGAGAATGGCGCCACGACCACCTGGGAGCATTGGAACGGAGAGAGGAGCCGTATACACAACTGCTTCAACGGCGTGGGGCAGTGGTTTTATCAATCGGTGGGGGGCATCCGCTCCATCGATGGGAAAATCGCGTATAGCGAAATTTTAATCGATCCACAAATCCCGAGCGGAGTAACCTGGGCCAAAACGCGTATCAATATTCCTAACGGGTGGGTAGGCCTCCACTGGGAGGTGACGGATAATCGGATGAAAATGAACCTGGAGGTTCCTGTTGGCTCCATCGCTAAAGTGAAATGTCCCGGCATGGTCGCCGAGGTTACCGTGAACCAGCAGCCGCGCTCCTTTGCGGGCGAAGCGGCGGAACTGGAGCTGGCGAGTGGGAAGTATACCGTGGAATATGTATGGTAACCATCGCAACGCTTTCACTCTAACAAGTCTCGCGGCTGGCATTATACCGCGAAATATGTTTGGCAACAATGTAAAAATATAATTATCGTATGAATTACAGAACCCTGTTTTTTTGTCTGCTGCTCTGTTGCTTTCAGTTCAGCAGCTACGCGCAAGTGACCGTTACAAACCTCAAGTGCGAGTACTTGAAGGACCCCGTGGGGCTGGACGAACACCGTCCCCGTTTCACATGGCAGATGGAATCGTCTGAACCCGGGAGCTGCCAGTCGGCTTACGAGCTGGTGGTGGGAACCGCGGAGGCGGAGGTGGCCTCGGGTAGGGGCGATGCCTGGATGTCGGGAGCGGTAGAAAGCTCCGTGATCCCCGCGGTTTACGCGGGCGAGGAGCTGGAGCCGTTTACTCGTTACTTCTGGAGCGTGCGGGTGAGGGATGAAGGCCGGCAATGGTCCGACTGGGCACCCCCCCGCTTCTTCGAGACCGGGATGATGGGGCAGTTCCGTTGGAAAGGAAAATGGATCACCGACACGTACGATATCAACGTGAAGCCGGCGGCCTATTTCCGAAGGGTATTCAAAACGGATAAGACCATCGAGTCGGCCCGGGTGTACATCGCGGCGGCGGGACTCTACGAGCTTTCCATCAATGGGGAGCGAGTAGGGGATTACCGGCTTGACCCCACCTACACGCGGTTCGACCGGCGTACCCTGTACGTGACCTACGACGTTACGAATCATCTGCAACAGGGGGATAACGCGGTGGGCGTTCTGCTGGGCAATGGCTGGTATAACCACCAGTCCACGGCGGTGTGGTATTTTGACCAAGCCCCGTGGCGGGCGCGACCGAAGTTTTGTTTGGACCTGCACGTGACTTATACCGACGGAACGAAAGAGGTCATTGCGACGGATGAACGGTGGCGGACATCGCATAGCCCTGTTATCTTTAACAGCATCTACACGGCTGAGCATTACGATGCCCGAAAAGAACAGCCTGGGTGGGACAGGCCCGAGTTCAAGGCGGAGGGCTGGAGGGGTATTCAAACCACGGGAACTCCCTCCAACAACATCGTGGCGCAAGCATTGCACCCCATTCGAAATGTTAAGGAGTACCGACCGGTGAGCCTCACGAGAATCGATGACCGGACGTGGCTTTACGATTTCGGGCAGAATATGTCGGGTGTCACCCGGGTGAAAGTCAACGGTCCCGAAGGCACCACCATCCGCTTGAAGCACGTGGAGCGGCTCGATTCAAACGGGCGTGCCGATATGTCGAATATCGATGTCCACTACCGACCCACGGACGACTCCGACCCGTTCCAAACCGATATCGTTATCCTGAGCGGCAAGAAGGAGGATGAGTTTATGCCCCGCTTCAATTACAAGGGGTTCCGATACGTTGAGGTGACCACCGATCAGCCACTGGAGCTGTCGGAAGAGAGCCTGACCGCCTACTTTATGCACAGCGACGTGCCGCCGATCGGGAAGATAGCCTCGTCCAATAGTACCCTCGATAAGACTTGGCAGGCATCCAACGCATCTTACCTCTCTAATTTGTTCGGGTATCCCACCGATTGCCCGCAACGGGAGAAAAACGGCTGGACGGGTGATGCCCATATCGCCATCGAAGTGGGACTGTACAACTTCGACGGCATTACCGTCTACGAGAAGTGGCTGGCCGACCACCGGGATGAACAACAACCCAACGGCGTACTGCCGGCTATCATACCGACGAGCGGGTGGGGATACCATTGGGCCAACGGGCCAGACTGGACCAGCACCATCGCCATCATCCCTTGGAATATCTACCTCTTTTACGGCGATACGCGGCTTCTGGAGCTGTGCTACGACAACATCAAGCGGTACGTGGACTACATCGACGTGCATTACCCCTCTGGAATAACCGACTGGGGGCTGGGCGATTGGGTACCGGTGAAATCGGTGACGCCGAAGGAGTACACATCGAGCACCTACTTCTATATTGATGCACTCATACTGGCCAAAACGGCCAAGCTGTTCGGGAAAACGGCCGACTTTGAACACTACTCGGCACTCGCGGAGAAGATAAAGGCGGCTATCAATAAGAAATACCTCGACTACGATACAGGTATCTACGGGAGTGGCTTGCAAACCGAGTTGAGCGTGGCCCTGCATTGGGGATTAGTTCCCGATGAGCTGAGGGGCAAGGTGGCCGATAACCTGGCACGACGGGTGGAGCAGGACGACAAGCATATCGACGTGGGGTTGCTGGGGACCAAGACCATCCTGAACGCGCTGAGTGATAACGGCTACGCGCAGCTGGCTTACGAGGTGGCATCGCAGGAGACCTTCCCATCCTGGGGCTGGTGGATCGTGAACGGGGCCACCACCTTCCACGAGAACTGGCCGCTTGACGCGGGGAGCGATATCTCGCTGAACCATATCATGTTTGGCGAGATAAACGCCTGGTACTACAAAGCGTTGGGAGGTATCTTCCCCGATGAGGAACAGCCCGGGTTCAAGCATATCATCTTGAAGCCCCACTTCGTTGCGGGGTTGTCCCATTTCGAGGCTTCGCACGAAGGTCCCTACGGCCTTATCGTCTCCTCATGGAAGAAGAAAGGTAGAGTGATCACGTATAACGTGACGGTGCCTACGAACAGTACTGCCACGCTGTACCTGGACGGGAAGCGTATCAGGGAGAACAACCAGTCGTTGGAGAAAAACCCGATGATTGAGGTGGAAGAGTCGGGACAGAACCAGTACATGCTGAAGCTACAGTCGGGTTCCTACACCTTCTCCATCACGGTTTAATTTTTAATGCTTTCCCACGTTGGGTGATCTCGCTTGGTCTCCTCTGGTCTCGTTGTTTCGTCTGACCTTGTTCGACCTTGTTCGACTTCGCCCAACGTGGAGGTATCCCTAATGTTTTACTCCTTCAACTGCTTGCCTATTTGCCTGAACTCAAAGGCCATCACGATACGGAAAATCCCGTACACAAGCATGGATATACCCACGAGGGCAATGACGAACACGCCCTTGCTAAAGGTAGGACTTAACAGGTACAAGAAAGAGAGGATAGTACATAAGATGCTGAGCGCTAATGCCCACCCCCAACCCTTTACCCTTAGCATCCGGAGTTGGGCAGATTCTCCAATGCTCCATATGGAACGGAAAAGAATCCAAAACCCCACGAAGTAGACGAGGATGACGGTTATGGATGCGGCGGGCAGGGTAAAGAGCATAACACCTAACAGCAGTTCTAAAATCCCCGCAGCCAAGGTCCATCCCCAGCCATACACGTAATCGCGGTTAGATACGGCAAAAACTATATCCAAAATCCCACCCAATATGAAACCGATAACGAAAATGTACGTCAAGCCTATCAGGGAGGCACCGGGAGCGGCGAAGCAAAATATTCCCATAACAATCGCGAGGATGCCCATGAGCAGTGAAATCCACCAGTTTTTTACCGCTCTTTTCATCGATTCAATAAAATGCAACATAACGTCTTGATTTAATAGTAATTACTCTCTTATTACAAAGATCATCATTTCTTTTGTTTAGGTTGTGATGTAAATGTACTTGATTCTGTCCTTTATCTCTTTTTTTATGCCAAACCTGCCATCTTTTGTTTATCTTAGTGGCAGGTCTACTTAGGTGGCGTGGTATTTTTACTCGCCACTTTCAAGTTTAATTCACTTTCATCTTTTGTATAATGAGGAAATTGTTTGTTCTGTTTTTCGCCTTGCTGTTGACCTATTCGCACGGGCAGGCGCAGTTGATGTTCGAGGAGGGGAGGCCCCTTTTCGCACTGGAGGAGGATGTGGTCATAACTACACCCGACGAAGGTGTCTGGTCGATCGCCACGGGCTGGGAAGGCGACTGGATGACCGACTGGAAGCATGTCAGCCCGACATCAGTAAAGCAACAGGATGGGTGGACCCTGCTTGAAGGTCAACTCCTATTGCCGGAGGGAGAGTTGTACTTGAGGGACGCGTACCGTGAGGAGAAACCTGGCTTGGTGAAGTGCGTCCGCCGGTTTGAGTGGAGGGGCGAGGAGCTGCTGTCGCCTGTAACACTCTCCGTTAGGTTCCGTATGAAGGGAGCGGGGATGTCGCTCTTTATGCCGGGTATCCTTTACTACGGGAACAAAAACGGGGCGAAGATTAACCCCGACATTATCCCGGTCTACACGGGAAAAGCCGGCGAGTTCGCCATTTTTGAAGACCACCGTTACCCGATGCCGTTTGTCATG
The DNA here is from genome assembly GCA_050951125.1 of Fermentimonas sp. Lineage (GTDB taxonomy): Bacteria > Bacteroidota > Bacteroidia > Bacteroidales > Dysgonomonadaceae > Proteiniphilum. The sequence goes on along the minus strand of JBMNIR010000001.1, from coordinate 294,850 downwards.
CTTGAGGAGCCTAATAGCAACTATGCCGCGGCGCTTCACTTTACTCCCAGTCCCGTACGGGGTACGGTACTCGCGGACCAATGGTGGTCGGCCGGTGTGGAAGCGGGAGAGGGTTACACCGATTTCGTCCTCTACTCGGGTCCCATCGGGTATAATCAGCAGCAAAGCGTGGCCAAGGCGTTGCAACGGTCTCCCATGAAATATTCGGATACTTACCTGAGTCTGGACCCCGGGAGAATCATTGAGAAAGAGTTTTATATTGAGCTTTATTCTATTGAACGAGAGGGCACAGGTTTCCAGCGACCGGTATATACCTCAATGGATTTGCATATGCCCTACGATGCGAATCGGTTTCCCGATTTCCAATCGATCGTAGAGAACAAGTACCGGTTCGCCTTGAGCCGATGGGTGGAACATGGCGACCAGGCGGTGGGCTTCGGGATGTACGACCTAAGGGATCGGAAAGACCTGGTAATGGGCTGGTGCGGGCAGGCGGACTCGCCGGGGTATGCGTTGCAGCGTTTGGCCGATCGGCTTGGCGATGAAACCATACCGGACAGGGTACAACGCTCCCTCGATTTCCTGAGCACCTTCCCGGTAGATGAAGCCAACGGGATGTTCCCGGTGGGGTTTAACGGGAGCGATTTTTACGGGGGCGACCACGTGTCGTGCGGTCAGGCCATGTATAACTTTGCCAAGGCGATCGAGGTGGCTAGGCCCAATCACCTGTACGATACCAGCCAGTGGGAACGGTTCCTGAAAAAAGCGTGCGATGGACAGGTGAAACGGGTGACGGATCCCTCGTGGGACCCACTCTCTACAGCCGAAGGGTTTTACATGGCTCCCCTGGCCATCGCTTCCGAGCTGTTTGACAACCCTGGTTACCGGGATGTCGCGGAGAAGATAGCCGAAACCTACGCGGGCCGCCACCTCGCCATGGACGGATGCTACTGGGGTGGCACGTTGGATGCGACCTGTGAAGATAAGGAGGGGGCGTGGGCAGCCTTCCAGGGTTTCCTGGAGCTGCACGAGCGGTTTGGCGACGAGAAACACCTCCGTTGGGCGAAGCACGCGATGGATGTTTGCCTAAGTTACGTGGTCGTATGGGATATCCCTTTGCCGGCCGGTCGTTTGGCCGACTTTAACTTCAAGTCGACGGGTTGGACCGTGGTCTCGCCACAGAATCAACATATTGACGTGTACGGCGTCCTTTTCTCTCCCGAGGTGTACAAGATGGGCAGGCTTTTGAACGACTCCCGGTTACAACGGCTGGCCAAGGTGATGTACCGCTCTTGCTTTCAACTTACCGATATGTACGGGTCGCAAGGGGAGCAGCTGCAGCAAACCAACTTCGCGCAACGTGGCGATATGTCGAACGTCCACATGCTTCGAGGGGGCTACTCCGAGAGGTGGACTGTTTTTTGGATCACGGCTCACTTCCTGAACGCGGCCGCTCGTTTCGTGGAGCTTGGCGTGACCCCGTGATCCGGTGAGGGCTTGCACCGCCTGCTTCGTGCCGCCCGTTCCACGTTGTCGTTCCACGAGAACTGCTAAGTTCCCGTGAAACGGTGAGGACGTGTGTCGCCCGTTCCGCGTTGTCACTTCATGAGACTTGGCAGCTCCCGTGATTTGGCTTTTTCAAAACGGTTAATGGTAAACGGTGACGATATATTTTCCCTCGCCCAGAGTAAAATTTCCTTCTTTGATTCCTTTAACGGAGTTCGGGTTGAACGAGGGGTCAGAAACAGTTATAACGGTAATCTCCTGATCCGGGTCTTTTTTAAGCTTGATTCGTGCGCTTGATTGTTGCGGAACTTCAAATGTATAGGTGGTCTTTTTTTCATCCCTCACCCAGCTGGAGACGATGGTGCCGTAAGGCGAGCGGTAGTTCACCTTCACCTCGTTTAACCCCTCGGGCGTGTAGGGGGCGAGGATAAACTCCTCGAACCCGGGGTGTTGCAGGGTGGGACGAATGCCTCCCAGCCACCTGTAGAACCATTCGGTGACGGTGCCAAACATGGGGTGACAATTGGAATAGACGTTGTCGCTTTCCTTCCATGTTTCCCAAATGGTGGTGGCACCCCTCGATATCATGTGGCCCCAGCCCGGGAACGCATCACTGTTCACTATCTCGAACACCTTTTCGGGAGAGACATATTCCGAAAAGGCCTCTAAGATATATTTGGTTCCAAAGATACCGGTGGTAAAGTGGCCGCTCGGTGCCTCTTTCACCGCTAGCGTGAGGGAGTCGGCGGCCCTCTCTATCTCCTCTTCAGGGATCACCTGGTGATACAGCAAGGTCGCGTACAGCGTCTGCTTGTTGATGGGTTCGGTTACCGGCTTGTCCCAGAACGCCTCCTTCAGCTGTTTTCTAAGGGTTGCGGCAAGTTGTTCGTACTCCTTTTCAGCCGAACGGTCATTCATGATCGAGGCAAAATGTTGCATGATCTCCGCGCACATCAAGTAATGGCTGGTCCCGGTTAGTTGGACAGGGACGGGTAACAGGGACTCGTGGTCCCCTAACCCAAAATCCACCAACCCCTCAGGGTGAAGGCGTTGCACTTTCTCCATCCATTTTTTGTTGAACGGGTACATCTCTTTCACCAACTCCTGGTCGTTGTAATAGAGGAGCAGGTAGTACTGGGTGATTAGGAAAGCCGACTCCCAGCTTATCCCGCAATACTGAATACCCACGAACGGGGCTGTATCCACGAAGACCGAATCGTTGATGGCATCCACCCAGTCGTAGACTGTTTTCCTGTAGAGCGACTGCATGTTGAAGTTGTAGATAAACGACTCGCTTGTCGCGTTGAGGTCACCCCCGTAGCCAAACTTTTCCCGGGCCGGGCAATCGGATTGAACGCTTTGCAGGTTAGACCTGAACGTCCTTAGTGTCGCGTCTTGGATGGCATTAAGCAAGCTGGATGAGCTGTGAAAGCTATTATCTGCTTCCACGGTACTATGTAAGGCCAGGCCGGTGATGTCGCTCAAGGCGGGTGGCTCGGTTAACCCCGACACCTCTATGTAGCGAAACGTGTGGAACGTAAATTCGGGTTGAAACCAAACCGGGTTTTCATCTTTCACTATATAGGTGTCGGTTTGCCATGCGATATCCGGTGATCCGGGGCCTCCCATTCCTCGCCGTTTAATCTGTCCACAGACCGTTGTTAGTGGGTTTAATCGCCCATTCGCATGCACTCTTTCACCAAAGCGGAAAACTACCGAATCACCGGGATTGCCCGAGAGCTTTACCCGGTAGGTTCCGGTGAAGTTCACGCCCATGTCGACAATAAACGTGTCTTTCCCAACGGTGTAAACACTTGTGGGATTAATCTGTTCTGTGACCTGAATGGGCGGGAAAAAAGCTTTTTGAAGTTTGCCTCCCGGACCGGTTGAATACCGCGCCGCGGACCAGTTGGAATCATCAAAGCCGGGTAGGTCCCACCCTTTAGCTTCATGGTTGGCGTTGTAAATTTCTCCCAGGTAAACGTTATTTTTTTGTATGGGGCCGGGGGCAAATTTCCAGTTTTCGTTGGTGCCTACCTCAATCTTTTCCCCGTTTTCATACCGTAAAATCAATTTAGCCAGGAGGACCGGTCGCCCAACATGCAACGCTTCACGGAGGTTCCGGTTTCCCCACATTCTCAAGGGCAGCGGGTTGTAGAAACCGTTACCCAGTACCACTCCCACGCAGTTTGTTCCTTCATTAAGCAGATCGGACAGGTCGTACTCGGTGTAATATACCCGTTTACTTGTATCGGTCCACGCGGGATCCAGGTAATTCAGTCCCACCCTTTTTCCGTTAATGGTCGCCTTATAATAGCCGGCTGCCGTGATGAACAACGTCGCGGATTCAAGTTTTTCCTTTACCTGGATCTCTTTCCTAAACATAGGGGCCGGGTCATCGCCGTAAAAAAGCGAATCGTCGGCAAAAGGTTTTTTCTCATCACCAATCCAGTAAATGGATGCGGTGGGTTCTAGTTCAACAACATTTGCCTTCTTCTTACTGATGCAGTATAAGAAAGGAATAACCAGCACTGCAACAATCACTATTTTTTTCATACGATTGTTTCATCTTTATATTTCTGTGTACGGGACTATTTCATTAAGCCAAACGAGCAGAGGACAAGTTCACTTGGACTGTGCCGTGGCGAGAAATAGTCTAATTTTAATCATGTCGGTTTCACGCTTTTATCTTTCATTTGGAGGCGTTTCCCCAGTTACTCGTAGTGGAGTATCAGGGAACTACGCGGCTCCCTTAGCGTGAGTTGTAGTCCCTTTTTCAGCTCGTTTCCCGTTTTCTGGAAGCTTTCCCCCGAATCCCTATCCGTGAGCCTGTACGTTTTCCCCGCCTGTAAACCAGATAGTTGGACCATGATAAACTCTTCCGGGGCAAGGTCTCTTCGGAAGGCCACGATGATGCCCGTGTCATCGTCTGGCTTGTGCAGTTGGTAGACCAGCCAGATGTCGTCGGTAGTCATATCTTCACGCGTGGTCAGCGGGTAGAAGTCCTCGTAGAAGTAGGGGCGTAACTCTCTGAACTCCTGGTAGCAGCGTTGCATCTCCGTGAACGAGGAGGAGGCGTCCGTTATCTTCCAGTTGAAAATGACGGAGGTGCCCAGGCTGGAGCGGAACGTGAAGCGGTCGCTTTTTTGCACTCCCGTGCCGGTTAAGGGCAGGAAGAAGCTGAGCCCGTAGGTATGCGTCTGGTAGCCGATGGGTTCCCCGTACGTGTAGTCGGTTCGCCACATCGGGGCGCTTCGTTTCATCGTCTCAAAATCGAGGCGGCGTCCGCCGCTTGAGCAGTTGTCAATGAGGGTCTCCGGGAATCGATCCAGGAGGTAGTCCCAGAACGCGTATAGCCCTTCTATATGGCGTATCTCGCGTATCCCGGCACGTCCGGGCTCATCGTTTTCCTTCCAGAAGTTATCGATCTTCATATTGAAATCTTGGCGGTAGTAGTCGATGCCATTCTCCTCCATGAAGTCGCCGATGTACTGGCAGAACCATGTTAACGCTTCCGGGTTGCCCAGGTCGAACAGGTAGGCATCGCTTCCTTCAGCCTCGAGCATCCACCCTGTGCGCTCCTGTCCCCATTTTGAATCCTTCATAACCCTCTCCGGTTCAAACCAGACCATGAACTTGGCACCGACCTGGTGTATGGCATCGGAGATTGGCTTCAGTCCACCGGGAAACCTTTCCTCGTCCACCTCCCAGTTTCCAACGGTGTTGCCCCAGTTTCGGTTGTTCTCCACTTCATCCGCGTGCTCATACCATCCGGCATCCAGCCAGAATACCTCGGGGATTAGCTTGAACCGCTTGTACCGGTTGATCATGGCCAGGGCGTAGTCGGTGGTGAGGCAGGTGTACTCGTTACAGGGGTATGGATCCCCGAAGTTGAAGCTGCTGGAAATAGGGTACACTGTCGGCTTCCCGTTTACTTTTGGGGCTTGCTGGTGAATCATGAATCTCCGGAAGGTGTTGTGGCCTGCCATGCGGTCTGGGTGGTTCCAGAAGAGCAGGCAGACGCTGGGTTGGCGAATGGATTCGCCGGGACGAAGGTAAGTGTTCAGCCATTTCATGCCCGAGTGGATGGTCAGCCCATCGTCGCTGTTCTTGTTGAAGTGCGCGTACCAGGTGCCCGTCCATCCCACGGCCAGCATGGCGCCCTGTCCCGTTTTGGATGCCACGTTAAAGAAAGGGAACGCGTGATCGGAAGAGCGCCCGTTCAGCGGGGCGATTTCGAGGCTTTCGCCCGGTGCGAACGTTTTTTCCCGGGGATTGAAATCGGCCCGCGAGGCTGAGCTCCCGTTCGCGTAATGGAGCGTGACCTTGTCACTGGCCCTGTACCTCCAGTCGACGTCCATCACTTTTACCTCACGAATGGAGGGTGAGTTGGTGCCTGATGCATTGGTGAAGCGGAGCACCCATTCTACCGCGTTGTAGTCGGGGTAGTACTTTAGGTCGCACTCCACGTTCAGTCCCGTTTTTTCATCGCTCCACCTGTAGAGGTTGTGCATCGCACCCTCGTGCAGGGTAGCTCCCTTCTGCGATGTAAACTTCCATCTCTTGATAAACTGGCTTGAATGCATGTCGTTGTAAACGAACGAGAAAGGGGGAAACTGCCCTTTTCTAAAGTGGCGGTCTACCCAATCGCCTACTATCACCTCTTTTTTGCCGAATACCGAAACGGCTTGCCCATACGAGGGGAGGACTATCATGGTCATCATGGCCATCATGGTCACTAACAGGACCACGTAAAGAGTACTCTGTTTTTTCATCTTGTTGCTGTTTATTTTTTCACGCGGGCTGTTCTCTCAACCGCAAGATCCCATCCCACCCGGCTATTTAAGCGAGTATATATTGGTTTTCCTCAAGAGCTCCTTGTATTTGTTTAGCTTGAAGGGCGGCTTCCCGTACAAGTAGTGGTTCGCGTACTCTTTCCCATCTATCGTGTATTTGATGAGCAGGATCCCTTGCCCGTCCCTTTCGGGCAGCGTATCTATCAGGGTCCTACCGTTTGCCTCGATGGAGAAGTTTCCCTTGTATATCTTATCACCGGAAGCCACATCGATGACCTCCACGCTTCCCTCGGCGGGTTGTCGGGTATCGTTCACGGCCACTAGCGGGTGCATATTGTCTTGTGCGTCGTTGATGAAAACGCAGGCGTTGTGTTGCACGTTTTGAATGAAATAGTATGCCAGCTTTTTCGAGTTGTAATAATCCACTACCGCATCCGACAGGATGGGCCACCCGTCTCGTATATTCCACCAGATGATACCGGACCGTTCGGGTTTGGCTCCCCTCCACCTCTCCACGAAGTATTTCATGGCTTCGGCCTGAACCGATTGCGAGGCGAAAATGAAATCGTCCAGCTCTTTGGGAACCTCCCCGAAAACTAACTTCACCTGGTTGGTCATCAGGTCGTTACGTCCCCCTTGCTTAGGCTCGTGTGGAAATACCCTCACTGCCTTGGTCATCCACTCATCGTTCCAAAGTCCCACCTTCCCATCGAGCCAGGGGATTACCGCGTTTTTCGTGAACATTTTTTCCAGGCTTGATCGGTTTGGGCAGCCATGGTAGCCAATCTCGCTCACGAAGCGGGCTTTGGTTCGCGTGTAAAAGTTGTCTTTGTAATACCCCCGCGGTCCCCACAAGTGGTTCTCCGGGAGCAGGTCGTCGTGGCTTCCCCCTTCGTGAACGGCTTCGCTATAGTAGGGTGAGCTGGGCAAGAAATCCCGGGTGGGATCCATTTCATAAATTACCCTGGGAAGCACTTTCCTGCTAATAACGTCTCGGTTGGGATTGATGTTGAAGTCCACGAGCGACCAACGTAAGGCGGCGTCGTTTTCATTATTACCCGACCACAGCGCAAGCGATGGATGGCTTCGGAGTTTGGTGACTATGGCGATGGCCTCCTCTTCAATCGCCTTGGCAAAGTCATCCCTCTGGGGATAGAAGGTGCACCCCATGGCGAAGTCCTGCCATACCATGATCCCGTGCTCATCGCAAAGGTCGAAAAAGTCGTGATCCTCGTAAACGTTTCCCCCCCAGCATCTTACCATGTTGCAGTTGGCATCGACCATCAGCTGCATGGCATCTTTTAATAGCGATGCATCCCGGCTGTGCAGGGCATCCAATGGGACCCAGTTGGTGCCTCGTATGAAAAGCCTCTCGCCGTTAACCACGAAACAAAATCGCCCCGGTTGTCCCGGCCTGTCATTTAGCTCTGTTCTGTCTAGCTTGACCGTTCTCACGCCCACGCGGCATGTATGCGATGAGACCGTTTTTCCCTCTTCCGTGACCAACTTTACCTCGGCATCGTACAACGCGGGGTCGCCGTAGCCTCGGGGCCACCAGAAATCGACGTCGTTAAGGTATATGCTATGGCGAAAAGCGTGATTGGTGACTAACTGGCTACTGTTATATACCACCTCCCCCTCTCGCTTCAAGGTAATCACTGCATTTGTACGATCCAGCTGCTCGAAGGGTATGGCCAGTTGCACGTCAACGAAAAGTTTCGCTCTCCGGTTTTCCACGTCCACGCTGGAGGTCATCCAGTGCGTGTTTACTATTCGGGTATTGTTTACCACCCTTAGCTCCACGTTGCGCCACAGCCCGGCGCTCACCAGCCTGGGCATGATGTCCCACCCGTAGCCATGGGGTGCTTTGCGTATGTAGGTCGATTCGGCTGCCGCGAAATTGCCTATACTAAATGTCCCCAGCGCGAAGTTTTGCGCTTCGATGACGGCAGAACGGATAATTACCTGCAACCTGTTCTCTTGCTTTTTTTCCAGTAGGGAGGTCACATCGAAAACATGTTCAATAAACATATTTTTCACCGATCCCAGGTGGTGACCATTTAACCAGATTTCAGCGATACAGTCGATACCCCCGAAGAAGAGGTGTACCTGCTCGTCATCGTTGATGGCGGGAGATACGAATGTTTTTGTGTAACACCACTGGTAGCCTTCGTACTCGCGTAGGGAATAAATGTTGCTCCCAATCATGGGGTCATTGATGAGTCCCGCCTTCAACATATCCAGCTCCACGTTCCCGGGAACGGTAGCCTGGATTTGTTGCGCGTTGATTCCCTTTAACTGGGTTGGGTTAACGACTACCTCCCTGGGCTGCGGGAAAAACTGCAACTCCCAGGTGCCGTTCAGCGATAGGGTGTTAGCCGATGCTTGATGCTGGCACGCCAGTATGGCGAGGCACAAGCATATTAACAGTTTTTTTTTCATTGTCTGGAAAATTTGAGTTACTCCATCGGCATGATTTCCGCGCTGCTCATGTTTTCAATCTCCACCTTGAAACCCTTGGGTGCCTCTAGCTTGTATTGTAGGGTGTTGTTCTCACGGCTCCAGGCCAGCTTGATTACCTCATCACCTACCGGCATAGAGCCGCTGCAGTGTTCCAGGTCAAGGTCGGTGAACCTGATCGTGATCTTTTTCTTCACGCGGTCAATCTCCTTGATTCCCAGTACGTCCCTGTATAAGACGTACCCTATATAGGAGGCGAAGCCATGGTTACAGCTCGCGTGGCTTTGCATGTTCTCCCACAGCGTACCCGTTAGGTGGGCCATCGAGTAGAAGTAGTCTTGAATTTCAGATAGCAGTTGGCTTTGTAGGTTGTAGCGCGATAGGATGTCCATTCGTAAGTAGTTCCCGATAAAAGCGTTCGCACGGTACACGGTGGGGTGGGTCACCTGGTCGTCGCGGTTTGGCCCGAAATCGTTCACGATTTTGTCCCATAACTCGGGGTGTGACTCGGGGGTAGCGATGTTGAAGAAGAACGCGTAATACTGGCAAGCCTCCGTGGTGTTGCTCGTGATGGTGAGATCCCCGCTCTTTTCCCGGATGGCATTGTCCACGAAGAACTCTCCGTTGTAGGATTGACGCAGCACGGCTTCCCGCACGTTATCCGACTTCTTTAGCCAGTCGTTGTTGCCGTAGAGTCGTCCGGCGCACCTTAGTGCCTCGCTGTAAAGCATGTTGGAGGGGTAGTTCACGTCTTGCACGAACTCGTTGGCCTTAGACCATTCGACGAAGACCCAACGCTCTAGCTTTTCAAGCAAGCCATCCTCGTTTTCCAGGTTGGCGAAGTAAGCCAGCAGGTTGGTGACACGAGTCTCTAGCTGGGCTACTAGTTGAGAATCGCCCCCGTTGCGCGCGTAGTCATCGAGTTGCACGATAAACCAGAGCGACCAGTTGGGGATAAAATTCCCATTGTAATGATCAGCCGGGTAACACATGGGAATCATCCCTTCGGGGAGGAACTCGAACCGCTCGGGTAGGGCATAGTTCTCCAGGAAATTGTAGCAAACGGCGGTTTCCCCGGTGAACATCCTCTCCGAGATGGAACTGAAGTAGCTATCGCATAGCCATCCGGCACGTTCACGTGAGGGGCAGTCCATGAAAATATCCACCGCGTTTTGACGGAATGTCTGCTTGGCCGCGTCAAAAACCATGTTTAGCTTATCGTTGCTACTTGTGAACCAGGCATTCTCGTTATCCGGGTAGGAAAATTCTCGCAGGTAGATTTTTTCAACGTCGGCTGCTCCCTCCAGTACCATGAGCTTAAGGTAGCGGAAGGTGTACGACTCCAGCGTCTCGATGTCGTATGCACCCGGTTGGAACTCGTACACGATGTGGTTGCAGATATCGTTTTGCCGCTGTTTTGTCCTTACATCACCGTCCGTTAGAAGCTCATCAAAGTAGAACATGATCCTCGTCGGTTCAGCGCATTGCACCCGTGCCCCGATGAACCCGGAGAGGTTGGTGCCGAAGTCGTACAGGTTGAACTCTTCCTTTTTCAGGGAGGTTACGCTTGATGACGCGTAGGGCTCGTTGACTGCTTCCCGCGAGTTGGTCACGATCTCCTGTATCTCCTGCGAAACGGGGTACACCTCCAGCTCCGCTTCGGCGAATCCTTTGAGTTTGTCGCTTATCGCCGTCAAGGAGCGGTCCTTGCGGTACGCCTCGGGTATGACTTTGGTGACGCTCCCCTTTGAATGAATAGCCACCGGCTCTTGTACGTTGAACGCGGGCATGGCCACGTGGCGGGGGATGAGCTGCACGGGTGGGTACGCGGCTAACTTGACCGTTTCAACCGGCACGTCGGATGCCTTGCGCCACCGATCATACCCTTCCGACAGGCGGTAATACTCCGTGAAAGGACGTTGAAAACTGTACCGTTCCACCTTTTGGAGCCGCTCCTTGATTTGAAACGCCTCGAAATCACCTTCCGACCCGGTTGCGCGTGCCACCTGCCCGTCCAGGCTTAGTTCGGCCAAGAGGAACGAGGGTTGGTCGAGGGTGTAGTAGGAGTTCACGTTGTAGCCTGCCACCTCGATGGCGAGGATGTTTTCACCTTCTTGGATGAAATCGCTCACGGGGAACTCGTCGACGCGGTAATACCCGTGGGCGGCCCTAGCGGGACCTGAGCCGATAAAATGACCGTTCAGGTACATCCGGTAGAGGGTGGCCGCTGCTACTTTCACTTGGACAACTCGCCCTTTCCCCGCGGTAAAACTGGTCCGGAATCCCAGGTTCAGGTTCATCTCTTTCTCTCGCCCTTCCGCCCAAACCGGGACAGCTTTCTCAAAACGGGCCGTTTTTTCTTTCTTGGAAGAGGGCGTGCACCCCAGGGCAAAGAAGAGAACAGCACTTCCTATGATTGCGATCTGCTTCAGTTGTTTCATACGATGATTTATTTTTATCAAGTCGGTTTCATTTATATCGCTATAAATGGATTTTATTTCTGATACTGTTTTTGTTTCTGTTTTCAACGGTGGAAACCTTAGTGAAACTCGGCGATTGATATTACTCTTTCACTGTAAACCGGTATTCCCCTGGGAGTAGTTGTATACAGATTGTACCCGTTTCCCCGCTTTCATTCCTTGTTTCCCCTTTCTCCCCGTTGTTCTCAAGCAACTGAATATAGGGGGACGACGCAAGGGGTTTGTTCCCCTCTTTGACCTTCTCGATACCGCTTGCCGGTAAATGGAGGGTGGCGGTGGTGTTGGGCGGCACCTTGAAGCGATAGTGGTGCACGCCACGGCCGGCGTCTACTTTCCACTCGCTTTCAATACGCCCGTACATGGAGTCGTAATGTCCTTTGGCCCACGTTATCCCTCCCGTGGGATCGGGCTCGGGTTGGAGGATAAACCGTTTAAATCCCGGGTACTCCTCGTCCCGTTCTATCCCCAGCGAGTGATTGTACATCCACGATCCGATGGCGCCGAAGGAGTAGTGGTTGAACGAGTTCATGGAGTTGTTCCCGCCAAAACCCTCCTCTTTCGTGTAGGAGTTAAGCCTTTCCCAGATGGTGGTGGCCCCTTGGTTTACCGAGTAGAGCCATGAAGGGTAACCGGTCTGTTGGAGAATTCGGTAGGCGATTTCGCTATATCCATGATCAGACAGGACCCGGTTGATCCATGCGGTGCCAATAAAACCGGTCATCAACGAGTAGGGGGCAAACGTTTCGCCGCCGTTTCTCGGACTTTCGTTTTTTATTCGTGCAATCAGGTTGGCTATGACCCGCTCCCTAATATTTTCGTCGCAGATGCCAAACGCGAGCGGCAGGACGTAAGAGGTCTGCGTGCCAATCACTTCCCCTTTTCGATGCGGCTCCTTGAAGCCCGAATGGATGGTTTGTCCCGTCTTCTGGTCGATGTAGGTTTGGTTAAAGAACCGTTTTCGCTCCCCATGCAATTGATCAAACCATGCCGCATCATCCGGCTTGTTCAAGAGAGTCGCTATCTGGCGCATTTTGTCCAGGTCGTATATAAAGTAAGCTTCCCAGAGCAGCGAGTTGTCATTTTTTTTCTGTTCGGGTCCCAGCCAGTCGCCCAAGTATCCCTCGGTGAGCACACCCGTCTCGGGATCGATGTATTCCACCAGGTATTGGATGTAGGACTTCATAGCTCCATAGTGCTCGGCCAGCATCCGGGTATCGTGATATTGCATGTAGCTCTCCCATGGCACGGTGATGCCCGCGCTGCCCCACAGGATGCCTCCAAACCCACCACCCACGGGTGCCACGTCGGCAAACCGTCCATCTTCCCGCTGCGTGTCGCGCATGGCCAGCATGTGTCGCCTCAGGAATTGCGGTAGGTCAGCCATGTAGCTGGCCGTACGGGAGAAGACCGATATGTCGCCACTCCAGCCCATGCGCTCATTACGTTGTGGACAGTCTGTGGGGATTGACAGGAAGTTGCCTCGGGTGGACCAGACGATGTTCTCCCATAGTTTATTCACTTTTTGGTGGGACGTTTCGTAGGCGGAAGCCAGTTCGTGGATAGAGCTTAGCACCTCGCCTTTCACCGCGTGGAGCGGTAGCGGCTTCTCTATTCCCGTGATCTCGATATAGCGGTAGCCGTGAAAGGTAAAACGGGGCTGGATTACTTCATTGCCCCCCTTGGTGATGTAGGTATCTTGCACAAGTGCCCCACGGATGTTTTCGAGCATGATCATCCCGCTGTTTTCCTGGAACTCCGGGAGATCGGGGTAGGTCACTTCGGCAAACCGAAGCTTGACCTCTCTCCCCGGCGTTTCCCTGGAAAGCGTTACATGCGGTATACCCACCATGTTTTGTCCCATGTCGTAGACGTACACACCCGGTCGAACCTCCTTCATGGCGATCGCGGTTAGCTCATTGATTTTCTTGACGGTTTGACCGTGCTGACCAATCAGTTTCAGCGTGGAGAAGTCGTTCACGGCGGGCATCCGGTTCTGTTCTATCATCCGGTCGTGGACGATCACTCCTTCGGGGTTCACCTCCTTGGCCTTTTTCCATCCCGAAGGGTTGTACGAAGCCTTGGACCACCCTTCGATTGCGGTCTCTTTCCGGGCATCGTACACCTCCCCTTGAAAGAAACTGCCGTAGATTATCGGCCCGTCGTTAAAGTAGTACCACGTTTCGGGATCAGATACCACCGTTTCTTCCGTTCCGTCGGCGTAGGTGATGACCAGCTTGGCCAGGAGCGATTGGCAGTCGCCAAATAGATTCCAGAGGTACCCCATGTAGGTGATGGCGCCGCTCCACCATCCTTCACCCAGGATGGCTCCCATAGCGTTTTCCCCTGGCTTCACGAGCTCCGTCACGTCGTACGTTTGGTACATGTGGTGCTTGTTGTATTGCGTTAACCCCGGGTTAAAGTAGTCGTCACCAACCCGCTTACCGTTCATGTAAACCTCATAGACACCTCTCGAGGTGACGTAGAGGCGTGCTTTATCGATCGGTTCTCGCCGCAATTGAAAGGTGGTACGCAACATGGGTATTGCATTTCTCCTGGTGTTCGTGGTGATGAATGTGCCCGTTTCTCCACCCGTTATTTTGTAGGAGTTGTCCGCGATGATCAGCCCCTTGTGTCCTGTGTTCCCCATATTGACCGTGTCTCCCGTGTTCCCTGTACTTCCTATGCTTCCTGTGAAAAGGGAGGGGGCTCCCGGTTCATTCAGTTTCTCGGAAAACAGCAGGTTGTTCGGTACCCGGTGGTTGCGCACCTCCACTTGGGAGAATGAGGCCGATTGCCCCGGTTGGGTCGTGAAGCCGATCTCGCAAAGATGTGGGAAGCAGATGTAGTCCCCGCTGCTACCTATCGGATTGACGATTACCGAACCCAGCCTGTTGGTATCCCCTTCGCCATCCAGGTATAATTCGGTCGTGCTATACATGGTTTTCAGGGCTATTTCATGGGGGGCGTATCGGTTTTGCTTGTTAATAAGGGAGGTTGGAATGGGCAATCGTTGCAACGGGACCTTTCGACTATCCCCTGGGGCGTACCCTACCCGGTAGACGTTCAAGCAGGCAGTTTCTCCGTTATCCAGTTCCGATATATCCAGCTCTACCTCCACGTACGACGCGTTTTTATCGTTCTGTAGGTTATAGATATTCAGGTTCCTGTTCATTAGCCGGGGGTCGTTGGCCCCGTAAATGAACCCCGCTTTCGTGGAACCGCTCTCCCTATCCAACTGAATGGTATAATGGATGTTGAACGTGGGTAGGTAGTCAGGATAAAGAACACGATCGTTTTCATCTCCTCCAATCCACTTCGCACCGCTCCACGCTGCTATAGAAGGATCCATCAGTCCCGTTTCAAACCAAGATTCGGCTGAAAGCGGCTTAGACTTCTGGCTCTCTGCTTTATGTTTTTCTGCATTATCTTTCCCCGCGTTTTGGCTCCAGACGTTCACCTTCCAATGGTAGCGCATGGTGGGTTTCAGCGCCTCGCCGGCGTATTCGATATTCAAGGAGCGGTCGTCCTCGATAATCCCACTGTCCCATACTTCCCGTTCCGTTTCGTCCGTGACGATGATTTGGTAGGCCCGTTGCGATATACCCTGCCGGCGGGAATCCATCTGCCAGCTAAAACGCGGTTTCTCGGTATCGATGCCCAAGGGAGTCTCCTCGTACTCCACTTTCAGGGAGTCGAGCCGGGTGGGGGAGCAAGCTGTCGCTCCCAGCAGGAAAAACAGGATCATTGTTGGCAAAGCAACCTGATCGGCTATTTTCTTACAAAGTTTCAACATCGGTATTATTGTTATGCATTATATCGAGCACTTTATGGCTACTGTTTTTTGCCCTGACTTTACCAAATATGGGCAAATATTATCTATGTGAATTTTTGCAGGGCTACATCATGGGTGAAGAGGACGTTGAAGTGTCCGGGGGGCATGTGCCCTTGTATTTTGTCCCGTGATGGAACTGGGGGATAGGGCGACCGCGGCTCCTGCTACGGCCGTTTTTTTCAAAAACTCTCTTCGACTTGTCATGTTATTTCTGTTTACGAGTTAATAGTTGACTTTCTTGATCGTTACGGGTCCGAATAATCCCGAGGGTTGCAGCGGGCTCTTCTCGTTGTACGGGTTCACGAGGCACCACGTCTCCCATTTCGCTTTCGGTAGCTTCAGGTCGCCGATCACCCGGTTCATCCAGTTGTTCACCACGGTAACTTCCAACTGGTTCTCTCCTGCTTGTACCTGGTCGGTGATGTTCACCCTATACGGTGGAGTCCAGGCTCCACCAGCGTACGTGCCATTGACATGCACCTTGGCCATAGCGGTCAGGCTCCCCAGGTCTAACCATATGGTCTCCCCTTCCTGTTTTTCGGGTAGGGTGAATGATATCACGTAGGTAGCCTCACCGGAGTAGTACTTGACCTGTTCATCACCTGAGGCGGTCCAGTCCTGCAGCGTTTGGAAGGTGACTGGTTCGCTCGGTCCCCTCCTTGAAGGGTCGAACTGCACTTCCCACGGTCCTTTTAGCTCTTCCACGACCTCTTCTTCCGGGTAGTTGTCGGATAGGTTCATGGATGGGCTTGATACTGACTTGTTACGGAACACCACGAACGCGCTTTCGTACGGGGCGAGTTTCATCGGCACTACAGTCGTTTCACCTTTCTGTTCATAGGCGGGCAGCGGCCGTATCGATCCGTCTATGGCGTTCCACAACTCGGGTTGTTTTCCGGTGATCCTGAACTCCGGCTGAATCTCTTTCACCTCGTTGGCTTGATTTGAGACAAAGTAGATGTCGATTCCCTCCAACGTCCTGTGCCCGTAGTGGATGGAGTTGTCCTCCGGTAGCTTGCAGTCGGGGATGCATTGGATCAGCTGGAACGCCTCTTCCAGGGTAAGTCCGTTCATGATCCTCCCTTTCCCGAAGCGGGCCTCTTTCTTGTTTTCCCCGTCTACTCCCGCCCAGAGCTCGGCCGCCATCTCCTGTACCCGTTGGTCGGCTTCAGGTTGGTTCTGGAGGCTCGGGGAACGGGTGGGGGCGGGCCCCAGCACGTTGGCTCCCTTGCTCACCAGTTCCTTGATCTTCTCGAGCAGTTCGGGGCGCATGGTTTCTTGTTTGGGCAGCACGAGCAGTTTGTACCGGGTGCCGTGCGGCAAGGTAAGTATCCCGTTTTTCACCTCCATATCCCGCATAATTACCTCGGCGTTGATGTAGTCGAACTGGTAACCTATGGGCAGTGGCGGATCGGTGACTCCCGTCATCTTCGGCGCGTCTTCCCCGATAAAGTAAGCCACGTCGGCCACGTTCAATCCCTGCTGGAGCATGAAATTCGACCGTTTCAGGTAGCTTGTAAATAGGTCCAGTTGTGAGAACCAGGTGTTCTTACGGTCGAACTCGTTGCCAAACCAGGCGTTCACGCCCGGGTTCCTCTCCTCGTAGGGCTGCATGATGAAGACGTGTAGTAGAGTGTTGTTGATTCCCTCGGCGAAGAAGCGGTCGGTGCGTTGCTTCATCATGGCCGGGTAACGCGAGTAGGCGGGTCCCCCGCAGGTGTTCGATTCGGCCGAGATCTTGGTCTTGCCGTAGATATGGCCGGCCGAGGTGGCGGCCCGGTTCTCTATATCACCCAGGCTTCCTTCGCTCCAGTACTCTCCCGACACTTCGTCCGATTGTCCCCCATACATGAGGAACTCGCCGGGGAAGCCCCAGTGGCCGTAGTTCTCCAGCCAGGTGGTGAGCCCGTGTTGATGGCTTACCTCCCTGAGTCCCCCCACGTAGTCGTAGGCCACCTTGTCGGCTATCATGCGCCGCACGTCCCACAGGAAGGCATCGGAAGCGCGCTGGCTGTTGACGACGAACCCTTGGTACACCGGGAGGTACGGGAAAGGGTTGTACCCGTATCGCTCTTGAAACTCTTCGAAGAAGCCATCGGTCATGTTCTGTCCCCCCGTTTCGTAGCTATCCTGCACGACCACCTTGAACGATCTCCTATCCTCTTCGGGAATTTTCTTTATAATTTCACCGAGGAACCTGTCGAAGTGTTCTTTCACCCACTTCTTGCTCATCTTATCTACTTCGAGTCCCGTTGCTTCCGGTGAGGCAGGTGCATTGGTGACGAGGGTAGGGGCCATTCCCATGCGCAGGATAGTCCATTTCCCTTCGGGCACGTTCCAGGTGAGCACGCCATTTTCATCGAGCTGGCTTGTAAGGTCTATCACCTCTTCACCCTGAAGCAGGAGCGCCTGATCATTTGGTTCGGGTTGTTCCCTCCAGAGGTAGTCACCCCAGTAGGGGAGCGGGGTGGGGTGCATCTTGGCCAGCGTCTTCTCGCTGTACCTTTCCAGCCTCGGGATAGCGCTCAATAGTACTTCGGCCAATCCGGCCGATGGCTTCACGTTGCTCAGGGTCAGCTTGAACTCCGTCGCGGAGGTCTCTGGTAGGGTGATAACCACCGGTGCGAAGGGGTCGAACCCCACGTTTAGGGCGGTGTTGGAACGGTTGACTTCGAACTCGGCCACGGTTGTAAACTCACCGCCTTCCTGCTTTGCTTCAAGAGTAGCTTTCGCGTGCAAAGGCGCTTCGGTAATCTGTAGGGTAAGACTTCGCGCGGTAAAGGGCGTTTCCGTTTTGAAAAGCAGTTGGAATTCCCCACTGGTGGGGAAGGTTATGCCCGTACGGTTATCCCGGTCTGTGATTTTCGAAAGTCCTTGTACGGATGGTTGCGACTGGATGGTCGCGTTCAGGTGGCTTAGCTTGTGGGAGTCGTCCCCCGGCGAGGGGAAAGCGACAACCTTCACATCCTGGAACTTCTCGGTGGGTTGCGGCAGGGCCTGCTTCATCTCTAGCGGTCCTTGCACGGTTACCTGGGAAGAGGCCAGGTACCTCATCGCCTCCTCCGGCTTGATCCATGGTCCTCCCGACTGGCTCCACCCGGGGGAGTTAAATATCCCAATCTCGATATCTAGCTCTGTGGCCGTTTTCAACGCGAGGTGCATGATCTCCCACCATTCGTCGCTAAACATTTTCACGTTGCCGTAAGGGAGGGCATTGATACCTATGTTGCCGATGAAGGCGCGGTTAATCCCCGCCTCCTTCATGGCATAGAGGTCCTTAACCGTTCCCTCTTTGGAGATGTGGTCCGATATCCAGTACCAGTAGACGCTGGTCTGGATGGAGTCGGGCGGCGTGACAAAGCCGCTCTCCAGTGCGGCAGAGAGCTCCTTAGAAGGGGGTTTAGATGATGGCGTACAGGATAAGCCAAGGGTCAAAAGTATCACCCATGCAAAAAGGGTTGCCCGTAGAAATAGGGAATGTGCCGTTTTTCTCATTGCCACGTAAGTGTTTATTCGTTTTGTAGCGTGTTACTCGGTTTTATACAGGTAATTGAATCACCCACTCCCTCCAGGGACACGTTTCCGTTGAGGTGCCAATCTATTGAGTCCATGCGAGGCGTACTTGTTCTTACTCCATGTAGAACAGCTCTTCTAATGAGATGGATACCGGGGAGTTGTCCTCATTGACCTCCATGATGTCGGCCATGTAATCCCACCATTTTTGTACCACGGGATCCGTACCGATCTCTTGCGATGATTGGTCGCCATCGATTTTCTGTACCGCGAACAGGATATTAGTCTCTTTGTCCCAAAAGATGGAATAATCATTCACCCCGGTCTCTTTCAGGATTTGTTTCAATTCCGGCCAAATCGCGGAATGCCTCTTTTCATACTCTTTTTCAAATCCCGGCTTTAAAAACATTTTGAATGCTACTCTTTTCATGTGATTATTTTGTTTTTATGTTTAATGATTATTGTAATCATGTCGGTTTCGTAGGTATCCAGGTACAAACGTGCATACCGTTATTCCAGTTGTCCACCGATGCGTAGTCCACTACGTTAATCTGTTCACCGTCTTTAATATTGTGTGATTCAAGTGAATCCTGCAATTGCGTTAGCCCTCTCATCATCGTTCAAAGCCCTAAAGATATCTTTTATCTCGATGTTGATGCCTGGACGACTGCCAAAGTCCAGGCGAAACAGATTGCCCACCTTTCTTTGCATCCGCTAATAAAAAGGGGAAGCCCGATCAACAGAAGAGAAAAGGTTGATCGAAAGATTCGTTTTTCTAGTTTTTCTCTTTTCATGATTAGGATCTGTTTTCTTTTGTACCAAAATGGGTGAGCCAAGTATCTGCTTGGCCTGATGAGTGGAATTCTCATCCAGTAGCGTATTGATGGCTACCTGATAATTTTTACTTCGTCCGGTGCTTTGATCTCGCTTTTAATAGTTCCATCGACCTGTTTCACGTGCCTCACGAAAACTTCTCCGTAAGGAGTGGGGTAGGTTCCTTCGGCGAACGTTAAGTCGCCCAAGTTAGGTGCGATGCGGACTACTTTTGCTCCCGGCTCCACTACTTGAATCCCCAAGACGTAGGTCGTTAACCAAGCTGTTGGACCGGAAGCCCACCCGTGGCACAGGCTTGCCCTGAGACCGATATAGCAGTGTTTGCCTCCATCGGCGTGTATGTTGAACCTCGTCGGGTCGGGCAGCTCATCGATACCCACCGCGTTAATTCGCTCCTGGTAGGTGAAGTTCTCCCAGAACGTGGTGGCCCCCAGGTCGAGCATCGCGCCCCAGTAGTCCGAAATGATCTCCATCGCCTCCTGGTATTTACCATCTTTCGCCAACGCCTCCAGCATGTAGTAGCCGTAGAAGGTTGCGAAATCGTTGGCTCCTCCCTTTAGAAGCACCTTCGCGGCCTCGTTGGTGGGTACCATATCGGCCAACGCTAGGAGGGCTGCCGCCTGCTTGTTGCCATGCATCGAGGGAGTTTGCCTCCTTAAAGAACGGATCGCCTCTCCGCATTTTTTTGTCAGTGGTTCGTCCCCAAGCCATTCGGCAATATTCTTTCCCGCTTCAAGGGCAATCACCATCAACGCCTGGAGCCCGGAGTGGATCACATCTTTGTCTTCAGAGGTAGGCCAATCCAGGAAACGCCCACCATCCAGTTGTTCCTTGCCATCGGGATCGATTTTAGAAATCAGCTGGTCTACAAGTCCTAATAAATAGGTATGTTGTTCTTTGAGGTAATCCAGATCGCCATGAGCCAAGTAGAAGTCGCGATGGCTGATGAGCCACCACAAGGAGTAGGACGATATCCCGTTCATCCAACCGGGCAGCGGGGTGGTGTTACGACCAAAATCGAGGCTTTTCCTTACCACCTCGGTATCGCCAAATACCGTGTTGATTGACATCACCTCGGGATGTACGTCGCCCAGCCACACCAGGCGGTCCCTCTTGATGCCGTCCCACAGGTAATCCTGCATGTTGAGGTGGACGGTGTAGGCCCCCGTGTTCCATATCTCGTTCAGTCGCTCGTTGCTCGATCTGAATGAGCCCAGGTAGGGGAGGTCCCTATACCGCAAGATGCCCCGCACGGCACGAATAGGCAAGTCCACTCCTTGGTCCAGCAGGTCGATGCGGACATAGCGGAAACCGGAGTTCCCGATCTCGATGGTTCCCAACCAGGGGATGTCTAACGTGAAGTCGCGCATCGCGTGGTCGTTGGTCGCAGACCCCATCCCCGGTACGCTGTTGTCGATGCAGTCGCTCATGGTTTCCGTGACCGATTCCCCGAGGCGAATGCGGACCTTAACCGGTTTTTTTTCTTTTCGTATCGCGGCGGCTATCTCGATGCCCCCGTAAATCTCTTTGCCGAAGTCAAGCAGCAGGGAGGCCTGAGCGGTATCGTCTGATCGCAACACGCACATGCCTCTGCCATCGGTGGTAAGCTGTCCATCGAACGGGATCAGGAGCGCTTCCGGGTTTTTGATCTGCTTGCCTTGATCGTCTGACAGCCAGAGAATATTGATGGGCATAAGGTAGGCACGGGTGATCTCGTCTTTCAGGAGTTGGTTTTGAAACGCTCGCTCCGACAGATAGGCTTGTGCTGTAGCATACCCCGGCAAAATGAGAAGGAAGAGCGCAATAAATAAAGGGTATCTCATTTTTTGTTATCTGTTTTTAAGAAAACGTCTACGAATGAATATATCCATTATCTCTCTAACACGAACGAGTGACTCCCCGAGCCCACGTTCTCGATAACGGAAAAGTTCCTTGCCCGCTTGTGCGGTATCGGTTGGCCATCCATCAAGATGGTTTGTTTTCTATGGAAAAAGGGAAGATGAATCTCCGCGGTCGTGTTGGCGGGGATATCGATATCCAGCCTGAATGATTCGCTTGGGTGATTGATGAAGCTTACCAAGATGTCACCCCGTATGGTGGGCTGTTTTATTTCGGCCGATGCTAGCGTGCCGGGTTGCGGTTTGATGCGCATCTTTTCAAACCCGGGCAACATCGGCTCGATACCCATTAGTTTGCGTGGGATGAGGTTGGCGGGAGCTGCCCCCCACGCGTGGTTCCAATCCAGGTTGGGTTTGTATTTGTTGTCCCACGCCTCGAGGGTAATGGTCGATCCCAGGCGTATCATGTTGTACCAACTTCGTTCGCCAGTGGAGGTTAGCAGCTGTAAGCCGTACTCCGCATCGTTGGCGTTGTAGATGCCGTCGAGCAGGAACTGCGACCCGTACACGCTGCAGGCCATACCCCGTGAACGGATGAACTGTAACACACCGTCAACGCGGTTTTCAGGCACCATGCCAAAAGCAAGGGGGAACATGTTCGCGTGCAGCGAGGCGTGATCCGTTCCGATCCCATCGACGTAGATGCCTCTTTTCCTGTCGAAAAGCTGCGTGTTGAACGATTTTTTCAGCTTCTCGGCCCGCTCGCGGTAAAACGTTTGATCGTCTGTTTTCCCGAGTACCCCCGCGATGTGGCCCATCAACGTGAGTGCCCGGTAGTGGAAGGCGTTTACCACCGTGTTGATGTCGGTAAATACAAAGCCGTCTGTCTCGCCCCCCTCCTCTTTTTCCAGACCGAGGATGCCGGTATGCGGCCAATCCACGATATCGCGCAGGTTGCCGTTGAAATGGATGGATGCCAGCACCTCGGGCGTCACCTTGCCGGTGCGGGTGCTGATAAAACCGTTTTCATCGGCGAGGGCGATCAGGCTTTTCGCTTGAAGGTCCTCGTAGAAGTGCGCCATCGAGAGGGTGTTCCCGGTGTACATGTAGTCATTCCAAGCCATGAGGATCGATTGCAGGATCCACTCGGTAGGCCACGTGGGTTTATGGATAAGGTATTCATGGGTATAACGAGCCATGCTGAAATCGTTCGCCACGCCGTAGTGGGACAGTTGGTTGATCAGTGCATCCGCTTCATACGAGATTCGCTCTCGGTCGCCATCGACGTATACGCCCAGGAACGAGGTGGCTTTGATGGAGTATTTGCTTAGCTCCCATATCTGGTTTAAAACGGTATCGGAGCTATGAAAGTGGGAGTCGTACTCGTTAAAGGGGTAAAAAGCGCTCTCTCTCACCACATCTTTTTCTTGTAGTGGGTAGGCGTAATTTTCGATCTCGCAATAGCGAAAGGGAGTGACCTCCCCGATGTGCTTAGGCATGAGAATCGCTTGCGAACCGGTGTTCCGTTTGTCGGGAGGTATAGTGATCACGTAGCTGTTTACCCCTTGTTGCGGTGTGATCACGAAACGTGAGTACCTTATGGTGCCTCCCGGTGAGCGGTCTACATAACCGTCTTTGATCGTTTCTCCCAGGTGAATGATTACGCTATCGGTGCCGGTTTCGGAATATAGGTTGAGCCGTAGCCTTCCAAAAGAGGCTTTCCCAAAGTCGGCTAAATAACTCCCCTTGTCCAGCCGGCTTATTGTGATGGGGTACTCGTCCATTTTTTGGATGGGATACCGGTCTGTGCTGTACTCCGTGAACCTGTCGGCTGTCTTGAAGGCCGACACGTTGGAATACGGGGATTCGCCACCATGGTTATCCCATGTTTTCACTTTCCAGAAGTAGACACTTCCCGCTTCAAGTGGTTTCCCGTTGTAGGGAACGTGTATCGATTGCTCACTATTCACCTGCCCCGTGTCCCATAGATCGGCGGAACCCTCTATCAACAGGGAGCGGTCCGATGCCACGAGGATCCGGTAAGCTTGTTGCTTCGTGTTATTCGATTTGGAATGCATTACCCATCCAAAGAGCGGTTTCGAGGTCGTTATTTCGGTGTACTGCCAGTTTTCAGGGTAGGTAACGGCCCTTTCCAACGGGGTATCAGCGGGATACCCGTTCAGGAGCACTTGTTCCGTGTTAGAGAGCATGTTCACCGTTAGCTTACCGGGTGGGGGAGCCTGATGGGTTCCTGCTTTTATGAATCCGTTTGCCAGGCATACGATCAATAAAAAAATCAACCTCTTGTTCATCGTTTTATATCTGTTTAGATGGCTTTCAATCACTATTGCATTAATTGCTTGATTTCGGCCATCAAATGTTCTCTTGTGCAGTGATCCGTTAACCTTCCAGTTAAATTATTCAGGCAAGTACCAATGGTTTGTTAACTTTCCAAGCGCCTCGGGTGAAGTCGGGAATCTCTATCGGTTTGGAGTTGTTGGCTTCGGACCATTGGCTCAAGGGGATAATTACGCTCCATGCCGCGGCATCATACACATCGATATCCAAGGGCAGACCATTTCTCAAGCAATCAATTAACCGCCATGTCATCAAGAAGTCCATGCCCCCGTGTCCCCCTACCTCTTTTGCTTTTTCGCCTACCCGTTTTACTATTTCAGGCATGTACTCTTGACGCACTGTTTCCATCTCCTCCTCATTGAGCCATTGGTGGCCGGTTGAGATGCGTGCCGGTTCCGGGTATTTTTGGGCTGCTCCTTTGGTTCCGCTAAGCATATGTATCCGAGAGTATACCCTGGGGCTACTCGTATCATGTTGTAGCATGATGGTTTTCCCCTTCTCGGTCCGGATGATCGAGGTATTCATGTTGCCCTTGTAGGAGTTCGTGTTGAATGGTTGGTAAAACGGGTCGGTCTTTGCCAGTTCGGCCACTTTTTCCCCTAAGGTGAAATCATTGGAAGTCATGGAAACCATCAGGTTTAGCTTGTCCCCCCGGTTGATATTCATTGCTTGACAGACCGGCCCCAATCCATGCGTGGGGTATAAGTTCCCCCCAAAGTGTTGACTTTCTTTTAGTCGCCACATGTTTTCGCCTTTTGGCTTCTCGTAAATTTTTTGGTGATGGATGTACGCGGCATCTGCATGAATGATATCCCCGAAAAATCCCTGTCGCACCATGTTCAACGTCAACAGCTCGAAGAAATCGTAGCAGCAGTTTTCCATCATGAAACAATGCTTCCTCGTTCTTTCGGAAACCTCAACCACTTCCCACGCTTCATCAACCGTCGCTATGGCTGGAACCTCAACGGCAACGTGCTTGCCGCACTCCATCGCGTATACGGATATCGCCGCGTGCAGCGGCCCTCTCGGGACCGCGATGCTTATCAAGTCGATATCGGGGGCTTCGCATACTCTTTTCCACTCTTCATCCCCAATGTACGCTTTAGCTCGTGGAAGATTGCATTGCGCGAGCAATTGTTGGATCTCATTGATTCGCGATGGGACGATATCGCAAATCGCTTTTATCTCTACGCCCTCCAAGTAGGTCATTTGGCGAAGGTTCGCGTAACCACGCGCTCCAACACCTATGAATCCAACCCTCACCGTTTCAATTTTGGGAGCCCTATACCCGCACATGTTGAATGTTTGGTTTGTAGGGGCCCCCTTTGTATCTTCGCTGCTTCCAACTGCGTACCCGTTCGTGTTTAGCGGTATCCCTTTCCCATGCAAATGAGGTGCTAAGCTCAGCCCCATAGTGCCAGCTGCTATTTTTTTCAAGAAATTTCTTCTCGCCTTTTTCATACGACTGTTTGATTTTTATATTTTGGTGTATGGGATCATTAGAAACCCTTTAGCGAGAGATTGGGAACCATCAGTGAGAATATCAGCACCATCATTCCTATAGCCAGGAAAGCCATTGCTTTGCGTCCCGTGCCTTTCCATTCTTTAAGGATAATGCCCCAGACGTTGCTAAAGACCACGTTAAGCGACATCAAGATGCTCCATGAGAAGGCCATCATGACGCTGCCTGGCTTGAAGAAGCTTTGCCCCATACCGAGCCCGAAGAACTGCGAGTACCATAACAGGCCCGCGAGTGCGCAAAATAGGAGATTATTAGCCATGACACTTTTTGACGACCGCTTGATCTCCCCACCGGTTTTGTTCTTCCAGTTCATGTAGAGGCAGTAGGCCATGTTGGTGAAGAAGCCGCCGATGGTGACGAGTAGCGTGACCGGGTTTTGGGCGAACAGCTCCTTGGCGCCCGCGGCGATTGCCGCCTCTTTAATTGGTATCCCGGCGCTCAGCCCCAAGCTGAAGCAAGCACTCATTATCCCCGATAGCAACGCGATCAGCAATCCCTTTTTCAGGGCGAAATCTTTGATGGCCTTGCGTTTCTCCTCTTCCGACATGTTTTTGGAGCGCAAGTTTCCCGCGTAGCCCACAAGGGCGATACCTACCAGCGTTACCGATACGGCCAGCAGCAGGATCAGCCCCTCCGGTGAAAAGAGGTTGGTGCCGGTAAGGACGGCGGGGATGAGCGTGCCGAAAGCGGCACAGGTCCCCAGTGCCACCGATTGCCCGAGTGCGATACCTAAGAAACGCATGCTGAGCCCGAAGGTAAGTCCGCCCACGCCCCATAAGACACCGAAGCCAATAGCTTGCCAAGCAGGACCCGGGTAGGAGCGGTAAATCTCGATCAACTCCGGGCCGGAAAGGGCGATGAGTGCGCCCAGGATGGGGAAGACCAGCCACGCGAAGATTCCCTGCACGAGCCAGAAGTTTTCCCATGACCACTCTTTAATCTTGTTGATGGGGACGTATGAGCTCGATTGGCCCATACTCCCCACCGCGATAATCAATAAACCTATGATCGTGTTCATCGTTTACACCCTTTTTGACGTGACCTTCTCCTCGTACGCTTGGATCTCCTTGATGTACGCGTCTCCCACCGGAACGCCTTGCTGTTCACAGTAGTAGTCGTACAGAGTTGGCCAGGGCATTGCCTTAAGCTCTTCTAAGTAAGCCAAGCGTTGGAAATTCTTGTTCTCCTTCTCAAAATTTAGCAACGTTTCCGTTGGTTCGAGCAACGCTTGAAGCAGGGCTTTCTGGGTAGAGCGGATACCGATCACGTAGGCACCAATGCGGTTGATGGAAGCATCAAAGAAGTCGAGGCCGATGTGTACTCGTTGCAACTGTCCCGAGCGGACGATCTCTTGTGCGATCGCCATCAACTCGTTGTCCAGTATCACAACGTGGTCGCTATCCCACCGCTCGGGGCGGCTCACGTGTAGGTTTATCTCCGGAACGAACAGCAAGATAGACGAAAGTTTGTCGGAGATGGTCTCGGTCGGGTGGAAGTGGCCGGAGTCGAGAGTTAGCATCATGTTGTTTTTCACCGTGTACCCCATGTAGAACTCGTGCGAACCGGTAACGAAGCTTTCACTGCCGATACCAAACAGTTTGCACTCGATGCAATCTTTCAGGTAATCGGTGCTGATCTTCTCGGCGAGCACCTCGTCGAGTGACTCTTTCAGCAGCCTCCGGTGTTCGTAACGGGAAACGGTTTTGTCTTTCTCGCCATCGGGGATCCAGATGTTGTGGGTGCAGGGGTCGCCCTGTTGACGCCCTATCTCGGCCGCGATGAGCCTACAACGGCGCAGGTGTTCTTTCCAGAATGCGCGGATTTCGGGGTCGAAATCGGAGAGCGTGTAGCCGCTGCTTGTTTTTTCGTGCGAGAAGAAGGTGGAGTTGAAGTCGAGCTTCACATCGTGTTTTTTGGCCCAATCGATCCAGCTTTGGAAGTGCTTGGGTTCAATTTGATCGCGATCCACGAAGCTGTCTCCGAAGTCACCGTACGTGGCGTGGAGGCTTACGCGGTGCTTGCCGGGGATGAGTTTCAATACCTTCTCTAAGTCGGTCCTTAACTCGTTGATATTCCGAGCTTTCCCAGGATAGTTGCCCGTGGCTTGAATGCCGCCCGTTAAATTTCCAGTGGGATTCTCGAACCCAGACACGTCATCGGCTTGCCAGCAATGGATGGAGATGGGTACGTTGTTTAACGTTTCAATGGCTTGATCAACGTTTACACCTAATGCAGCGTATAGGGCTTTCGCCTCTTTGTACGCTTGTTTTCTTGTTTTCTCGTTCATGATTTTTAATTTATGTTTTTAGTTTATTTTTAATGGGTTGTTTTTCAATTTTCATGCTTGCAATGGTCTTTTCTACATTTCCTGTTTCTTTTTTCTATACTTTTCTCTTTCTTTTTGCTTACATCGCAAAGGTTGTTTAACTACATATCCGTGAAGACCGCCAGGTACTTTTGGTAGTGTTGGCTCCATAGCTCCCTGTCTGTCGGTTTAAAAACCGCTAGGTCCGTGGAGTCGCGTACTACCTTCCGCATGGCTTCTTTCCCCGCTATTAAGCCCGCCGCTTTCGCTTGGAGCAGGATATTGCCCATCGCCGTAGCTTCCGAGGGACCCGCGATGACCGGTATACCGATCGCGTTCGCGGTAAAGGCGTTGAGCATATCGTTTTTGGATCCCCCCCCTATGATGTGAAGTTTCTCGATGGGGTGACCTGCCAGTGTTTCTAGGTCCAGTAGTACTTGTCTGTATCTGAATGCCAGGCTTTCGTAGATGCATCGCGCCATCTCGCCCACGGTTTCGGGTACGGGTTGGTTGGTTTCCTTGCAATACCCTCGTATTGCTTGAACCATGGAGGTGGGGCTCGCGAAGCAGGCGGCGTCCGGGTTGATGAAACAGGTGAAGGGAGTAGCCTGTTGCGCCTCATTCACGATCTCTTCGTACGTGATGGGTTGCTCGTTTTCCCACTCCTTTTTACACTGTTCGATGAGCCACATCCCGCAAATGTTTTTCAGTAGGCGGGTGGAGCCGTCCGCACCTCCCTCGTTGGTGAAGTTTAGCGAGAATGTCTCTTCGTTTATCACGGGTTGTTCCGATTCGATCCCCATCAAGGACCAGGTCCCCGAGCTGAGGTAAGCGAAACGATCGCCTTCAGCCGGAACGGCTAAGACGGCCGAACCCGTGTCGTGGCCGGCCACGGCAATCACGTCCACATTCTGAAGGCCGCTCTCGCGTTTGGCCGATTCGGATAACGGGCCGATTCGGGTACCGGAGAAAACCAGGGGTGCGAAGTGATCACTCGTCAGTTTCACCGCTTTAAGTAGAGCCAGGTCGAATGTCCGGGTACGTGGGTCAATCATCTGTGAGGTCGATGCGATGGTGTATTCTGTCACCATTTTCCCGGTCAGCATGTACGACAATGCGTCCGGAGTGAACAGTACCTTGTCGATTACCGGGTAGATGGATGATCCCTCTTCTAACATGGTGTCGAGCTGGAACAGCGTGTTGAAGTTCATGATTTGAATACCGGTTCGACGGTAGACCTCCTCCCTGGGCATCTTGGCGAAGAAACGTTCCGGTGCGCCAAAGGTGTTGGTGTTTCTGTAGGAATAGGGTGAGCGCAGTGGCTCCCCGTCCTTGCCAAAGCATACGAAGTCTACCCCCCAGGTGTCGATCCCCAGGGAGGCGATCGGCGATTGATTCAATTTCACGATCTGTAGTGACGCGATGATTTGCTGGTACAGGTAAAACAGGTCCCAGTACAACCGACCGTTCACGTCGATGATGGGATTGGGGAAACGGTTAATCTCGTCCATCTCCAGTTGGCCATCCCGGATGGTACCCAAGATGGCCCTTCCGCTACTTGCACCAAGGTCGATGGCCAAGAAAGAAGTTAACTTTTTTTCTGTCATACGAAATGAGGTTGAGTCGTGTTGGTGAATATACTATGATTGATTTGTCGCAAATATAAAGATTAGCACGTTTTTTTTTGGTGAAAAAAATGATTTAATGACTGTGATATTTGATAACGGGTGATAATATATCACTACCCTATTCAGTTGAGGATGGACAAGAAAGGTGAATAAATAGTTTTCATAATCTCACAATTCCCTCCTTTATCGCGTACTTTACCAACTCAATTCTGTTATGAAAGCCCAACTTTTTCATGATATTGGCCTTATGGTTGTCAATGGTACGTGGGCTGACACATAATATTGTAGCAATTTCTTTGACAGCGATTCCCTCGCAAAGTAAGTTGATGATCTCTTTTTCTCGCTTTGTTAATTTGGTCTCTTTTTTCGGTTCCGAGAAAAGGACTGTTTTCACAGGCTTAAAGTTTGCCTTGATATATATATTGTACATTATCCGGGCAATATCTTTGCCGTAAAAGTGATTTCCTGCTAATACAGAGCTGATGGCGGCAATTAAATCGCATTGCATAGCTGTCTTGCTTAAGTAGCCGTTTACGCCAATGGTTATAAGCTCATCTACCAATTCAAAATTTACTTCAGAGGAGAGTACAAGGATTTTTATCTTGGGATACTTTTCTCGTAAAATACGTGCGATTTCAACGCCACTTATTCCGGGTACAATAATGTCTAATATCACCATATCGGGATGCAATCCTCTTTCGAGGTACGAGAAAAGTTCTTTGGCGGAGGCATATTCGCCAACAACCGTTATCTCTGGGAGCTTATCGTTAAGAACCGACTGTATGCCTAGACGGTAGAGGGGATGATCATCAACTATAGCAATCTTAGGAGCGAACATGCAATATACACTTTAGGGTTTTCTCAATATACAACTTGTTTTTGTATCGCCGTTTTTCGCGCAATGATTTTTTCGTTCTACAATTCAACCAACACTTGTGCCACAAATAGATCTCCAGGTTCTGCAGGCCTTTCCGTAACTTCAGCTGTTAGAATACCGAGTGAGGAGAATCAGAAGAACATTACGGCAATAATCTTTTCATTGGCAATCAAGTTCAAAGAGAACACTCTGCAAATCTACATTAATTTGCGTAAAACACCTAGTGTTCTTGTGAAAATTATCAAAATAAAAATGAGTAAAATATCTTATTGATGGATTTAATGAAAATTACAACCTTTGACAAATACTATAAGGAGGGAGACAATGATGAAGACTCACCCCTTAGTGGTTGTTGTATTATTTATTAAAAAATCAATGATTATGGCAGAAACAATGAATGTTACCCCTGATGAATTAATGAATTCTGTATTGGGAAAAGTGTATGATGTGTTAACCAGTGGAGATGGTGTCGCTCCCAAAAGTGAAGACAACTTTTTCAGTTGGGCAACGCCAGGTATCCCCGTAAAACCTGAGGATTTTGACTTCTTAAGTCAAGGCCTGACAGGGGTTGTAAAAAGAGCCGATTTAGAGGCGCTTAGCCTAGAAAGTGAAAAAGCGGAAAAAAGCGAGGGGGATGAAACGGAAGGTCAGGAAGAAGAGAAAAAGAGTTCTTTAGAAATAACCCCCGAACTGCTTGAAAAACTTAGGGCTCAAGATACCAGTAGGCTTTATTTACAAGCTGAAAATTTAGCAAGGCTTGTTGATTTTATTCCCGATGTAGGAGATGTTACGGATGAAAAAACACAAGCTA
Source organism: Fermentimonas sp. (assembly GCA_050951125.1). Taxonomy (GTDB): domain Bacteria; phylum Bacteroidota; class Bacteroidia; order Bacteroidales; family Dysgonomonadaceae; genus Proteiniphilum. The sequence goes on along the minus strand of JBMNIR010000001.1, from coordinate 264,090 downwards.
CTTTAAGGGTAATGCAAAATGAAGGTTCACTCTCTGATGTTTATGATTATACTCTGAAAATGAGCCAAGTAATGGCGGCAGAGTTAGATGAGAAAACGAAAGAGAAAATTGAAAAATTCAGGAAATTATTAACCGTAGAAAAAGTAGAGAAAAACATTATAACGGACGAGGAAACCACGGTTGTCGTTGATAGTCCATTGGTTACGCTCTACAATGAAAAAATGGCGGCGTATATGGATGCCGCATTGGAATATAATTCAAGAAGGATTGACGCACTTGATGCTGCTGATTCAAGATCGGTACATTATTGGGCTATGAACGCGAATATTTTGCGTAACAAAGTGAAGGCCGCTATGGCAGATTGGATCAATAACGGTTATAAAAAGGAATACGAGCAAATCGCGGCGTTTATCTCCCAAGTCATGAGTCGCGATATGAGTATGTTAAAGCAAGAATATATTGATACGCTTGAGAAAGCTCGTTTAACCGGTCTCGCCTCTGGTAGCGACTTCTTTTATAGCTCTCTAATTCCGGGTAATTTTGCTCAATCTTCAGGCTGGACAGAATTTAAGTTCACTATGAGCGATTATAAAAGATATCAAGATTCATCTTATCATTCAAGAAGTTCCAAGTTAACAACCAAGTCTGGAAGCATATTCCATCGGCATAAAACAGTGAATACCCAAACGGAAACCGACTATTCCATTAACAACAGTTTTGACGCTTCAAATTTTTACCTGACATTTGAAATGTGTCAGGTTCCCATTAGCCGTCCATGGTTCAAACAGGCCTTTTTGAACAGCAAATATTGGCGTTTTGATCAGAATAATGTCATCACTGAAGGTCAGCTTTTAAGCGATGGTAATATGCCTCCGAAAAAGGGTATACTCCCGGCATACCCAACCTCCGTTATTTTTATAAGAAATCTATACTTACATTATGGTAAAAGTTCCGGAATGTCTAACTACATTTCCGAGTATGAACAAAAAACAGCCGAATATGGAGGCAGTGTAAACATTGGATTCTTTAATATCGGTCTTGGTGGCGGTTATGGAAGTAGCTCAACGAAATCAAGCTCTGAAAGTAGTCAAGAGTATTCGTACGATAGTCAGGGCATCAGGGTTCCAGGCATGCAAATCATCGGGTATAATTGCCATATACTAGGTAAGTCACCAGATCCTAACCCGGATATTAAAGATTGGATATAACTGTAAATTGAAGGCAAGAGCTTATAAATAAAGCTCTTGCTTTTTGTGCGCTACGCATACCATACATCTATAGGGTGCAAGTCCCGAACGTGCCTGCCAATAGGAAACGTTAGTCAACGGCAAGGGTGTTGCCCGCGAGGGCAAATCTGAAGGAAGCCAGCGACAAAGCCGTGAATGAACGGACAGGAACACGATACGAGGCTTACCTTGTGGGTAAGTGGGCATTGGACCACGAAGCCCGATAATTGGACGTAAAGCAAGGGTAGTAAATCGTGTCACTCACGGTGAAAGAGGTATGAGTTTACCGTAGGAGGTCTGTATAAGACAGGTGGAGGCGAAGACGAGCGAACTGTTGTAGCAAAGCCGTTATACAGAAGTCAGCAGACGCCATAGTAGCCAGGAAGCTCTTGTAACGAGAGTGGAGCGAAGGGCAGAAACATTAGAGCTGATGAGTTTTTTTTTAGAATAGTAAAAGCCAATGCCAAGGGGCAGAAAATAACCTTATACACAGATGAAGCGAAAGAAAGGAGCAGAATGTTGTATTCAAGGTAACCTTTTCGTCACGGACGTACCCGTATGGTACGAAAGTGACGGGAAGGTCAGCCCCGTGTGGCTTTCTATATGCGAAGAAGAACGTAATCAGACGAGAGATTTGATGGAACGTTTGACGGGCTATTCAAATTTGCACGAAGCCTATCAACAGGTACGCCGCAACGGCGGGAGCAGCGGTGTGGACAAGCAGAGTGTCGAAGAGTTCGGCACATGGTTCAGCAACCATTACAAGGAACTTCAAAACGATTTATTGTCCGGCACGTATGTTCCCCAACCGGTTAAAGGCGTTCAAATTCCCAAGCCGAAAGGCGGTTTCCGTCAGCTGGGCATTCCCACGGTCAAAGACCGGGTAGTCCAACAGGCGATAAACCAAGTCCTACAACCCATTTACGACCCGATGTTTTCCCCTTCGAGTTTCGGCTTCCGCCCACGACGAGGTGCTCACGATGCCCTGCGTCGAGCGTGCGAAATCGTTAAATCGGGGAAAAGTACCGTCGTTGATATAGACCTGGCCAAGTTCTTCGACGAGGTCAACCATCAACGCTTGCTTTGGCTTCTGAGTACACGGGTAGGGGATAAGCGCTTGCTATCCTTGATCAGTCGCATTCTGAAAACCGGTATACTTCGGGACGGGCTATGCAGTCAGCGTGTTAAAGGCACACCGCAAGGCAGTCCTTTAAGCCCATTGTTGTCTAACATCGTCTTGGACGAGTTAGACCAAGAGCTGACACGTCGGAACTTGGACTTCGTACGCTATGCCGATGACGTTCAGATATTCGTGGGCAGCTGCAAGGCAGCCGAACGAGTATATGATAGCATAATAGGTTTTATCGAAAACAGAATGCTCCTGAAAGTCAATCGAGAAAAGAGCGGTATCAAGCCGAGTTACAAGGTGAACTTTTTAGGCCATAGCCTTTTACGAGGAGGGAAGTTAGGACTAAGCAGGTCAAGCGAGGAACGATTAAAGATGAAGCTCAAATCCATTACCCGACGTAATCGCGGGGTAAGTTTCGAGCAAATCTTGCGAGAACTGGAAATGTTGCTAAGAGGTTGGTTACAATATTTCAAGTACGCTTCAATGAAAGGCAAACTTGAAAAGTTAGACGGTTGGCTTCGCCGCCGATTAAAATGTTACCGTCTAAAGCAATGTAAACGAGTAATCGGTATCGTTCGTTTTCTCACCTCACTTGGAGTTGAGGAAACATTAAGTTGGCGTACTGCCCTTAGTGGCAAGGGATGGTGGCGACTGTCTAACAGTCCCGCCCTGAACATAGGAATGAACAACGTTTGGTTTGCTAAACAAGGCTATTACAGTCTATCAGACAGCTACAAACAGTTGTTTCGTAATCCACTCTAATGTAACCGCCGTACACGTAAGTACATACGGTGGTGTGAGAGGTCGGAAAATAAAATAGGAGGAAAACCTATTTTATTTTCCTCCTACTCGATTATCCCGATTTTTTCACCAACAACTTTAAATATTGAATGTATGGATTCAAGTACGCGTTTAGCTATTTACACTAAGGTTATACATATTTTCGAGGAGAAAGAGAGTGGGAAATTTTTAAGTTTCCCGATCGATACTCCTTTTTACGGATTCAATCCAAGTCATCTGCAATTCTCTACAGACAAAACGGGAAATGTTGCATCGAGTACGTTGCGAACAATGTCTGAGTTTGCCAAAATTGTAAATACACCATCGCGAGGGTTCAAATATAATCCCAATGTAGAAGAATATCTATGGGATGTTTATCAAGACATTTTAAATAATGCCGAAACGGCAGAAAATATAGCAAAAGCGGGAGATATAGAGCGATTTAATGAAGCTGAAAATTTCCTGTATATAACTCATCCTAACGGAATTAAAGAGCAGTCAGAGGCGTTAAGGAAATATCAGGAATGCAGAGATGCTTATTATGTTCTTTTGGAAGAATATAAGAATAAAGAACAGACAGCTATATTCTCCGAAGATGAAACCCTCAAAAACAGATGGAACAGGGTAGAAAAAGAGCAGTTTGAAAATAGGATAAATGAGTTGAATAATAAATGGAATACTTATGGTAATAAATTGCAGGTTGAGGAGAAGTTAAATGTTATCAGTGAAATAACTACCAGTAATCCCTTTGTGGTGTGGAATGAGCTGAAAAGTCGTTTTAATCCCAATCTAGACTATTTATCAGATACTAGTGCCTCTAACTTTGCCCAGACCTATATAACTCCTTCCAATATTGAAGACGAGATTTGGAATAGTATTTCATTAAACAGGGAGGAGATAGATAAACTCATCGAGACTGCTCCCGTAGAGTTGAAAAATATCTTATTGGATGGGGAAAAAGGAGGGGGTGTCTCTCAAATCACCTTTGAATATAGAACAGTAAAGGTAGAACGTCCTTGGTTTGATGCTTCAGTATTTAAATCCAATCTTTGGCGTTTCCCTATAAACTCGAATAAAGAGGCCATTTCTTATGAGGAAAACAGTTCAATAGGGCGTTTCCCATCATACACGGCAGCTTTATTGCTGTTTAGAAACCTTGAAATTCGCAAAGCACAAGCAGGACGAACAGATTTAGAGCCAACGACAAAACTTGCCCCTTCAGATAAGGTTTCAATATTGGCTTTTATCTGTAAAAGAATACCTCAATGTCCAAATCCCAATCCGAAAGCTAAATGGAATAACGATTTCGGGTGTAGTTTTCTAAAACTGGTTCAAAATAGCAATGGAGTTTTGGAAGCAAGGATTAATGGAAAACAGGTTGCAAGCTCTTACATCCCGGTAAACACGAAAATTATTTTTACAGCCATACCTAACGATGGATTTATAATGGATGGCTGGGTTGTAAATGGTAAGAGAATCGCCAATAACACGTACCATTATGAGCATGAAATCAGTGAAGATGACTTGAGGGTGGAGGTAATTTGGAAGATGAGTCAAGCTATTCCTTCAGATTCTTATCAAATTAGTCCTGATGGATTAATCCTTCAAAAATGGACGGGTCAAGAATCTGAAATCAATATGAACAACATACGGCAATTGATAAAAGTCACGACAATTGAGGAACAAGCATTTGCAGGGAATGAATCCATTAGACGGGTGAAAATCGGGAATAGAGTTTCCACTATAAAAAAAGGTGCTTTCCTGAATTGTGCCAATCTTGAGGTTGTAGAGGTGCCATCAAGCACAACCTACATCGCCGATGATGCATTTTTGAAAAGTTATTCGTTAAGGTATCCTTCCATCCATGTGGATGAAAATAACCCCGTGTATATTTCATTAAACGGAACGTTAGCCACGAAAGAGCGTGTAGGCACATATGGTTTCATAAAATGCCTTCATTGTGGTTTTACTGCTTATTTTACATCCAAACCCATTATAGATAAATGTCCCTTTTGTGACGAATCTTTAGATGATAGCAAGGTCGATAGCGGTCTGTTTAGAAAACCCGATTTTCACGTAGCCTTTAAAATCACGGAAACAGAATTGGGAGGTACGGTTAAAAAGTATCTCAAAAAAAGATTTTTTGCTCCTGATGATTTCAAGAAAATCGTGTCTCAAACAGATGGATTAAAACAACTGTTCGTCCCTAGCTGGGAATATGATTTGAAAATGCATTCTATTTTTCAAGGGAGAAAGGGGACCGTTAATGTTGTAGAAGTTAAAGCTAGTGATGGGACCACATCCAAATCGGAAGAGGTCGTTTGGTCCGATACAGGTGGAACACTGAATGAGACCTTTAATAATCTCACATTAGGCGTTTCAAAATTCTCCCCCGGCAAACAAGTGTATACCTCAGGCTTTAATGTTCCTAAACTGCGGGATGACCTGTTTTCTTCATCATCAGCCATGGTCGAGTTGTATAACATGGATTCAAAAGAGGGTTTAGGTATCGTCAAACAGCATATTGAGAAAGATCTCAACCAAAAAATATTAAGAAAAATAGAGGGCGACAGAAAAGAAATAAAAGCGGTAACAACAGAGTATTTTGATATTAACTACAGGTTATTGCTTCGCCCAATTTGGGTGAATACTTTCTTTTATAAAAGTAAAAAATACCGCATTCAAATAGACGGAAGTACAGGTGCGGTAAGTTGTAAGTCTCCCAAAGATATGAAAAAGGTTTTTTGGAAACTAATATTGCCGTTGTTGTTAGCCCTTTCTGCAGCGGCGTTGTATTTCTTCATGTTTTGACTCATTGAATGATCGGGGCGGTGAAAGTGTATGGAGTCCATACCTCACAGCCAAAAGTGAATGAACTCGGCATAATAACCGCAAGTTTTATGGATTTTGTGTTAGGGGATCGTTTTTGGGTATTTGGTTTATAGATCATAAAAAAAGAAAAACGCTTAAATATCTCTATTTAAGCGTCTCGGACTGTGGTGCCACCAGGAATCGAACCGGGGACACAAGGATTTTCAGTCCTTTGCTCTACCAACTGAGCTATGGCACCTACATTTCACAAAATGCGAACGCAAAGATACACCCATTTTTGTTATTTGCAAAATTTGCTATAGAAAAGTTTGGAAAATAGTTGCACGGTCAAGGTTGTGCCTAACGGTTGATGGCCTTGAAGGAGTGGTGTTTGTTTAGTGGAAATTTCCCGGTGCTGTTCGGGTTACCTGCCAATGATGGGTTCCCACCCTTGGGCCCGTAGCGGCATCTCCTGTCCATCCCGCGTAACGAGGTGGCAGCCGTGCTCCGGCTTGGTCATGTGCCCCACTAAGCGCACGCCGGTTACCCGTTCCATCGCTTCGAGTGATGTTAGGGGGACGGTAAAGAGCAGTTCGTAATCTTCGCCACCGTTGAGCGCCACCGTGGTCACGTTCATGTTGAACATCTCCGCCGCCATGGCGGTCTGGTAGTCGATGGGAAGCCGTTCTTCGTAGAGCTGGCACCCGGTGTTGCTCTGTTTGCAGATATGGAGCAGGTCTGACGACAGCCCGTCGGAAATGTCGATCATCGAGGTGGGGAGGATGCCCTGCTCCTTGAGCAACGTTACGACATCCCTCCTCGCTTCAGGTTTCAGCTGTCGCTCCAGCAGGTACTCCTTGCCCGCGAAATCGGGCTGGAAGTCGCTGCTTCCGTCAAATACCGCCTTCTCACGTTCCAGCAGTTGCAGTCCCATGTAGGAGGCCCCCAGATCGCCCGACACGTAGATCAAATCGGTATCCTTTGCACCGTTGCGATAGACGATATCTTCCTCCTTCGCACTCCCGATGCAGGTGACGCTCACGGTGAACCCGGTTAGTGACGAGGTGGTGTCACCACCCACTATATCCACCCCGTGGATGCCGCAAGCCAACTTCACACCACTGAAGAAATTCTCCAAGTCCTCCACCGAGAAGCGCTTGGAGATACCCAGGGAGAGCGTGATTTGATGGGGTGTGCCGTTCATCGCGTAGATATCGGAAAAGTTAACGACCGCCGCTTTGTACCCGAGGTGCTTTAACGGGGTGTAGACAAGGTCGAAGTGAATCCCCTCGAGCAGCAGGTCGGTGGCGACCAGCGTCCGTTCCTCGCCATGGTTCAGGACGGCCGCATCATCGCCCACCCCCTTAATCGAGCTTTTCTGGACAAGTCGGATATCGCCCGTGAGGTGGTCGATAAGTCCAAACTCCCCGAGCGTTGCAATTTCTGTCCGTTTCATACGGTTGTTTTGTAACGTTTGCGCGTTGTTTTGTCGCTGCTTTCGCTTTCAAGATAAAGGCCTTGGCTGACTTTCGCGCTTAGTGGCACCCGTTACATGCGCTCGATGACGGTACGCATGATCTCCGCCATCTTGGGCTGGGCTATCTTGGCCGCCTCCTGTACCTCTTCGTGGGAGATCTCCACGATCTTGCCAATCACGCCCAGGTCAGTGATGATGGAGAAAGCCAACACTTTCATCCCCGCGTGGTTGGCCACGATGACCTCGGGGACGGTAGACATACCCACGGCGTCACCACCGATGATCCTTAGGAAGTTGTACTCGGCCGGGGTCTCGAAGGTAGGTCCTTGTAGCCCGATGTATACGCCGTGCTGAAGCTTGATATTTTTTTCCTTGGCGATCTCCATGGCCAATAACCGTAGTTCTTTGTTGTACGCCTCACTCATATCGGGGAAACGGGTGCCCAGTTGGTCGTAGTTTTTCCCATGAAGCGGGTGCTCGGGGAAAAGGTTAATGTGGTCTTCGATCAGCATGATGTCGCCCACGTCAAACGAGGAGTTCATACCCCCCGCGGCGTTCGACACGAACAGGTATTCGATGCCCAGCGCTTTGAATACGCGGATGGGAAAGGTTACCTGCTTCATATTATACCCCTCGTAGTAGTGAAAGCGGCCCTGCATGGCTAGCACCCTCTTGCCGCCAAGCTTGCCGACGATCAGCTTCCCGCTATGGCCTTCAACGGTGGAAACGGGGAAATTGGGTATTTCCGTGTACGGGATCTCCTCCCGCTCTGTAATCTCGCGGGCCAGTTCACCGAGCCCGGTGCCTAAGATGATGGCCGTGTTGGGTATGTCACTGATTTTGTTCGCCAGGTAGTCGGCGGTTTGCCTGATAGTTTCTAACATGTTCATTTATATGGTTGTTGAATGATTGCTGTTCGTTTTCGTTAACAAACGAGATCCGTACCGGGATATAGTAGAGCATCCGCTTCATCTCCTCCTCCAGGAAGGGGAGCGACTGAAAACGGACGGCATCTTTCTCCGTGGTAAGGATGATTTTGTTGGGGTCATCCACCGATGCCACCATCTCCTGAATGGAGCGGATATCCTCCTTGGTAAACGCGTGGTGATCGGGGAAGAAATTGGTGTAGAGGTTGTAGGTCTTATGCTCCAGTTTATCCACCAGCGGTGCGGGCGATGCGATACCGGTCACCAGGAAGAGGTGCTTTTTGCGGAGGTCGTTCAGCTCCAACGCCTCTCCCCCCAGTTCAGGGAAAATGGGGCGAATCGTGTCATACTCCAGTGATGTGAAGTAAAGCTTTTGAAAGGGGAACAGGTCGAGCCCGTTGGCGTAGATGCGAAAGTCGATGGGCTGCATATCGGGGTTGCATTTGGTCACCAGCACGATGGAGGCCCGGTTTTTCCCGTAAAGTGGTTCGCGTAAGAGCCCCGCCGGGAGCAATTTATCCTCGAATACCGGCCGGTTGCTGTCCACGAGGAGAATGGATAGAGAGGGTTTAACGCGGCGGTGCTGGAAGCCATCGTCCATCAAGATCACGTTGGGGTGCGATGCACGTTCCGAGGAGAGAATCCTCTCGATGGCCCGTACCCGGTTCGCATCCACGAAAACCATCGTGTCGGGGAACTTACGCTTGATCTGAAGCGGCTCATCCCCAACATCTTGTACCCGGGAGTCCGTTTCAACTACCCTGAACCCCTTGCTCTTTCGCTTGTACCCCCGGCTCAGTACTGCTATCTTGTACCGCTTCGAGAGCAACCTGATAAGGTGCTCGATATGGGGAGTTTTCCCGGTGCCGCCCACGGTAATATTGCCCACGCAAATAATCGGGACGTCGAACGACCGTTGCTTAAGCACGTTACGATCGAACAAGCAGTTCCGCAGGTTCACAACGCCACCGTACAGCCACGATAGTGGCAGCAGCGAACGACGTATGTCACCAATAGGTTTCACCATGCATTGAGGTAACGTGTTAATGGATATTTAAATCGTAAGGGATACGTGCCTGTAGGTACTCTTGCTGTTTAAGATCTTTCAGCAGCATGAAGAGTTCGTAGCTATCGCCCAAGTGCTCTTTCAGCGTGCGAGCCGCTATATCCTCCTTCATGGGATTGATTAGCTCGTCCAGGCGGGAGCGTAGTCGCGGATATTCAAATACCACGTAACTCTTCCCCAGGTTGGCTTCCTCGGCGGCAATCTCAATGGCTCGCTCGATACCTCCCAACTCGTCCACGAGCCCTATCTCCTTGGCTTGGTTCCCAGTCCAGATACGCCCTTCCGCATAAAGGGCCAGCGAGTCTTTCTCCATGCCGCGTCCATCTGCGCAGCGTGTCAGGAAGAGGTCGTACCCCCGCTCAACCGCGGCCTGCAGCTTTTCGCCCTCCCGATCGTTGAGGGGACGGGTAATGTCCCCGAAGTCGGCAAACTCGTTGGTCTTCACCATATCGGTGCGGACACCGATTTTCTTGGCGGTTCCCTCGAAGCTTGGGATGACTCCAAATACACCGATGGAGCCGGTTAGGGTGGTGGGTTGTGCCACGATCTTATCGGCGTTGCAGGCGATGTAATACCCCCCTGACGCGGCCATATCTCCCATCGAGACAATTACCGGCTTCACCTCTTTCAATTCCGAAATCGCCTTCCATATCTGTTCGGACGCGTAGGCGCTGCCGCCTCCAGAGTTGATCCGGAAGACCACCGCTTTAATATCGTCATCATTTTTCAGCTTTTCAATCTGATTTACCAAGTACTTGTCCTGGATGTTGGAGGAGCCGCTGCCCGAGATGATGTTGCCATACGCGTAGAGGATGGCGATTGAGTTCTCCGTCTTCCTTATGCTCTTGGTTTTCACCGACTTCATGTCACTGACGGTGGCAGAGGGTATCTTGTCGTCTTCCTCGATGTCGAGGAGGGTACGCAGGTACGCTTTCACCTCGGTCTCGTAAAGTAGCGTGTCCACCAGCCCCGCCTCTAGGAGGGCTTCAGCAGGCTGTAGCAGGGGCAGCGTGTTGGCCAGTGAGTCGATGGCTTCTTCCGTGAGGGAGCGGGACGTGGCGAAATCTGCCCGTAGGGAACTCCAGGAATCTTTTAGGAAAGAGGAGAGTTGCTCACGGTTTGCCTCGCTCATCTCGTTTTGTATGAACGGCTCCACGGCCGATTTGTAGGTGCCCACTTTGAATACTTGTACCTGGATGCCCAGTTTATCTAGTGCTTCCTTAAAAAAGATAGGTGTAGCGGAAAGCCCGTGCAGGTCTAGAATACCTTGCGGGTTTAACACCACCTTGTCGGCCACGGAGGCCAAGTAATAGCCCTCTTGCGTGTAGGTGTCAGCGTAGGCCACGATAAACTTGCCGCTCTCCTTGAATTTTTCCAGTTCCTGGCGGATCTCCGCCAACGTTGCTGTAGAGGCTAATAAGGTGCGGAAATCGAGGTAGATGCCTTTAATCTTATCTTCGTTTTTGGCCTTGCGAATTGCACTCACGATCTCGTTTAATCCCATCGGTGAGGGTACGTCAGAGGTAAGGAGAGCGGTGAACGGGTCTTCTTCGGCTACCCGCTCGTTGATGACGGTATTTAACCGCAAGTTCAACACCGAGTTCTCTTGCAGGATAAACTTATCGGACGATATGGAACCCATGAGGGAACCCATCGCACCCACGAAGAAGATAAGCGCGATGAAGGATAGTACGATGTTCGCGATGAGAAAGCCCAACGCGGAGGCCAGCATGATTTTCAGAAAATCTTTCATACGATTTTTTATTAATAGTGTGTATGGAACTATTTCGTTAAGCCAAGCGAGCAGAGGACAAGTTCACTTGTACTATGCCGTGGCGAGAAATAGTCTAATTTTAATGAACTATTTCGTTAAGCCAAGCGAGCATATGACAAGTTCACTTGTACTATGCCGTGGCGAGAAATAGTCTAATTTTAATGAACTATTTCGTTAAGCCAAGCGAGCATATGACAAGTTCACTTGTACTATGCCGTGGCGAGAAATAGTCTAATTTAATAAACCTTTGATGTTTAATGACTGTTTTAAACATGTTGGCTTCGTTTCGTGTTTGTTGAATCTGTTTGCAATTGGATTCAATAGGACAAAAATAAATAAAAAACAGATTGACTGCAATTTATAAATACACATTCTTTAAATATATTTTCTTGCAAGGTTGTTCGCCCGGTTGTACTTTTGATGAAGGAATCATGTGAAACGGGTTGAAGTGGGTGAATATGGATGAAACGGGTGAGCTTGGTTTAAATGGTTGATAAGGTGAAGTGGATGAAGTGAGAAAAAAGATGAAGTGAGTGAAACGGGTGATGGGTTTGGAACGATGGTGGGGTTGAAACGGATAAAGTGGTAAGTGGGTGAAAAACGAGGTCGATTTCTTAAAAAAAGATAAATTCTTGTAAAACTAGACGATTCGCGCAACGTTTTTCTTTATTATCCATCTATCATAATGAACTGCGAAGTAGAATGGACGATGCTCGACTGATCATAGCGTGTAAGAAACAGGATCGTGATGCTCAACGAGCGTTGTATGAGCGATTTGCTCCGACAATGATGGCGGTATGCTTGCGCTACTGCAGGGAGGAAGAGACCGCTCGAGACCTGTTGCACGATGGGTTCATTCGCGTGTTCACAAAGATTGGCTCGTACACGGGCAAGGGTTCTTTTGAAGGCTGGCTAAGGAGGATTTTCGTGAATCTGGCACTGGAGCACTACCGTGCGGAAAAGCAGAAGCAGAAGTTCATGGATGAGTACGGTTACTTCTCTACCAATGAGGTGGAGCTTCAGGAGGACGACTTGCTCGATATCGGGGATATCCCGAGGGCAGAGGTGCTCGAGATGATCAGGAGTTTACCTCCCGGGTATAGAACCGTGTTCAACTTGTTTATCTTCGAGGAGATGTCGCACAAGGAGATTGCCCGCGAGTTGGGCATCAACGAAGCCGCATCACGCTCGCAGTTTTTTAGGGCCAAATCCCTGTTGCAGAAGAAGATTTCGACTATCCTAAGTAAAAACCAGCGAAGAATAGTACAATGAGTTCGGATAACTACATACGAAAACAGTTTCAAGAGAAGTTCAACGACTTCAAGGGAGAGGTGTCACCTGATGGATGGAAACGTCTGGAGGCAGCATTGGATGAAGCTGCTTTCGTGGCGTTAACACCCCGGCGGCGGTGGCATTACGCGGTAGCATCCGCGGCGGCCGTGCTTCTGCTTATCGTGGGAAGCGTGCTGTTTATCAAGCGGCCTTGGGAGCAAATCGAGTTGTTGGTAGCGGAAACAGTTGTTACGGACACGGTCGCTGACGAGCCTGTCGAGTCGAAGGCGGAGTCTCTTTTGGTTACAGGAACCGTTGTTTTAGAAGGTTCGGAAGCGAGTGTGAAACCGGGTGCAGGTTTGGAAACAACCCCGGGCGTAGTTTCAAAAGAGGTTATCCTTGCCTCCCCTCTTACCGTGGTCACTAGCGACCCATTGCTGATCGGGAAAAAAGTGGAAGAGATGGTAGCCCGAGTTCACACGGTTGACTTTAAGCAGATTGTCCCATCCATTGAAGCAAGTGATCGCTTCGAAGAGGAGGCGTTGAGCGTGGTGGACGAATGGGATAAGTTACAGGTTGAAGTGACGGATCGACCTGAAAGGGAAGAACCTCTGCTTCTCGCGTTGGGCGGTCGCGGCGGTTTGCACTCCTATCAGCAGGTCGTGAACACGCCCATGACGTTACGAAGTGCATCCTCTGCTCAGGATATGACCGAGGAAGCCTCTCTTCCTCTATTCGCTACCCGGAAAGTCGCCGATAACGTTTCAGAAATGGAACACGATCAACCCATCTCGTTTGGTATCACCCTGTCGAAGGAGCTAATCGATGGGCTTTCCATTGAATCGGGTCTCGTCTACAGCTACCTCTTTTCCAAGGTGCGGAACGAGAGTTCCAGCCTTGATGCGATAGAGTCGCAACATCTTCACTATATTGGTGTGCCGTTGAATGTGAACTACACCGTTTTTTCACTTAACAAGCTAAACCTCTACGCGTCGGTCGGGGGAATGATCGAGAAAGACGTGTATGGTAACAACAAGAAGTTGAGTGAGGAGGAGACAATTGGCAACGGTCAGTCCCTGAAAAGGAAGGTGGAACCGATTTCGCAACGTAACTCGCAGCTGTCGCTGAACGTGGGAGTGGGACTCTCGTACCCGTTATACAACCGTTTGAGGTTGTACGGGAAAATAGGGGGCGCTTACTACTTCGACGCGGAAAACGAATATAAAACCATTTACTCCGACCAAAAGATCGTGTTCGATCTGAACGTTGGATTGAGGTATGAGTTTTAAAATCAATTCAAATAGAACATTGAGAAAATGAAAAAAGTTATTTTGTTACTGACGGTCATCGGGACAACGCTCTTGATGACCTCCTGCTTGGCGGGCGGTGAAACTTCCTACGCAGGTGTCCCGCTCTCTTATATCACATTAACCGAAACGGGAATAGTGTATGCGCGGACGCTTGACGGGTTGCCTATTACTTCCCCAGAGATCAGGATGGAGATCCCAGGTAGTTTTGTCTATATAAACTATAGTTGGAGAGCGAGCGAGAACACCATCACCGAAGAGGGTGTTTACAACGTTACGGTCGCCGATATCTCGGATCCGATTGATCAATCGATCCTCAGTCCTGTCGCCGCGCCCTCAGAAAAGGTGGAGTTTGAGCAAATAATCCCGTTGACAATGTTCAATCACCTTCCGGGATATGGAGGGGCTTACTTTGACTACCATTGGATTTGCAGTTTCGGGTATAAAAAAGGGGATGGCGGTAAAAAGACGTTGGCTTTTTATCACGATGTGAACGAGGGGACGGAAAACGAGCTGATCATCGATATCCGTTTGGTAGATGCACCGGGAACCGTGGATAAGGACCAGGAAGAGGTCTTGCATGCGGTCAACTTGAGGCCGATTCATGATTACTACGCAGCTAGCCTGATCTCCACGGGCGATCACAAGAACCTGCACGTCTTTTTCCGATACTACCGCGAAATCGGCGACCAGGTGGAACTGTATAAAACCCAGCAATTCTCCTTGATGCAGATCGTTAAAGAGTAGATTTTATTACCGGGGGTTCGTGCCGGGATTGTCTAACACAGGTTTTTGTAACTGTATTTCGTCTCGTGATTTCGTTACGGTGTCCCGTACTGGGGTTTTGTAACCGTGTTTCTAATAGAGCTTTGTAATAATACTGTCTAACAGGATTTTCTAACCGTGGTTTTCACCGTGGCTTTTACCGTGGCCCTTCGTCACGGTTTTTTACGCGGTTTTTGCCACGGTTTTTTTATTAATAAGAATCTCGTACCTTTGCACTTCAATAGCAACGGCAGGGGAAACCCTACTCTCTTTTACCAGCTTGGGTTGAATGAATGAAACAGTCGCCGATCAATATAAGGAATAGACGCGCCACGTTCGATTATGAATTGTTGGAGACCTTTACCGCGGGAATAGTTCTTACCGGGACGGAGATTAAATCGATCCGACTGGGCAAGGCAAGCTTGGTGGATACCTATTGTATGTTCGAGCGTGGTGAGTTGTGGGTGCGCAACATGTATATCGCGGAGTATTTTTACGGCACCTACAGCAACCACTCCGCCCGCCGTGATCGGAAGTTGTTGCTGAATAAGAACGAGTTACGCAAGCTATCGCGGATGACCAAAGAGACAGGTTTCACCATCGTCCCCGTCCGCCTGTTCATCAACCAAAAGGGGTTGGCCAAGCTGGTGATTGCCGTGGCCAAGGGAAAGAAAGCGTACGATAAGCGACAGTCGCTGCGGGAGAAAGAGGATAAGCGAAGCATGGACAGGATGTTCAAAAGGTAGGTTTGAACCATCGTTGGCATTAAGACGTTAAATTTTTTCGACGCATTGTTTTAGCGTTGTCACGTAATGGGAGTAGTGTATGCAATTTCGAGATAAGATACTGGTTCCCGCTCTTAAAAAAGCAGGCCCTACCATCCTCTGGCTGTTGAAGATCATCTTACCCATATCCCTAGTGGTAAGGTTCCTTGACTATTATGGTATTATCGCATTGATGGCGACCTACTTGGACCCGGTGTTTAACTACTTGGGGCTACCTGGCAGCACGGCCATCGTGTTCGTCACCAGCATCTTCTTGCCTCTTTACGCCCCGTTGGCCATCATCACCTCGATGTCCATCACGTTAAGGGAGTTGACCATCCTCGCGTTGATGTGCCAGATCGCGCATAACCTCCCTGTGGAGAGTGCGATACAAGCGAAAACCGGAACCTCTTTCTGGAGCATGAGCCTGCTGCGTATCGCGGTCAGCATCATGATTGGTTTCGTGCTAAACCTGATTCTCCCGAAAGAGATGGGAATGCCCATTTTCGCGCAGACCGGTATCGAGGTGATAAGTAGTATCCCGGAGCTGTTGGTAGCCTGGTTACAGACCTCGTTAGCCACTTCGCTCCTCATCGCAAGCATTGTCGTTTTGTTGAACCTTCTCTACCGGTTTCTGGAGGTGTATAACCTGATCCCTCGCTTGAGCAAGGGAGTGGAGCCGTTGATGAAGGTGTTCGGCCTGCCAGCGAGTACCACCTTCCTGTGGCTGATTGGTTACATCGTTGGACTGGCGTACGGTGGGGCGCTGATGATCGACCAGATGAAGGAGGGGAAGGTGACCCGGACCGAGGCCGATCTGCTGAATTACCACCTGGCGGTGTCGCACTCGGTGATTGAGGACAACCTGCTGTTCGTCGCCCTGGGGGTCTCTTTAGGGTGGGTCCTGGGGGTGCGGCTCACGCTCGCCTGGATAGTGGTTTGGGTGAAACGGGGGATTCTTTCACTAACACTAAAAAGGAACTATTCCGTTAAGCCAAATGAGCATTGGACAAGTTCACTTGGACAAGGCCATGGCGAGGAATAGTCTAATTTTAATGAGCGCTATATGACGATAGAAACCATATTGGCCGACCGCATCCTTATCTTGGATGGTGCGATGGGCACGATGATACAGCGTTACGGGCTAACCGAAGAGGATTTCAGGGGTGATCGGTTCACTCATTCGGAGGTGCCGCTGAGGGGAAACAGCGATATTCTCTCCATAACCCGTCCCGACGTGATCGGGGAGATTCACCGGGCCTACCTGGCGGCCGGTGCCGATATCATCGAGACCAACACCTTTAACGCGACCTCGATATCGCAGGGCGACTACAAGCTGGAGCGCTGGGTGACCGAGATGAACCGGTGCGCCGCACGCGTTGCCCGTGAGGTGGCCGATGAGTTTACCCGTGCCACGCCCGGCAAACCGCGCTTCGTGGCGGGCGCCATCGGGCCGACCAACAAAACCGCGTCGATGAGTCCACGGGTGGATGAGCCGATGTTCCGGGCCGCCACGTTCGATGATTTCAAATCGAGTTACAAGGAGCAGATCCTCGCGCTCACGGAGGGTGGGGTGGACCTGCTGTTGATCGAGACCATTTTCGATACGCTGAACGCGAAGGCTGCCATCCTCGCGGCCAAGGAGGTGGGTGAGGAGACGGGTCGTTTCCTCCCCATCATGCTGTCGGTCACCATTTCCGACAAGGCGGGTAGGACCCTCTCGGGGCAGACGCTTGGGGCGTTCGTCACGTCGGTAAGCCATGCCAACCCCTTGTCCATAGGGTTGAACTGCTCGTTTGGGGCGGCCGACCTGAAGCCGTACGCGAAGGAGTTGGGACGGATTGCACCTTTCTACATCAGCGTTTACCCCAACGCCGGGCTACCCAACCAGCTGGGCGAGTACGACGAGACGCCGGAGAAGATGGCGGCGCAGATGAAGGAGTTTATCGACGAGGGGTTGGTGAATATCGTTGGCGGTTGCTGTGGCACCACGCCGGCGCATATCGCGGAGTACACCCGTATGGTGGAACATGCCACGCCCCATCGGAAAGCCACTCCCCCACCTTATATGCAGCTCTCCGGGTTGGAGCGGTTGGAGGTTTCGCCGGCAATCAACTTCCTGAATATCGGGGAGCGGTGTAACGTGGCCGGTTCGCGCCGCTTCGTGCGACTGATCCAGCAGAAGCGTTACGAAGAGGCCCTCGCGATCGCCCGTGAACAGGTTCAGGACGGGGCGCAGGTAATCGATGTTAATATGGATGACGGCCTGCTTGATGGTGTGGAGGAGATGACCCGCTTCCTGAACATGCTGGCGTCTGACCCCGATGCGTCGCGGGTACCCGTGATGATCGACTCCTCCAAGTGGGAAGTGTTGGAGGCCGGGTTGAAGTGCGTGCAAGGCAAGTCGATCGTGAACTCCATATCGCTCAAAAATGGGGAGGCGGAGTTCATCTGGCAGGCAAATCGAATAAAGGAGTACGGGGCAGCCGTGGTGGTGATGGCGTTCGATGAGAGGGGACAGGCTGACACCTTCGAGCGGCGCGTCGAGATTTGCAGTCGGGCCTACAAGCTGCTTAGCGAGAACGGGTTTAACCCACACGATATCATCTTTGATCCCAACGTGCTGGCGATCGCCACCGGTATCGGGGATCATGCCAACTACGCTGTCGATTTCATACGGGCCACCCGCTGGATTAAGGAGAACTTGTCTCATGCCAAGGTGAGTGGCGGGATCAGCAACCTGTCGTTCTCCTTCCGGGGTAACGATGCTATCCGGGAGATGATGCACTCCGCGTTCCTCTACCATGCGATTAAGGCGGGACTCGATATGGGGATCGTCAACCCCGCCCAGTCGGTCATTTACGAGGAGATCCCCGGGGAGGCGAGAGAGCGGGTTGAAGATGCGATCCTCAACCGCCGGGAAGACGCGACGGAGCGGCTGATGGAGTACGCGGAGCGGGTGAAGGGTGAGAAGGTAGCCGGCGGTGAACGGGAGCGGATGGAGGAGTGGCGCGCGTACCCGCTGGAGGAGCGACTGAGTTATGCCCTGGTAAAAGGGATTGGCGACTACCTGGAGGAGGATCTCGCCGAAGCGTTAACGTGTTACCCGCGTGCGGTGGATATCATCGACAAGCCGTTGATGGATGGGATGAACCGGGTGGGGGACCTCTTCGGGTCGGGCAAGATGTTCCTTCCGCAAGTGGTGAAGGCAGCACGTACCATGAAGCAGGCGGTAGCAATCCTGCAGCCGGTGTTGGAGGCGGAGAAAGAGTCGGCCAGTGATGCGACTAGGGCGGGAAAGGTCCTGCTCGCCACGGTGAAGGGTGATGTGCACGATATCGGCAAGAACATCGTGGGGATCGTGCTGGCCTGCAACAATTACGAGGTGGTGGACCTGGGTGTGATGGTACCGCCGGAGAAGATTATCGAGACGGCCATCCGGGAGAAACCGGATGTCGTTGGGTTGAGCGGATTGATAACCCCTTCGCTGGAGGAGATGGGGGTGGTGGCCGCCGAGATGGAGAGGGCGGGGCTGAAAATCCCGTTGATGATTGGTGGGGCAACCACCTCTAAGCTGCACACCGCGTTGAAGATCGAGCCGAAGTACAGCCACGGGGTGGTGCACGTGAAGGATGCATCGCAAAGCCCGGCGGTCGTGGCCAACCTAGTGAGTGACGAGCGTCGGGAAGGGTATATTGAGCAGGTGAGGGAGGAGTATGAACGGTTAAGGGAGGGCCGCATTGCGAAAAAAGAGAGGCTTGTCCCGCTACGTGAGGCGCGTGCACACGCGTACGCCATCGATTGGGAGGGGTATGTCGTCCCGAAACCCGCGACCTTGGGACGGGTAAAGCTGGATCCGATTCCCGTTCGGGAGGTCGTTCCTTATATCAACTGGAAGTTTTTCTTCCATGCTTGGAAGCTGTCTGCCAAGTTCCACACGGTCACCAAAGTGCCCAAGGATAAAGAGGCACGCGAGGCGTGGGCGTCTACATTCCGTGAGTCGGAACGTGGACGGGCGTTGGAGGCGGCCCGGCTGTACGATGACGCGCAAGCGATGCTGTCGCGGTTCGTCCGGGAAGAGGTGGAGTACGTGAAAGCGCTCTTCGGACTGTACGAGGCCTGGAGCGAGGAGGATACCATTTACTTGGATGGCACTCCGTTCCCCCTGCTTCGGCAGCAGGTGAGATCGGACGCAAACGGCTACCTCTGCCTAAGCGATTTCGTGGCACCCAATTTGCGGGGAATTAAAGATTATGCCGGAGCTTTCGCGGTGACCGCGGGGGCTGGAGCCGGTGAACAACTAAAGCGGTACGAGAAAAAAGGCGACGATTACAACGGCTTGCTGATGCGGTCACTGCTTGATCGCTTGGCAGAGGCCGCCACCGAGTGGCTGCACGCGGAGGTACGCCGAACCCACTGGGGTTACGCCCCGGATGAGGCGATTAGT
This sequence comes from Fermentimonas sp., assembly GCA_050951125.1. Classification (GTDB taxonomy): domain Bacteria; phylum Bacteroidota; class Bacteroidia; order Bacteroidales; family Dysgonomonadaceae; genus Proteiniphilum. Next base: position 244,346 of record JBMNIR010000001.1, on the reverse strand, counting down.
GTGAGGGAGATGTTTGCGCTGAAATACGTCGGCATCCGCCCCGCGGTCGGCTATCCCTCCATACCCGATCAGTCGGCGAACTTCATCCTGCACGACTTGCTGGGCAGCCACGAGATAGGGATCTCGCTCACCGAAAACGGGGCGATGTACCCCAATGCATCGGTCAGTGGTCTTTTCCTCGCGCACCCGGAATCGAAGTACTTCTCGGTCGGCGAGATCGACGACGAGCAGTTGACCGATTACGCCCGCCGTAAGGGCGTGCCGGAGGAGGCACTCAGGAAGTTCCTGCTTTAACCGGTTTCTTTTATTTGGATTAGTGAATGTTCGGGTGTAATGTTATGGGTGTTGTTTGCTTTAAAAGCGACGAGCTCTATGACTTTTCTGCGTTATAATGAACAGTTGCGTGTCGTGTTAAACTTTTGCTTTGTGTTCTTGTTTTTCCAATTTACTTTTTACAATTTGATTTAAACTTTAATATGTTTGATTTTTTAGACGTTTACCCGTGGCTTTTGCCCGTTATGATTTTTTTCGGTCGTATCGTTGACGTATCGCTCGGCACGTTGCGCATCATCTTCGTTTCGAAGGGCGATAAGGTTAAAGCACCCCTTATTGGTTTCGTGGAAGTGTTTATCTGGGTGGTGATCATCTCGCAGATTTTGGTTCGGGCTAACGATATGGTTTCCTACCTGTCGTACGCGGCCGGTTATGCTACCGGCAACTACATCGGTCTACTCATCGAGGAAAAGATTGCCTACGGGATCGTGCTGTGCCGCATCTATACCCAGAAGGACGGGCGGGATCTGATACAGACTCTGAACAAGTTGGATGTGGGTGCCACGTTGACGCACGGCGTGGGATCAACCGATGAGGTAGATATCGTGGAAATCGTGGTGGGGAGGAAAGAGTTTAAAAAGCTGGACACCACGCTGGATCAATTCGATAGCGATATCTTCTACGTGGTGGAGGATGTGCGTTCCAAGAAAAACGGGATATTCCCGAAGAAGGACAACGTGTTAACTCGATGGCGGGTTGGTAAGTAGTGTGGCGTCGTGTCGTTCCCCCCGTTTCGCTTCCTGCCAGATGGCTTCCATCTCGTCGAGCGTCATTTTCCGGAGGTCGCGGCCCGCTTCCTTGGCCCTCTTCTCCATGTAGGTGAACCGGCGGATAAACGTCCGGTTAGTTCGTTCCAGCGCGTTGTCGGGGTTGACGCCGTAGAGCCTCGCCGCGTTGATGATGGCGAAGAGCAGGTCGCCGAACTCCGCTTCCATTCGGTCGTTATCCATCGTCCCGATCTCCTCTTCCAGCTCGCCTATCTCTTCCCTAACCTTATCCCAGACCTGTTCTCGTTGGTCCCAGTCGAACCCGTAATTGCGGGCTTTGTCCTGGATTCGATAGGCTTTTATCATTGACGGGAGGGCTACGGGAACGCCTTCCAATACTGTTTTATTGCCTCCTTTTTCCTTGAGCTTGATCTGCTCCCACGTCTTGGCCACCGCGGTGGGGTTGGCTGCTTTCGCCTCCCCGAACACGTGGGGGTGACGGAAGATCAGCTTGTCGCTAATCGCGTTGCAGACGTCAGTCACGTCAAAAGCCCCTTTCTCCTCGCCTATCTTGGCGTAGAAAACGACATGTAGGAGCAGATCGCCCAGCTCCTTTTTAATCTCGTCGTTGTCGTCTGCAAGGATGGCCTCCGACAGTTCGTATGTCTCCTCGATGGTGTTAGCCCGCAGGCTTTCGTTGGTCTGCTCGCGGTCCCATGGGCACTTCGCCCGCAGCTCGTCCATGATGTCGAGCAGTCGTCCGAAGGCGTTTAATCTCTCTTCCCGTTGATTCATATACGCTTTTGTCCTTTCATTGCTTAAAATTGCGAAGCCCAGTTTGTAGAAACGTCACGTAGCTATCCACGCTTTCGTTGAACGCGTGCGATGGGGAGAGCGGTTTCCCTTGCTGGTTCAGCACCACGTAGAAGGGTTGCGATTGCGTCCCGAACTTGTGGCGTTGGAGGTAGCTCCACTTGTCACCGACCGTCCTTAATTTCGTGGTTTTGCCGTTCTCTTCTACTTCGATGATTTCTGGAAGGCGAGTGCGTTCATCCACCATAAGCGTTATAAAGACGAACTCCTCCTCGATCAGTTCACGCACCTTCTCATCCGCCAGCACGGTCGCGTCCATCTTGTGGCAGTTGACGCAGCCGTGGCCCCCGAATTGCAGTAGCACCGGCTTATCGGTTTGAATCGCGTGGGCCATCCCTTTCTCGTAATCGTCAAAGACCAAGCTCATTGGTTTGTCGCTCAGCTTGAATTCTTGGGTCGATAGCGGTGGGACGATGGAGTTGATGGGTTTGAGGGGAGCGCCCCACAGCCCGGGCACCATGTAGATGGCAAAGGTGAACGACGTCATCGCGAGGAAGACCCGCGTGAGGGAGACATGCGCGAGGTCGCTATCGCCCTTGAACTTGATCTTACCCAACAGGTAAAACCCGAGCATGGTGAAGAGTACGATCCAGATCGCGAGGAAGATATCCCGGTTCAGAAGGCCCCACCCGCTGGCGAGGTCGGCGACCGATAGGAATTTGAGCGAGACGGCCAGCACGATGAAGCCGAGCACCACCTTGACCGAGTTAAGCCAGCTGCCCGACTTGGGGAGAGACTTCAACCAGGAGGGGAAGATGGCGAAGAGCGTGAACGGGATGGCCAGCGCGACCGCGAACCCGAACATGCCGATGGCGGGCGCGAGGAAGTTGCCGTGCGTGGCGGCGTCTACCAGCAACCAGCCAATGATGGGGCCGGTGCAGGAGAAGGAGACGAGCGCCAAGGTGAACGCCATGAAGAAGAGGCTGATGATGCCGCTTGTGCTGTCGACCTTGCTGTCCATCTTGTTGGTCCAGGAGGCGGGTAACACCAGCTCGAACGCGCCCATGAAGGCGAAGGCGAAGATCAGAAGCAACACGAAGAAAATCAGGTTGAAGGCTGCGCTGGTGGCCATGGTGTTGAGCGCGCTGGCGCCAAAGATGGCCGTAACGATTAATCCTAAGGTGACGTAGATGATCACGATAGAGGCCCCGTAGATGGCGGCGTCTTTAATCGCTTTCTCCCGGCTCTTTTTGTTGCGGTTAAGGAAGAAGCTGACCGTGATCGGGATCATGGGCCATACGCAGGGGGTGATCAGGGCGGCGAATCCCCAGAGGAACCCTTTCAACAGGATGCTCCACAGGGAGCCTTTCGAGGGGTCCTCGGTGCCTAACGCGTTTAGTTCAGCGATCACGGGCGTCCATAAGGTTTCGCGGTTGATGCTGCCCAGCGAGAGGCTTGTGGCTGTTCCCTCCGGTGTTGTTTCTGAACCGGAGGGTTGTTGCAGTACATTTTGCGCGGTCTCGGTAGGAGAAAGCACTCTTGATGTCGGTACGCTTGATAGTGCCGTATCCGATGCACTCTCACTCGGTGAGACTTTGCCCTTCGTTTCCGCCTCACTTTCGCTACCCTCTGACATCGTGCTAGAGGTTTGAGGAGTTGTGGGAACAACGGTCAGTGTAGCCGGAAGTTGTGCTTCGGTAAATGAGAAATCCACAGGCAGGGGCGGCGTGCAGGTCTGGTCGTTACACGCTTGGGCGCGTACGCTTCCCTCCACGGCAAATCGTTGCTTATCCGTTACCTTGAGCCGTTGTACGAACTCGACGGTCCCGGTAAACGAGCTGATCTCCATCTCGAAAATGTCGTCGTACTTTACGGACGGTTGGATCCCTTTTGCCCGGAACTTGCCAACCGGTTCTGAGCCTTCTACCCGGTCGAACTCGATTTGGGTCGGCGTGGGCCCACCCTCCGGGATTTGGGTGTCGTACATGTACCATCCCTGTTCGACGGTCGCTTTGGCGACGAGGGCTACTTCCCCGTTCCCCGCGTCTTGCAGGGAGAATTTCCACGAAATGGGTGATTGCGCGACAACCGGGAGGGCTGCCAGAAATAGGAAGATGCTTATCAATTGATGCGCTATTTGTTTCATACCAATGGGGTTACATCATTTGTTCGTTAATATGTCCAACACGATTTGATCGGTTTCGTTCATCCCTTTCGTTCCTATCAACGCCAAATTCATGATGGTTTTATCGATATCCTCATTGATAATCCCCTCTTGATCGGTGACCGTCGTGTTCTCGATGGCCATCAGTGCGGATAGGGTCGCCGTGGAGACACCGCTCGCGATCTTCAACGAGCAACTGGGTTTGGCCCCGTCGCAAATCATACCGGTAATGTTCGCGACCATGTTCTTAGCGGCGTAGGTCACCTGTTCGTAGGTACCACCCATGAGGTAGGTGATGCCGCAACTGGCTCCGGTGGAAGCAATCACACAGCCGCATAAAGGGGAGAGTCGACCGATGTACTGCTTGATGTAGATCATGGAGAGGTTGCTGAGTACCAGTGCGCGAATCAATTGCTCTTCCGTGCATCCCGCGTTCTCGGCGTACGTCAGTACCGGGAGGGTAGCCGCGATACCTTGATTACCACTGCCACTATTGCTCATCACGGGTACCATAGCTCCAGCCATGCGTGCATCGCATGCCCCGGTGGTGGTGGCTACCATCCGACTATGCAGGTTGTCACCGAATAGGTATCTCCCTTTCGCACCCACGACTTTCTTGGAGATGTCGTGGCCGAACAGGCCTTCGCGAGAGCTTTCTGCCGCCTCCTTGTTCATTGCGGCTGCATCGAGGATAAAGACCAGTTCCTCGATGGGTGAATAGATCGCGTAGTCGTACGTCTTTTGAAAGGTCAGCTGGATTTCCTCATCCGCCTCTTCTTGGTTCTCGGCCTTTTTGTCAAGGAGAACCGTCCCATTCCTCTCGATGTAAGAGAAGGAGGTGTGGCTCCCTTGAATTATCGCGGTTACGCGATTCTCCTTCGCACGGCAGTCAGCCTCGATGTAGAGGATGTCTGGAGCGTTCTCCTTTAGCCTAATGGTGATTCTCCCCTCGTCAATAAACTGTTTCCCCTCTTCAATGTCGTCCGGCGCAAGGTCTTTCAACACTTCCAGCCCGTTTTCCGATTTCCCCACTAGCGCACCCAGGGCGATCGCGATGGGCAGCCCAATCATGCCGGTACCCGGGATGCCGACGCACATGGCGTTTTTCAATATGTTGGTGCTAAGGAACAGGGTAATCGTGTCTGGTTTCTCGCCCAAAATCTCGGTCGCCTTAGCGGTGCATAGCGATACCGCCATGGGTTCGGTGCAGCCGATGGCAGGTATGATCTCTTGCTGCATCAGCGATTTTATCCGTTTTCTCTCTCTTATTGGAAGCATGTTGTTAGCTGTTTGCCATTTACGTTGCTGCAAAAATAGCCAAAAAAGGGCAATTCACCTCTTTTTTTAGCCGCATGATAAGTTTATTTCGTATATTGAGCGGGAGGCGGGTGCAAAGGGTGCCGTTTGAACAGAATGAGAGAAAACGGAGCGCAAAAGGTACGCGTGAAGGAACGAGGGGGTTTTCAACAGCTCCTGTTTATAACTTTTGAAGAACCTGTAGCTGGGAAATGCCCCGATGGAGCGAATTACTTCCTACCTTTGCTTGGTGAAAACATTACAGATGCGGGGTAGAATGAAACAATGAACGGCAACGCCTCTTTAATAACGACGAACAAGATCGATGTAGTAATACCGGACGAGTAGAGGACAAGTTCACTTGTACTATGCCGTGGCGAGAAATAGTCTAATTTTAATGAACTATTTCGATAAGCCAAACGAGCAGAGGACAAGTTCACTTGTACTATGCCGTGGTGAGAAATAGTCTAATTTTAATGAATGAATAACAACGACGAATAAGAAAATGGAAAATCAGAAACGGAAGCCAACAGTAAAAGTAGTAGAGAAAGCGGTTATAGCCCCCGATGTTGGGAAGTTGCCTCCGCAGGCACGGGAGCTGGAGGAGGCGGTGCTGGGTGCCTTAATGCTGGAAAAAGACGCGTACTCGGTCGTCAGCGAGATCCTTCGACCCGAGAGCTTTTATGATCCATCGCATCAACTCATTTATGGGGCTATCTTGGGGTTGAGCTTGCAGCAGAAGCCGGTGGACGTGCTTACCGTGGTGGAAGAGTTGAAACGGCGGGGAGAGCTGGAGACGGCCGGTGGTGCACTCTACATAGCGGAGCTCTCCGATAAGGTAGCTTCCGCGGCGCACGTTGAGTACCACGCCCGAATTATCGCACAGAAATATTTGGCGCGTGAACTCATCTCCTTCTCATCGGAAGTGTCGCAGCACGCGTTCGATGAGACGGTGGACGTGGACGACCTAATGCAGGAGACCGAGGGACGGCTGTTCGAAATATCGCAACGTAACGTGAAGAAAGATGTGATCCAGATCAACCCGATTATCAAGGAGGCGTTCAATAACATCCAAATAGCGGCCAATCGTAAGGATGGTATGAGTGGGCTCCCTACCGGTTTCACCCAGCTGGATAAGCTCACCGCGGGGTGGCAGAACTCCGATTTGATCATCGTTGCCGCCCGTCCCGCGATGGGGAAGACCGCATTCGCGCTCTCCATGGCGAAGAACATGGCGTTGGACTATGATATTCCGGTAGGTATCTTTTCGCTCGAGATGGCTAACGTTCAGTTGGTAAACAGGTTGATTATCAACGTGTGTCAGATACGGGGGGAGAGCATCAAGAGCGGGCGGCTCACCGAAGACGAGTGGGAACGGCTGGAAAATCACCGTTTCTTGTACAACGCCCCCATCTACATCGACGATACGCCCAGCCTCTCGGTATTTGAGTTGCGTACCAAAGCACGGCGGCTGGTGCGGGAACATAAGGTGAAGGTTATCATCATCGACTACCTCCAGTTGATGAACGCCAGCGGGATGAGCTTCGGGAACCGAGAGCAGGAGGTGAGCATGATATCCCGCTCCCTGAAGGGGTTGGCGAAGGAGTTGAACATTCCCGTTATCGCGCTATCGCAGTTGAATAGAGGGGTGGAGACACGACAAGGAAGCGAAGGGAAACGGCCGCAACTGGCCGATCTTCGTGAATCGGGCGCCATCGAGCAGGACGCCGATATCGTCTGCTTTATTCACCGCCCCGAGTATTACCGGATCACGGAGGACGAGCAAGGCAATTCGCTCGTGGGCATTGCTGAGATTATCGTGGCAAAGCATAGGAATGGTCCCACTGGCATCGCCATCATGCGCTTCGACGGTGAGTACGCCCGTTTCCAAAACCTTGACGCTAACCGGGTGGGGAGAAACTACGTGGAACGACCTTCACGAATGAACAAACAGACCAAGTCGGCCGGATCACGCACCGCGGCACACGTTGCCCCTTCCGCCTCTTCGCTCACGGATGCGGTCGTTTCACATTCAAACAACGAGCCGATCCCATTTTAGCGACACTGAATATATCCGTACTTTTGCACATCGCGTTATTTCCGCGTCTATTTTCGGGGCTTGAAAGTAAAAATCTGTTTAGATGCGAAAGGTAAGCGAATTTATTCCTATTTTTGCACGTTAAACGTTGCAAGATCGACTGTAAAACTAAAATGATTAGAACATGTGTTTTTCGCACCAGTTGAGTAGGGTTTTCGCTGTGATCTTTATTTTAAGTATCGGTTTTCAGCTTTTACACGCTCAAGATCTGTCCTACGATACGGTTATCGTTAACGGGCAATCCTATTACAAGTACAAGGTGCAGCCGGGGGAGGGGCTTTACGCGATATCCCGAGCCTTCTCGGTTACGGTGGCCGAGATCTTGCGCCATAACCCGAATGCCAACACGGGCCTAAAAAGCGGGCAGGAGCTGCTTATCCCCGTTTCCTCCGCCTCCTTGCCCTCCGAAAGCTCTTCCCGGATGGCACAAACATCGGGTCCCGGGTCAACCTCAAGCGTGGTACCCGGTTCGTCCCAGGCGGAACCGACCGGTCAGAACATCACGTTTAATCACACGGTCAGTAGTGGTGAAACGGTCTACGGCATCTCCAAGATGTACAATACCACCGTGGAGGAGGTGTATCGCCTTAACCCAACCGCTCGCGATGGCATCGCCGAGGGGCAACTACTCGTTATCCCGCAACGGCGTGTTATCAGCGAAGAGAAAGAAGAGAACTACCGTTACCACACCATATTGCCCAAGGAGACGCTCTACTCGGTCTCCCGAACTTACTCGCTGAAGCCGGAGGATGTGATGAGGGCTAACCCTGGCTTATCGGTCGAGACTTTCCAGATAGGGAGGGTGATACGAATTCCCTTTTTCGAGTCGTACGAGACGGTCGTACCCTACGTGGGAGAGAGTGGAAGAGATGAACAGCAAGCGAACCGCCTTCTGTTTCATGGAACCTCATTAGAGCGATTGGACATGATCAACGTGGCACTCCTCCTGCCGTTGCTTGATGAGACCGGGAACGGCCATCTCCGCCTGCAGGAGTATTACGAGGGATTCCTCTTGGCCGTGAGGGAGTTTAAAGAGCGTGGTGGAAATTTGCAGCTCTACGTGTTCGAGATAGGAAAAGGAGCGGATACCAAAAAGTTGGAAAGCCTCTTGGAAACGATGGAGATGCAGTCGCTGCACCTTATCGTGGGTGGGGTGAGTGACGCGCAGATCAAGAAACTGTCAGACTTTTCAAAATCGCACGACATCACCTACGTCGTCCCCTTCTCGCAAAGCAATAGCGAGGTATTGAACAATGGCAATATTTTTCAAGTGAACTCCCTTTCCCAATCCATGCAGTCTAAAGCGGTGAAAGCGTTCCTCGACACGTTTAGAAATGCTAACCTCATCTTTGTGAACGGGGGAGATAACGATAAAATGGAATTCGTTTCGCGGATGCAAAACGTCCTGCGCGGAAACGGTACCCGGTATGAAACGGTTCATAACTCCAGCGCGTTGACTTCAACGCTGCTTTCGCTCCTCTCCGCGAACAGGGAAAACCTGATTATCCCCACAAGCGGCGACTCTCACACGTTGCGCGACTTGCTCGACAAGGTAAAGGAGGTACAAGAGACCAATCCCTCGTTCACTCTGCGTCTGCTCGGTTACCCCGAGTGGCAGACCTACTCCAGTTTGATCGACGAGTACCACCAGGTAGGGGTCTACTTCTTTTCTCCCTTCTTCGTGGACGAGAACGATCCTGCAGTTGGCAACTTCAACGATGCTTTTAGTAGATGGTACGGTCGTGTCCCTTTAAACACTTATCCCGATTACGCCATGTGGGGATACGATACTGCCCTTTTCTTCCTGACGGCACTCCAGCGATTCGGGTCCGATTTCGAGTACCGGGTAGACCAGGTCAAGGTTCACTCTCTCCAGTTCGCTTTTCATTTCGAGCGAATGAACAACTGGGGCGGATTTATTAACACCGGGCTTTACCTCGTGTTTTACGACACGAACGGTCGCATCATAAAAATGGATAAGAGCCGATGAAACGTTTCTCCCTTTTCCTTATCTGTACTGCCTTGGGCGGTATGCTCTTCGCACAGAAGCAAACCTTCCCTACAGAACTGTATATTGGGGGTGGAGCGGGAGGGGTAGCCGCGAACGTGAGCTTCGTACCCTCCATCCCGCAAACTCTTCTCTATTCTTACCAGGGGGGTATCGCGGCCAAGTACGTTACCGAAAAGCACCTGGGTTTGATTACCGAGGTTAACCTCACACGCAAAGGATGGCGCGAGGAGTTTGAGGCTGAGAAGGAGTTTGCCTACGAACGAACTCTCACCTACATCGATGTGCCCTTTATGACGCATGTCTACTTTGGGAATAAAACCCGTTTCGTTTTCAATGCCGGGCCGCAAATAAGCGTATTGATCGGCGAAAATGTTCAGATGAACCAGGCGCTGAGCGACAATGTGGAGGCCCGAAAGGCAGCTGATCCAAATGCACCCATCGGCGTTCAATACGGCCCCATGAGCGAGATGAAGCGCGTGGACTACGGCTTGATAGGAGGGGCAGGGCTGGAACTTAGAACCGCGATCGGCGTGTTTAACCTTGAAGGACGCTATTACTTTGGCTTGGGCGATATCTTTACCAGTCGCCGAAGCGATAACGCGTATTTTACCCGCTCTGCTCACCGGGTAATCATGGCGAAGCTCACCTATTACATTCAAGTGAAGTAGTTTCTCTTCTTTTTATTTAGACTCTTAAATACACTTGTATAAAGGGTGGGAAGCTTGATTTAAACATATCATGCGAAAAAAATGAATGCAAATGGCAAAAGAAATTCTATCGAGAAGGATTGTGAATATAACGGCATAAATCACTCAAATATTTTTTCGACATTCATAGTGCCGAAAATTTTCTTGATGGGATCCGTTGGACTTAGCACTTTATCATTAATCGCCCAACCGCAACAAAAGGTCAAACAGCCAAATGTTTTGTTTATTGCTGTGGACGATTGGAATAGTTGGATGGGAAAACTTAACAATCACCCGCAGGTATTGACCCCTAACATAGATCGGCTTGCAGAACGGGGAACGCTTTTTACTAATGCCCATTGCCAGGCTCCTCTAAGTAACCCCTCAAGAGCCAGCTTGATGACAGGTTTCCGACCTTCTTCAACCGGTATTTATGGTTTGGCTCCAAGTCTCCGTAAAGCGCCCGCTACAGAAAAAGCGGTTACACTCGGGCAATATTTTGAGCAGCATGGCTATGAAACTATGGCGGGAGGGAAAATTTTTCATGAGAGTTCGGCTGGAGAGTTTCAGAAGTTAGGCCCACCCAATAGTTTTCTCGGTTTTGTTCCGAAAGAAAAACTCGTACAAGCACCCGCTCAAATGGTCGAAAATAGACTCGTTGACTGGGGACCACTACCCTTGGAGACCGATACAACCCACCCGGACTATAAAGTTGCGACTTGGGCTGAACAGGAATTTAAAAGAATTGCCAACGACGAAATTGATAAGCCTTTCTTCTTGGCAGCAGGTTTTACGGCGCCACATGTACCCTTGTACGCGGAGCAGAAGTGGTTCGACCTTTACCCTAATGTGGTATTGCCTGCCGCACCTGAAAATGACCGTGAAGACGTACCAGATTTTGCCTGGTATTTGCATTGGTACTTACCGGAACCACGCCTTTCATGGTTGCTGGAACACAAAGAATGGGAAAATAAAGTTCGGGCATACCTGGCAACGATTTCCTTTATGGATGCACAAGTAGGCCGTGTTCTTCATGCCCTGGAGGCGGAAGGACTGAGAGACGAAACCATCGTGGTTCTTTGGTCGGACAATGGATATCACATGGGAGAGAAAGACATTACAGGTAAGAATACCCTGTGGGAACCCTCGACAAATATACCCCTGATTTTTGCAGGACCTGGGGTGACTAACGGGGCGATAACATCACAACCAGCTGAACTATTGGATATATACCCGACTCTACTTGAATTAGCTGGATTACCATTAAAAAATGATTTAGAGGGGTTATCGCTTGTTCCTCAACTTAAGGATGCGAATACAAAGCGAGATAGACCAGCTATTACAACGGCAAATCCAGGGAACCATTCTGTACGATCGGAAAGATGGCGCTATATCCGATATGCTGACGGATCAGAAGAACTTTACGACCACCTACGAGATCCCCTTGAATGGAAAAATCTTGCTGGAGAATCAAAATACGCCAACGTGATTAAAGAGTTGGCAAGTTGGCTACCAAAGGAGGACATGCCTCATGCTCCAGATAGTCGCCACAGGACTCTCCGGAAAGATAACGGTATTTGGTTGTGGGAGGATAAACCGATTATTTGGGAGGAGTTGATTCGTTGAAGAAGCGCATTCTTGGATGCAACAAACAACCCGCTAGTTCCATGCAAAAGTCAACCACGCGAGTGTTAAGCCAAATTCGTGAAAAAAAGTCCTTTTCGTGAACAAAATCACATGAATATATGTTCATGTATTGATATGACTAATGAAAACTATGAGGAGGCCGCTTACCTCCTTAGGTCGCTGGCCAACGAGGTGCGTTTGCGGGTGGTCACCACCTTGGCACGGGTGGGGGAGATGTCTGTCACCGAGTTGCAGGAGTCGACCCGATGCGAGCAATCGCTTCTTTCGCATCACCTTATCGGTATGCGAGCGAGAGGGATCCTCTCGTGTAGGCGAAGCGGCAAGAACAGGTTCTATTCCATTAGGGATCCACGTGTCGTCAAGGTGTTGAAATGCGTGCTGACATGTGGTACCGACGGTTTGCCACATGGAGGTAACGAGAAGTTGGACGAAAAAACATAACATTATGAACGCCAAAATTATTGCATCCGCCCTATTGATGGGTACTCTATTGATCTTCTGCTGTCAGTTAAAGCCAAAGACTTCCGCGGGAGACGACCAAAATGTAGAAAACAAAACAAAATCAACAACAAATAACATGACAGCAACAAAAACAATTCAGTTAACAAGGGCCGACTTCCTGGAAAAAGTGGCCAATTTCGAGAAAAATCCCGACGAGTGGGTTTACCTGGGTGATAAACCGGCCATCATCGACTTTTACGCTGACTGGTGTGGTCCCTGCAAGATGATTGCTCCCATTCTTGAAGAGTTGGCTAAGGAGTATGAAGGTAAGGTGTACATCTACAAGGTGGACACCGAGGCGGAACAGCAACTGGCGGCCGAGTTCGGTATCCGAAGCATTCCGTCGCTGCTTTTCGTGCCGATGGAAGGGGCACCGCAAATGGCGCAAGGCGCTCTCCCCAAGGATGCCCTCAAGCAGGCCATTGACGGGGTTTTGCTTAAAAAGTAGGGATTCATGGTTAATGGCTTGACGAGGTGAAATGCTACCTGCGCGCTACAACTCACAAGGTAACATTCAAGCTTGATAGTACTTTATTTGACGGGTTAGGGGGAACAACTGCTCCCCCTAACTGTTTGATTGAGGATTTTGGGACATCCCGAATTACATGGCAGTTAATAACAATGTAACCAATACACCATTAGGTTCCATCACTAGAGATCCTGCCGGTTACAATCAAAAACCGGAGAAAATTGTTAACTTTTCATACACTTTCGCATTTTTTTTGCATCTTTGCAAACATTGGCAACTAAAAACTGAGATTGTCCCGAAAATATAAAATATCCTATCTGTAGATGATGAACACAGAAGTGAAATTATTCTTCTAAGATAATTACTTTCAGATAGATGTATGAATATAATAATATTCGTCATACTTATTGTAAGCAGATTAAATCCATGTTGAATTTGGAGCTTTCAGCTCTATTCGCATGTATAATAAAAATCATCAAAAATATATTAGGCCATGAATGAATTAGGGTGCATTATGAAGAGAAGAATACAGCTAATAATAATGTTGCTGTTCACGGTAACACTGGCTGGATGCATTTCAAATACAAACCGCATTGTATTTGAGAACAAGTATTTTAAATATGAAATTGACTCATCAGGAAAGAATCTTCGTTTTATTGATAAACAAAATAATGTTGATTATCTAGATAGGGATAATAACTCATTATGTGCATCAGTAAAAAAGGATGATAAAGTGTACAGTGTAACCGATGTTTCACTGGAAGGGACGATATTCAAACTCAACTTTGGGGATGCAGGGGTTACATCTTCTATTCAGGTTACATCGCACGATGATCATATCATTTTTACAGTGAAGGAGGTTACAGGGGATCCATGGTCCATGACCTTCGTCAATGTTCCCCTTAGTCTTGAGGGTATGTCGTATGAACCATTTGGGGCATGTATCCTTGCAATGAACCTAAACACCCATGTTACCCAGTTGCCGGCATTGCAGACCTTAATGACGGCTACCTGTTATAAAAAGCTGGGGATGGAAGGCTCAGAGGTCGCCATGTTGGGATTGCCCCAGGAGAAGGTGCTTCCCGTGATCAGGGAAGTTGTAAAAAATGCGGAGAACATACCCTTTTCTGACCAAGGGGGCGCTTGGGCACAAATGGCTAAGGAAGGATTCGGTTCTTATTTGATGGTTGGAGGAGGACAACTGACTGAAGAGACTGTAGATGAATGGATTGAAACATGTAAAAGCCTTGGTTTCAATCAAATTGACATTCCTGGACATGGAGGAATCTTTAAGTATGGCAGTTTCGAAATAAATAAAGAGAGGTATCCGGATGGTTGGGAGTCCTTCAAAAGGATAAATGAAAGATTGCATGAAGCGGGGATCTCACCCATTCTGCATACATACTCTTTCTTTATTGATAAGAATTCAAATTTTATAACACCCGTGCCGGATGAGGGACTTGGTTATTTTAATAGTTTTACACTGGCTTCGCCGATAGATGCAACTTCAGATGAGATCATCGTAAATGAATCTACTGCTGATATTTCAAACATAACAGGTTTTTGGGTCAGGAACAGCACAACTCTGAGGATAGGGAAAGAATTGATATCCTTTAGCGATGTAACTAAAAATCCACCTTATAAATTCACGGGTTGCAAGAGGGGGATCCATGGAACAACAGCCTCGGGACATCCGGCAAACGATAAGGCTTATCACCTTATGGAGATGTTTGGCCGGTTTGTGCCTGGTGAAGACACTGACCTGTTTAAAAATATAGCAAAAAGGACTGCCCGGGTAGTAGATGATTGTAAATTTGACGGAATATATTTTGATGCAGCAGACGGAAGTGACCTATGGGGCGGAGAAGAATTTTACTGGCACTATGGGCCTAAATTCGTGTTCGAGGTTGCCAAAAACCTCAAAAAGCCTGTGGGAATGGAAATGGCGGGCATGACCCACCTATGGTGGCATTACAGGTCAAGGTGGCAGGCATGGGATTCCCCGGTCAGAGGGTATAAAAGATTCGTGGATATCCACCTTGCCTCGGTTAAGTCAACTACATACAAGCATGGTGAATTTCTTGGGCATACACCGGTGATAGATAAACTGTCAAGAGCCGAACACAGCCCTCTCTTACTCCCCCTGTTCCTTGGATGGTGGAGAAATTGTGCATGGAGTCCGGATCCCCAGATCGAAATGACCCATACAGATGACATTGAATATCTATGCTGTAAGATGATTGGAAACAATGCAGGTCTTTGCGTTCAGGGCGCGGTCGACAAAAAAGCAGTTGCCGAAACACCTCTTCTGGGGGACCTGCATGCAATGATCAAACAATATGAAGAGTTAAGGCATGAAAAGTATTTCTCGGACAGCGTGCGCGAACTGCTCCGTGAACCAGGCAAAGATTTTACTCTTTTCAAAGAGGACGATGGCGACTGGAATTTCAAACCGGTTGTCTATGATGAGCATAAAGTTACCGGCCTTAATGATGCGTCTGATAAATGGACGGTAAATAATGGCTTTTCAGAGCAACAACTAAAACTGAGGATTCAACCCTTAATGTCTGTAAAACCTTATCATGACTCCTCGAATATTCTCCTTACAGATTGCTCACCTGGGGAGTTTCGCAACGAAGGCTCTGCCGAAGGCGTAACAGGGGAGATTGTCGCATCATCAGACCTCCCTGAAAATGCAAATAATGCCGTTAGCTTTTCCGCCATGAGTTCCGGTTCCTCACCCAAGGAGGGCTCATGGATAAAAATGGAGAAATTATTTGATCCCTGGATAAATCTGGAAAAAAACCAAGCCTTGGGTGTATGGGTAAAAGGTGACGGAAGTGGACAGCTCCTGAACCTCAGGATAGCAAATCCAAAACATATTGGATATGCCGGTGTGAGGGGTGACCACTTTATTGATATTGACTTTACAGGATGGAGATACTTTGAACTGATCGAGGTTGAATCAAAAAGATTTAGTGATTATATATGGGAAACACATGTTGAGACAAGAGAAATACCCGAGGGCTTTAATGTATATAATTCATACAGGGGGAGAGTGAATCTTGGCAGTGTTGACAAATTACAATTCTGGTTTAACAATCTCCCAGTTGACAAAAAAGTCAATTGTGTTATAGGTCCGGTAAAAGCCATACCAATTGTTCCGATTACTATATCCAATCCCACGGTAACAATTGGCAATGAGACAATCGTATTCCCTGTAAAACTGGAATCCGGGATGTATCTCGAACTCAGAGCAGATCGGAATTGTAAGTTATACAGTCAGAAAGGAGAGGTTCTTCAAGAGATTACCTTGGACAGTAAAATACCCCTGTTGAAACATGGAAACAACTCATTTTCGTTTTCTTGCGATGGTCCTGAGGGAGTTAGTTCAAGGGTGAAAGTGACAATTATTAGCGAAGGAAATCCTCTTTGAGATGGCATCCTCATCAGTTTTCATGAAGATGTCCTTATCATTTAAGCTCAATCCGAAACTGTTTTGTAATCACGGATTCTCCCAGTTCGCATGAAAGGTTAAGTAGCAACATGAAAAGGGTTAAAACGAAAATCGGGGAAATTGTTAACTTGCCGCGCACTTTCACATTTTTTTTGCATCTTTGCAAACAATGGCAATTTAAAACAGGGGTTGTCCCGAAAATTTAAGATATCCTATTTGTAGGTGGTAAATACAGCTTTGATTTGGCGGAAATTTATTCATGAAGGAGACGCTTCTTCTTTCACCATCGTGTACGATACCTACGTGGAGGTGTTGTATGCCTACGGGATTCACTTGGGGTTTCGCGACGAGCTGTGTAAAGATGCCATTCAGGATGTGTTTTACAGCCTATACGTGAAAAAAAATGAATTAAGAGGGATTAAAAACCCCGCGGCCTATCTCTTCAAATCATACAAGTACCGCCTGATCGACCTTGCCCGAAAAGAGGGCAAAATCGAGACCATAGACTCGTGCGGCGATTCATTTACCATAGATGTTACCGTTTTGGACAACATGATCGATGCGGAAGAGTCAATCCTATTGAAAAACAAGGTCGAAAAAATGCTGGAATGCCTGTCGGGGAAGCAGCGTGAAATTTTGTACATGAAATACACGCTTGGCCTGGAGTACGATGAAATAAGCGAGATTTTGCAGATCAATCCCGACTCCGCGAGGAAATTGGTATACCGATCCATGAAGAAAATAAGGCAAAGCATCGAAAATAACCATCCCGAATGGCTCCCGTTACTGGTGGTTTTGTTCCTCAACTTTTAAGCATCTCCACGGGTTTCTTCTAGTGTCGAAATGTTAAATTTTTATTTTCTTCATTTTTTTTGTCCATAAATGAAAAACAGAAACGTCATATAAAAAAAGCGATACAAGTGAAAAATTATCGAGATTTTCTTCTTAACGAGGATTTTATTCAATGGAGGCTTTTCCGGGGGGAGGAGCAAAATGAGCGATGGGAGCAATTCAGGCTAGCGAACCCACACCTTGAGGAATCCCTGAATGAAGCCATAAACCGATTCAAAGCCCTGGAGATGAATCGTGTTCCTCTGCCGGAGAGCGAGAAAGATGCCATCTATACCGTTGTTACGCGAAAGATCAGGAAATACAAATCGCGGCGGCATCGGCGGCAGATCTCGTGGTCGGCAATCGCTGCTATCCTTGTTATAGCGGTCCTCTCTACCCTGTTTGTCCGGCTGCATAAAGAAAATATCCCTGTCCTGCCGGCTGAGAATTCCGCTATCGTGGGACAGGCTTTACCTGGAGAAGATATCTACCTTCTTTCGGGTAGCGAGAAAATCAATATAGCCAATCAATCGGACATCCAACTGCAAAAGGATGCCAAGGTGCTGATTACAAGCAATAACGAAACGGGAAAAGAGTTGGCGTTGAATTCCGCGAAAATGAATAGCCTGGTAGTCCCTTTCGGTAAACAATCGACCCTTATGCTGGTCGACGGAACGAAAATTTACTTGAATTCCGGGACACGGGTCGATTTCCCCTCCGAGTTTAATGGCAAAACAAGGGAGATTCATGTTGATGGTGAAATTTTTATCGAGGTCACGGAAGATGCAAAAAAACCGTTTATCGTTCATACCGACCGGATGGATATTCAGGTACTCGGCACTTCATTTAACGTGTCGGCTTACTGCGGCGATGAGGAAGAAACGGTCGTCTTGGTAGAAGGAAGGGTATCCATAAAAACCGCACAACATGTAACGGAGATGCTCCCCAACGAGAAAGTGGAACTTGCAAAGGACCAGGTAAGCAAAGAGACCGTAGATGTTTCAGAGTATATCAGTTGGACGAAAGGCATATTGGAATTTGACGAGACCTCTATTTCGGATATCCTGAAAAAAGTGGGGAGGTACTATAACGTGCAGTTCGAAAGCAGCCCGGGTATTCCACTCAATTCCCAGACCTGTTCCGGTAAGCTCTTTCTGTCCAACAGCCTGGATAGCGTGATGACAGCGCTCTCCGTTTTATCGTCAACAGATTATCGTCGAGAAAATAACATAATTTATATTACTAAAAAATAGAGTGCCTATGAAAAAATAAGAAAAGAGACAAAAATAATCGGGCAATGCTGGCACATCGCCCGATCGGGTGAAAATTTAATTCACGGATAATCATTAGAAAACAAATTACCTAAACTAAAAATTCATTACAAATGTATGGAAAATAAAATTAAATCTAACCAATGTGCTTATAAAAAGAGCAATAGAGTCTTAAAAATCATGAAGGCTTCGTTTTTAATGCTTTTCTGTTTCTTTACCATTACAGCTGGAAACGTTTTCCCGCAACAAAAAGAACTTTCGTTGGCACTGAACAACGTTACCCTGAAAAAGGCGATTTCGGAAATCGAAAAGAGAAGCGACTATGTTTTCCTTATTACCGACGAGGCACGCCGGGAGTTAGATAAGAAAGTAACGATTCGGGCAAACAAGGAGAGCATACAGACTATCCTGGAAAGTATTTTTAACGATACGGACCTGGTTTACATGATTACAGAACGACAAGTATCTGTGTATAGAGACCCTGAATTCAAAACGAAAGAGAGCGAGGAGGTTGCCCTAATTGAGCCGGAACAGCAAAAGAAAACAATTACCGGTACTGTTGAGGATGCTAGCGGCGAACCGATAATTGGTGCAAATGTTATTGAGGCTGGCACCACCAACGGAACGGTTACGGATGTGGATGGGAAATTTTCATTTAATGTGGCTAATGATGCAACAATTCATATTTCATATGTCGGGTATTTTGAACAAAATATCAGTACTACAGGTAAAGATGTTCTAAATATAGTACTTATTGAAGATACAAAAGCATTAGATGAAGTTGTGGTTGTTGGATACGGGACGCAGAAAAAAATCAATTTAACAGGTGCAGTTAATCAGGTAACGCAGGAGAGGTTGGAAAAAAGCCCTTTCTCAAATATCAACAAGGCTCTACAAGGAGTTTCTCCAGGGTTGAATATTACACTGAATACCAAGTATGGTGGAGAACCTGGTGCATCAATGGATTTCAATATCCGAGGAATAGGCTCCCTCTCGGGAGGTTCTCCCTACGTGTTGGTGGATGGTTTGCCAATGAATATTAATAACGTCAACCCTGATGATGTGGAATCAATTTCCGTACTGAAAGATGCTTCGTCCGCCGCGATTTATGGCGCGAGAGCTACTTATGGGGTAATTTTGATCACTACAAAATCAGGCACGACGGATATGAAAATGAAAACTACTTACAGTAATCATTTTTCATGGGGAGCTCCTACGACCTTACCTAAGGGAATAAATTCTTTGGTCTTTGCTGATCGTATGAATATAGCAGCAGTTAATTCAGGACAAAACAAATTATTCTCCGATGAAACAATCGAGAGGATGAGGAAATATCAAGCTGATCCCGAGAATTTCCCTTCCATGATTCCTAACCCCAAAGATCCTAATGGATGGGGATATTGGACTTTGGCTAATGGAAATACCGATTGGTATGATGTTTATTTCAAAGATTGGACTTTTTCACAAAATCATAACTTAAATGTTTCAGGTGGTTCAAAAAATGCATCTTATTTCATTGGATTAGGTTGGAATGATGAAGACGGAAAACTTAATTACGCGAATGAAAAGTACCAAAGGTTTAATTTGACTTCAAATTTTTCGTTAAAAGTCACAGACTGGATGACTTTTTCATTAAGAAATAAATTTACCAGAAGTTATAAAAAATTCCCACAATCCAGTGAAAGTGTCACGGATAGGACTTTCATTTTTGGAATGCTCGCAAGAAACTGGCCAAATTACCCGATATATACTCCTAATGGAGATTACGCGATGGATTTAAACCAAGTTCCTGCATTGGCAAATGGAGGATTTGATAAACAATATTCCACTGATCTTTGGGTAAGTCCTTCCCTTGAGCTTAAATTAACAGAGGATCTTAAATTAAAAGCCGATTTTAGTTATAACTCGATCGCGTCTAAAAGAAATAATTTCAGGGCAATTATTCAGGGGTTTGCGGTTGATGGGGTCACCCCCGTTCGACACTATGCTCAGAAGTATAACAGGATTGAGCAAACTTCATCATACTATGAATATTATACATCCAATGCTTTTTTCGATTTCAAAAAAGATATAAACAAGCATTCTTTCGCTGCAATCGTTGGGGGGCAAGCAGAATTGTCTAATGACTTTTCTCTACTTGGTTGGAGAAGAGATTTGATTGCTGAAACGGTGCCTTCCATTAAAACTTCAACGGGAGACAAAGATGTCTCCGATAGCATGTCACATTGGTCTACCTTAGGTGCTTTCGCTAGATTAACTTACAACTACGCGGAAAAGTACTTGTTTGAGGTAAATGGAAGATATGACGGTTCATCCAGGTTCGAAAGAGGAAAGAGATGGGGTTTCTTCCCTTCAGCTTCTGTAGGTTATAATATCTGGAAAGAAAACTTTTGGGAAAACTCGGGGATCAATTCTTTTGTCAACACCCTGAAATTGAGAGCCTCATATGGATCTCTAGGCAATCAAAATGTGGCAAACTATTTACACGTTGAAGTCCTACCAATTTCCACGAATTTGCCTTGGATCATGGATGGAATAAGACCTAATTATACTTCGGTTCCTAGTAATACAAGTTTAGGACTTACTTGGGAGGAAGCAAAAACCACCAATATCGGATTCGATGCAGGTTTTTTTGACAATAAACTGTTATTAGTTGTAGATTGGTTTGACAGGAAAACAGTAAATATGTTTGGTCCCGGTGAAACATTGCCATCAGTGTTTGGAGCCAATGTTCCCTTGAAAAATAATGCAACGCTAAAGACGAATGGAATTGAACTTACACTGAATTGGCGACAATCAATTAATCGGGATTTCAAATATAATTTAGAACTTGTTTTCTCGGATAATAAATCAAAAGTCACACAGTATAACAATCCAACAAATTACATTCATGGATACTATGTTGGGAAAACAGTTGGAGAAATGTGGGGATTTGAGTCTGATGGATTATTCCAGACTGATCAGGAAGTTACCGGATGGGCTGACCAATCAATACTTTATAGTAAGTGGAGTGCTGGTGATGTTAAATATAATGATTTAGATGGAGATGGGAAAATCACGAGGGGGATGCAAACACTTGAAGATCACGGTGATTTGAAAGTGATAGGAAATAGCATTCCCAGATTTTTTTATGGAATTAATTTTAATTGCAACTATAAGAGGTTTGACTTCGATATGTTTTGGCAAGGTATCGGGAGAAAGGATGTATGGATGGGAAACTATAATCCCAGTTTTTGGGGTTTTCAAACTGCTTTTTCGAATTCATCCCTTCAAAAACACAATCTTGATTTTTGGACTGCCGATAACCCAGATGCATATTTCCCGAAACCATACCTTACAAGAGAAAATATTAAAAATCATGAGGTTTCGGATAGGTATCTTCAGGATGCTGCATACCTGAGGCTCAAAAATATTCAATTTGGTTATACTCTTCCGGAAAGTGTATCGACACGATTAAAAACTGAAAACATGCGGTTTTATGTTAATGTAGAGAATCTCGTTACCTTTTCTAAAATCATGGATTCTTTTGATCCGGAAGCTAATTCTAATGATGTAAATCGTGGTTTAGTTTACCCGCTTTCAAAGAGCTTTTATATAGGGATAAATATTACCTTTTAATTATTAATTAATTGATAATAATAATATGAAACCGACATGATTAAAAAAATCATTAAACATCCTTGGGAATGATTATTTTAATCATCAAAGGTTCCATACACCGTAATGTAAAAAATAAAATAATCGTATGAAAACAAAAATATATTTTCTCTTAATTTTCACGATAGGTGTGTTATCTTGTGAAGATTATTTGGACAGATATCCTTTAGATGCAATATCAAGTAATCAATATTGGACAACGGCACAAGATTTGCAATTATATGTTAATCAATATTATACTCGTTTCCCAAACGATACACGGAATGAAGGGACTATACTTGATAATAACAGTGATAATTTAATTGAAACTACTTACAATTCTATTTTAGCCGGGACAAGGATAGTTCCTGCATCAGGTGAAGGTTGGTCATGGGGTGACATTAGAAGTGTGAATTATTTTCTAAATCATTACAATACTGTAAACGCCCCTTGGGGAAGCGTAAAACAATACGTGGGTGAAGCTTATTTTTTCCGTGCCTATTTTTATTTTAACATGTTGAAGGACTTTGGAGATTTACCTTGGATTAATAAACCCTTGAATCCTGAATCCGAAGAATTATTTATGGAAAGGACCCCACGACATATAGTAGTTGATTCAATAGTAGCGGACCTTGACAAAGCAATTGCTTATATGAATAATAAAGGAACAGGTTCTGCTTCAAGGTTGAATAGGCAAATCGCGATGTTATATAAATCCAGAGTGTGCCTCTTCGAAGGAACTTGGGAAAAATATCATGCAAATTCACCATTTGGTGTTGCTTCTTCCGATGGTTCAAAATACTTGAATTTAGCAAAAGATGCAGCAAAACAATTAATCGATGAAGATTTATACGGTATCTACTCCACGGGTGATCCCCATAAAGATTACTACCGTTTCTTTGGTCAAGATGATTACAGCAACAATCCCGAGGTTATGCTTTGGAAAAAATGGGATGCTTCACTGGGAGTGCAGAGGTGGCAACCCAGTATTTGGGGAATGAGTAGAGGTGTTACAAAATCTTTGATAGATGATTATTTATGTATTGACGGGTATCCAATAAGCACGAGTTCACTTTATGAAGGTGATGACAACCTGTTTAATATTGTAAAAAATCGAGATCCCAGGTTGAAACAATTAATCTACCTGCCAGGTGATCCGATTAATATTATAGGTTCAGATACTACTTTATTTGATCAACCCGATATAGGCGAAAGTGGCTCGTATCTATGTGTTACAGGATTTCAGTTAAAGAAATATTCGAATAGATGGGGTGACCATTTGAAAGAAGATTATTACACATCACAAATCGGATCAATAATATTCAGATATGCAGAAGCGCTATTAAATTACGCGGAAGCCAAAGCTGAACTAGGGGAAATCACTCAAATAGATTTAGACTTAACTATCAACAAATTACGAGACAGGGTTGGCATGCCCCATTTGCTGTTAACTAGTATTTCTGTTGATCCTGACTGGGATTACCCTGAATTATCGCCTGTTATAAATGAAATTAGAAGGGAAAGAAGAATAGAACTTGCTTGTGAAGGTCTAAGGCTTTTTGATTTATTAAGATGGCGTTCTCATGATATTTTTGTAGGTCATAGGCCTCTTGGAATGAAATTCATACAGTCTGATTTTCCAGATATGGTTATAGGTACAAACGTATATATAGACCAGAATGGTTTTATTGATCCATATCAAAAATCGCTTCCTTCGGGATATGGATTCAAACCGGAAAGAGATTATTTGTGTCCAATTCCATCCATTGAGTTTACCTTAAACAGCCGTTTATCGCAAAATCCAGGATGGGATAAATAATAAAAAAAACTTTTAGGTCAATCTTAGATTTATATGGGATAGAAAATCTAAGATTGACCTTTAATGAAAAACAAACAATCCTTTTTTTAATATTTGAACACATCGATGCTTATTAATTGATGAATTTAATTTCACTAAATTTCTCGAATCACAAGATTGTTAAACTAAAATGATGAAACATGATTAATCGAAGAGAATTTTTACAAAATGTATCTATTCTAGGAGCAGGTGCATTGTCAGGGTGGTCGGTCTTTCCTTTTGGATATGGCTGTAGTAGCCCAGTGACCGTTACTTCTCAGGCGTACGGGAAAAAATTAAGGGACCATCTTTGGATGTGGGGGCATGATTCAGGGGTTTACGACGGTCCTGATGGAGTATATAACATTCCTCTTAGCCCGCCAATTAGCATGGCAGATGGCATTCGATACATGGGAATTCCCAATGTGTGCGTGATAAGACATGGAATTCCCGAGAGTAGTGAATACCTGAAACAATTTGATGATGTTAAAAGGATTGCTTGGACTCTCTCCATGGGAAGTAACGAATCTTATAAGACCTTGAAGGATTATGTATTCGGGCTGCGTGATACTATGCCTAATCTCACCGGGTATTTCCTTGACGATTTCTTTCGATTCCGTAGGGGCACAACGCCTGAAAACGAAAATGAACCGGCTCCTGCCGCCCTCTCTATCGAGGAGATGAAACAGCTTTATAACGAAACTCTTGCCTATAAACGACGCCTTGACCTTGCAATAGTTTTGTATACCCGCCAGTTGCATCCTTCAATTCAGCCCTACATGCAATATGTGGATGTTGTATCGCTATGGATATGGGATGGGACAGATATTCAACAAATAGAGGGAACCTTTAAGAAATACCGGTCACTGGTGCCTGACAAACGAACA
The DNA here is from genome assembly GCA_050951125.1 of Fermentimonas sp. GTDB lineage: Bacteria > Bacteroidota > Bacteroidia > Bacteroidales > Dysgonomonadaceae > Proteiniphilum. Next base: position 219,702 of record JBMNIR010000001.1, on the reverse strand, counting down.
TTACTGGGTATTTACATGTGGGATTTCGGTGGTAAAAAAGAGTTGGACCAGAATTTCATGGTCAAGCAGCTGGATTTCGCGTACCGATTATACCGGGAAGGAGAAATTGAAGGGATGATCTTTCATTGTACACCTCTTGTAAATAAAAACCTGCAAGCTGTTGAATATGCTAAAGAGTGGATTGCAAAACATGGAGATGAGAAGATATAGTAAAATCTAAATTATAAAATGGGAAACATTTGGGAGGTTTGACACAACTCAAACAGATTTGTCTTACGATACGATTAGTGTTTTTTGAAAAAACGTGACCCTATTTAACATGAAGCATCCGAATAAAGTATTACTGATTCCAAAGAATTTTCTACTACCCTATATCCTGGTTACAATTTGTTTCCCATTTTGGGGCTTTGGCGAAAATGTAACCAACCCGCTGGTCCATGCCTTTCCCAGGATTTTGAATATGAGTCATTTCGAGGGATCGCTGATCCAGTTTGCCTTTTATGGCGGGTATTTTGCAATGGCCCTGCCGGCGGCATTATTTATAAAAAAATTTTCTTATAAGTCAGGTATCCTTATGGGGTTATTCCTATATGCCGTGGGAGCTTTATTATTCATACCTGCTAGCTTAACCATGATGTTTTGGCCATTCTTAATGGCATATTTCGTGCTAACATGTGGACTTTCATTCTTGGAAACCAGTGCAAATCCATACGTGCTTTCACTAGGACCCGAGGAAACTGCCACTAGACGCTTGAATTTATCTCAATCATTCGGGCCTATAGGCTCATTGATCGGTATGTTTACCGCCCAACAGGTAATTCTTAAGAACCTACATGCAGCTTCACGGGAAGAGCGGCTACTTATGAGTCCTGAAACCTACAAGACAATAACCATGAGCGATTTATCGTATATAAGATTGCCTTACGTTATTATCGCCGGGGTCATAATCATCCTGTTTGTAATTATTGCTCTCGCAAAATTACCGGGTTACCGGGACCAAGACAAGGCGTTGGATTTCATCCCCACGGTGAAACGCTTGTTCAAGAGGAAAAGGTATTACGAAGGGATAATCGCGCAGTTTTTCTACGTGGGTGCTCAAATAACGGTGTGGACTTTTATTATTCATTACGCTGTTTCGGAGTTGGGTTTTTCCGAGGCTAAAGCCCAAGCTTACAATATAGCGGCCATGGTGATTTTTGTATCCAGCCGTTTTGTTTGCACCTTTTTCCTTAAATATGTTTCTTCAAGCAAGTTGTTATTGTACTTGGCAATTGGAGGCATGATATTCACCGCTGGAACGATTTTCCTTCGAGGGATCGTGGGTTTGTATTCGTTAGTGGCTATCTCCGCGTGTATGTCACTAATGTTTCCAACCATCTATGGAATTGCCCTTCAAGGAATTGGTGAGGACGCGAAAATTGGGGCAGCGGGATTGATCATGGCCATACTGGGAGGTTCGGTAATGCCACCGCTGATGGGTGCTGTAATAGATTTAAAAACAGTTTTTTCATTCCCTGCAGTAAGGGTATCTTTTTTCCTACCCTTTATTTGCTTTGTAGTTGTTGCTATTTTCGGATACAGGGCGCATAAAATTTATAATACTAATTAAAATAAAAAGTGTAGTTATGAATCAAAATCAATTTATTATTTCGGATAATGAGTTTTCAGAACGGGTTAAGCGTTTACAAGCGATTATTTCCGGTACAGACTTAGATGCTATCATGGTGTTTTCTACTGAAAGCGAACCGGCAGGTGTAAGGTATTTTTCCGACTATTGGCCCAGTTTTGAGTCGACAGCCGTTCTCGTGCCAAAAACGGGGGAACCAATTCTTTTAATAGGACCTGAAACCATGACGCTCGCAACCAGTCGTTCTAAAATTAAAAAGATCGTGAAAATGAAAGATTTCAGAGAATCTTCCCAACCTGATTACCCCGGGACAACCTTGATGAGTTGGAAAGAATTACTGAACGGTTTAAACATCAAAAGACTTGGAGTATCAGGCTGGTACATGTTTCCACACGTTATTTTTGAAAATATCGCTGAAGTTATCGGTAAAGATAACGTTTTAGGTGCAGATGAATTAGTTAGGAAATTAACATTAAAGAAAAGCGAAGCGGAATTAAAATGTTTAAGGGAAGCAGCTCGAATTTCCGAACTGGGGTTTAAAGCAGTGTTAGAGAATATTAAGCCAGGAATGACAGAGGCCCAGCTTGTGGGAATTGCCACCGAGGCGATGATGGCTAATGGTGCCGAAGCGACTGGCTACCCGGTGTGGTGTTGCAGCGGTCCCAATTCTACACAAGCTATCAGTCGTCCCACGCATCGAAAAGTACGAGAAGGTGAGATCATTCATTTCAGCGTGGGGGCTAAAGTCGCCGGGTACAGTGGTAGTGTCGGAAGACCTGTAGTTTTAGGGAAATGTGATGATGAAATGTTGCGATTCCTTCAAACCGGGTTAGACGCGGAGAACATGACCATTGATTTAATGGTTGCAGGTTCACGAGCCAGTGATATTGCAAAAAAAGTTCACGGCTTTATAAGAGAGAGGGGTTACGGGGATACAATTTTATACGGCCCGGCCCACGGTAGCGGGCAAATGGAATGTGAGTTTCCATTTATTGAATCAAGTTCGAACTTTTACTTGGAAGCAGGGATGGTTTTCATGGTAGATATCTTTCTAGCAAAACCTACCATGGGTTTTCGCTGGGAAGACGGTGTAATTATCACTAATGATAAAGCAGAAGAGCTGTCAAATTATAAACGAAAAATTAATATAATATGATTATAGATATTCATGGGCATTTAGGTAACATAAATATTGCACCATTCTGGCAAGCGGATGAACGAAAACTGGAAGAACATTTGGATAAGGCAGGTATAGATTATTTATGTGTATCCTCTTCAAAATCATTAATGTATGACGTTCAAGAAGGGAATGTAGACCTGGCCAATGCCTTGGAGAATAGTGATAAACTCTTGGGATATGTTACCGTAAACCCTGTATTTCCCGAGACAATTAAAGAATTAAAATACCTTGAAAACTCAAAATTCGTGGGGGTGAAAGTTCATCCGGACTATCACGGGTATCAAGTATCATCTCCCCATGCTTGGGATTTTCTACATCAAGTGGCTGAAAGGACCAGCCTAATGTTATTTCATGTTTCGTGTATGCCAGGTACAGGTTTCGCGGACGCGGAAAATATCGCGCGATTCGGGGCTGAACATCCAGCTACCAACATTATCATGGCACATATGGCTGGCATATTCCAGAATGGGGCTTATCCCTATTTCCCCAACTTCCAGGGATTGGAAAAAGTGTCCAGCTACATGACCCGTTGCGATAATATTTACGTTGATACCGCTCATCAACTAATGTACGTGTATCCTGGTGTCATGGAAAAAATGATCGAACTTATAGGAGTGGATCATATCGTTTTTGGGACCGATTGTCCTTTGCAAGGTCATATGCAAATGAAGTTCGCCATGGATATTATTCATACTCTCGATATACCAGAAGCTGATAAAGAAAAGATATTCTCAGGTAATGCTCGGAAACTTATTAAAAAAATTAAAGTGCAATAATATTACATACAGCTTCAAGCGAAGAGTGGGGTCATAATCATTCTATTTGTAATTATTGCTATTGCAAAATTACCAGGTAATCGGGACCAAGGCAAGGCGTTGGATTTCTTTTCGACGGTGAAACGCTTGTAGATACTGTCGATCCAAATTATCCTTTAGGTTTTTGTCAGACGACATGGAGTCCTATCCTTGTAGTTTGTCTTGAAAATCATAAAAAAGCAATAGATTAAGCAAATAGAGCAAGAAGAGAATTTTAAACATAGTAAAAATTATAATTATGAAAAGAATTAGATTTAGTGTTTTTTGTTTTATCGTAATTTTATTACCCTTATTTTATTGTTCCTGCACAAAGAATGATGCAACTTATAAAGGTAATTTAAAAATTGGATGGGCTTCTGAAAGCATAACCCCTGATAGCCCTGTTCATATAAGGGGCATGGGTGGTGTCCGTATTAGTGAAGGTATCATGGATTCAATTACCGTTACGGCATTGGCCTTGGAATCTATAGATGATCAAACCTCGGAACCTGTAATTTTAATAAGTTGTGATTTAGTTACAATTACTGATGGCATGAGAGATGGTTGCAAGGACAATTTAAGAGATAATGTCAGAAAGCTTATAACTGAGTCATTACCTAATTTAAAAAATGAGCAAATTATCATGAATGCCACACATACACATACAGCACCTGGTAATGGGCCTGAAGATAATTGGGAAAGTGTTTATGGTATTGATCTTGATATAATGTCTCCGTCCATGGTACAGAAATTCCTGGCTGACCGGATATCCAAGGCTGCTATTCGAGCATGGGAAAGCCGTAAAACAGGTGGAATAAGTTATGGATTAAGTCATGCTGTTGTAGGACATAATCGCCAAGTTGCAAAAATTTCAGGGAAATCGGTTCAATATAGTGGGACAAGTGATCCTGATTTTAGTCACATAGAAGGATATGAGGATCATTCTGTGAATTTACTTTATACTTGGGATGATAAAAAAAACCTGACGGGAGTAGTTATAAATTTGGCTTGTCCTTCTCAAGTTACTGAAACCTTCTTTACAATAAGTGCTGATTTTTGGCATGATACAAGGCTAGAACTTCATAAAAGATTGGGTAAAGGTATTTATATTTTACCCCAGTGTAGTTCTGCCGGAGATCAATCTCCTTATGTTATGATAGGAGCTAAAGCAGAAGAACGAATGCAACAAATAATGTTCCCTGATATAGATCAAACTGGAAATAGGACTATTGGTCGCAGAAAACAAATTGCAATGAGAATTTCTGATGCTGTTCTTTCTATTTTACCTTACATGAAAGAACACGTTGAATGGAATCCCGTTTTTATTCATCGTACGAGAACAGTTGAATTGTCAGGAAGATTGTTTAATACCGAGTATGTTTTTTATCATAACAAGATAAACGCTATTGAAGCAGCTAAGGAATCAGAAAGACAGTATCAAGAAATGCTCGATGAAATAAATAATAATCCTGAAATCAAGAATAAACCACGATGGTATGTCAGCATTTCAAGGTTTTATCAAGAAATGAAAAATCAACAGAAAATTATCGAACGGTCTAAGATGCAACAAGATCAGCCGAGAGTACCCATTGAAATTCATGTTATCAGAATTGGGGACATGGTCATTGCTACCAATCCCTTTGAGCTATACCTTGATTATGGTATCAGGATAAAAGGACGCAGTCCTGCTGTTCAAACTTTTATAGTCCAGCTTACAGGCGATGGCCTATACTTGCCTACCTTTCGTTCGGAGGCAGGAGGATCATATGGTGCCGGTCAGAGAGTATCATTAATAGGCCCTGAGGGGGGGGCAGGAACTCGTGGAACATACTTTGGAACTTATCAATGAAGTTTGGGAATAGAAACAAACTAATGTTATGCTGTTAATGTGATAGTACATACAATTGTACATTTATATTTGATTATCTCTAACGTAATATCCTAAATCCATAACACGATGATTTAAACATGATTGAAACTATTTTAATTATTTACACATGAAAAGATTTAAAAGATACTTTGTGAAATATATCTCAAGTTGCATTTTGTTGATTTTGCCCGGCCTTTCATTAGTTGCAGGTAATACAGGTAATATCCTTGACTTATCTCGTGGAGGTGTTTTGGATCAAAATGCCAGCATGTATAGATTACCCATGCATAATTCAAGTAATGATGATAATAGAAAGCTTGATACTGTATTTGTTTCAGATTTTTCCGTTGGCAAAGGTAATGAAGTTCCCATGAACTGGAAAGTAGAAAGGCATTCACAGCATTCCGGGAGTGTCATGGGATCATCTTGTTTCCGGTTATTATCACCCGGGAACCGATTTTTACCGCTGTTACCCAGGGTGTCTTCTTACACAATTGATTTGGAATTTGTGTATATGTTTTATGGGCGTAACAGTAATATCCTTCGTCTATTTTACCGCTATGATAAGGAATCTCAAAGTGGTGAGTTTATAGAAATCATCATTGAGGATCATGATCATTATAGATTATTACAAGGCATGTTTGACGGGAAAAAGTTTTCAGAACGTGAAGAGATACTTCGGGGTGAGTTACAGGACGACAAAGTACGTTTAATTGTTAATACTAATTTAGAAGGTACCAATGTAACAGTAAACGGACAATCTACAGAGGTCTTTGCTACAAATTATAATATTCCATCGACCGTTGCCCTGGAGCATGGGGGTGCTGGTATGCAGGATGTAACTTTGCAGAAGTTTAATATATACACTCTTGATGACATCAAGGAAACTGAAATTATGCCGGAAGTAAAAATTGTTTTTCCATCCGGCATGCATGGTATGGATATACCTTTTACTTACGGTGTTTCGGCCATAGACAGGGGTGGATTAACGGTAATCAGGATAATTCTTTCCGGGAGTGTTCTTGAACAGGAAAAATCCGGTTGGTTTCGATATCATAGACGAAAGATAGACTGGTTGACTAGGCCATATATAAAGATCCTGGGTAACCGTTTTAATTTATCGGATACCACGTTGGTATTGAGTGCTCATCAACGGGATTTTTTTTACCAGGTTCTATATGAGAAGCCTGATTGGCCTTTAAAGCGTGAGTTTATTCTGGAGGAACAGCTACCGGAAAATTTTATAATGTCACTTGGCTATGATTATTATGAAAATTACCAGGTTAGACATGCCGCGGGAGGTCCTGGTGAAGTGGTTGTGGATATGCCGTCCGGCAAAATCTTACATCAAGGTAATGCTATAGCGGGCAATGGAGATGATAAATATGACATTCAAATTGAGTCTTCAGGGGATAAAGAAATAATTTCATTGATACCCGAAAAAGATCCCCGCTATGAACAGGCAGTCAATTTCGCCAGGAATAATCATTATTTTATGGAGTCAGAGCCATGTCAATTCACGGTTAACATTTTCTCAGAAGAAGCTGATGAATTAAGAGTTGAATATCAGATTGAGAATGCATTTTTTGAACCAATCTTTGGGTGTAAACAAGTTGTTGTCAGCAGTAACAAATCTGACAGTATCTCTCCCGGAATAGTAAAGCAATCATTTAACGTTGATGCCGGACCGATGGAAACCGGTGTATATCATATACGGGTAAAGGTACTTGACGGTAACAAGTCAGTTTCAGAGGATTACCGTGCTTTTGAAGTAATCAGTCGCAGGGAAAATGCTCCACCTCCTCCATTGGCATCCGGGTTGCCCTATATTTATAGCAATATGAATGAAATGATGAATAAAGATATTGATTATTTTGATCCATGGCGTGGGGCTAATGGTTTGAACGCCTCGCATTATATATCTGCTTCAGCCTTTTTCCCGGGGATTGCAAGAGAAAATGAAATTTGGCACACATTAAAACTGTATAAAAGAGACTGGTGGTTATGGGTTGCAAAGCGGACAACTGAATACCCAGGTATTGTTCCAAATAAAGATTTGATAGCTTACTCAGATTATCTTTGCGTGGGTTCAGAAAGCAGTAATATTTTTTATTTTCCGAATTATCCTTTTATAATAAATTCATATAAGGGAGAGATGCTTGGTAATTTAATCAGCTTTACACGTAAATTGAATTTAAGTAAGAATAGTTTATTACATCCGGATAATCTTCGCAAAGAGCAGAAACTTAGTTCTGAAGGCATGGAAGAGCTGGTAAATCATTATTGGGGGGATTGGCTGGATTTTCATTCAAAATGTGCCAAAGAGGTACTATTAGATCAGCAGAAATTGATTAAATCAATAAATCCTTCTGTTAAGATGAGCAATGGTGGCCCGTTTTCGATATATGCAGGTTGTTACAAGATGGGGTGGTGCCTCAAGTATGTAGGGATTGATCCCAAAAATAGGATGGAGGAAGTTTTAGATGGATTTTTTCAACTTGAAGATTACCCCGTCTGGTGTCGTTACAGCATTGGTCGTGGCCCGCTAACACTCGCATCCATAAAGCTGGTCGCTCCAAAATTAAAAATGTTCCCTGAATTTTATACTCGCAGCCTCGAGGGATGTCCTGATGGTGCTGTTTACCGGGCAAATCCTCCTTTTGGACTAATACCCAATATTCCAACAAGCATGCACAGGAAACGAATATTAGAGTACGTATACGGGGCTGTTTGGCATAATGAAGAAGGATTTGATTACTGGCGTGATTATGGTTTTCATACCAGAACATGGAGCCAAGAAGAGTTTGAAGCTTTAGTTAATACATGGAAAACAGTTCGTGACCACCAACCGGTCAGACCACTTCGTAGCACAGCGTATATTTACAGTGAGGAGTGTTGCAGGCAGCACAGAACGTTGTATCCTGAAATAATAAACACGGCTGAAGAAGATGTTGCCTTTGCCTGGGAGATGTCACGCGTTAATGGCAATGCTGGTGGATTTGTTGCATCATTATCTTCATTAGGCCGTCTTTCATCTGGTGATACAGACTGTCTTGTATTGCCCCCGCTTACCGGTGCTACGAAATCAGAGCTTTCAGAGATTCGACGTCTTCATTCTGAAGGGGTTGCACTGATTGGTTTTGAGGATGTGTCGGGCTTAGAGGATATATTTGGAGTCAAATTATTGCCTGAACCTGTTACAGTTAGTACTGTACATGTTAACACCAAATTGAAAGATAATCCTTTATCAGAATTAGGCAAACTGTCAGAAAACTCTTCACATCCTGATTGTATAGCCAACTATTCAGCTAACGGGGCATCCGTATTGTTAGAAGGCGAAGCACCCGTATTATTTCAATATAATAACACGGCCATGTTTAATGTTCCCCCAACGCTTGTAAATCGTGCTAATGTACATTTGACGGGACGAGGTAATGAAAGTATCAGTCAATTGATTAACAGCAGCATGTCACTAATAACAAAAGAACTGGGAAATCCCACAATAAGTTCCGATGAAGGCCGCGTATTGGCTTTTGAAGATAGTAAAGGGAACATTGTTGTATTGATATTTTCTGATTTCTGGCCTGCTGAAGGTCGCCCTATCAATCCTAAGGTAACCTTTAATATAAGAGGTTTAACAACTGATAGTATAACCTGTGATCATGATTTCAGTATTATTAATATTTCAGAAAATCAGGCTACTGTTAAACTAAACCTTGATGAACATGAAATTGCGAAGCTATTAATTAGAACAAAAAATAAATTTTGATATAAGGTAGCATTCTGTACCTCGGCGAGGCGAGGGTGTACCAGATCGAAAAAGTGAACACGATTTTTTTCAAGATGTCAGCAATTTAGCCAAGTAGATTTTAACGATAATTTTTAATTACGGTCAATCTTTTAAACAAGCAAGCGGGATTACTTTAACGCCATCGGGACGCGAGTACGCGATGGGGCCTCCAGTGATAACTATTAACAGATCAGGTTCGCGTAATTTCACTTGACTGTCTGACTCGTTGGCCTCTTTGACCAATCGTTTTATTTCTAAAAGGTGCGTGGCGCCCTTTTCAATCTCTTTGCTACCTAACTTGAATTCGATGGATCTACCAATCCTCGCTTGGGGCTGCTTCGTATGGCCGTGGCTGACCGTATAGCGGGGTTACACGCGTCAATGTCTTGTATCACGAGATGTTTTTTGTGGCATTTTGTTGATGTTTTTTGGAGGCAACAAAGAGTATCTTCGCACCATGAAGGCTTAATATCAAAATCGTGTTTAATTCGTCTTTTTTTGTAGAATGTCTTCCAAGATTTTACTAACTTGCGGCTATGTAAAGTGCATGATTTTTAATTTTTAGTTTAAATTAAAATCAAAGATAGAAAAAATGCGCTTTACACGCTTTTGAGGCAGTATCTAAAAATAAAATAATCGTATGAAAAGAACTTTAAAGAATTTCAGTGTAAAAACACTGAGTAAAAGAGAAATCTTCAAGAAAACAATTACTTTAATTATTTTTCTTGTTTTTGGCATTTCTGTCTCTGCACAGATTAAAATTTATGTAAGTACTGACTTGGAAGGTGTAAGCGGTGTTTATAAATTTGATCAGACACGTGCCAAAGATACTCCATTAAATATTCAGGCGTGCGAATATTTTATGGGAGACCTTGCTGCCGTAGTGCGCGGTCTTCGTGACGGAGGCGCCACCGAAATAATTGTTGTTGACGGACACGGTTCTCAAGCAATGATCCCCCATTTAATGGAACCTGGAGCTAAATATGTTACAGGAAAACCTAAAACTCTCGGTGAAGGTTGGAGGTTGGACAGTACTTTTTCAGGTCTTGTCATGTTTGGATATCATGCCATGATGGGAACGCCTGATGGCGTACTTTGTCACACCCAAAATTCAAGATCAGAAAACCGGTATTGGTATAATGGGGTGGAATCTGGTGAGTTGGTACAAGGTGTAGCAAGTGCAGGATTGGAAGGTGTTCCGCTTATTATGGTGACGGGAGATGTTGCTACTTGTCGTGAGGCAGTTCATTTTTTCGGGGATGAAATTATCACGGTTGCAACAAAACAGGGCATATCTCGCGAAGCAGCTATTTTATATCCCTTCGAGGAAACCCGCGAAGCACTTTACGAGGGAGCGAAAAAAGCCATATCGGTAATTCCAAACTGTAAACCCTACGTGCTAAAACTGCCCGTTACGTGCAAATTAGAATATTTGGACCTGAGTTCGACATCGCCTGAGCCTAAAAAAATAGTCAAGGAATGGATCTCACCCGATGGTAGAAATCTTTTAGGGCCATAATTACCGGACTTTTTTCGTCTTATAAAACCGAAAAGCTTACGGGCGTAAGGTACCAAAGTTGGATCACGAACAAGTTAAATATGACTGGGAAGAAGAGTAGCGGGTAGTTCGAGGCATTTGTCGAGTTGTACTTGCTCAACGTCAGGCAAGATCAGTTAGGGGAAGTAATCGCTCTCTTTAACTGCGTGATTGATGATTTCGGAACATCCTGAATTACATGACAATAACGAAAGAGTCGTTTCTTCTTTTTGTAGAATATCTTCCAAGATTTTACTAACTTGCAGCTGTGTAAAGGGCGTGATGATCTTTTATTTTAGTTGTTAGTTTAAAATCAAAGATAGAAAAATGCGCTTTACACACTTTTGGGGACAGTATCCTTTTGGGGACAGTATCCTTTTGGGAACAGTATCAAATTTTAATCCAGTACGTGATGAATAGTAATTGTTCAAGAAGAGAGTTCATAAAAAGAAACTCACTATTAGTTTTGGGTGCTGCATTACCATCAGGCATGAATCCTTCCGGTAATGTTCTTCTGCCACAGGAGAAAAGAACACCCGTTTCTGTAAACATACAGAATGAGATAATTCTTCATGGTAGACGAAACAACCAGGCCTGGTTTGAACCTGCAATCGGGGTTATCCCGGGGTCGCGCGGAAAACTGCCACAGGTATTCATTAGAGCCACTTTACTGACCGGTAATGATATTGGCCCACAGCTTTTTATAAAAACAGAAGACCTGGGGAAAACATGGTCAAATCCAATTCTTTGCCAGAACTGGTTTAAAGTGCCCCTTCCTGATCATGTATTCGAGGAGCCCTGGTTTGGTTTTTTTTATCACCGGACAACAGGCCGATTCCTTGCCATAGGATATACTCATTTTGTTCAGGATGAAGGCAGTGCTATAAATTTTAAAAATGAGAGGCACTATACTTCACCTAACCTTAAAGGCAGCATAGTATATTCACTGTGGGACCCGAAAAAATCTGATTTTACCCCATGGGAGCGTATGAAAACTCCTGAAAATTTATCGCTTGGAATATATTATAACGGCCAGTTCCATGAGCAGACAGACGGGTCAATATTAATTCCGGGATATATCTGGCCAAAAGATGGTCAGACCATGAAAGGAGTTACCGTTCTGAAATGTAAATTTACAGGAAGTGAGCTTCAATATGTTGAGCATGGAAGTGTACATGTTGTTGAGGAAGCACGTGGACTTGCAGAACCCTCGATCGTGGAGTTCGGGGGAAAATATTTTCTGACAGTCCGTCATGACATGAGAGGATATGTTACAAAAGGTGATGACGGACTCCATTATAAGGATCTCATTACCTGGAAATTTGATGACGGGTCAGACTTGGGAAACTATAATACGCAGCAGAAATGGTTGAAGTTTAATGACAGGCTTTACCTTGTATATAACCGCGAAAGCGAGCTCAATAACGGGGTGTTTCGTAGCCGGGCTCCTTTATATATGGCCGAGGTTGATTCTGAAAAATTGCGCGTGTTGAGAGATACCGAGAGAATAGTTTTCCCGGAAAATAGGGCGCGGATGGGTAATTTTAATGTCGCTTATGTAAATGATGAGGCGTGGGTCGTCACCGGCGAATGGCTGGAAGGCATGTTCCCCGATGTTAAGGAAGGAGACAGGTTCTGGGTTAAGTCCGGGAGTATAAATTATATTCAATATATTGGCGATCTGCTGCTTGCAAGAATTACCCGGAGTTAAGGCCGATAAACAAAAAACATTGAGATATACCTCACCCGGTACGGGACAAACGGGGTCGAGGAACAAGATCTTTACACTGTACGTGTATACAAGTACGCGCTTTAGTTGTAACCAACGAGAATGACCCACTATTTTACTAACCTCGCGGGCGAGAGCAGCTCGGGGGAGCGGCTGCTCCCCCGAGCTAGGTGATGTGTACGTGGTTGCCTTTACCCAGCATCTTTCCCCTTTGCCCACGTTCAAGGCTTTGGATGTATGAAGTATATGAGATTATTCGCTGGCGACTTACTTGAAGTGAGCGTCTATTTTCGACACGTTGTCGATAGGGATAATGGAAAAGCCATACTGGACATTTGTCTCTTTTGGCACGATTAAATAGGGCTTTTCGGGCAATTGTCCCCAGCTGTTGTTACCACCTACGCCTTGCATCTTGTAATCGATGAAAAGGTCCACTTTATCCGATACTTTGTAGGCATTGATGTGTTTCTTTTCCGGGGCCGTACCTCTCGGGGCATCATTATTCCAGTCGAGCCCGTTGCTTATCGTTTCAAGCAGGTAGTTTGAAACGTTAAATTCAAAGGTGTTATCAGCCGCGAACAATACCCCTTTGCCTTTACGGTCGGTAAGGGCGAGCCAGCTGGCATCAACATGATGCGCATTCTCTTGTGCTAAAACAAATTTTTCAACCATATCGATAATGGGAGAGCTGTACCTGTCGATAAAGGCAGCCGTTTTGCGGTCGCGATAATTTCCAAACGGGCCTCTGCCGTAATATTCGGCGTTCACGAAATTCCCGGGCATCTGCGCACGCATCCCTACCCGGAAAATCAACGGCAAATCGTTGTTTTTGCTCGCGTCAAAATGGTTGTCAATTTTAATTCTGCCATCATTATAGATGGTATAGCGGATGTTCCAAACAGCGTTTACTTCCGGGTACAGGTACTGGCAGCTAATCACCGTCTCCTCTCCATTCGAGATGTTTAAATTCTCAGCTTTCAGATTTTGATAGCTTGCGGTTTCCCACGCTTTTATTTTCAGGGGGGTATGTGCGCCGTAATCGTTTTCTACCGGGGCGCGCCAAAAGAAGGGTCTAAACCCGAATCCCTCGCTGATATATTCCGTGCCCTTGTACTTGTATGAAGTGATTATGCCCGATGTTTTATCGAAAACGGCTGTAAAGTTTTTGCCCTTAACCGTTATCGTGTTCGAGTCGTCAACCAGTTGTGCGGGCTTGGTGTTGGTAAGAGCTAATGCGGGATAATCATTGAGCACGAACTGATCTTTTGCCACGATCCATCCGGCAGGAATAAGTCGTGTTTCCTCCTTTTGCTTCACGTGGAAGTTGACGGTTGTTTGGGCCCCACTTTTTACATGTTTCGCTAGGTTAGGAATAGTCATTGTAGCAGTTTCCTGCGGTTTGGCATTTATAGCCAGTTTACCCGAATTCAATAACTTACCGTTAGATTTGATTTCGTATTCGAAACTGTATTGACTTAGATCGATGAAAAAGTTCTCATTGAACACGTCAACTTTACCCGTGCTTGGGTCGAGGTTTTTAAACCAAATGTTCTGATACACTTTACGCATCTCCTCCATCTGAGCTTTCGGAGACCTATCCGGACGAACCATGCCATTACAATTAAAACTACCCGAAGAGGGAGTGCCTTTCGGGCCATAATCGGCACCGAAAGCCCAGAACTTGTTCCCTTCCTCATCTATTTCTGCAAATCCTTGATCTACCCAGTCCCAAATACAACCGCCTTGAAGCTGTGGGTACTTACGTATCAAATCCCAATACTCGATGAAGTTCCCAAGGCTATTCCCCATAGCGTGGGCGTATTCGCACTGAATAATGGGGCGGTCCAAATCGGGGTCTTGCGCGTGTTCTTCTAATTGTGCGGGCGTGAAGTACATGGGGCAAATAATGTCTGTATTCCATTCCATCTCAGCCCGTTCATATTGTACCGGACGCGATGCGTCTCTGTTTTTAACCCACAAGTAGGTTTCGTAGAAGTTGTACCCGTTACCGGCTTCATTTCCAAGGGACCATGTAATCACGCACGCGTGGTTTTTATCGCGTTCAACCACTCCCTTGGTCCGGTTCAGGTGACTTTCCAAAAACAGGGGATTGTTAGCTAGAGTCCCTCCCTTCCTCCTGTTATACCCCATGCCGTGGCTTTCGATGTTGGCTTCATCAATTACGTAAATGCCGTACTCATCGGCAAGCTTGTAAAATAGTTCGGGTTGAGGGTAGTGGGAGGTGCGGGCGGTGTTGACATTGTATTTCCTGAACAGTTCAAAATCTTTTCGCATTAACTCCTCAGTGACGTAATGGCCTGTATGTTCACAGGTTTCGTGAATATTCACCCCTTTCACGAGTACCGGCTTCCCGTTGACCAAAAACTGCTTGTCCTTTACCTCCGCGGTTCGGAATCCTATTTTTATCGCGGTAGCTTCTATTACTTTCCCGTTACCGTTTTTCAATTCAATAACCAACGAGTAGAGATTGGGCTCTTCAGCCGACCATTTTTTCACATTCGGGATCGTTTTGGAGAAATGCACGCTTCCCGTATCATGGATACCTGTCGCTTTGCTCTCGGTGGCGATGGTTTTATTATCACGGTCTGATATCGTGTAAGTTACCGATGCGTCTTGAGAATTGCCTTCAGTGCTTTTTAAATCAACGGTAAGTGAAAACTCACCGTGGGTGTAGGATGCATCCAATGAGGGGAGAACGAAAAAGTCGGCTATATGCAGTTTGGGGCGAGCATAGAGGTAAACGTCGCGCTCGATACCGCTTATTCGCCAAAAGTCTTGACATTCGAGGTAAGAGGCCTCGCTCCAGCGATGGGTTTGCATCGCGATCACGTTTTTACCCGCTTTCACTTTATCCGATATGTTGAAGCGAACCGGCAGCTTGCTGTCCTTGCTCATCCCGAGAAACTCCCCGTTAAGGTAAAAATAAGAAGCTCCTTTCACGCCATCGAACGAGATGATGATATCTTTTCCTTGCCAAGAGTTAGGTAGCTCAAACTCTTTCCGATAAGTTCCCGTTGGATTAAATTCACGCGGCACGAGCGGGGGCATCGGTCTGTCCCAAAACGGGGGGAAGCCCGGGGAGGTGAACTCGTAGGTGGTGTTCACGTAAATGGGATACCCGAAGCCTTGTACTTCCCAGTTGCCCGGGACCTTTATGTCGTTCCAGCTCGCGTCATCGAAATCCAATTCGTAAAAACCCTCTTTAGGCCTTTTGTTGAAGTTCTCCACGTAATTGAATTTCCATGTTCCGTTGAGCAATAAAAAATCACTGCCCTTGGAACTGTTTGAAGCATCTACCGCCTCTTTGGCACTTGTAAATGAGAAAAAACTGGCTCTCGCGGGCTCTTTGTTCATATCAACCAACTTTGGATTGGTAATTTCTAAATACCGGTTTTCCTGAAGTTGTACTTTCACTAACCCGGACGAGAAAACAGCGATAAGGGTAATGAATAGAATCGGTTTCATACGATTAAAACTATTATTTTCAAATGTATCGTATGGAACTCGCTTTAATCATTGTCATGGGTGTAAATGATTTACATGCTCGTTTCATACGGTTATTATATTTTTATATGTTTTTACAAATATACAACAAATTCTTTGTCAGCACATCAAGTTTAAAAATAAGAAAAAGAAGCTTTCCCCGCGAGAAACTGCCGTAAAGAGAGAAGAGGTAAACATAGTTTCTCGCCAATCGGGTAAAAGTTGTATTTTTGCATTATAGGTATAAACAGGATGAATGTGATAGTTTAAAACAGTCACTAAACTTTGTGTGAAATGGTTGTTTGAAACATAAAAATAGATAAATCGTATGAAACATGTTCACGATTACGAGATAATGGCTCCCGCCGGTTCCTACGAGTCGCTTTGGGCGGCCATCCAGGGGGGTGCGGACTCCATCTACTTCGGTATCGAGGGGCTGAACATGCGTGCCAAGTCGTCCAACAACTTCACGCTGGACGACCTGCATGATATCGTCGAGATATGCCGGGATAACGGGATAAAGAGCTACCTCACGGTCAACACCATCATTTACGACCAGGATATGGGGCTGATGCGGAAGATCGTGGACGCGGCCAAGGAGGTCGACTTCACGGCCATTATCGCGGCCGACGTAGCGGTGTTGCTCTACGCCCGGAGCATCGGGGTGGAGGTGCACCTGTCCACCCAGCTCAACATCACCAATATCGAGTCGCTAGAGTTCTATGGACAGTACGCCGACGTGGTGGTGTTGGCCCGCGAGCTGAACCTGGAGCAGGTGGCCGCCATCCATAAGGCGATCGTGGAGCGGCAGATCAAGGGACCTTCCGGCGAGTTGATCCGTATCGAGATGTTCGCGCACGGTGCGCTCTGCATGGCCGTGTCGGGGAAGTGCTACCTCAGTCTGCACGAGGTGAACCTGTCGGCCAACCGGGGAGCCTGCAACCAGATTTGCCGGAGGGGGTACCTCGTGAAAGACACGAGCAGTGATATCGAGTTGGAGATCGATAACGAGTACATCATGTCGCCCAAGGACTTGAAGACCATTCACTTCCTGAACAAGATGATGGACGCGGGGGTCCGGGTGTTCAAGATTGAGGGGCGCGCCCGGGGACCCGAGTACGTTCGGGTCGTCACTTCCTGCTACAAGGAGGCGGTGGAGGCCTACTGCAACGGGACGTACGGTGAGGAGAAGATCGCCGACTGGAACGAGCGGCTGTCGACCGTCTTTAACCGGGGTTTTTGGAACGGCTACTACCTGGGGCAGCGGCTGGGCGAATGGACGCACCGGTACGGTTCCGGGGCTACCAAGCGGAAGGTCTACGTGGGGAAAGCGATCAAGCATTTCGGGAACCTGGGGGTGACCGAGTTCCTCGTGGAGGCTCAACCGGTAAAGGAGGGTGACGAGCTACTGATCACCGGCCCCACTACCGGTGCGGTGTTCGTTACGGCTCACGATATCCGGGTGGAGCGGGAGTCGGTTCCCAAAGCGGTAAAGGGCGACCATTTCTCCATCAAGACCGGGGAGAAGATCCGCCCCAACGACCAGCTCTACAAGATGGTGCCTGCCAACCGACGCGGCACGGCACACGAGAGGTGAGGAGGTGAAGGCTCGTTTGGCTTAACGAAATAGTCTAACTTTAGTGAAAATAATAGTTTTAATCGTGTGAAATTGAAATCTTTTGGTTATTTTTGTGCAAAACATAAACAAGATTTATGATATGCACGAATTTTTAAGGAGAGATATAGAACCTTTTGTCGTAGAGAACCTTAATATTTTCCCAGCGGTTGAGATATTAGGCCCGAGACAGTGCGGGAAATCCACATTGGTTAAAATGATTTCCGCGAAAATTGAAGATTTTATCTATATAGATCTTCAAAACATGGATGACAGAAACAAGTTGAGAGAGCCCAGACTTTTTTTTCAAGCCAATAGCCACCGAACCATCTGCATGGATGAAATTCAACTGATGCCGGAACTTTTTTCAATACTCCGAAGCGAGATAGACAGTAACCGTCGCCCGGGAAGATTTATACTGTTGGGTTCTGCATCGAGGGAGTTAATTCAAAAAACTTCTGAAACCCTTGCCGGCAGAGTTGGACTTATCGAGCTAACTCCTTTTACCATTAAAGAAGCGGAGCAGCATAACCGGTTTAGACTCAATACATTTTGGTTAAGAGGCGGATACCCGGACAGTTTCCTGGCCCAATCGGATAGAGGAAGTATATTGTGGAGAGAAAATTTTATCAGAACCTATTTGGAAAGAGATATTCCACGGTTAGGATTTCAAATATCAGCACTCCAACTGCGCAGGTTGCTTACCATGTGTGCCCACAATCAAGGACAGCTGTTACACCTATCCAATCTTGCATCATCCTTGGGTGTTACATACCAAACCGTTCGAAGATATATCGATTTAATGGAACAGACATTTGTCTTGCGCTCTCTTAAACCTTTTGCAAAAAACATCAAAAAACGGTTGGTAAAATCACCCAAAATTTACGTGAGAGATAGTGGATTGTTACACAGGTTGTTGAAAATAGACGATTTCAATACCCTCCTTGGCAACCCTGTCTTTGGAGCTTCATGGGAAGGCATGGTTATAGAGAATATTATCTCCTCTCTTCACGATTGCGATTTTTCTTTCTATCGTAGTGCAACCGGCGATGAACTGGATTTAATTAGGGTCTGCTGAAAAACCTTACGCGACTTTTACCATTTTGTAAGACGACGATAGGTTTTCCATCAGTTTTAGTTGAGAAAAAATACAAAAAAAACGTTCTTTGAAAAATTGCCAAAAAATATCCTCCATTGCTCGCAGGATATTCATTACAAACACGATAGATGCCACCCAGCTCTCGTGAGTATCAGCCAAACGTGCCTTTATCTTGTTCAGATCGTAACCGGCTTTCCCTTGTCCGAACTTGCCTTCAACTTGATTACGCTCGTTTTTCTCTTTCTTGAGTTTTTCTCGTTGGTACCTGCTTAGTGTCTCCTTCTTCGGCTTTCGACCAAGCGGCCTTCCCGTGTGACGAATGCCCAGTCCCTTCAGGTAGTTCCTGTTGTCGCGAGACATGTAAATATCATCGGTTTGAACAAGTTCAGGGTAAAACCCGTGGAACGCTTTATAAGCTTCCACCTGGTCTTTAAGAAAAGTACCCTCGTTAAAAGCCTCGAAGTCAAACTGGTTAATCCTGGTGTAACCATTTACCAGGCTGACGTTGATTTTAGAACCGAATTCAACCCTCTTCCCGTCTTTACCGCGAACGATGGGACGGATAAAAGGTTGATGAATAGAGACGATGCGATGCTCGATACTATTAGTACGAGTGCGATACATCTGTTCCTGCTGACGGTAGAGTTCCTGTATGGTTTCCCAGTACACCTGTTCTTGCTTGTCAAGCACCTTTATCGCGAGTTCATTATTATCCAGTATGTTACGAATGTAGTTGATGTCTCGCTTCAAGTACCCTAACTGCTTTCGGATACCTTTACGGATTTCCTTTTTGCTTTTGTTCTTTTTCTTTGCAAGCTTCAAGTAGTCTTTACGGGCAACGCGGCGATAGGTTCGGGGTCTTTCTTTGATGTCGAGAACTTTAAGAAGCTTATCGAGTAATTCTTCAGCTTTTTCACGGCTTTCATTCAACAAGTTCAGGTCCGTTGGATACTTGATGTAAGCATCGCAAACCGTTGCATCCAATTGCAGTTTTCCTTTATTGGGAACGGGGTTTTTCGCGCTTTCACTCGATTTTGAAGTGTCATCGGGATGGACGTCCCCGTCACCCTCATCACCAACATCCTTATCGTCAGCGTTTTGATGCTCGATGCCGAGTGCTCCTGAAATGACGATTTGATTCATCGCGTCAAAAGCTTCATTGCCCAGGCGCTTACGAATATGCACGAAAAGGCTGGGGTCAAACACAGGCTTAAACGTGAAATGATCAAGCCCCAGGAAATATTGCATGTAGGGGTTTTCTTGAATGGCTTCAATGGTTCCCCGGTCATCCTTCTTTTCCAGGTGCTTGATAATCAAAGCGCCAATAACGATACGCGCGTCTATACTGCTTGCACCCATGTTGGGAGAAAAATTTTTGGCATAAACCTCGGCTAGCTTGTCCCAATCAAGCATTTTAGCCATTTTAACCCAACGATTGCTTGGGTCTAGTTTACTTTCAAAGTCGGTATGAAAGTCAAAAATAGACAACTGTTTTTGTGAACGATATTTGAACATAACTGCAAGGATTTAGATACAAATTTAAATAAAACCTTGCATTTTAGCAAGAAAAAATAGATATATTTTACTGGGTATCAAAGTGATGTGACTTATTCAGCAGACCCTAATTATTGAGCAGGGCAGAAAAACTATTGCCGTAGAGTGTAAAGCCTCGTCGGCACCACAGGTTACCAAAGGTTTTTGGAGGGCACTCGAAATTGTTAAGCCCGATAAAACCTACATTGTTGCACCGGTATCTTCCCCTTATCCTTTTGAAAAAGATGTAGAGGTATGCAACCTGTCCTATTTTCTCAATGCAGTTCTTCCGCGAATAGAGTAAATTCACAAAACGTTACGCCTCACTATACTGCTCCCTTGACAAAATTGAAGAACTGCCGGCATAACAATCTCTCTATCGCCCCTGCAAGAAAAAGAAGTTCTCATCACCGTACCCCATATCGAACCGCCCGTTCTGGAAGGAGGTCGGTGCATTATTCAGCAGTGCTTTAAACGAGAAGGTACCGGATAGCACCACAGACGTCAACACGTTATCAACGTGGAGGTTCTGGGCTTTTTTAATGTTGAACTCGCCTTCCAGAATTTCCAAAGGCAGGGAATTGGAAGCGGTCAACCATGAGACCACGCATTTTCCCTCTTTTAGGTTATACCTTTTTCCATTCAAAGAGAGCAGGTCGCTGTATGAGTTGGGTTTAAAGTCGGGTATCGAAAAAGTCAAGGTGTGCGTAGAATAGTCTGCCTTTCCGTAAAAAAGGATGTGACAGGAGTCGCCCCGCACGACCACCTGTGACGGCTCCTCGTAGGATTGGGAGGTGAACGGGTAAAGTCCCCAATAGACCCCGAAACTGTTGTACCCTTTTTCCGAGTAGATGGGTAGGCCGGGATTGTCTTTGTCCGGGACAAAGATCGACCGGGAGAGGTGGTAGTCGAACCGCGTGTCGCAGGCTGTAGCTACGACCAAGATAACTATAGTCAGTATAAACGTGTTTATTCGTTTCATCGTGGTGATTTGTTGGGGATGTTACTTGAATGGATATGGCTGTACGAGTGAAAATGGCTGTAGGGGTATAGCAATTGAAAATTGTACACCCGGAAAGTTTTCCGAGGAGAGAAACGACCAGTTGGGTTTCGATAGGAACAGGTAGGGCATGACCATTTCTGCCGCTACGCGTACCCCATTGGTTAGGGTCCAGCGACTCCCCAGGCTACCGTAGAAGTTCGAGAAAAACGCGCTGGGCCTTTTACCGGCTACGGCCAACACTTCATCCTCGTACGTTTGCATGCTGGGTGACGTGAAGTGGATGCGGCTCTTCGCGTGTACCTTTACCCCGGCTTGAATACCCCCCTTCAGGTATACCTGCCAGTTGCTGTAGTAACCCAGCAGGATGATGTCCGCCTCCAGCGGGACGCTCACGTAGCCTATTGACTCATTCATTTCATCCAGCCGGTAAATATCTATTCCACGACCGGTGGGATGGTAGAGGTAGAGATGAGACATGTTATTGAAGGGCAGGACCTGTTGGTTTACGTTCGTGTACCGTAGTCCCGAGGCCAGGGTTACGCGGCTTTTCCAGGTGGGAAGCTCTACCTTCAACCCCGCGTAATGCATTCTACCTTCACCGGTGGCGTATTCGTTCCCGTGGTAGTCGGGGTTGAAGTAACCTTGTGGCGTGTGTCGAAATTCCCAATGTTCGTTCAGCTTGCCCGATAGGTTCATGAAACCGTACTCGGCTACCACGCGGATGGTGGTAGGGTATTGCGCCTTTAGGGAGAGGAGAGAGGCCGATAGGAAGAGTAGGGGTAAAAGCCAACGTTTCATACGATTATTTTATCTTTATAATTCACTTGCGGCATTTGTGCTGGAATGGCACGTATACTGTTAAGACGCGACTTATATAAAAATGTTGCACGATTACTGTTAATTAATGCTAAGGGGAGGAGCGTTGTTTAATACTAACCGGGTTCTAAAGCAAGTATATGTATAAGGGCTAAGGTAGAGTCGTCGAAAAAATCTTTCTCGCTTTTTATCGTGCGCACTTGTGGGAGGATTTTTTTTCACGTACTTTTGTGGTTGATTTTGTAAGCTAAATAGTACATGCAGTTTAATTTAAACTTTTCAAAATGGTGAAACAGTCATTTTTAATTAGAGGTGCAGCTATCGTGTTGGCATTCTCAGTGTTGTTCGCGAGTTGTGCCAGTACCACGCTTATCCAGACTGAGCCGAGTGGTGCCAAGGTGTATATGAATGAGGAGTATAAAGGGGTTACCCCGTTGTCCTATTCCGATACCAAGATCGTGGGAAGTATAACTTCCGTGCGTTTTGAGAAGGAGGGGTACGAGACGTTATACACGACGTTGACGAGGAATGAGCGTGCCGACGTGGGAGCCATTATCGGGGGCATATTTTTCTTGTTCCCGTTCCTATGGACCATGCAGTATAACCCGACGCACATGTACGAGCTGAGACCCCTTCAGCAAGCCTCCCTGGATAGTAAGGCGGAACAACCGGCCACTTTAACGGACTCCGAAGGAAACGAGTACGTTTCTGGTGTGTTAAAGAATTAAGCCGGAGTTACTCCTCCTTGAACCATTCGGAGTAGAACAGGTAGTTGCCCGCGATTTTTTGGTTTATCTCCTTGGACTGCCCGGGGTCGATCTTCTTAACGAACTTGGCGGGAACACCGGCGTAGATGCTTCCCGGTTCCACCTGGGTGCCGCTTAGTACCACCGCTCCCGCGGCGATGATGGCCCCTTCGCCCACGACCGCGTGATCTAGCACGATGGCGCCCATGCCAATCAAGGCGCCATCATGTATTTCAGCACCGTGTATAATCGCGTTGTGGCCTATCGATACGTCGTTACCAATTACCGTCACCGATTTTTGGTACAAGGTATGGATGACCGCGCCGTCCTGCACGTTCACCCGGTCGCCTAGCCGGATGGAGTTAACGTCGCCCCGCAGCACGGCGTTGAACCATATGCTGCAGTCACGACCCATGATCACGTCGCCGATAATGGTAGCATTCTCCGCGAGGTAGCAGTTTTCGCCCATCTCGGGGGTAAACCCCCGGACCGATTTCAACAGCGCCATCGTTAATCTACGTTTGTCTCGTTAAATGATGCGTTTCTCCCGTTAAATGGCTTGGGTCTTCTCTTTCAGCCAGGCTTTCTCTTCCCCGTTCAAGAACCCTTTCAGCCCGTTGTATACCTTCTCGTGGTAGTCGTTCAGCCACCCTACCTCCTTTTCGGTCAGCAGTTCCCTGGCAATAGGTCGGGTATCGATGGGGCAAAGGGTGATGGTCTCGAAATCGTAGAACGTACCGAACTCCTCGCTCTCCCATCGCTTTCGCGTCACGATCAGGTTCTCGGTGCGGATGCCGTACTGGTTGGCCCGATATAGGCCCGGTTCGTTAGACGTGACCATGCCCGGCTCTAGTAGGGTGGGGTTCTCTTCCAGTCGGATATTTTGCGGCCCCTCGTGCACGTTCAGGAAGTGGCCGATGCCGTGTCCCGTGCCGTGCCAGTAGGTGAGCCCGTGCTCCCATAACGCTTTCCGGGCAAGGACGTCGAGTTGTGCGCCGCGGGTTCCCCGCGGATATATCGCGGTGGCCAGGGCAATGTGTCCCTTAAGTACCAGCGTGTAGTCGATCTTCATCTGCTCGGTAAGCTCACCCACCGCGACGGTCCGGGTGATATCGGTGGTACCATCCTTGTACTGCGCACCGGAGTCGATTAGCAGGAATCCTTTTGGTTCTACCTTAAGCGCGGTTTCCGGTACCGCGCGGTAGTGAATCACCGCCCCGTTGGGTCCGTACCCGGCGATGGTGGCGAAGCTCTCGCCCACGAACAGCGCTTGTTGTGATCGGAACTCGTAGAGCTTATCGGCGACCGTTACCTCGGTGACCTCACCGGCGGGTACCGCTTTTTCCAGCCACAGGTAAAATTTCACGAGCGCTACCCCGTCCTTGACCATCGCGTTGCGAAAACCTTTCAGTTCGGTTTCATTTTTCACGCTCTTCATCAAGTCGAGGGGTGAGGGTGCGTTGATAATCCTGCAGCTGGCGGGGATAGTATGCAGCAGCTTGTAGTTGATCTTGCTCCCCGTCACGCAGACCGAGCTGCCCTGGGGAAGGTTGGCCACGTAGTCAAAGATGGCGTGGTACGGAGCGATTGTAATCCCTTGCTCCTTGTAGGTGGCAGCAATGTCATTGGTCAGCTTCACTGAATCGATGAATAGCACCGTCTCTTTTTCCGAGACGTATGCATAGGCTACCGCTACCGGGTTGTAATCCACGTCGTTCCCCCGCAGGTTAAAGAGCCAGGCGATGGTGTCGAGGGTAACCACGATTACCCCATCGGCGTTCAGCTTTCTCAGCTCCCCGTTCACGCGGTCGATCTTGCTTGTCACGCTTTCGCCGGCCACGCCGACCGGCAGTGTAAAGACCTTGTTCTTGGGGATCTCTGGCCGTGCTTCCCGGATGACTTCAAACGGGTCGAACGAGGTGTTCAGCTTGATGCCGACCGCTTCGAGGTGGCTCTTCAACGCGTTGCCCTCTGATGCGGCGTATACCAGCCCATCAATACCCACCGTACTTCCCCGGCCCACCTGCTCGATGATCCAGTCGGTCATTTCTGGTGTGTCGGGCTGTCCCATCTTGAACAGGTCGAACCCTGTTCCCTCCAGCTCGTCCGCCGCCTGCAGGAAGTAGCGGGAGTCGGTCCATACACCCGCCTTCTTTTTGGTGACGACGGCCGTTCCGGCCGAGCCGGTGAAACCGGTAATCCATTTTCGGGACTCCCAGTACTTCGGGGGGTATTCGCTCAGGTGGGCATCGGTACTGGGGACGATAAACGCGTCGAGCTGTCTCTCTTCCATGAACTGCCTCATCGCGGCGAGTCTTTCGGGAATCGGGTTCTTCTCCATCTTCACGTTTATTAAAATTAGATGTTGACTTTCGCTTGTTATTTACTGTTCAACTTCATTGCCTTTTCTGTTGTCTCTCGGCAAAGCTTGAGCAAGCTCTGCTCTGCTCTTACTCCTATGAAAATTGCAGCTTTCAGAGCGAAGACCTCGTAAATTTCGTGGGGACACATCCTGCGAAGATTGCGTTAAAAAAGAAAAGCTGAATTCTTTTCTTTTAGCAATCAAACAGTAGATGGGTCACGAAAGTTTGCGCCAGTCGAGCCTGAAAGCAATACAATAGTTATATGCTATTTGGCCGGCTCTACTCCGAAAGTGAACCCGCCTTTTACCCGGTCGATCAATTCGGGTACCACGTCCTCGTATTCTCCTACAATACCGAAATCGGAGTGTTTGAAGATGGAAGCTTTCGGGTTGTGGTCAATCGCCACGATCGTGCCGGCCTCTTTGATCCCGTAGATATGTTGGATGGCACCGCTAATCCCGACGGCCACATACACCTTGGGACGCACGGTTCGACCGGTTTGGCCCACCTGCCGGGCGTACTCGGCCACGCCCTCATCAACCACTACGCGGCTACCGGCCCATTCTGCCTTAATCCTTTTCTCCTTGAGTGCGGAGGCCAACTCTTTGACCAGTTGCAAGTTGTCTGACGTGGCTCCACGGCCACCCGAGATGATCACGTCGGCATCGAGCAGGCTTTGCAGTCCTCCCTCTCCCCGTACCGTTTTTCGAATCTTCACGATGAAGTCCTCCTCTTTCAGCTCCGGTTTGAAAGCCGAGAGCGTGCCGGTACGTCCCTCTTGTCGCTTCGGTATCGGAAAGGTACCAGGGCGCGCCGTGGATATTTGGGGATAGATAAAGCCCAAGATGGTCGCCAGCTTGCTCTCCCCGTACGTTGGACGTCGCGAGTGCAGTATGGGGCGGATAATCTCTTTCTCCCGGCGGTTCACGTACTCACCGATCTCCAGGCCGGTGCAGTCGGCCGTGACCCCGCTGCCCGTCTTGACCCCAATACGGGGTGCCAGTTCGCGGCCCGCCGTGGTTGCAGCGAAAAGGGCAATCTCAGGCTTTCGCTCCCGAATCACTTGGGCTAGGATATCGGAGAAGGGCAACACCAGGTACTCCTCAAGTCGGTCGTCTTCTACCACTACCACCTCGTCGCTGCCGTGCTCGAAAAGTGTTTTCGCCAAAGGCTTCACGTTCTTGCCGATCAGTACAGTGGTTACTTTCGTGTCACCACCCAGTTGTTCAGCTAGGTTGAGCGAAGGGGTCAGCAGTTCCAGCGAGGAGGGGGATATCTTGCCGTTCACCACCTCTGCCCAGGTGAGGATCCCACGGTTCTCTTCGCGGGTGTCGATTACCGGGAAGTCGGGCGTTTCCCTGGCTTTCCTCTCTTTCTCCTCTTTCTTCTGCAGCGTGTTGCCACCCGTTTTGAATTGAGTGATAAAGCTCTCCACCAACTCTTTGTCGCCGCTCCCTTCGGCCATCATCACCGGGGGGCGGTCGCTGGTTATGTTCTGCACGTTGGCCACGATGGTCGGTGAACCAGACAGCCCGATTTTTGGGCTGGTTAGATTGATATCATCCACGCCAAGCACCGTGATGGGCGTGTTGCGGGCCTTGATGGCCCCGCTTAGCGATGGTTTACGGGGCGCAATGCCGGTCGGGGTTAGCGAGACCACGCAGGGCATTGGCAGTTGCAGCTCTTGGTGGCCGCCTTCGATAATGCGCCGTGCGATGATGTTCCCCTTCTCGTCGGTTTCTACCCGTTCCACGAATGTAGCTTGGGGAAGGCCTATGTTCTCTGCCACTTGGGATGGCACGTGCGCCGTGTCGCCATCGCTCGTCTGTCGCCCGGTGAAAATGATGAACGGCTCTTTCGACTTTTTGGTGAAGCCCAGGTGCTTGAGTAGGGTCGCCAGTGCCAATCCCGTGGCGAAGGTATCGCTTCCGCCCAACTTCCGGTCAGACAGGAGGTACGCTTCGTCATACCCCATTGACAGGGCGGTTTTTAGTGCCGCCTCGAACGAGTGAGGTCCCATTGAGCAGGCGATCATGCGTGCGTCGGGATATTTTTTCTTCAGCTGGAGTCCGGCCTCTAGCCCAAACTGGCAATCGACGTTGATGATGGATTTGGCTTTGGTTCGGTCCATCAAGCCATCCTCTCCCATGCGCATTTCGCTGGGGAGTGGAACCTGTTTGATTAAACTGATAATTGTTAGTGCCATTTATTTCGTGCTATTTATAGTTACATGTATTTATAATCGGGTCCGTTCCCACCGTATGGAACATTCCAGGTGATGCCGCCCGCGGGCTCTTTGATATCACACGTCTTGCAATGGAGACAGTTCTCGAAATGGATCCTCAGCTCTTGCTTCCCTTCCCGGTCGGTATGCACTTCGTACACTTCGGCCGAGCAGTAGTATTGGCAGGGTGCGCCGTACTTTTTGATGTTCACGGTGTTGTACGTTTTGGGATCGTTCACCTGCAAGTGCGGTACCTGGTGGTCGTCATGTGCCACGCCGCTGTAGTAAACGTCCGTGACCTTATCAAACGTCAGCTCCTTGTCGAATTCTAGGTTCTTGTATTTTTCTTTGAACAGCGGCTTTTTTGCTTCAGCGAGTGTTTTTGTCGCTTCGCTATCGGAATGGGTTTTTAGTCGCCCACAAAAGCCAGCTCCCCCGCTAATTAGCTGGGTACCAAAATGGAACATGCCCGGGATCATCCCTTTGACGAACCCCTGTCTAAAGTTGCGGTTGCGGTGCAGCTCGGAGTGGATGCTGCTTTCTTTCACCAGCTGTTCGTAGGTTTGCAGCGTTTTTTCCGAGAAGTTGTCCTGTTCCAGCGCCACCAATGCGGCTTGCGCCCCTAGCATACCCGATTGCACGGAGAGGTGAATCCCTTTCAGCGCCGGCATGGCGAGTAGCCCGGCACTATCGCCCACGATAAGGGCATTGTCCGTGAAGGGTTTCGGAACGGCGTAGTAACCCCCTTCGGGTAGTGTTTTCGCGCCGTACTCCAAGATCGTACCCCCTTTCAGGAACTGGGAGACGAACGGGTGTTTTTTCCACACTTGGAATGCGTTGTGGGTGTCGAACGTGGGATCGGCGTAGTCCAGCCCGATGACTAGACCCAACGCCACCTTGTTCTCTTTTAGACCGTAGATAAATCCTCCGCCGAACGCGCCAAAGTCGGATGCCGGGAATCCCATGGTGTTGTACACTTCGCCTGGGGCAATGGTCCCCTCGGGTACGTTCCACAGTTCTTTGCAGCCCAGCGAGTAGATTTGCGGGTTCCTACCTTGATCCAGGTTGAATCTCTGGATTAGTTTCTTGGTAAGGCTGCCCCTCGATCCCTCCGCGAAGATGGTTAGCTTAGCCTCAACCCGCGTACCTTCTTGAAAGTTTTCCATCCGATTCCCTTGCTGGTTTACCCCGGTGTCGATTGTTTTTGCTCCGATGACCTTACCCTTTTCGTCATACAGGATGTCGCTCATCGCGAAGCCGGGATAGATCTCCACTCCCTTCTCTTCCGCTTTGCTGGCCAGGAAGCGGCAAAGCTCTCCCAGCGAGGCGGTGTAGTGCCCCTTGTTGCCCATGTAGGGTGGGGTAACGGGGATTTTAAGTTTTCCCTTCTCGCTCAGCATGTACATCTTATTGGTTGACACCTTCGAGTCGAAGGGTATCTCGTCAACCGGGGTGTCGGGTAGCAGTTCGCTGAAGATACCGGGCCGAACTAGCGCCCCGGAAATAATATGGCTACCAATGGAACTCCCCTTGTCTATCAGTAAGATGCGTTGTCCCATTCCCTTCTCTTTCAGCAGATCAGCCAATCGTATGGCGAAAGACAACCCCGAGGGCCCCCCACCAATGATTAAAACATCCGTTTTAACAGTTGCGTTATCCATATGTGTTTTAAAATTAGTTTATAGCAGTTACGCTTTCAAGAATGCGCAAATATAACGATTTTTCACCTAATTTTAAACGGGATGTTCCATTAAATATCACGCTATTTGAAATTTGCTGGCTATTTGCGCTGTTTTGTGGTGGATTGTTCCTATTTTTGAGGTCTGCAGACGGGAGGTTAGGAGTTCCGGTAAGTGGATAATTATGGATTCCGACACCCCGAAAGTTCGGGGATTACCCGGTGTGGCGGCTTGATATGCAAGCAAGCGGAGAGGGGCGTGAGTGAATGTGGAATGAAATGAATATGGGGTGCCAATAAGAAGCGAAAGCGAGACTAAAAAATGGGAAAACAAATGAGCAAGGGGAACGAACGGGGGATGACGACGAAAATAGTACTGGATGCGATGCGTTTCCATGCTTTTCACGGCGTGATGCCACACGAGAAACAGGTTGGGAATGAGTTCGAGGTAACCCTGACCTTAGAGGTGGATGTTACGGCGGCCATTGAGTCGGACAGGTTAGCCGACACGATTAATTACGCCGACCTGTACGGGTTGGTCAAGGCCGAGATGGTTATCCCTTCCGAGTTGATAGAGCATGTGGGAGGTCGAATCCTTAAACGGGTTAAAGCGGAGTACCCTAGTGTTTCGAGGTTAGAAGTGCGGGTCGCGAAGCTACATCCGCCCGTCGAGGGTGCGATGAAGAGTGCAGAGGTCGTTCTCACGCTGTAAGGATTTCTCGGCGGTTTGTTGAGCCCCGATAACGATCCGTTTCTGTTGCCTCCTTGAGTAGCGTTCCCCGGGAGGCATCAGTGGCTCGTTAAACCCCGATAGCGAGCCGTTACGCCGTCCTCAGTGAACCGCCGGATTCCATATAAATTGGCAATCCTGTTCGATTTCAGAAGAAAATCGCGTATTTTTGCATAAAATTTCGAGCGAATGAGTCAAGAGACACTAGATACATGGCTAGCCGTTGAGCCTGAGAATCCCGTTGTTGCTGAGGAGGCTATCGTTCCCGAAGATTCCATCGTTTCTGAGGGGCCTGTTATCCCTGAGGAAGCTGTCGCCTCAACCGAGTCTACTGATTCTCATGATGATGAGGAAGGTGCTTCGGGGCCATTGATGTTGCGCACGGAGAACCTGGTGAAGCGATACGGTAAACGCACCGTGGTGAGTCATGTCTCCATCAACGTCAAGCAGGGCGAAATCGTGGGGTTGCTGGGGCCCAACGGGGCGGGGAAGACCACGACCTTTTACATGGCCGTGGGGCTAATCGTGCCCAACGAGGGACAGATTTTTATCGGTGATGAGAACATCACCCGTTACCCGGTGTACAAAAGGGCTCAGAAGGGGGTTGGTTACCTGGCACAGGAGGCTTCGATCTTTCGTAAAATGTCGGTGGAAGACAATATCCGGGCGGTGCTGGAGTTCACCGACCAGTCGCCCAAGCAGCAGAAAGAGAAGCTGGAGAGGCTAATCGACGAGTTTGGCCTTCAGAAGGTGAGGAAGAATCAAGGGGACCGGCTATCGGGTGGGGAACGGCGCCGTGCCGAGATCGCCCGCTGCTTGGCCATTGACCCAAAGTTCATCATGCTCGATGAACCGTTCGCGGGCATCGATCCCATCGCCGTGCAGGATATTCAATCGATCGTGGCGAGGCTCAAGTACCGGAACATTGGCATCCTTATTACCGACCATAACGTGGACGAGACGCTTAGCATTACCGATCGGGCTTACCTGCTGTTCGAGGGGAAGGTGTTGTTCCAGGGCACTGCCGAGGAGTTAGCCGCCAATCCCATCGTGCGGGAGAAGTACCTCGGGAGCGATTTCGAATTGCGTAAGCGGGTGTTTGAATCGTGATGTGATGGCGAGGATCCTCTCGATAGACTACGGGAAAAAACGTTCCGGGCTAGCCGTGAGCGACCCGCTGCAGATTATCGCGAACGGGTTGACGACCGTGGAGACCCCGAGGCTGCTAGATTTCCTGGCTGATTACCTCAAGAAAGAGGCGGTGGAGCGTATCGTGATAGGCTTGCCCAAGACGATGAGCAACGAGCCGTCGGAAAACATGAAACGTATAGAGCCGTTCGTTAACCGCGTCAGGAAGTTGTATCCCCATATACCGGTGGAGTATTACGACGAGCGTTTTACCTCTAAAATGGCTCACCAGGTGATGATTGATGGCGGGCTTAAAAAGAGGCGTCGGCAAGATAAAGAACTGGTGGATGAGATCAGTGCTACCATTATCCTTCAAGGGTATATGGAGAGCCGAAAGAGGCTGTAGCTCAATTCTGCTTTGCTTAACGAAAACGGCTCATTGTTTATTGAATTATGGTTTTACCGATATACATTTACGGTCACCCGGTGTTGCGCAAGGTGGCCAAAGATATTGACCCGTCGGCCTATCCTGGTCTGGACGAGTTGATCGACAATATGTTCGAGACGATGCGAGGCGCCGAGGGGGTGGGCCTCGCCGGACCCCAAGTGGGGTTGGAAGAGCGTGTATTCGTGATGGATCTCTCACCGCTTGCTAATGAAGAGTACCCGGAGTTCAAGGATTTCACGAAAGTGTTCATCAACGCGCGAATCACCGAGCGTAAGGGTGAGCTAGAAACAATGGAGGAGGGGTGCCTTAGCATCCCGGGGATACACGAGAAGGTTTCCCGTGAGGGAGAGATTCGAATCAGCTACCTGGATGAGAACCTGGTGCCTCGCGACGAGGTATACACGGGTTACATGGCCCGGGTTATCCAGCACGAGTACGATCACCTTGATGGAATCCTTTTCATCGATAAAATCTCGCCGCTTCGTAAAAGAATGGTGAGGAGCAAGCTTTCCAACATGGAGAAAGGAAAGGTGACTTGCGCGTACAAGATTCGAACCGCACGGTGATTTTTTGCAAGGTTTTAGGTTGGGTCGTTTGATTATTGGATAAATTGTTGTACCTTTGCCGGTCGAAAAATATTTTTCGATTCAAATCATAATGTATTAATTTAATTTGTATGAACAATTACGAAACCGTTTTCATTTTAACTCCCGTTTTGTCTGATGATCAGATGAAGGAAGCGGTTGAAAAGTTCAAGTCTTTGCTCATTGAAGAAGGGGCGGAGATCGTGAACGAAGAGGATTGGGGCCTACGCAAGCTGGCCTATCCCATTGACAAGAAGACGACCGGGTTCTACGCGTTCCTGGAGTTCAAGGCCGAGCCGCACGTGATTGAGAAGTTGGAAGTGAACTTCCGTCGCGACGAGCGTGTGATTCGCTACTTAACGGTGAAACTGGACAAGTTCGCCTTGGAGTATGCCGAGAAACGGCGGAACAAGAGTAACAAGAGTAACAAGAAGCAAGACGCTGCGACGATGAACGATCAGGCAAAACCTAAGAGGGCCGAACGGTCGGAGGGTAAGGCTGAAAAGCCCGAGGTTAAGGCTGAAAAGAGAGAACGCATAGCCGAAAAGCCGGAATCTAAGGTCGAAGGAGTAGAGACTAAGGCCGAGAAGAATGAAAACCCGACTCCCGAGCCAGTAAGCCAGGAGGACAAAGATGAAACCCCGGAGTCCAAGGTAGAAATAACGGAAACCGAGGTAGATAATCCCGAACCCAAAGCTGAAGGTTTGGAAAACGTTGAAGAGGAAGTTGAATTAAAAGAAAAGGAGGATTAAACGATGGCAAAGCAGTCAGAAATCAGGTATTTGACTCCCCTTTCGGTGGATGTGAAGAAGAAAAAGTACTGCCGTTTCAAGAAGAACGGGATCAAGTACATCGATTATAAAGACCCCGAGTTCTTGAAGAAATTCTTGAACGAGCAGGGCAAGATCTTACCCAGAAGGATTACCGGTACGTCCTTGAAGTTTCAACGTCGTATCGCTCAAGCGGTTAAGCGGGCGCGCCACCTCGCGTTACTTCCATACGTTACCGATTTAATGAAATAAGAGGAGGACTGAAAGATGGAAGTGATTTTAAAAGAAGACGTTTTGAACTTGGGCTACAAAGATGATGTAGTAAACGTGAAGAAAGGGTACGCGCGCAACTACCTTATCCCACAGGGAAAGGCCATTATCGCGACCGAGTCGGCCAAGAAGGTATTGGCAGAAGATCAGAGGCAGCGCGCCCACAAGATCGCACAGATAAAGGCCGACGCGCAAACCATTGCCGACAAGATGGAGGGTGTTTCGCTCACGATTGGTGCGAAGACCAGCTCCACCGGGACCATCTTTGGTTCGGTCACCAACATTCAAATTGCCGATGCATTGGCTGAGCAGGGGTTTGATATCGACCGCAAGTTGATCGTGATCAAGGATCCGGTGAAAGAGGTAGGGAGCTACACGGCGCTGGTTAAGCTTCATAAAGAGATTTCGGTAGAAATTCCTTTCGAAGTATTTTCGGAATAGTATTCGATATAATAGATTAAAAAACCTCGGGATTTTTTTCCGAGGTTTTTTATGTGCGCTACGCATACCATACATCTATAGGGTGCAAGTCCCGAACGTGCCTGCCAATAGGAAACGTTAGTCAACGGCAAGGGTGTTGCCCGCGAGGGCAAATCTGAAGGAAGCCAGCGACAAAGCCGTGAATGAACGGACAGGAACACGATACGAGGCTTACCTTGTGGGTAAGTGGGCATTGGACCACGAAGCCCGATAATTGGACGTAAAGCAAGGGTAGTAAATCGTGTCACTCACGGTGAAAGAGGTATGAGTTTACCGTAGGAGGTCTGTATAAGACAGGTGGAGGCGAAGACGAGCGAACTGTTGTAGCAAAGCCGTTATACAGAAGTCAGCAGACGCCATAGTAGCCAGGAAGCTCTTGTAACGAGAGTGGAGCGAAGGGCAGAAACATTAGAGCTGATGAGTTTTTTTTAGAATAGTAAAAGCCAATGCCAAGGGGCAGAAAATAACCTTATACACAGATGAAGCGAAAGAAAGGAGCAGAATGTTGTATTCAAGGTAACCTTTTCGTCACGGACGTACCCGTATGGTACGAAAGTGACGGGAAGGTCAGCCCCGTGTGGCTTTCTATATGCGAAGAAGAACGTAATCAGACGAGAGATTTGATGGAACGTTTGACGGGCTATTCAAATTTGCACGAAGCCTATCAACAGGTACGCCGCAACGGCGGGAGCAGCGGTGTGGACAAGCAGAGTGTCGAAGAGTTCGGCACATGGTTCAGCAACCATTACAAGGAACTTCAAAACGATTTATTGTCCGGCACGTATGTTCCCCAACCGGTTAAAGGCGTTCAAATTCCCAAGCCGAAAGGCGGTTTCCGTCAGCTGGGCATTCCCACGGTCAAAGACCGGGTAGTCCAACAGGCGATAAACCAAGTCCTACAACCCATTTACGACCCGATGTTTTCCCCTTCGAGTTTCGGCTTCCGCCCACGACGAGGTGCTCACGATGCCCTGCGTCGAGCGTGCGAAATCGTTAAATCGGGGAAAAGTACCGTCGTTGATATAGACCTGGCCAAGTTCTTCGACGAGGTCAACCATCAACGCTTGCTTTGGCTTCTGAGTACACGGGTAGGGGATAAGCGCTTGCTATCCTTGATCAGTCGCATTCTGAAAACCGGTATACTTCGGGACGGGCTATGCAGTCAGCGTGTTAAAGGCACACCGCAAGGCAGTCCTTTAAGCCCATTGTTGTCTAACATCGTCTTGGACGAGTTAGACCAAGAGCTGACACGTCGGAACTTGGACTTCGTACGCTATGCCGATGACGTTCAGATATTCGTGGGCAGCTGCAAGGCAGCCGAACGAGTATATGATAGCATAATAGGTTTTATCGAAAACAGAATGCTCCTGAAAGTCAATCGAGAAAAGAGCGGTATCAAGCCGAGTTACAAGGTGAACTTTTTAGGCCATAGCCTTTTACGAGGAGGGAAGTTAGGACTAAGCAGGTCAAGCGAGGAACGATTAAAGATGAAGCTCAAATCCATTACCCGACGTAATCGCGGGGTAAGTTTCGAGCAAATCTTGCGAGAACTGGAAATGTTGCTAAGAGGTTGGTTACAATATTTCAAGTACGCTTCAATGAAAGGCAAACTTGAAAAGTTAGACGGTTGGCTTCGCCGCCGATTAAAATGTTACCGTCTAAAGCAATGTAAACGAGTAATCGGTATCGTTCGTTTTCTCACCTCACTTGGAGTTGAGGAAACATTAAGTTGGCGTACTGCCCTTAGTGGCAAGGGATGGTGGCGACTGTCTAACAGTCCCGCCCTGAACATAGGAATGAATAACGTTTGGTTTGCTAAACAAGGCTATTACAGTCTATCAGACAGCTACAAACAGTTGTTTCGTAATCCACTCTAATGTAACCGCCGTACACGTAAGTACATACGGTGGTGTGAGAGGTCGGAAAATAAAATAGGAGGAAAACCTATTTTATTTTCCTCCTACTCGATTGTGCTAATGGGCAAAAATGTTATTGCAAGTTTAATATTTCTACCGTGTCTTTCGCGATGGTCAGCTCCTCGTCGGTGGGGATGATCACCACCTTCACCTTCGATTCCGGTTTACTGATTACCACCTCAGTGGCGCGTACCGATGCGTTCAGCTCCTCGTCCAGTTCAATTCCCATGAACTCCATGTTCTTGCACACGTCGGAGCGAGTCGAGGCTTGATTTTCACCCACGCCTCCCGTGAAGACGAGGATATCAACCCCTCCTAGGACAGCGACGTAAGAACCCACGTATTTCTTAATCCGGTAGTTGTACGCGTTCATGGTCAGCTGAGCCCGTTTATTCCCCTCGTTGATGGCCGCGTTAAGCTCGCGCATATCCGAGGAGACGCCCGACATACCGAGAATCCCTGAAAACTTGTTCAACAGGGTGGAGATACCGTGAGCGCCCATTCTTTCCTTGTCCATGATGTAAGAGATGACTCCCGGATCCACATCGCCCGAGCGAGTTCCCATGATGAGTCCTTCTACCGGGGTCATGCCCATGCTGGTGTCAATCGATTTCCCGTTCTTGATGGCGGTTACCGATCCCCCGTTTCCGATATGTGCCGTGATTATTCGTTGCTCCTCGTACGGGACGTTCAAAAACTCGCACGCCCGCTTGGAGACGTAACGGTGGCTGGTGCCGTGAAACCCGTATCGACGAACGCCATACTTTTCGTACAGCGAGTAGGGTATCCCGTACATGTACGCGTAGTCGGGCATCGTTTGGTGGAAAGCAGTATCGAACACGCTCACTTGCGGGGTGTTAGGCAGTAGTTCTTGAATCGCGTAAATCCCTTTCAGGTTTGGTGGATTGTGTAGTGGAGCCAGTTCAATGCACTCGTTAATCATATCGATTACCTCCTCGGTGATAAGTACGCTCGTGTTAAAGCGTTCCCCCCCGTGCACTACCCGGTGTCCTACGGCGTCAATCTCTTCCAGCGATTGGATGCAGCCATACTTCTTACTCAGCAGCA
Source organism: Fermentimonas sp. (assembly GCA_050951125.1). GTDB lineage: Bacteria > Bacteroidota > Bacteroidia > Bacteroidales > Dysgonomonadaceae > Proteiniphilum. The sequence goes on along the minus strand of JBMNIR010000001.1, from coordinate 183,200 downwards.
CGCCCAAGATATACTCAATGCCGGCACGATGCTCAAGTATCTCTCCCTCAAGTATCACTTTTTTGCCATCGGGCAGCGTGAGCTTGAGAAACGAGCCCTTCATCCCTATTTTTTCGATGATTCCTTGCGCTATCACCTCCCTCTTTTCCATTTTGAAAAGTTTGTACTTAATGGAGGAGCTTCCGCAGTTTAATACTAGAATTTTCATACGATTATTTCATCTTTATTTTTTCATCCTCATCTAATTTACCCGATCGAGGTTTCGTTTTAATTGAATATGGTTTTGTTGACTGACAGGGGATTCCCGTTCTCGTCATACACGTAAAATCCTTTCCCGGTGCGCACGCCTAGTTGGTTGGAACGGTATAGCTTCCACAGGATGGGGTTAGGCTTGTATTGCTTCAAGCCGAAGTCGTTGAACATCGCCTCCATCAAGGTTACGAGCCGTTCAATCCCCACGATGTCGGCCATCCGGAAGATACCGTACCGTTGCCCGAAAATGATGGTAAAGGTCTCTTCGATGCTTTCTAGTGAGCTGATTCTTTCCAACAGCATTTGGCACGCTTCGTTGAGCATGGTTGCCAGTAGCCGCAAGCTCACGTTCCCGTTGCTCTCGTTAACGCGGTGCGGCTTGTACTTGATGAGCTTTGCGAACACTTCCATCTTCTGGTACACCTCTTCTGAGGTGTACATCCCGATGGATATCTCTAGGATTCGGGCGTCGGAGTGCGATACCGGGAAGTAAAGGCTCACGCACCGCTCCTTGTGAATGAGGTCGGCTGCCAGCTCGCTGATGATCAAGGTGGAGCCGTTGGTCGCGATGATGGCATCTTTGTCCAGTATTTCTTCCAACTTTTTGAAAATGTTTTTCCTCAGGGTAGTGCTTCGGCGCCCGGTTTCGGAGTACCGGCTGCACTCGATCACCATGTCGCACTCCGTGAAGTCCTCGTAGGAAAGTGTCGGGGTGACCCGGTTCAGGATGACTTTCTTCTCTGCCGGTGTCAATCCCCACCGGCTAATTTTTCGGTTCATCACTCTATTCAGTTCGCACATCACGTAGTCGTTTCGTTCTTGCGATTCATCGAGGAAGACCACCTCCATGCCAGCCGTGGCCGCCATGTTGATGATGGTTATCCCCTCTTTCCCGGCGCCCACCACGCCTATTTTCGAAAAGAGCGGTTTGTTTTTTCCGCTAGAGATAGTCAGTCCGTACTTCTCGATGGGTTCTACAATCATTTCATCCATATTCTGTTGTCTATTTTTGTTTTAGTCCTATGGCTTGGTTGGCCGTGATAGCCACCATGTTGTAAATATCTTCTACCGAGCAGCCCCTTGAGAGGTCGTTCACCGGGGCGGCTATTCCTTGTAGAACCGGGCCAATTGCTTCTGCGTTGCCTAGTCGCTGTACCAGCTTGTAAGCAATGTTGCCCGCCTCGAGCGATGGGAAAACCAGCACGTTCGCCTTTCCCGCGATTGGGCTGCCCGGAGCTTTGCTAGCACTCACGCTGGGTACCAGCGCGGTGTCTGCTTGTAGTTCGCCGTCAATCAGCAGGGTAGGCGCCAGCTCTTTCACCATCTCTGTTGCTTCCCGTACCTTGTCGATCGTTTCATGCTCGGCGCTGCCCTTGGATGAGAAGCTGAGCATGGCCACCTTGGGTTCCACGCCCACCAAACTTTTCATCGTTTGGGCGGAGGCGAGGGCGATCGAAGCCAGCTCCTCGGCAGTGGGGGTAGGCATCACCGCGCAGTCGGCGAACAGGATGATCCCGTTTTCCCCGTATCGCGGTGTTCGTGTAAGCATGATAAAGGCTCCCGAAACGACTTTCACACCCGGCGATGTCCTGATGATTTGCAGGGCTGGTCGCAGCACGTTCCCTGTCGTGTTTCGCGCCCCGGCGACCTCGCCGTCGGCGTCCCCGCTTTTGATCATAAGGCAAGCCAGGTAGAGCGGGTTTTCTACCAGCTTCGCCGCCTCATCAAGCGTCATCCCTCTCTTTTTCCTGAGCTCGAAGAGCAGGTGCGTGTAGGTCTCTTTTTTGTCGTGTGTTTTTGGGTCGATTACCCTTACCCGTCCCGCGTTGGTGAGTTTCAGTCGATCGATTTCGCTTCTAATCTCGGCGGGGTCTCCCAAGAGGATGATGTTGGCTACGTCATCTGCAATCAGCTGGTCGGTCGCCCGCAACGTGCGCTCTTCGCTACCTTCGGGCAATACCACTCGTTGCTTGTTGGCCTTTGCCCGTGCGATCATGTTGTCTAGTAAATTCATAGTTATAGAGTAATTTTCAGTAGTGTCTACCTTGTTTCATTTTTGCATTTATGTTGACAAAAAGAATACAATGTGCGAAAGTTTAATTCAGTTCATACAAATGCAAAAGTACAAAAAATGCGTCATCGCGGCAACAAAAAGAATCTCTCTTGCAAATAAACCTCCATTTGCCATCAATTTACTATCTTTACGGCGGTAAGCAACTATTTCATTAAGCCAAACGAGCAGAGGACAAATCCATTTGGACTATGCCGTGGCGAGAAATAGTCTAACTTTAGTGAACTATTTCGTTAAGCCAAACGAGCAGAAGACAAGTTCACTTGGATTATGCCGTGGCGAGAAATAGTCTAACTTTAGTGAACTATTTCGTTAAGCCAAACGAGCAGAAGACAAGTTCACTTGGATTATGCCGTGGCGAGAAATAGTCTAACTTTAGTGAACTATTTCGTTAAGCCAAACGAGCAGAGGACAAATCCATTTGGACTATGCCGTGGCGAGAAATAGTCTAACTTTAGTGAACTATTTCGTTAAGCCAAACGAGCAGACGACAAGTTCACTTGGATTATGCCGTGGCGAGAAATAGTCTAACTTTAGTGAACTATTTCGTTAAGCCAAACGAGCAGAAGACAAGTTCACTTGGATTATGCCGTGGCGAGAAATAGTCTAACTTTAGTGAATGCTATCGCGTAACGTGCGTAAATAGCCGTTTATGTCAGATTGTATTGTTTCGTATAAAAATGTGCAATAGAAAGGAATGAATGGTATGAAGTCAGTAAAGCGAGAGGGGGTAGCCTATCTCTGTCTCACGTTGATGACCCTAATAGTGGGGTTTTCGTTTATTTTCGTGAAAATCGCGTTGCGTCACGCTTCGCCTATCGATCTGTTGGCCCATCGTTTTAGTGCCGCCTTAGTCGGTATTCTTTTCTTTTACTTGATTCGTGGGAAGGGATTCCCGCGGTTTGGTCGGAAAAGCGTACCGTCGCTGCTCCTTTTGTCCCTTTTCTACCCGATACTACTCTTTTTGCTGCAGACCATCGGCCTGCAATTCACCACGGCTTCTGAGGCAGGTATCATTTCCGCCACTGCCCCGATTTTCACCTTGATATTGGCCTCTATCTTCCTGAAGGAGAGGAGCACGATCTGGCAACTTCTTTCCGTGTTTTTATCGGTGAGTGGTGTGATCTTTATCATGTACAAGAACGGGCTAGGTGAGGTGACCGGCGAAACGCTGAAGGGCGATTTCATCATTTTGCTCTCCGTCTTTTCCATAGCCATTTATTTAATCCTGGCTCGGAGAGCCACGCGAAAGCATGCGGCCATGGATATCACCTTCTTCATGACAGTGGTTGCCTGCGTGCTCTTTAACGTTTTGGCCGTCACTAAGCACGTGCAACAAAATAGCCTCCCGCTCTACTTTGCCCCGTTCCAGAATGGCGAGTTCTTGTGGTCTATTCTCTACCTGGGTGTGCTATCTTCTTTCTTGACCTCGTTTTTGACCAACACTGCACTGGTGGTCATCCCCGCTTCCCGAGCTTCTATCTTTAACAACTTGAGTCCCGTTATCACCGTCTTTGCCGGTATCATCGTTTTGGGTGAAACGCTTCGCGGCTACCACCTGGTGGGGGGACTTATGGTCCTACTGGGGATCATCGGGGTGAACGTGCTGAAACGGGAGCCGGCAGATGGCACCTAATGAGGAAACTTTTTTAAAATCTCTTTGGCCTCTTTGATATCCCCGAATGACTCGATAAGTTTTTCCCTGCTTCTCTTTTCGTGTTTACTGTTCATTTCGGTGATTTATCTTCTTTATATCGATAATTTTTCTCTCCCTGTCCCATGAGTATGTTTTACTGTTCAAACTGCAAAGTTCGTAAAGTTGAAGGGCTTTTTCCAGCAGTTTTTTATTCGACTACCTTTTTACCTTTGATTCGTTATGAAGATTCGTTTATTATTATCAGATGAGAAGTTGCAGAATAAATACAAGAGTTGGCGGGAAAAACAACGAAAATATCCAGAACTCTTTCAGCTAACGGTTTGAGATTTCGCGTTCAGGCGGGATTAGAAGAACTTTCCTGCCCGTTTAGCACAAAGTTTCTTAGAAGCAAACGCTGACCTTTAATTAACACTTCACCCACTATTGCCACATACACGCTGTTATGGGCTGGCTATTTTTGTATTTTAATAAATCGCTCGGCAAATCTTCTCCCTATTTCCCTTTGTCCTTCCGAGTCGAAGTGAACCTTGTCTCCTTTATCTTTCAAATCATTTGTCTTGATCAAAAATGAATTGGGGTCAGTTTTAATATATTCCTCAATTTTAGAGTTTATCGCTTTCCACTTATCATCTGCCTTTGAAAAAGAACCTAATTCTCCAATCACTATTGGTAATTCACTATTGCCGATCGCGTTCCTAAAAAGGGTAAATAATTTTCGAAGCTGTTTATTATAAATATCTATTGTCTCTTGCGTGGTTGCATCACTTTCTCCTTGGTGCCAAAGAATTCCTTTTATAGTTCCGTATTTTTGCGCGATTTCAATTTTCTCTTTGAAGTTAGTCATCAATGTAACGTTTCTAAAAGTCGAATCATTTATCCATTGACTAATAGAGCTACCGCCAACTGCTGTTGGCATAATTAACAGTGAAATGCTGTCAGGTACCTGTTTTAACAACTCTTTCCCGAATGATAGTCCACAGTCCAGACCTGTCATTGTAGGTTCATAAAAGTGAAGGGGTTCTTTTGCAAGTATTAATTCCCCTTCTTTGTTGATGGTGAAAATCCTAAAATCTGGTATTGTATCAATAGGCTCAATCTTTCCACGTCCTGCCATATTTGATTGTCCTGCAAGAATAAAAACCCAAATATTTTCTTTGTCAGGAATTACATTAGGTTTTTGTTCAATCTTCGGAAAGAATTCAGTTCTATTGTCATCCTGTTTTGTCCCGTAACCGACTAAAACTAAGATGGATATCATAAGAATGTAAATTTTACTTGTCATTGTGTTGTCTTTTTAGCTTGGCCATAACACATTTATTTACGAACAAATATACAACATTCGTATATCAATTTCATTAGTGTCCACTGAATAACACAATTGTTCTTTAAAATAATTGATATTTAATCTGTTACAAGATAATTGAAAGCACGACGATTTGAATTTACTTTTGTGGTCATAATTAGACCATTATGCATCAAGACAAATACTTTTCGCTCAATTAGTCGAGTTTCTTGATTGTTTTAAATTCCGCCGCATCGTGGATAAGTATCGGGGTGACAGGCATATAAAGTCGTTCTACCAGTGGGATCAACTGCTTGTATGATGATCGGGCAGCTCGCCAAAAGCGAGGGTTTACGCGATTTAATCGTTGCACTTGAAGCTCACCGGAAGAAATTGTACTATCTGGGCATGGGCAAGATCCCGAAAGCACAAGGGGGCATCAAGCTACACGCTTTGAATGATGCTGAAGCACAGGGCCCTGCATCCTTTCACTAGACACTGGTAGGTGTAAATGACGTTAAAGCCATGCCTGTAATACCTTACGAGAAAGGTGTTGTCTACATCTTCGATCGAGGGTACAATGATTTTAGTAACCTCTACCAGATAGAATTGATTGAAGCAGCGTTTGTAGTTCGTGCCAAGAAGAACTTGAGGTTTAAGCATTTCTCATGGAAACGGAGACTTCCAAAGAATGTTCTAGCAGATCAAGCAATTTACCTGGTGAAATTGTGGTATTGATTTGGTCACTTCAAACTTTTTCCCTAATTTTATTTTCTGAAAGGCTCATAGGATTAAAGGTGTAATCGACAGAATGATAATATTTTATCTTTAAATATCCAGGAACTTTTTTTGAATTATTCAGGATAAAAACAAAAGAGGCATTTGTCAACCATAAAAAGGCTCCATCTATGAAACGTGGAAATTTGATAATAGGGTTAATAATAAGTCTGGCTTTACTGGCATTAATAGGTTTGTATAGCCTTCAAAGAACAGGGAAGGTGCATATTTTTAAAATTCATTCCGGCAGTTCTTTAAATGCTGCTAAAATAGCTAACCATGACCTGGAAAAATTCGAGTTTGACCAATTCAAAAATCCTGATTCATTTTACTGGCCTGCCTATTTTTGGTTATGGAATAATGTTATAAGTAAAGATATAGTTTCAAAGCAGTTGGAGGATATGAACTCTCATGGTGCCCGTAGTGTGTGTATCCATCCGATGCCAAAAGCATTCCGCCCGGCTACCATGTTTACCTTAATGGAACCGGACTATTTAACTCCGGCATACTTCGATGTGTACAGATTTGCCATACAGCAGTGTCAGAAACTGAATATGAGGAGTTATCTTTATGATGAAGGAGGATGGCCGTCAGGTGCGTGTCTGGGACAGGTTGTAGAACAAAATCCATCTCTGATCTACAAGCAACTTGCAAGACAGATTTTAACCCCCCAAAAAGGCACTCCGTTTAGCATACCTGACAGTTGTCTCTCTGCCTTTCTTTATCAGGGCGAAACAAAAATTAAGCAGTTAGCTCCGGGATCAACCGGCACTATAGATGTAGACAGTGCCCGCATCATGCTGTTTAACGTGATGAAAGGTGGAACCTGGTGGCCTTATCAATACCCAGACCTTCTCAATCCGGAATCGACAAAAGAATTTTTAAGGCTTACCCACGAAAAATATAAAGATGCAGTGGGGCCTTTTTTTGGGAAAACAATCCATATAACATTTACTGATGAAGCCCAGGTGGCAAATCCCGGTTGGACAGATGATTTAGCTGATGATTTCAAAGCCAGGTACGGATATGACATAAGAGATGAATTGCCATCAATTTTTGAAGGGGAGGACGAGAATGATAAAAAAGTGCGTATTGATTATTTTGATTGGTGGTCACAAAGAAATGCAGATGCCTATTATGGACAGATACAACAATGGTGTCAGGAGAACAATCTGCTCTCCAGCGGACATTTGAACGGGGAAGACAAAACAATTTTTGCACGCAGGTATGGTTATGGACATCCGCTGAGGGCATTAAGGAAGATGGATGTGCCTGGTGTTGATGTCATATGGAGACAGCTTTGGCCGGGAGAAGATAATCATCATTTTCCCAAATTTGCCTCCTCTGTTGCACACCAGTCTGATCTGCCCTGGTCTCTGTCGGAATCGTTTGCGGTATACGGAAGTGGTTTAACTCCGGCCCAAATGAAATGGATAACAGATTATCAGTCTGTTCGGGGCATCAATTTGTTTGTGTTTAGTAATTACCCGGTATCAAAAAAGAATTGGTTATTAGGTGCATTAAGGCCAATGTTTGGCCCGGAAAATCCCTTCTGGAACTACGTGGATAACTATCATGGATATGTAGCAAGGCTGGGTTATTTGATGAGCTTGGGGAAAGCTGATGTTAAAACAGCCGTGTACTATCCTGTAAGGGATATTTGGGCAGGGGGGCCGGATGTAGATGCTATATGTGTTGCAAATGATGAACTGGTAAAGGCACTCCTTGAAAATCAATGTGATTTTGATTTTATAGATGATGATATTCTGGAGAGTGGCGACACTAAAATTAGAAATGGCAACCTGATGATTGGTTCAATGTGCTATAATACAATTTGTCTTTCACGGAACAGGTTTATGCCGGACAAATCAATTAAAAGACTTGAGAAGTTCATCTCCGGGGGCGGGAGAGTATTCCTGATTGATGAATCAAATAGTGGCATTAAAAAACCCAAGGGGGTAATAACAGTAACCCTTTCCGAATTAACTTCATTATTAACGCCAACGGTTGCCTTGGGATTCCCGAATGTCAATATCCGTGTATGCAAGCGGACTTTGAACGATTGTTCAATATATTTTGTGACGAACGAGGATAGTTTAGCTACATCCTGCAAACTTCAGTTTCAGGAATCTGCCAATTTAATTCAGCTGAATCCTGAAACAGGTGAGTGCTGGACTCCCTTAAATGCTGTCCGTACATCAACAGGCTGGGAATTACCATTACATCTTAATTTTGCGGGGTCAGCAGTTATCCTTTTCAGTAATCAAAGCTATCCGTTGTCAGCTGCTCCGGATTTTTCGGATGAAGTGGTCCAGACTATATCTGAAGGTTGGAAATTAAGAAAGGCCAGGGAATTTGTGGTAACCGGAGATGACCTGGAAGTTAGGGAACTCACATCAGAAAACCGCGTTGATATTTCCCTTGGCGACTGGAGAGAAGTTGTTGGAGATATTTTTTCAGGGGATGTCGAATATGAAGTCATATTTAAATGTCCGGTGTCTGTGAAAAACAGTGCGGGGATACTTGACCTTGGGGATGTGCGTTATGCCTGCCAAGTCTCTCTGAATGGAGAACAGCTTGGCAAAAAACTTTGGAAACCGTACGAATATAATATAAAGGGTAAAATAAAAGAAGGCGATAACATATTAAAGGTAATTGTAACCAACAGCCTGGCCAATCAATATGTCTATACAAATAAACTTGATAAATGGCCCGTGAAAAAACTTGGTCCGTATCATAGCAGACAGCTTGGGTTTGAAAAAGAATCGGTGGCAAGCGGACTTTTTGGGCCTGTAACCATAAAAAAGACGCGTTAATTAGTAAAAACCCACCATCAAAAAAGACGGTGGGTTTTTAAGTTAAACTAAATTTTAAGAAATATCTTCTGACGATAGAAGTAATATAAAAACAACCACTTGATTGTAGCAACTGTGACAGCAAATACCAAAGCCTGAGCGTTTCCAAAATCAAATCCTCCTACAAACACATTTGCCACGTTTCCAAATTTCAACAGAGAATTGGCTACATAAATTGTAATTGAATTCATCCCAACTACCACAAAAAAGAATGACCATTTCTTATAACCTTTTACATCAATTATCCAATAGAATACCGATAAGAGAAAAGCGCTTATACCGGAAGTCAGCAATATAAATGATGGAGATGACAACTTCTTGTTGATCGGGAAATCAAGATGAATGATTAATCCTGCTATAATAAGGCATATTCCGGCAATCAATAACCCCCTGGTTTTCTTTGCCCCATTATGTTCTGACATGAGCCAATGACCTGCAAGAACTCCAAAAAGTGCATTTGAGATACTGGGAATCAAAGTAAGGCTGAGTACATGTTTGAAATTGGGAGAAATGAATTTTGCAACCCCATTGCTAACATAAGTTGACAGGTTTCCCTCCTGACTAAAATCTCCTATACCATAACCGGGTACAGGGATAAAACGCAAGGCCAGCCAGTAAGCAACCACAAGACCAAAAGCCCAGTAAATCTGTCCCCGGATGTTTGTATTCAACATGATCACTGCAGCAAAGAAATAACTGAAAGCAATCCTGTAAAGAACACTGTAGAAACCATAATACGGGTGAGCACCACCCGGTTGCTGCCAAAGGATTACACCCAGGATAAACAGGACAATTGACCGTGTCAACACATGCCTGAACAGTTTCTTTTTACCACCTTCCTGTTTAATCCGCTTTGAAAACGAAAACGGCATAGCTGCCCCTACAATGAAAATGAACAATGGGAAAATTACATCATAAGCAGTGAAACCTTGCCACTCAGGATGTTTACACTGATTTGCCAGCCATAAAAATACCCCGTTGTCCGATAATTCTGGAAGGGCTCTCAGAATACCTGCAAAGCCCACGAGGAAGAACATATCAAATCCCCTGAGGGCATCGAGCGATTTCAACCGCCCTTTAATAGCTGAATTTTCTTTATTACTTTCCATACTCTATTTTTTAAATTCTTTTTTCCAGATATCGTTATAGCTTAATAGTTTAATATTTTTCTGATCTATTATCTCCCTAGCCCTTTCAGAGCAAAGAATCTTCGTGGTGCTGGCCCTGTTTGCATCAGCGCAGCCCGGGTGAATTACCGTAATCCACTTACCAGGCTTTAGGTTTGCAAGTTTTTCATAGAAAGCTTCCTCGTTTTCCTTGCTGTTTGCCGGTCCTCCGTAAAAAGCTTTTTGTCCGTCAGGCAGGATGACGCTTGGAAAAGTCTCACCTTCAAGAAGTCGGATACTTTCATAACCATATTCTGTAAGAGCCTCCGAGGGCCCGTAAATTAATTTCTCATCTGCACATACCTTGGCAATTATCAGCTCCGCTGCCGGAGGAACATTCCTGTGCCAGTCGAGATACACAAAATGAAGCCCGCTGTCCCTTGCCTTCTTCACCTGTGCCCTGATCTCTTTTTCCATCTCCTCTTCGCTGGGATCTTCAATTTCGCCAGCACTTTCAAAGAAGAATCCTTTGGCATTTACCAGGCTGGGTACTTCTTCAGGCGAAAGAACCGGGCGCTGTGTTCCGTCAGCCAGCGTTATATGTATGCCCGCTGCCAATTCAGGATGTTCCTTACAATATTTCACGGCCTCATCAAAATATAATCCCGTAGCCATTATGCTGGCAGATGTAAGAATTCCTTCTTCGAAAGATTTTATAAATCCTTCATTACGTCCGAAGTTTTTACCCATATCATCACCACGGACGATAAGATATATTTTATTACTGTCGCAGCCTGTGAAGGCACTCTGAAGCAACAGTACCATAAGAACCAACACAATTGATCTCATTGGTAATGTACGATTGCGCAATTTACTGTTCATAAGACTCTACCTCAATATAATAAGTAATAACCATCATAAATCAATCCGGAGTTTAATTCCCCCCGGGCATTATCCGAACTCTTCATTCCAAAGATCCCTGTAGCTCACAAGCCGGATATTTTTCTTCTGAATTATCTCCTTGGTTTTGGGGGAGCACAAAAGTTCAGTTGTGCTGGCACGGTTAGGATCAGCCCAGCCCGGATGAACCACTGTTATCCATTTACCCGGCTTGAGGGCAGACAGATTATCAAAGAAAACCTGTTTTTCCTCTTCCGTCAACGCGGGTGCTGCATAATAAGCCCTTCCGCCGTCAGGCAGTTCCTGGTGTGGAAATCTTTCACCTTTAAGAAGGCTGACACGCTTATAACCATAGAGTTTCCCTTCATAATCACGTCCATAGATCAATTTCTGTTCTTTACATATTTGAATAATAACATCATCGACTATGGCACCTCCCCTGTGATTATCAACATAAACAAATTTAAGCCCGGCCGAACGTGCTTTTTCCACCTGTGCCCTTATCTCCTTGTCGACCTCTTCGAATTTAGGATTTGCGGCTTTAAACTGCTCATCGGTATCCCAGAAAAATCCCCGGGGATCGACCAGGCTCGGCACTTCCCTGGGTGAAAGCACCGGTCTTTGGGTACCGTCAATTATTACGGAATGGACACCTGCAGCCAGTTTGGGATTTTCATTACAAAATTTAACCGACTCCATGAAATATACCGATGTCGCCATAATGCTGGCAGACGTCAGTACCCCTTCCTTAAAAGATTTAAAAAATCCAAGCGTTCTCCCGTAGTTCTTGCCCATATCATCACCTCTTATCAGGAGTTCGATAGGCTGGGCAGAACTTTGCCGGGCAAAGAGGGCAGAAGGCATACTGCCGGCAATTCCTGCAGCTGCAACCTGTTTGATAAAGTTTCTGCGATTTATCATTTGCGAAAATATATAAGTTTGAATAACACTACTTACTGACAAAGTTAAAACAAAAATTTAGTTGGTCAATAGTGTTTAAAATTAATTAAACTAATATTGAGAATATCTCGCCATAAATTTACTTACCAATCATCGGGAACAGAAGCCTTATCTCATCTTCAGTTGGTTGACGGCCAAATTCACATATCTCAAATGCCTCGGCATATTTTATTTTCTTTGCTTCATCATTGCCATACCACTTCTCAAGGCTTGTTAAAATCTCAGGAGTCACTTTTGGTGACCATCTTGGATGGTCAATAATCCAATCCTTCAACCACTGTTTCCTTAACTCTTTATCTTCGGGAAGCTCGACCTTATACCTGCTGACCCAGGGCAACCATTCATAAAACTGAGATTCATAAGAACTGATTGAATTGATTTTATCATCGATTACACTTGTTATATCAATTGTAATTTGAGGTTTAAAAGGATATGGCGTCTGAAAATGATCCCTGAAAAATAAAAATAACGGTGTCCATCTTAATGCAGGGGTTCCTGGAACATAATTCGGCACTTCAACCATAAAAGCTGCATCCTGAACTACAGCACTTGTATAACGATGGTCAGGATGATAATCATATGGCCTGTGCGAAATAACAATATCTGCTTCCCATTCCCGTATCTGCCTTACTATCTCCATTCGTAACTCCAGGGTTGGCATAACTTCCCCGTCATGATAATCCAGCACTTCATAAACAACTCCTAATTTTGATGCAGCTTCCTGAGTCTCCTCATACCTTCTTTGTGCCAAAACACCACCTCCCTGTTCCATATGGCCGGCATCTCCATTGGTAATGGAAAGAAATTTTACATTATGTCCCATTTTTGAAAATAGTGCAGCAGTACCTCCGAATTTTATGTCACAATCATCAGGATGGGCCCCGATGGCTATGATATTCAGAACCTTTTCTTGGGAATAAGCGGGAAATAAATTGATTATTAAAATAAAGATAAAAATTAACTTTCTCATACTAACTCATGTTTTTATTGATTTAATTTTTAACCATGGGGAATAAATATTTGATCTCTTCCTTAGATGGTTGTTTGGGATACTCACAAATTTCAAATTCCTCATGATATTTTTGCCTGCCGGAATCAGTACTCAGATTAAATTCAGGATTATTCTTTTTTTCAAGAAGTCAGCTATGTCTATGCTTTACGCCTTCAGGAACTTAGTTCGGTTCACCATTTGTCCATGTCAGTCAGTAAAAATATTGCGATTCATGGGCCGTCATTGCATGGATCTTTTTATCAAACTATCTCCCAGCCCTTCCTGACCGGTTCACGGATAATTTCATCAGCCTCAGGTAAGCCAATGGCTTTCATGTTTTTTGAATCCCAGTATATTTTCTTTCCACCCAACCTTAATGAAAGAACACCAAGCAAAACAATCTCCACGAGCCTCGATGCATACTCAAAGTTGGACAATGCCTTTGGCCCTCCTTTTATGGCATCCACCCACTCACGGTGATGCTTGGTGTCAATTCTCGGAATTGACTGCTCCGGGGGCTTGAATGAATCCCTTAGGCTTTTTGGAAATATCAGCGGGGGGCTCTTTGTTCCGCCGTTGGTCAGAATAATCCCCTTCTCCCCGACAAAAAGCGCACCCCTGCGATCCACTTGCAGGTCACGCGGCAATAAATCATGGCGTGCGGGAAGCAGTCCGCCGGAGTACCAGGTCATCGTCATCTCAGGCTGCCTGTCATCACGGTTGAACCTGTAATACCCTATCTCCCCGTAGGGAGCAATATCTTTACTGCCCCTGTTGCCGGCAGGCAAAACTTCAACGCTCTCCGGCGAGTGGAGGCCAAATGCCCAGGTAGCCGCATCCATGTCATGACAACCAAAATCTCCCAAAGCCCCGCACCCGAATGCCCAGAAATCCCTCCACTTAACCGGAACATACAGCTGGTTAAAGGGGCGCCAAACCGTGGGCCCGAGCCAGAGGTCCCAGTTAAAACCCTTCGGATAAGATGTCTCACCTTCAGGATACCCGTTAAGCTGCGGAAGCCACCTGGTGGCGGGGACCCATGAATGTGCCTCTTTTATACGGCCAATTGCCCCGGCGCGGAGATATTCCACCGTCTGACGGATACCATCCCGGCTGTGCCCCTGGTTACCCATCTGGGTGGCCAAACCTGTCTCAAGGGCAACATCACGCACCTTGCGGGCTTCCCATATATTGTGAGTCAGAGGTTTTTCACAGTAAACATGTTTCCCGGCCCTCATCGACATTACAGAAATGTAGGCATGTGTGTTGTCCGGACTGGCACAAACAACTGCATCAAGGGACTTCTCCCTGTCAAGCATCTCACGGAAGTCCTCATATTCCGAAACCTTAAAATCAGGCCTCTTTTTTGAATAAAAATCCACGATATGCTTCTTTATAGGGCCGCGTCCGGTCTCTACACTGTACAAAACATCATTCTTCCAATATTCAGCCGGGTCGGCTATCGCGGTTATTTGCACATCTTCAAGCTTAAAAAGCTCATTAATGCTAAATAGCGACTGGCCGCCATTGCCTATAATGCCAATGTTCACCTTATCGCTGGGAGCTGTATATCCTTTGCCGCCAAGAGTGTGGCGGGGAAGGATGAAAAGACCTATAGATGTAAGGGCTGTCTCTTTTAAAAATTCTCTTCGCGAAGGATAACTTTTCATTTTTTCGCTTTTCATGCTCTAGTTTTGATTTAAATTTTTATAAAAGTTTTCTTTCTGTACATATAATACAATATCAACCACATTACGGCCATTGCAGCTAATGCCTGAATAAAAAGCCGGACATCCTCAGGAAAATAACCGCTTATCCCGAAAGGATGGCGCGTTGATCCTCCTACTATCACATTGCCTATTAACCTGAAATCAAATGTATGCGCCATCATATAGATAGCAATAGAGTTGACGCCAAACATAAAAAAGAAAAATGACCATCTGGTATAGCCCTTTACATCAATGACAAAATAGAAAAGGGTCAGGAGCAAGGTGGAACTACCTGCTGTTACCAGTGCAAAGGAGCTTGTCCAGTTTTTACCTATTATCGGGTAAACAAGGCTCCATATCAAACCTGTCACTAACATTACTGAGCCATAAAGTAACAAACCCTTTGTCTTTTCCCTCTTATCTTTGTTCCCGAATATCACATGCCCTGTAAGTACTCCCAAAAGTACCTGTATGATATGTCCTACAGTATTTATAACTGCCGTCCATCCCTTAAAAGGATGTCCATATTTCCCGAGTATCACCTGGTCAAGATAGATCCCGATATTCATCTCAGATGAAAAAATATCCCCGTTCCAGCCGGGTGCCGGTATAAAAAGCCATATGCACCAATATAGAAGGAGTAACGCCCCGGCAATTATATAATGTGCTTTCTTTGGAGTGTTTATTACTATCAGCGAACACACAAGATAGCTTATGCTGATATATTCCAATACATTATTATACCAGTATACTTTATCAAACTGAAGGTTTAATATTTTACCCCCGGCTATAAGTCCGCATATGAACAATATAACTGAACGGATAACAACATGGGTATATACTTTTTTCTTACTAGCCTTCATAAGCCTCTTTCTCAATGAAAAGGGCAGAACCACTCCCACGACAAAAACAAATATAGGTTGTGCAACATTTGCAATGCTGATCGCCGGATTAGACATAATGACTTTTACAATTTCAGGCCAGGCGTCACCCCATACCATATTGTTGAAAGTCTGGAATATGGGCGCACCCCCTATCTGGGTTGAACATATTATAAACATCGCAAAGCCACGCAGTATATCAATACTGATTACCCGTTCCTTCAGTGTTGAAACTTGTTCATTCATCATCGTCATTTTAAATTACTACTGACCGACAAAAATATTAAAGAGGGGGGGTGACCGAAGTCTCCCATAAGTTGAAAATTACTTCATGGACATGGGTTAACTGAGGTGTTAATGACAAAAGCAAAAACTTTATATTACAGTAATCCAAACACGTACCAATCAAATTATTTTTTCTTCTCCTGACATATTTTATAAATAAATTCCAAAAGTGCAAAAGAGGCAGGTTCTTCCATTTCATGATTAAATCCCTGCAATTCAAAAAGATATGTTTTTTCGTGACCATTATATTTCATCATTCGTGCCATATATGCATTCTCTTCATATCTGCCTGACATATCCAGTTCCCTGTCGCCGGTAATTAAAAGTAAAGGCGGGGCATCTGCCCTGACGTGATATAAAGGTGCATATTCATCAATTACAGGTTGACCATAACCAATATTCTTTTCTTCCCTTATTTTGAAATGCGTGATTGTATGACCGCTCATAGGTATCAAGCCGGCAATTTTGTTCGCATCTATATTTTGAGCTGCCAGCCACTTTTTATCCATCCCAACCATACTGGTCAGATATCCCCCTGCAGAATGTCCCGATATGAAAATCAGTGCAGTATCTCCCCCGTATTTCTCTATGTTCCTGAATGTCCATGCTATTGCTGCAGCTGCATCTTCAAGATAATCTGGGCATTTAGCTTTGGGATACATCCTGTAATTTGCATTCACAATACATATTCCGCTCTCTTTCAATAAATGAGGGTACTCTTCTGTCTTATCCCCTCCCTGCAAACCCCCTCCATGAAACCAAACCACCGTTGCAAAGCCTTTTTCGGTTTCCGGGTAATATATATCCAACAGGCATTTCTCACGAATATATGAATCCTCCTTCATCACATCCTCACTGTAATAGGGAATATCAGAGAGTGTTTTGTAAGAAATATCGGCCCTGGTGCGATGCCGTTCGTATTTGGTAAACTGTGAGAAACCGGTTGTTGTAAAGCCAATAAAAAGAATTAACAATATACACTTTTTCATCATTTTTCAATTTTTAATTTCCATTAAATAAGGTCTTTAATCATTTTCCCTCCAGACAGCATTTATCAGGTCAAGGGTACTTTCTACAAGTTCCTGACCTCCTCCTGGGCTCACTCAATGCTGTCCTTCACATAAGGAAGGACGTAGGTAACAGCATCAGAAACATGAAAATTACGCTTAAAAAAACCACGGTGATTTTGATATTTCTCGAAATCATTAAACATTTTAAATCAGCAAAGAGGCTGATGTTAAAACTATTTGTAATTATTTACCTGTTCTACTTAATACTGGCAAGCATACTAAGTAATTTATCAACAATTTTAACTGAAGCTTCCCTTTCCACCTTATTTGTTCCCATCCATGTTTCATAGCCCCCCAGATCATGTTGCCGGGGAGTAGGCAGATAACCGTAATAACCATTAGCCAGTTCTATTGTAAAAGTAATTTTGAAAGGGCTTTTTGCCTTGATCTCCAAACCGGTCTCGGCAAAAGTTTCAAAAGGCGTGGTCACTACCGCAAGATCCCCTATCCCGAATGCCTGGAGGGGTATATTTATCTCATCAGGCCATTCAAGAAGCTGCAATATTCTTTCTGCATAGACTTTTTCATGCTGGTGAACTGGTTTTTCTGTATCAGGACGGTTCAACACGTATCGTGCCCGGTCTTCCATCTTCTTGTCAGGCTTACGTACTCCCACTGCAACCTCCTCGCTGACAGCACGCAATGGTACCCAGTCATGAAATTCAATTTTACCGTGCACACGAAAAACCTCACGTGCAACATTTTCAGCAACATGCCGCATCTTTTCATAAGGTTCATATTTTTCGGGCTTGCCCAAACGGTTGGTACTGTTCACATCTCCTGATGTACCGTTAGACATCATCCCGACAAAAGGAGGATCCTGACGGTCAGCCTTCAGCAACTCCTGTATCCTGTCGGCAAAGACTGCAAAATAATCAGCCGAGATATGGCCCCGTGGAACACCCCCCACATAGTGAAGCCCATAATTCGCAAGCAGGGCTATCGGCTTGCCCTCCTTCGATTTTACAGAAATAAATGACACCCCAGGATCAGGCTCGGCGCAAGGTTCAAGAAGGTTAGGATCACCAACGGCGGGATTCATCTTTGCCTTATCCTTGCCGCCAAATGGGTCAGGTAAATCAGTTCCGGGCTTCATTATCCACCTCCTTACATGGACATGCTCGGGAACATTCCCTACACCCCATCCGACAGATGCAGGTTCCAGATTATTAAGCGCAATCCTGACCACATCCCCCAAACGCCTGACAATAAATTTCTGGTAATCACCTTCCGCCCTGATTGAAGAGTGTGTATGAATAGCAGAAATCAGGACGTTGGACGGTGCAATTCCTGTCTCCTTTTGAATTATATCCTTCGCCTCATCAATTAACTCACGAGAGAGACCCAGGTTGTCAACAATTATAAAAACAAGCTTCGTTGCGCCGTCATCCAGGGTCAGGCAACGTGCATGTAATTCATCGTGAATATAAGTAGCAGGGGGCGGAGTCCCGAAATTCCCAATTATCCCTCCACCAAGAGAAGGAGTTATGTTGCTTGTAGCAGCACCGGCCATAAAGACTTTGTCAGGTTCATTGGCAACTTCCGGATTAGCACCTGTTATTGCCGAGGTTGAAATGCCAAGCATCAATAAAACAGTAACAAAACATAAAAACTGTGATGCGTTTTTGTAACTTTTCATTTTATCATTATTTAAAAATTAATACCGGTGTGGTTTATTGTCAAATAAATATTTTACAAATTAGTCAGCCTTTCCAACGAGTCATTTTCAGTTGTCTGATTCAAACAATTCATCAATCATTTCCAGTGTTTTTTCCACAAGTTCCTGTCCTCCCTCGGGACCTACCAGGTTACTTGCAGGAACTGCACCATATGCCCCTCCTTCAGCCGACCGCTTCGGGGGAACATAGGTTCCGTCGCCGGCAAGCTGAATTAAAAATGTTTGGATAGCCGGACTGCGGGCTTTTATGCGCATTCCAAAATCCAGGTACAGCTCAAAGGGATTGGTTGCAAGAGCTATATCTCCAATCCTTACAACATGAACCTCAACAGGCATTTTCGGCTCCTTCTGTTCCATCTCGTATCGCTCTTTAACATTCTCTCCCCTTTTCATCTGGGTATGTATACTTGTTATATTCCTGTACCATCTCGGCTCCTTCTTTAGCTCAGGATTTGCTTCAAATTCAGCCTTTAACTGTTCAAATTTCTCCTTAAACTCCTCCGATTCTTTTAGAGCATTGTCAACTTCTTCCCGGCTGATCTTTCTCCTGGTGAGATCAACTACTTCCATCCTGTGGGCAAATTCCGGATCCCAGTCTATATAGTCCCCCATATAAGGATATACATCAGTTACCGCATCAGCAATTTGATGGGCAATTCTTTTCCTCTTGCTCATTGGTGTTCTTAATCTCTCCTCTATATTTTCATCAGTCACGGGATACATTATCTCCTGCATCCGGTTTTCAGCCTTAGCACCAACAAGGATAACCGTTCCCTGATCACCGGCCGCAGCGCATTGCGGGTATACGAATATGTCCTCACCCAGCCTTTTACGGACTTCCATTCTTGTTTCATGCCAGAAATCCGCACTGACGGAAAATTCACCTCCGGTACTTTGTGGATCAGTTGCAATATTTATCACCACCCCGGTAAGCTTCTTGTTATTGTCCCAGGTATACAGCAAATTTATGGTATGGTCTTCATACCCTTCAACATGACTGAAATCAGGCCTGTTGGTGGAACCTCCCTTTACAGATTTACCTGAAAGCAGTGCTTGAATCCTGTTGCGCGCGACAACGGCATATCCTAATCCGTAACTTATGCCCCCGGGCTTGCGGTTCTTCCATGCTTTCACCGCTGCTTCGGCAATACGCTCTGAAATATAGTCACGGCAATCGGCCGGTGACATTGCATCAAGCTCCACGCCATAGCGATTTGCATCGGTATCACCACTTACATACGGGGCGGTATGAGTATGTGTGGCATGAAGAAAAATACGCTCACCATCCAGCTCGGGAACAGATTCCACTATCAGCTTCCTGACATTGTCGCGTAAATTATTTTCAGATCCGTCAAGCATTCCATCATAAATCGCAACCAGATCACAACTTACCATGATTACTTTTTCTGATGACAGCCCGCTGCCCGATTCCATTGCCAGAACGGTAGCGGTTATAGGATCCATTACTCCTTCGGAAACCCGGGCATGGTATTGTCCCCTGAGCAGAACAGGTTTATCCGGAGTTATGTCCGCAACAGACCAGCCAATTAAAAAATTACCAGCCCCGGTTTCCTTTCCCCCAGCCTCCTTCGGCTTAGCACTGTTACAACCGTTTAACACGGCCGAACAAAATGCCAGTGATAAAATTAATATAAAATTTTTCATAGTAATTATTTAATAAAATTTATGTTGAAATTCCACAAATACTGATTTTAATTCACTACTGATCGACAAAAATATTTAAAAAGGGGTGGGGTGAGTGACCGAAGTCTCCCCCATAAGTTGAAAATTAGTGTTGCAAGTAAATTTTCAACTTATTGACAAAGTTAAAACAAAAATTTTAGTCGTTCAGCCGATTTTCAAACAAATTGTAAAAATGCTTCCACGGGAGCAATTTGACTTATTAATAAAGCAACACGTTAAATCATTTTCAATAGTCTTTCTAACTTTCCAATTTATATTCCTTCATTATCTGGTGTTTTCATTTGTCCTGCTCCATGGGCAGTGAAAAGAAGCAAAGTCAGTCCTAATAATATGTTTGTTGTTTGTTGCATTGTCGTCTTTTAAAATTGCACCCAACGTGTTATTTACGCAACAAACTTTCGTAAAACATACCAGAATCCATAGGGGTTTACGAATGTCTCGCGTTCAACAAAAATAATATTATTTTTTTAATCTCTCTTCGTATCTATTCTTATGCCAAATTTGCCATGAATTTATGAGGTTTTGCCACAAAACATACAACCCGGGTCCGAGCGATGCAATCGGGTTTAGATATGTTTGAGTGAGCCAGATAGCAAGGATGGTGTTTTTCTGTCCAAGGCTTTGTCCCCCTGCAACAACGAAAGAGAATTTCCTGCCGATTTTCCTGCCGATGCCGAACTGCAACAGGCAAATTAAAAGTGAGCTAACAGCAATTATTATTTCCAATAAGAAATTGCTACTGCTGTGACTTACAACGAAACGTGTGACGCTGCCTAGAACAATGGTTAATGCTACTGCCCATAGATAAAAAGAGATAATTTGTGCCGATGCTATTTTTCTATGCAGTTTGGGAGCAGTTTTTTGAACAAAAAGCGATGCAAGGAACGGCAGAATCAGTATTGGCATCACTTTTAGAAAAACATATCCGAAAGATGCACCAAAAGAGAGTGTTTTGCCCGTTTCCCCAATAATTGAAAAGAATAACGGTGCGATAAATGCAATGGATAAATTGCTGATAACCGAATAGGCTGCCACGGTAGAGATACTTCCACCCAAAAGACCTGTGACCACAGGCGCCGATGTAGCTGTCGAAGCCAAAACACATATCATACATGCTTGTGCCAACACTTCGTTAAACGGGCGAAAGGCCAGGTAAATCAAAGCACTGCCAATATATTGAATGCCCAATAATATATAGTGAAACTTGGTGATTTGGATGCTACTCCACGAAATGCGGCAATAGGTGATAAAAAGCATCAACGATAACAGATAGGGGGTTGCAAACGATAAGGCATATAGCTGTTTGTGAAACACAATGCCTAAAACTATGGCTATGGGGAGAAGATTTTTTTCGAGAAAATTTTTCATTCCGTTGATCACTTTCTCATTTTATTTTCAAAATCGCAACTAATATAAGATTTATGCATGTTAATAATCAACGCTCTTGTTTGATGATTGTTCCCAAAACACTGGAATAAATCTCCATCCTCTTCTTGACAAAAGGCTTTTTTTAAAGAAAAAACAAATATTCATTATTATTTCGAAAAGCTTGTCTGTGTTGAAAAATTCACTACTTTTGTAACTGCAATAGCATTGAATGGTGAATAATGCTTATATGCCGGCGTGTTTTCTTGACGCGTTTTGGTAAATAAATGTGAGGCGTAGGATGACGGATGATAGGATAACATATCGTGATGTATACCTGCCCTTATGCGCTAAGTGTGCAAGAGGATATTATGAGTTTGAAAAAGTTTTTATTAATTTAAAAAGCAGAGTATGAAAAGAAAATTGTTTTTGTTTTTTTCCTTATGCTTGTTCGCAGTTGGAACCATCGTAGCTCAACAGCAGGTGCGGGTGAATGGTACCGTTGTGGATGAGAATGGAGAACCGGCCATTGGGGCTACCATCCAGGTGAAGGGTACCACAGTGGGTACGGTAACAGATGCAGAAGGACATTTCACTGTCTCGGCCCCGTCAAATGGGACGCTGATTATTTCTTACGTGGGCTTCACTACTCAGGAAATACCCGTGAGTGCAAACGTGAGGGTAACGTTGCAAACAGAGGTGGGGTGGTTGGATGACGTGATCGTGGTGGCTTACGGCACGACACGTCGAAGTTCTTTTACTGGTTCGGCTGCTGCCGTGGGTGCAAGTCAAATTACTAATGCCAAGGTTGAATCATTAGACAAGGCGTTGGCAGGTAAAGTGTCCGGCGTTCGTGTTACTTCACTGACCGGCGACCCCGGTTCAGGGGGAGGGATGCAAATCAGGGGTATTGGTTCCATCACTGGTTCGACCACCCCGTTGTATGTAATTGACGGAATCCCAATGACAACCGGTAATTATGGTGGTAGGGTATCCAGTAACGTGCTTTCAAGCATTAATCCCGAAGACATTCAGTCGATTACCGTGCTAAAAGATGCCGCTGCCGCTTCTCTTTACGGGTCTCGTGCTGCCAACGGTGTTGTGGTTGTTACCACAAAGAAAGGGCAAAGCGGAAAGACCCGATTCAATGTGAAAGGCAATACGGGATTTTCCAACATGGCAACCAATTCGTACGAGATGATGAGCGCGAACGAGTATTTGGATTATCATAGGGCATCATTAGAAGGGTATTATTTAAATGCATACCAAGCGTTCTATCCCGATCAGAGTAACTATGGAAACGCCGAAATACAGGCAGCTGCCAAGCAATTTGCAGAAGACAATTACATGACAGATGATTGGTCGTACATCACCGAAAGGAAAGAGGGCGATGATTGGAGAAAATTGATTTACGATGGCGGGAACCAAAACGAAATCCAGTTTTCGGCGTCTGGTGGAGACGAAAAAACGACTTTCTTCGCTTCGTTAGGCTACAACAAGGTTAAAGGACTCGTGAAATACAGGGAATTCGAGCGGTATAGCTCGATGTTGAATTTAAGCAATAAAGCCACGAATTGGTTGGAGTTGAGCTTAAAAAATCAAATGTCCTACACGAATCAGACAGGGAGGGGCGACCAATCAGGTCAAGACCAAGGCTTGGCCACAGCAAGCCCGTTGTCGATGATGGTAGGATCCAACCCCGCCGAGAAGGCTTACAACCCTGATGGTTCCTACAACATGAACGCGCATTTTAACGGGAGAGTCAAGAATGCCCTTTGGTCCTTGTCACCTGATGCGTCTTCCATTACTAACAAAACGGTGAGGATGATAAATAACGTGGGGGCCAAGGTTCTTTTTACCGAAAACTTCACGTTTAACTCAAATAATTCTATTGACTACTTTACCGTTAAGCATTTTAATTATTGGGGACCCGCTTCCATTGATGGCAGCTCTTTGAACGGGCTGGGCGAAATAAATCACGAACAGGTAAGCACGATAACAACATCAAACGTGTTGAATTACACCAACACCTTTAATTCTGTACATAACTTGGGATTGATTGCCGGTGTTGAGGCTCAAAAATACAACAACAATTGGCACTTCGCTTCGGCAAGCGACTATTCAAACGACGTGTTAAAAGAATTGGCTAACGCGCAGCCTCGCAACGTTTCCTCGGGATATGTACGCAACTTCATGTTGTCGTACCTGGGCAATGCTACCTACAATTACGATGATCGCTATTACCTGGCCGCTAGTTTACGAACTGACAAATCGTCGAAGTTGGGTTTGAATAATCGGAAAGGAACTTTTTACAGCGTCTCCGGGTCGTGGCGGTTTACGGGAGAATCGTTCTTTGAAAATGACGTGATAACCGACGGTCGTCTTCGTTTCTCTTACGGCACCAACGGTGCTTTGCCAGGGGGTAGTTACGCTTACATGGGATTGTATAGTTTTGCCGGTACTTACGGCACCTCAGGAGGTAGTTACCTGGCCCAACTAGCGAATAATGACTTGGGATGGGAAAAGAGTAACAACATGAACGTGGGATTAGATTTCACGCTTTTCGATAGGTTCTCGTTTATTCTTGAACGTTTCGATAAATATACCAGTAACCTGTTGCTTGCCGTGCCCATTTCGTACATGACCGGGGCGAGTTCCATCACGATGAACTCTGGTGAGATATCCAACCGGGGATGGGAGTTTGAATTTCACGGGGCGGATATGCTAAAAGCACCATTAACTTGGGATATGGACTTCACCTTAGCCACCTTGAAGGCCACGGTGGAAAAATTACCTGACGGCGATATTATTGCCGGTGATGGTGATTTATACATCTATCGCGAAAAAGAAGACCTCTACTCTTTCTATATGCCCACGTACATTGGCGTTGACCCTGAAAGCGGTATAGGTGAGTTTGCCATTGATCCCACCAAACCCGATACCAAAGAAAACCGAACTTCCTGGTACTCGAGGGCTAGGAAAACGGTGCAACAATCGGCCTATCCGAAAGTTAGCGGGGGATTGGGTAACACTTTTACCTACAAAGGAGTGTCATTAAACGTCCTTCTGACCTATCAGTTTGGAGGCCATCTGTTTGATTATCCGAACTACTTCTTTAAAAGTGATGGCTTGAGGAACTTCTCATTTAATCTCTCAAAAGAGTTAGTGGGTAATTACTGGCAAAAGCCGGGAGATGTTGTTGAAAACATGAGGCCAATAATAAATAACCCGCGAAGATCCGAAAGATGGTCAACGAGGCATATTCATTCTACCGACTTTATCCGTCTGAAAGAGCTTGCATTGAGTTATAGCTTGCCGCAACAGTGGTATGGAAGCATCGGCTTGTCGAATGTGGAATTATCGTTCGTGGCGAATAACGTCGCTTTTTTACACGCGGCCACGAAGAACATGGAATTGGAAGTAGCCTTAAACGGCTACCGAACGGTAGATACTCCCATGGCGAGAACCTTCTCATTTGGGATTAACGTGAGTTTTTAATTCAACAAATTAAATCAGATAGTAAAATGAGAAAATACAGTATACTTTTTTTGCTTTTCGCGATTGCATTTATTGGCTGTGAAAATGAGTTCGATCAGAGGCCTTCTTCCAGCTTGCCTTCAACCGATGCAACGCCCAACATGGCGACTTTTAACACGGCGGTAAACGGCGTTTACTCTACCTTGATAAGCCGGTGGTCTTTCCTGGGCGATCAAGGGTTGTACGCCGATGCCAAAGGAGGTGATATAAAGCTAATAGATAACTCTGTTAACCATTTTCAGCCGGTTCTTATTTATCAAACCGATAAGAACTCAGGGTTATCTATCGGTTCTTACCAGGTGTTTTCTTACTTGACCACTAGAGCCAATAGCGTGATGGAAAGCGCTCAGAACGTGGAAGATAAAGATGATAATATTGACCAGTACAACGATTACATGGGTCAGTTGTACGCTCTACGTGCTTTGGGGCATTTTGAAATGGCCAGGATGTATTGCAAAATACCGGTAATCGCTGAGGATATTAATGCAAGCAACTCGGGAATACCGTTGAACGATAAAGTGTATGAATACAATACAAAGTTCACTCGTTCAACGCTGAAACAAACGTATGACTTCATCATTTCAGATTTCGTGAGGTCGTTGGAATTATTATCGAAAGGTAAAAAAGAGGGCTCGGGCAAAATTAATTATTGGGCAGTGGAAGCCCTGTTGAGTAGAGCGTACCTTTACATGGGAGATTACAATAACGCGCTCAAATACGCGAATGACGTTATTGAAAATAGCCCGTATAAACTTTATACGCTCGAGAATTACCTTTCCGTTTGGAAACTAGCGGGTACCGATGAGTCGCTATTTGAAATAACAACAACCGACAACACGAACGCTCAACGCAATTCACTCGGTTATTACACCAATCCGGATGGATACCCCGAAGCGGGCGCATCGGACGCGTTTATGACCTTCATCAATGAGCAAACAGGAGATATCAGAACGCAAACGGTAAAAGAGAAATCTCAAAGTGATGGAAAGCGAAAAGGCTTTTACACTACTAAGTACGAGGGACAAGAGGGTTCGAGTACTCCTCTTTACACGAATAATTGCAAAGTGATTCGCCTTTCAGAGGTTTACCTGATTGCCGCGGAGGCCAAGCTGTTAGGGGGAAATACAGCTGGGTCGAAAGAGGCAGCCTGGTATTACAACGAGTTAAGGCGCAACCGAATTCAAGACTATATTGATGTTGAGAATATCACTATTGATAACATTTTAGATGAACGGCGAATAGAATTTTTCTGTGAAAATCACAGGATGTTTGATCTGGTACGTCACAAAAGGAGTATATATAGTCAACAAATTAATGCAACTTTAGAGTATAACGACACACGTTTGCTGACAGCTATTCCTGAAAGGGAAATTAACATTTCACCCGAATTGGTACAAAATCCAGGATGGTGATGCGTTGCTTTCATTTAATAGGTGTCGGAAATATACTTTTTTAATTAATAAACTCTACGAATTAATTAAACACTCAAAAAGGTCGAACAGAGCTGCGCGTGAGCGTCGCTCTGTTTTTTGTGCGCTACGCATACCATACATCTATAGGGTGCAAGTCCCGAACGTGCCTGCCAATAGGAAACGTTAGTCAACGGCAAGGGTGTTGCCCGCGAGGGCAAATCTGAAGGAAGCCAGCGACAAAGCCGTGAATGAACGGACAGGAACACGATACGAGGCTTACCTTGTGGGTAAGTGGGCATTGGACCACGAAGCCCGATAATTGGACGTAAAGCAAGGGTAGTAAATCGTGTCACTCACGGTGAAAGAGGTATGAGTTTACCGTAGGAGGTCTGTATAAGACAGGTGGAGGCGAAGACGAGCGAACTGTTGTAGCAAAGCCGTTATACAGAAGTCAGCAGACGCCATAGTA
The DNA here is from genome assembly GCA_050951125.1 of Fermentimonas sp. Classification (GTDB taxonomy): domain Bacteria; phylum Bacteroidota; class Bacteroidia; order Bacteroidales; family Dysgonomonadaceae; genus Proteiniphilum. The sequence goes on along the minus strand of JBMNIR010000001.1, from coordinate 156,239 downwards.
GCCAGGAAGCTCTTGTAACGAGAGTGGAGCGAAGGGCAGAAACATTAGAGCTGATGAGTTTTTTTTTAGAATAGTAAAAGCCAATGCCAAGGGGCAGAAAATAACCTTATACACAGATGAAGCGAAAGAAAGGAGCAGAATGTTGTATTCAAGGTAACCTTTTCGTCACGGACGTACCCGTATGGTACGAAAGTGACGGGAAGGTCAGCCCCGTGTGGCTTTCTATATGCGAAGAAGAACGTAATCAGACGAGAGATTTGATGGAACGTTTGACGGGCTATTCAAATTTGCACGAAGCCTATCAACAGGTACGCCGCAACGGCGGGAGCAGCGGTGTGGACAAGCAGAGTGTCGAAGAGTTCGGCACATGGTTCAGCAACCATTACAAGGAACTTCAAAACGATTTATTGTCCGGCACGTATGTTCCCCAACCGGTTAAAGGCGTTCAAATTCCCAAGCCGAAAGGCGGTTTCCGTCAGCTGGGCATTCCCACGGTCAAAGACCGGGTAGTCCAACAGGCGATAAACCAAGTCCTACAACCCATTTACGACCCGATGTTTTCCCCTTCGAGTTTCGGCTTCCGCCCACGACGAGGTGCTCACGATGCCCTGCGTCGAGCGTGCGAAATCGTTAAATCGGGGAAAAGTACCGTCGTTGATATAGACCTGGCCAAGTTCTTCGACGAGGTCAACCATCAACGCTTGCTTTGGCTTCTGAGTACACGGGTAGGGGATAAGCGCTTGCTATCCTTGATCAGTCGCATTCTGAAAACCGGTATACTTCGGGACGGGCTATGCAGTCAGCGTGTTAAAGGCACACCGCAAGGCAGTCCTTTAAGCCCATTGTTGTCTAACATCGTCTTGGACGAGTTAGACCAAGAGCTGACACGTCGGAACTTGGACTTCGTACGCTATGCCGATGACGTTCAGATATTCGTGGGCAGCTGCAAGGCAGCCGAACGAGTATATGATAGCATAATAGGTTTTATCGAAAACAGAATGCTCCTGAAAGTCAATCGAGAAAAGAGCGGTATCAAGCCGAGTTACAAGGTGAACTTTTTAGGCCATAGCCTTTTACGAGGAGGGAAGTTAGGACTAAGCAGGTCAAGCGAGGAACGATTAAAGATGAAGCTCAAATCCATTACCCGACGTAATCGCGGGGTAAGTTTCGAGCAAATCTTGCGAGAACTGGAAATGTTGCTAAGAGGTTGGTTACAATATTTCAAGTACGCTTCAATGAAAGGCAAACTTGAAAAGTTAGACGGTTGGCTTCGCCGCCGATTAAAATGTTACCGTCTAAAGCAATGTAAACGAGTAATCGGTATCGTTCGTTTCCTCACCTCACTTGGAGTTGAGGAAACATTAAGTTGGCGTACTGCCCTTAGTGGCAAGGGATGGTGGCGACTGTCTAACAGTCCCGCCCTGAACATAGGAATGAACAACGTTTGGTTTGCTAAACAAGGCTATTACAGTCTATCAGACAGCTACAAACAGTTGTTTCGTAATCCACTCTAATGTAACCGCCGTACACGTAAGTACATACGGTGGTGTGAGAGGTCGGAAAATAAAATAGGAGGAAAACCTATTTTATTTTCCTCCTACTCGATTCGTGAAACTCTTTTGACAAATTGGTTCTTTTCCTGTTTTGATAAAACAAGGGCGTTGTTCGTTTTTGATACGCGTGTGGCAGCAATTGTGTCAGCCTGTATCGCTGTTTTTACATGATAAGCGCTTGTAAATAACATTATTTTCAACTATTTTTGTAGATGAAAAAACCTGAAGATTTATAGATGAAAGTACCTGCAAAACGGTTATGAAAAAATTACTCTCCATACTGTTGATTACAAGTTGCACTGTCATGGCAATGACAGGGCAGGAGAGGCCACGTGAAAACGGGCGACCAAAGGTAGGGGTCGTGCTAAGTGGGGGCTCCGCCAAGGGGTTCGCGCATGTTGGCGTGTTGAAGGTGCTGGAGAGAGCCGGGATTCCGATTGATTGCATCGCCGGGACAAGCATGGGGGCGGTTGTTGGGGGACTCTACTCGGTTGGGTACGGTGCCGATGTGATCGATTCACTCATCAGCCTACAGGATTGGGATTACCTGATGCGGGATCACGTGTATCGTGAAGATCTGCCCGCTAAGCGACGCGAGAGCAGTAAGAGGCACCTGGTCTCGCTACCGTACCAATTGAAGATGAAAGGGCGTGAGGGCAGGTTGAGCTTCCCCCCGGGCGTATTCGCCGGCCAAAACATCTACAGCCTTTTCTTAAACATGACTATCGGTTACCAGCATACTATGGACTTTGATGATCTGCCTATCCCGTTCGCATGTGTGGCGGCTGATGTTCGTACCGGTCAAGAGGTGGTGTTCCGAGAGGGAGTGCTGCCCATGGCCATGCGAGCAAGCATGGCTATCCCCGGAGTGTTCACGCCCGTGGAGCAGGATAGCATGCTGCTGATCGATGGGGGGATGATTAACAACACCCCGGTGGACGTGGCACGGGAGATGGGTGCCGATATCGTTATTGCCGTCTCGTTCCCACCCGATGAAAAGGCGATAGAGAAAGGGCAGGGGAGCATTACCGAGGTGATGGGGCAGATTGGAAACTTCATCGGAACGCAAAAAAGAATACAGAACCTTGAGGATGCGGATATGCTGATTACACCCATGTTGCATCCTTACGGCTCGATGGATTTCCAGCAACAGGCTATCGACTCCATTATCGTTCGAGGTGAAGAGGCAGCCATGAGGAAGTGGGAGGGACTAATGGAACTCAAGCGGTCGTTGGGACTCGACTCGATTGACAGACCTGAACGTGTGAGAGAGATTGTAAACCCCTACATTAACGTGGATACGCTGCTGATAAAAGGCATCCGGGTGGAGGGGGTATCACTTAGGGAGGAGAGGCAGGTGTTGAGATGGATCCCTTTGCAAGGTGATAAGGTGACCCGGAAGCAGCTTGATGCCATGACCGCTAGGGTGTTTGGTACCGGGCTCTTCTCCAGCGTTCATTACCGGCTGGACGGAGAAGGGCCTTTCGACCTCGTGTTTAACGTGGAGCCAAAAGTGACCAACACCCTCAACATGGGTTTTTACTTCGATAGCCAGGATATGGCGGCTATCTTGGCCAACACCACCATCCGGCTGAACAGCTCTCTACAATCAATGTTCGATATCACCACGAGGCTAAGCCGTGACCCTTACTTCATGGTGGATTACTCCATCAACAGTGGCCTCTTTTATAAAGGGGGAATTAATTACACGCTGAGTAGGAGCGATCTGCCAGTCTACCACCGGGGGAACCTGTTTTACAATGCGCGGATCATGAGGAATGCCCTGACGCTCAACTTCTCCGAGTTCTACTTCGGGAACGTGAAACTCCACTTTGGGGCGGGCTTCGACAACTATCATTTTTCCAACCCCTTGCTTAACCCTCTGAACCTCACCGTGACGGAAGCAGATAATCAGTTGTATTTCAACTACACGTTTAACGGGGTGTACGACAACCTGAACGATACCTATTTCCCCTCGTCCGGGAACTATTTCTCGTTTCAATACTGCCTGCATACCGATAACTTTGCGCAGCTAAATAATGACAACCCCCTTAGCGTTTGCGAATGAACCTATTTAAGTCTTCACACCTGTTCGGTAACGCGTACTTAACCCCACGTCTTGCTGTACGGTACGTGATGAGCGAGAATGCACCCAATATCTACCGCAATTTCGTGGGCGGGAGGATCGACGGTCACTACCTGCCTCAGCAAATCGCCGTGCAAGGCTCAAGGGGAATGGAGTTTTTGGGCAACTTGGTATTCTCTGCCGATATGGGGATGCATTACGCCTTCACGCCCAAAAATCACCTCTACGGCAACGTCAACTTCACAATCCATAGCGAACACTTGGACAGTTTCTTTAAGGGAGAGTCGTTCTGGAGCGGTAATATCGGGTACTCCCACCTCACCATAGTGGGACCGCTGCGGGCTGAGCTGGGCTACTCGCACCTCTCCAGACGCTTCTACCCCTACCTGAGTATCGGTTACCACTTTTAATGGCTCTTGTACAACACAATGTGAACCGCCTCGCCACGGCATAGTCCAAATGGATTTGTCCTCTGCTCGTTTGGCTTAATGAAATAGTTCATAAATTAGACATTTTCTCGCAATGGCATAGTCCAAATGGATTTGTCCTCTGCTCATTTGGCTTAACGAAATAGTTCATTGACATTAGACTATTTCTCGCCACGGCATAGTCCAAGTAAACTTGTCCTCTGCTCGTTTGGCTTAACGAAATAGTTGAATAAATTATTCAATTCTTGATTATTCAAAAGTAAATAATTATCTTTGCATAAAATCATTTGTTGCAAAAAAACTGATTATGAAACAAAAAGTGCGAAATCCATTTGTAATCGGGGGATACGTTTCCCCTGAATACTTCTGTAATCGGGAGGTGGAGTCTAAAGAGTTGCTATCCGCACTGTTAAATCATCGCAACACCGCTATCATATCGCCCAGGCGTATGGGCAAAACCGGGTTGATACAACACTGCCTCCAGTTTCCAGAAGTGAGAAAAAACTTCCACCACTTTTTTATTGATATTTACGCGACGGGAAGCCTAAGCGAGTTGGTGTTTATGCTTGGTAAAGAGATATTTGAAACTTTGCAACCCAAGGGAAAACGATTTATTGACCATTTTTTTAACGTGATCACCTCGCTTAGACCGGCATTAAAATTGGATCCGGTGACCGGAATGCCGATATTTGATATCGGCATCGGGGAGATCATGGCACCGGAGTATTCACTGGAACAGATTTTCACCTATTTGGAAACGGCCGATAAGCCTTGTGTGGTAGCTATCGATGAATTCCAACAAATCGCGAAATACCCGGAAAAAAACCTCGAGGCTATCCTTCGCACGCGTATCCAAACCTGTACCAATGCAACCTTTATCTTCTCCGGAAGTCAACGACAGATGATGCGGAATATCTTTTTTTCTCCGTCACGTCCTTTCTATCAGAGCGTTTCGTTGATCTCCCTTGGTGCCATAGAGTTGAACACCTACCGGGATTTTATCGTCGAGAAGATGGGGGACGGTGACAAGAAGATTGATAACGAATTGGTGGAGCGTGCATATCGCCTGTTTGAAGGACATACCTGGTACGTTCAAAATATTTTTAATCGCCTATACTCCGCGATGGAGAAAGGGGAAGAGTGTACATTGCAAATGGTGGAGGATTATGTCCGCGTAACAGTGAACTCCTACGAACCCATGTTCGAAGCTATCGTAGGCTTATTATCGGCAAGGCAAAAAGAACTGATAGTCGCCATTGCCAAAGAAGGTAAGGCAAAAGGGGTCACGTCGGCTTCTTTCGTGAGGAAACATGGCTTGATGTCAGCAAGTACCGTGCAGTCGGCCTTGCGCCAACTGTTAGATAAAGAATTCGTGACGAAAGAAGGGGATGCTTATATCGTTTACGACCGTTTTTTCGGGTTATGGTTGTCCGAGAAGTTCGGAACGGGTTATACCGTGTGAGAAATGGGAGCGGATGCTGTCTCCATTTTCCTCTTGATCTCCTCGGTGCAGAGGTTGCCGATGCTTCCTGCGTGCGTATGTCGCACTTCCCCATCCGAATGGAATTTCCCTTCCTGTACCTTTTTACCCACTTGCTGATACGCTTCCCGGAACGGGATGCCTTGAAACACCCGGCGGTTAACCTCTTCCACCGTAAACAGGTACTCGTAGCGTGGGTCGGAGAGGATCTCTCTGTTCACCGAGATATTTTCCAGCATGAAGCAGCTCATTTGTAGGATGTCGTGCAGGGTGTCCAACGCGGGGAAGAGCACCTCTTTCAATAGTTGGTAGTCGCGGTGGTAGCCGTGTGTCATGTTGGTGGTCATCAACGCGATTTCGTTGGGTAGGCTCTGTAGCCGGTTCGCGTGCGCCCGGATCAGTTCCCAAACGTCCGGGTTTTTCTTGTGCGGCATGATGCTGGAGCCAGTGGTTAGCTCATCGGGGTAGGAGATGAAGCCGTAATTCCCGGAAAGGTATTGGCAGTTGTCCGCAGCCAACTTGTTCAGGGTCGAGGCGATGTTTGACATAGCTTGCGCGAGGATCCGCTCACTCTTGCCGCGCCCCATTTGAGCGGCAACCACGTTGTAGCTAAGGGTGGAGAATCCAAGTTCGCGGGTGGTCATCTCCCTGTCGAGGGGAAACGAGCTTCCGTACCCGGCGGCAGAACCCAGGGGGTTTTGGTCGGCCACCTTCCATGCCGCGGCAAGCGTGTGCATATCATCGACCAACGTTTCGGCGTACGCGCCGAACCATAGACCGAACGAGGAGGGCATCGCGATCTGGGCGTGCGTGTAGCCGGGGAGCAGCACCTCCTTGTACTGCTCGCTAAGCGATTGCAGCAGGTTGAAGAGCTCGAGAACCTCCTCCTTGATCTGCAGGATCTCCTCTTTCAGGTAGAGCTTGATGTCCACCAGCACCTGATCGTTTCGGGAGCGACCCGAGTGTATCTTCTTGCCCACTTCTCCCAGTCGTTCCGTGAGCATCGCCTCCACTTGCGAGTGGATATCCTCTACCTGGTCATCAAGCTCGAAACCTCCCTGCTCCACTTCGCTCAGGATGCGTTCCAGCTCGGTGCGCAATACCTCCTCTTCCTCTACCTTTAGGAGACCGATGGTCGTTAGCATCTTGATGTGCGCCATCGATCCCCGGATATCGTGTTTTGCCAGCCGCAGGTCGAGCTCGCGGTCGTTCCCCACGGTGAAATCCTCCACCCTCTTGTTGGCGTCAAAGCCCTTGTCCCACATTTTCGTGAAGTGGTGATCTTTGTTGCTCTTTGTAGGTTTCATGCTCATAGTTGTTGTTTTTTTGAATCATCACAAGGGCCACCGTTCAATAAATTGAATGTATCCCTTGATGCCCTGCCGCAGTTCATCGATCAGCACGAATTCGTCGGATTGGTGCGATCGGGCTGACTCACCGGGACCCATCTTGATAGCGGGGCAGGTGATCCGCATCCAGTCGGAGGTGGTGGGCGAGATATAGGTCTCGATACCAAGCTGTTTCACCTGCTGTAGCAAGGGGTGCCCTTCGGGTGTCGCGGAGCTGCGATTGATGAGTGAACGGGCGGTGAGCTTGCTTTGTATTTTCGGTTGCAATAGCTTCATAATTTCCCCGTTGCTGTACTGTTCGGTAGTACGGATATCCACCACGAAGCGGCATTTGTCCGGTACCACGTTGTGTTGGGTACCCGCGTTGATTTGGGTGACAGTCAGCTTGACCTCCCCCATGGTGGGTGAGACCTTGCTGAATGTTGTCCCCCGCAACGTGGCGATGTCGTCCAGCGCGATGTAGAGCGCGTTCACCCCCTCGTTTCGGGCCGCGTGGCCGCTCACACCCGTCGCCTCTCCGTCGATTACCAGCAGTCCCCTTTCCGCGATGGCTGCCTTCATGCCGGTAGGCTCTCCAACAATGGCCATATTTACCTCTTTGGATAGTTCACCCCAAAGCCGACGCATGCCATTGGGGCCGGAGTTCTCCTCTTCGGTGGAAAGCGCCAACAGTAGGTTGATAGGAAGTTCTTGTTGATAAAAGTGGAGGAACGTCTGTATCATGGCGACCACGCTTGCACCGGCATCGTTGCTGCCCAGCCCGTTTATCCTCGTGTCCGAGGCAGGTGGCTTAAACGGGTCGAACGTGTACCCTGTGTTGGGACGCACCGTGTCGAGGTGAGAGGTAAGCATCAGCGTTGGCTTCAATGGGTCGCAGTGTGGTTGGCGTGCCACGAGGTTATTCCCGACCCGCTCCACGTCAATCCCCCTCTCCGCGAGGTAGGTTACCAGGAAGTCGCTCCGGGCATGCTCTTCACCGGAGGGGGAGGGAATGGCGACCAACTCCCGTAGTAGTTCCGTCGCTTCGCGTGTATAGTCGTCTAAATGGTTGCTCACTTCAATACTCTTCTTTATCGCCTTCTCGTAATGCTGTCAGATAGAAAACTCTTTCGTTTGTCGTTTTATTAATTCTCCCTTATCGTTTTTCGTGACGATAGTTGGGCGATCCTGTTTCAGCCTCATGTATCTTTGTTTATCTTAATATCGTCCCTTTCCCGTTCAGCAGGTTCTTCGCGTGCAGCACGACCACTTCAGTTACACCACCCTCGATGGCCCGGAAGGCGTTATCCAGCTTGGGTAACATGCCGCCGGCGATGATTCCCGACTGTTTATACTCCTGGTATTCCCCTTGGGTCATTACTGGTATCAAGCTGTCGGGGTCGTTTACGTCCCTCAGTACCCCCTTTTTCTCGAAACAGTAGTAGAGGGTGGTTTGGTATAGGCTGGAGCAGGCGGTGGCCACCGTGTTGGCGATGGTGTCGGCGTTGGTGTTCAGGAGCGACCCCCTTTCATCGTGCGTGATGGCGCAGAAAACGGGAACGGCACCACCATCCACGAGACGTGCGATGAACGTGGCGTTCATCTTTGTTGGATCAGGATCACCCACGTAACCAAAATCAACAGGCTCTGAAGAGCGCCGTAGCGAGGGAATCGTGTTGCCGTCAGCACCCGAGAGCCCGATCGCGTTGCAGCCCCTTTTTTGCAGGGAAGCAACGATGCTCTTGTTGATCCACCCGGCGTACACCATGGTCACCAGCTTCAACGTATCCTCATCGGTCACCCGGCGCCCGTGGATCATCTTGGTCTCGATCCCAAGCTGCTCCGCCATCTTGGAGGCCATCACGCCCCCGCCATGCACCAGCACCTTATGCCCTTCCAGTTGATGGAAGTCATCTAGGAAGCTTTCCAGGGCATCCGGGTTGTCCACGATGTTTCCCCCGATCTTGACGACCGAGAGTTGCTCTTTATTTTCAGCGGGCGATTTTAGCATGTTGTTCTCCTGTACTCTCTTTAATGTGAAGGCGAATCAACCTTTACCCGAGATGCGTCAAAATCTCTTTCAGTACCACTTGGGCTGCCACCACCCGGTTCGCCGCTTCCGGGATCACGATGGAGCGGGGACTTTCGATCACCTCATCGGTCACGATCATATTTCGCCGCACCGGTAGGCAGTGCATGAAGTAGGCATCGTCGGTCAGGGACATCTTGCGCGTGTCGACCGTCCACGAGCGGTCGGACGACAATACCTTTCCGTAGTTGGGGTCGCGGTAAGCTGCCCAGTTCTTCGCGTAAATAAAGTGGGCGCCTTGGTATGCTTTCTCCTTGTCGTACTCTACCGTGGCGTTGCCCACGAACCGTTCGTCCAGCTCGTACCCCTCGGGGTGGGTGATCACGAACTCGTAGTCAGTTGCGTTCATCCATTCGGCGAACGAGTTGGGTACCGCCTGGGGTAGTGCGTTGGGGTGAGGTGCCCAGGTGAGCACCACTTTGGGCCTTTCGCACGCTTTATACTCCTCGATGGTGATCAGGTCGGCAAAGCTCTGTAGCGGGTGTCGCGTGGCGGCCTCCATGCTGAAGACCGGCTTGCCGGAGTACTTGATAAACTGGTTTAGGATCACCTCGTTGTAGTCATCTGCTTTACTCTTGAACTGGGCAAATGAGCGCACCCCGATAACATCGCAATAGGAACCCATGACCGGGATCGCCTCCAGGATATGTTCTGCTTTGTCGCCATCCATAACGACGCCCCGTTCGGTTTCCAGCTTCCAGGCACCTTGGTTGATGTCGAGCACGATCACGTTCATCCCGAGGTTCAGTCCCGCCTTCTGCGTGCTGAGCCGGGTGCGAAGGCTCGAGTTAAAGAAGATCATTAACAGCGTTTTGTTTTTTCCCAGCTCCTGGTCGGCATAGGGGTTCTCCTTAACCTGCCTTGCTTTTTGGAGCGCGTCCTGTAGGTCGCCCACGTCATGAACCGATGTGAAATGTTTCATACGATTATTTTAATCTTTTACATTTTGGTGTATGGAACCTTGGATGTTTAAAATAATCATTCTCAAGGATGATTAATGATTATTTTAATCATGTCGGTTTCATGTTATGCTACCCTTTTTTTAAATTCAGTGATGAAATGGTCGATCTCCTCTTTGGTGATCGATAGCGGTGGCAACAACCGCATGGTGTTGTTCTTAGCCCCGCCGGTAAAGATACGGCTTTCAAAAAGAAGTTGATTGCGTAGGTCAGTCCATTTTTCCGGTAGTGGAATGCCGAGCATCAGGCCCCGGCCCCGTATCACGTCAATCCCCTCTATCCCGGACAGTTGCTTCTTGAGGTAAGCGCCCATGGCTTTGGCGTTGGCGATCAGTTTCTCCTCCTTGAGCACGTCGAGAACCGCGATGGCTGCCGCGCAAGCCAGGTGGTTTCCCCCGAAGGTGGTGCCCAGCATTCCCTTTTTTGCTTTGAAGGCGGGCGAGATAAGCACCCCCCCGATGGGGAAGCCGTTGCCCATCCCTTTGGCAATGGTGATTATGTCTGGTTTTATCCCCGCCGACTGGTGGGCAAAGAAATCCCCCGTCCGGCCGTAACCCGATTGAATCTCGTCGAGGATGAGCGGTACGCTATGCTCGCGGCAGAGTTGGGATAGCCTTCGTAGGAAAGCGTTGCCTGGCACAATAATACCCGCGATACCCTGGATGCCCTCAATAATTACCGCGGTCACATCCCCTTTCGCGAGTTCGCTCTTCACCGCGGTGGCATCGCCGAAAGGCACGAAGGTCACCTTGTGCTTCTGGTTGAAGGGGGCTTGAATGGCCGGGTTGTTCGTGACAGCCACCGCACCCGAGGTACGGCCGTGGAATGCCTCCGTGAAGGCGATGACCCTTTTTTTCCCCGTGTGAAACGATGCCAGTTTTAGGGCGTTCTCGTTGGCCTCGGCTCCGGAGTTGCAGAGGAACAGCGAGTAGTCGGGGTACCCGGACAAGGCTCCCAATTTCTCGGCCAGCTCCACCTGTAGTGGGTTGCGGACCGAGTTGGAGTAAAAGCCAATCTTGGCTACCTGTTGCTGGATCGCCTCCAGGTACCGGGGGTGGGCGTGCCCGATGGAGATGACCGCATGGCCGCCATAGAGGTCGAGGTACTCGTTCCCCTCGCTATCCCATACGGTGCAGCCTTTCGTGCGAACCGGCTCAATATCCCACAAGCTGTATACGTCAAATAGATTCATTAGAAAGCGCTTCCTTTTAGTTGTAGTCCCGTGGCCTCGTCCAGGCCGAACATCAGGTTCATATTCTGCACTGCCTGACCCGACGCCCCCTTCAGCAGGTTGTCGATGATGGAGGTGATATGGATGTAGCCGTTATGGAACCCCACGTGTAGCAATGCCTTGTTGGTGTTCACTACCTCCTTCAAGCTGATGGGCTGGCCGGAGACGAAGACGAAGGGTGATGACTCGTAGTACGACTTGAAGAGTTGAATTGCTTCAGCTTCGGACATCGCTTCGTGCCACCTCGTGTAGAGGCTTGCGAAGATGCCCCGGGTGAAGTCGCCCCGCATCGGTACGAAGTTGATTGGCGGGAGGTCGGTGTCCGTTGCACTCGCCAGCGTACGCCGGATTTCCTCCAGGTGCTGGTGCGTGAATGCCTTGTAAACCGAGATATTGCTGTCGCGGTAGCTGAAGTGGGTGGTTTCTCCCGGTCGCTTCCCCGCGCCGGTTGACCCGGTGATGGCATGTACATGCACCTCATCTTGCAACAGGTTATGGGCCGCTAGCGGCAAGAGCGCCAGCAGGATAGAGGTGGCGAAGCAGCCGGGATTGGCCACGTTGTGAGCCGACCGTATCTGTTTGCGGTTCAGCTCGCAGAGACCGAACACGAACTCCCGGTCGCCAAAGAGTGGTTCGTTCCGGAAGTCGTTGCCCAAATCAATTACCCTACAGGTTGCTGGCACGTTGTTCTCTTGCAGGAAGGAACGAGATAACCCATGCCCCAGGCAGAGGAAAATCACGTCGGGATGATGGAACTTGTCGGTGAACATCAAGTCAGTCTCGCCCATCAGGTCGCGGTGCATCTCGGCGACTGGTGTGCCGGCGGAGGTGCTGCTGATGACCGATTCGATATGCACGCTGGGATGGTGGAGCAGGATGCGTAGCAGCTCGCCCGCGGTGTACCCGGTTCCACCCACAATGCTCACTTTAATCATTGTCGTGAATGGTGTAATAGATTTTTAACGGGTTGGACATCACCTTCGTGAAGCCCACTACATCTTGTCCGCTGAACGACTTGTTGGACTCGCCATATTCGCCAAAGCGGGGATTCATTAGGTCATATTCGCTGGAGCAGGCCAGCACGGAAAAGTGGTAGGGGCGTAGCTCCACCTGCACCTCTCCCGTGACAAATTGCTGGGTGTCGTCTAAGAAGGTCTCGATATTTCGCATCACCGGTTCTAGGTAGCGCGCCTCGTGCATCAGCTGGCCGTACCAGTTGGAGAGCTGCTCCTTCCAGTAGAGCTGGTCTTTGGTGAGCACGTGCTTCTCTAGCAGGTGGTGTGCCTTGACGATAATCAAGGGTGCCGGCGCTTCGAAGGCTACCCGCCCCTTGGTGCCGATAATGGTGTCACCCACGTGCACATCGCGGCCAATGCCATATTTTGAGGCGATCTCGTGAAGTGCCCTGATCAGTTTCACGGGTGCCATCTTCTTGCCGCTCAGCGAGGTGGGTTCACCCTGTTCAAAGCCTATGGTGACGCGTTCGCTGCCGTGAGCGGTGACCTGTGACGGGTAGGCCTCTTCGGGCAGCACGCCGGACGACTTTAACGTCTCCACTCCGCCCACGCTGGTTCCCCACAGGCCTTGGTTGATGGAATACTTCGATTTCTCCCACGAGAAGTCGAACCCCTTCTCCTTCAGGTAGTCGATCTCCTGTTGTCTGGATAAGGAGAGCGAGCGTATGGGCGCCAATATCTTCACCTCCGGGGCGAGCACTTCGAACACCAGGTCGAACCGAACCTGGTCGTTCCCTGCACCGGTACTCCCGTGTGCCACGAAATCGGCTCCCAGCTTCTTCACGTGGTCGAGTACAGCCATCGCCTGAAAGAAGCGCTCGGAGCTGACCGAAAGGGGGTAGGTGTTGTTTTTTAACACATTGCCGAAGATAAGGTACTTGATTCCTTTCGCGTAGTACTTGTCCACGGCGTTGATGTTGGTGTGCGTTGTCGCGCCCAGTAGCTTGGAACGCGCTTCGAGGGCCTTGGCCTCTTGCTCGGAGAAGCCGCCCGTGTTGACGGTTACCGTGTGTACTTCCAATCCTTTCTCATGTATCAGCCAAGGTACGCAGAACGACGTGTCGAGACCGCCGCTAAATGCCAGTGCTACTTTTTGTTTCATCTCTTATGTATTTTTTGGGTTCTTTTTGTTTTTACCACGGGCTTAACCACTTTTTTGGCAAAGCTGCTCGCTTCTTTCACGGGTTCTGCCTCTGGGTCGTACAGCAGTCCTGTACAGAGACACATCCTGGAGTTGTTGCGCTGCAGGATATCGTAATTGCGGCATCCCTGACATCCCTTCCAAAACTCCTCGTCATCGGTCAACTCCGAGAAGGTGACCGGTTTGAAGCCCAGTTCGGTGTTCATCTTCATCACGGCAAGGCCGGTGGTGATACTAAATATTTTAGCTTCAGGGTAAAGCTTGCGAGATAGATCGAAAATCTTTCGTTTGATCCTTCTGGCCAGCCCCTGATTGCGGTAATCGGGGTGCACGATCAACCCCGAGTTGGCCACGAACCGCTTGTGGCTAAATGTCTCGATGTACGCGAACCCTACCAGTTTATCGCCATCCAGGGCGACGACCGCTTGGCCATTTCTGATCTTATTGGCCACGTACTCGGAACTCCGCTTCGCGATGCCGGTGCCACGCGCCTGTGCCGATTCGTATATTAGGTCGCATATCTCTTGGGCGTACCCCACGTAGTTGTCATTGGCTATATGAATCTTTACATTCATCTCCTAAAACAAAAAAAATTAGATGGTTTCAAGCGGAACCGTTCGGTAAGAACGGTTAACCATGCATGGGAACAGGACTTCCCGCAAAAGTAATCAATATATTCATAAGGGAGACCGTTTTTGGGAAATTTTCTTTCAAAGCGTCGGAAAACCCATCAATCTGCTTGTTATTTTCTTTAAAAAAGTAAAAATGTACTAATTTAATTGCCTTTTTCACTCCTTTCTCTTATATTTGTTTTCTTCGAACTGCATATTGTACCTCATGACGCTCTGCGCTTGTTCCTTCTTTCCCTGTAGCTCGTGACTTAAAAAAAGTAGACAATGGAAGCTACGAAGTATAAAACTTACATCCTTAATAATTACAAAGACTTGCCTCAATTGAACGTGTTGGCCGACGAAGAACGCGAGGCGATAGGAGTGGTGGGTCATGTATTGCCCTTTAAGTCGAACAACTACGTGGTGGAACAGTTGATTGATTGGGATAACGTGCCGGATGATCCTATCTATACCCTTACCTTTCCTCGGAAAGAGATGCTTTCGAAAGCTAATTACTGGGCGATGAAGAGACTGCTCGATAAAAACGACGAACTAGGTCTTAAAAGGAAAGTGCGTGAAATCCGGATGAGGCTCAACCCCAACCCGGCGGGGCAGAAACGTAACGTACCAACGGTTGAGGGGATAAAGTTGCACGGGGTGCAGCACAAATATCGGGAAACGGTACTCTTTTTCCCTAGCCAGGGGCAGACCTGCCACGCGTATTGCACGTTTTGCTTTCGTTGGCCTCAGTTCTCAGGCATGAACGAGTTAAAGTTCGCGATGAAGGAGGCTGACCTGTTGCATAAGTACCTGTTGAAGCACCCTAGCGTTAGCGATGTACTCTTTACCGGTGGCGACCCACTGACCGTCAACGCGTCAATTTTGGCTACCTATATTGAACCGTTGTTGACCAAGGAGTTTAATCACGTGCGTACTATCCGTATTGGAACGAAAACGTTGGCTTATTGGCCCTATCGCTTCTTGACCGATAAGGATTCCGACGATCTTCTCACGCTCTTTGAAAAGGTGAAGAAAGCGGGGAAGCACTTGGCATTTCAAGCCCATTTTAATCACCCGGTAGAGTTGCGTACCGATGCCGTGAAAAAAGCCATCGAGCGTATTGAAAATAGCGGTGCGCTGATACGTACCCAGTCGCCCCTGTTGCGCAAGATTAACAACGATGCGCGTGTTTGGGCCGATATGTGGAGGGAGCAGGTGAACCTGGGTTTAATCCCCTATTACATGTTCGTGGTGCGGGATACCGGCTCGAGAGCTTTTTTCGAGGTACCGTTGGAGAGGGCATGGAATGTGTTTCGAAAAGCTTACCGGAGCGTGAGCGGGGTGTGTCGAACCGTTAGGGGCCCCAGCATGAGTACCAACCCCGGGAAAATTCAGGTGTTAGGCATCACTGAGGCGAAGGGAGAGAAAGTGTTCGTGTTGCGCTTCTTACAGTGCCGCAACTCCAACTTGGTTGACATTCCTTTCTTTGCCAAGTACGACGCTAAAGCTACCTGGTTCGACCAGTTGGAACCTGCTTTTGGTGAAACGGAGTTCTTCTTTGAACGGGGTAACCTGATTGAGAAAAACGGGAGGGACGAAGAGGTTAGCTGGGAGTGAAAGAGAGACGTGAAGATTAGCGGCACGTAAAAACTAATTAGGGGTAAACGGTGACTTATCAACAAAAAAAGAAGGTTTTATCCTGTTGCCGTGGTGGGAACCGATTAATTCCTTATTTTCGCGATAAAGAAATGCGTTTCGTTGAACTGGCGGCGTGTATTAACAGAATATATTATTATGGGTAGAATCATCGCGTTAGCAAATCAAAAGGGAGGGGTAGGCAAGACCACCACGGCCATTAATTTGGCAGCCTCTTTGGCTGCTTTGGATAAAAAGGTGTTGGTCGTGGATGCTGACCCGCAAGCAAACGCCTCCTCTGGCCTTGGTATTGATATTAGACAATTGAAAAATACCATCTACGAGGGGCTTATCGGGAAGTGTACGCCGAGGGAGGCCGTCTACCGCACCCCGTTCAAGGGGATCGACATCATCCCGTCGCACATTAACCTCGTGGGGGCCGAAGTGGAGATGGTGCAAATGGATAACCGGGAGAAAAAACTCCGGGATCTTTTGCACCCCGTTACGTCGATGTACGATTACGTGATGATCGATTGCTCACCTTCCTTGGGCATCATCACGGTGAACGCTCTCACGACCGCCGATTCCGTGATGATTCCCGTGCAGTGCGAGTATTTCGCGCTGGAGGGGTTGAGCAAGCTACTGAACACGATCAAGATCATTAAGTCGAAGCTCAACAGGTCGTTGGAGATCGAAGGGTTCGTGCTCACCATGTATGATTCACGGTTACGCCTCCATAATCAAATTTACGAGGAGGTGAAGCATCACTTCAAGGAGCTGGTTTTCACCACGGTCATCCAACGGAATATCACGCTGAGCGAATCGCAAAGCTTCGCCCAACCCGTGTTGATGTACGATGCTGGTTCTAGGGGTGCGATTAACTACATGCAACTGGCACGGGAACTTATCGAGAAAAATTCCTAACTTTGTAGCGTTTACCGATAGATTATTATGGCGAAAAAGAATGCATTGGGAAGGGGATTGGGTGCGTTGATTACCTTTAACGACGGTGAGACGCAAGGTTCTTCTTCCATTAGCGAGGTGGAACTCGATAAGATCGTCCCTAACCCCGACCAACCGAGGCGGGTCTTCAACGAGGAGGCCCTGGAGGAGTTGGCAGCTTCCATTCGCTCCATCGGGCTAGTTCAGCCGGTTACGCTGCGGCAGTTGGATGACGACTCCTACCAGATCATTGCCGGTGAGCGGCGTTGCCGTGCGTCGTTAATGGCCGGTTTGACCACCATACCCGCTTATATCAAGACGGTAGAGGACGACGAGACGATGGAGATGGCTTTGATTGAAAACATTCAACGTGAAGACCTCAACTCCATAGAGATCGCGTTGGCCTACCAAAAACTGATCGATATGTTCTCCCTCACGCAAGAGCAACTGAGCGAACGCGTCGGTAAAAAGCGGGCTACCGTTGCCAATTACCTCCGGCTGTTGAAACTACCCGCCGAAGTGCAGATGGGCGTGAAGAACAAGAAGATAGAAATGGGGCACGCGCGTGCGTTGGTTGCCTTGAATGACCCAGTGCAGCAGCTCGCCCTGTACAATAGAATCCTTTATGAGGGCTTGTCGGTGCGGCAGGTGGAAGCAGCCGCACGGGATATGGCGGAAGGGCAAAAGGATGATGGGACAGCTGGTGGGGGTCACGGGAAGCCTGAAAAGAGGAGGACGGCTTCAAGACCCAATTTGCCGGGTGAGTTCGAAGCATTGCAACAACATCTCTCCGCCTACTTTCAAACCGATGTCCGGTTCAATTACACCAAGCAGGGGAAGGGCAAGATCACCATCTCGTTCGATTCCCCGGAGGATCTGGAGCGACTCATCGTGATGTTCGACCAAATGAAAAAATAGAACGTGCATGAAAAGGGCTGTCGGGATACTTATCGGGCTGTTGTTGTTCTTCTTCTTCTTCTTCTTCATGTTTTCTTATGCGACCAACGTGGATGTCACACTAACGGACTGTATCGCATCCCCCGGTTTCGTTACTTCACCAGACACCGTTACACCGCCGGATTCCGTTGCGTCACCGATTTTCATTACCCCATCGGACACCATTGTATCGATTTCTGGTACCTCGCTTGGCGATTTAGAGACGATGCTTGCACTGTCCGATTCATTGTCCTTTTCGTCCTCCCTGTTCGCACCCTCTTATCGCTTTAAACCCTCCTCCAAGAAGGCAGTCATCTACTCGGCCCTCTTTCCCGGCCTGGGTCAGATATACAACCGGAAATTTTGGAAACTGCCCATCGTGTACGGTGGGTTCGTGGGTTTCACATACGCCATCACTTGGAACAACGGTTACTACCGCGACTACTTGCAAGCGTACCAGGATATCATGGATGATAACCCCGAGACGAACCGTTGGCATAATATGCTGCCTTACGGCTTTGACCCGGGAAGAGTGGACGAAAAATGGTTCACCGATGTGCTGCAGAAACGGAAGGACTACTACCGCTATTACCGTGATTTCAGCATCATCGGAACTGTCGCCTGGTACTTGTTGGCTATCGTGGATGCGTATGTGGATGCGCAACTGTTTGATTTTGATATGAGCCCGGACTTGTCACTGCGGGTAGAGCCGGCTGTTTTCCGAGACGATCTCTCGGCTATTTCTGGAAGCTCCTACGGTTTGCAATGGAGCTTTCGGTTTTAATGAATAGACCTCCACCTATGAATAGATGTGTTATACCGGCTATTGTTTTTCTTGCCATGACCTTGTCCCTTTTCCCGCAAGGGGATTTGAGTCATCGGGATTCTGCTTACTCGCGTTTGCTCCATGAAAACTCCCGTCAAGTGAATCCGGTTCAAGTGGGTCCGGACACGGCCCAAACGACAGTCAAGGATAGCGCCATCATCTACCCCGAGAGTATGCAGGAAGAGTTAAATGACCTACTCCGCGCATGGCAACTGGATATGTCGAAGGTGGATACGACCTGCGAAAGGGGCGAGAACGTGGTGTTTCACGATACAGTCTATATGAACCGCCTATACAACATCCCCACTGAGATGGAGTTGTCCTACAACCAGGTGGTACGCTCTTACATCGATATGTACACCGTTCGCCGACGAGAGCAGGTGAGCTACATGCTCGCTTTGGGCCAGTACTATTACCCCATGTTCGAGGCGGCCCTCGATCGGCATGGTCTCCCCCTGGAATTGAAATACCTCCCGGTGATTGAATCGGCGCTTAATCCTTTGGCGGTTTCCAGGGCCGGCGCTACAGGGTTGTGGCAGTTCATGCTGCGCACCGCTAAAGGGTATGGCCTGGAGATCAATAGCCTTGTGGACGAACGGCGCGATCCTTGTAAATCCACGGAGGCGGCGGTGTTGTACTTGAAAGATCTTTACACCATTTACGGTGACTGGAACCTGGTGATTGCCGCTTACAATTGTGGTCCGGGCAATGTGAACAAGGCTATTGCCCGCAGTGGTGGGAGTCGTGATTACTGGGGCATTTACCACCGGTTACCCCGAGAGACCAGGGGATATGTGCCCGCCTTTATCGCGGCCAATTACGTGATGAACTACTATGCCAATCATAACATATGCCCGGTTCATTTTTCCGAAGCCCCTTTGACTGCGCTCGACACGGTTCATGTGACCAAGGAAATTCACCTGGAGCAAATCACGGGGGTTTTGGGTGTATCGACAGAAGAGCTGCGCCGCTTGAACCCTCAATTTAAGAAAGATATTATACCAGGGCGCTATAAACCGTACGCATTGGTCCTGCCCTCCGAAATAATGTACGCCTTTATCGACCAAACCGATTCCATCATGAATTATGATCGGAGCCGCTACTTCACTCACCGAACCCTTACCTTAGATGGGGCGGGCATGCCGGGAGCTACTGAAGATATCATCTACCGCGTGAGGAGCGGGGACAACCTGTCCACTATAGCACGACGGAACGGTACCACGGTCGCTGCACTCAAGTCGATGAATAACTTGAGGTCCGACAGGTTGCGTATCGGTCAACAGTTAATCGTGGGACAGCGGGTGGTGGAGGTACAGGTCGCCCAGGTAACTCCCGGGGAGAAGACGACCACGGTGAACACCTACTATCGAGTTAAAAAGGGTGATACTTTAGGGGATATCGCGAGGCGAAACAACGTTTTGGTATCGCAACTGCTGTCGTGGAACGGGCTTCGGTCCACTCGAATAGGGATAGGCGATCGGCTTATCGTGAAACAGGAAGAGCTGCCAGTGGAGGAGAAAGTGGATGACAAGGGTAGTATCCTTGCAAATTATATAGAAGAGCAGATTCGTCGGGCAGAAGAGAGTGGTTTCATTGACCTTGAATCGGAAGAGTAAACATTTCCGTGTTATATCGAAAATATATTCGTGAAGAGTAGCTCTCTTTTCCTTGAACTAATTAACCAGGACTTTCTTCGTGGTTTCCGCACCGTCCACCGTCCGCACTCTCACGATATAGACTCCCTTCGGGAGGTGCGATATCGGGTAGGAGGTACGGTTGATGCTGACGTTGGTGCTCTCTTGGTGAACTTTAATCCCTGACGTGTGAAAAATTTCCCACTCCAGTAGGTCGTTGTTTGATTCGATGAATATGCGTTGAACCTCCCTAGAATAGTAGGCCCGGAGATCGGTATCCTGTTTGTAGGGCTCCACGACCACGCTCCCTTTTCCAATCACGTACGGTGCGATCAAGAGCGAGGTGTTGATCGGGTTCTCGATGTTTTCGGACGATTTCACCCAGCCGGTTCCGTTTTTCATCCATGCGGTGGAAATCTTCTTTGAACCTATTTCCCGAGGTTCGGCGTTATAGACGGAGAACCCCCCGGGTTGCCCTTTCGTGTCGCGGTAAGCGATGTAAAAGGAGTTCGTTACCGGGATGGGCGAGGGGAACTCCACGTAATTTTCCACGCTGTGCCCCATATCCCGATCAGCCTCATTAAAGCCTCCCCCCGATGAGTAGTATTGATAGCTGCAATTGTAGGGAAGTTCGTAAAGGAGTCGTTCCGGTCCGTTTTTTCCGGTGTAGATACGTATTCGGATATCTAAGTTTTTAAAAGTGTTGGTGGACGGGGAAGCGATAAACAGGCCCTGAAGGGATTGGTTTCCTTTTGCCTGAAACTCCTCGGCAAACTCCGTGTAGCCAAAGGTGTTGTTAGTGGCGAACAAGGGAATCGACTGGAAGTAGCTTGCTACGGCTGTTTCATCCGCCCCGAAATTTTGGCTTCGGGTGTAAGGTTCATCCTCGTACGGGTTGTGTCCGTCAAGCTGTGTTACACCTAACCCTTCTGGATCAAGGTAGTGACTGATTCGATTCGGGTTGTTGAGAGAGCTGTCCACTTCCCAAAACTTGTGGAGTGAGGCGTAAATATCAGGTCCTTTGGGTGAACTACACATCGATGAACCTCCAGTGAGCGTTCCTATCACCCTCTTCTCACGATCCAGTAGTGGTGAGCCGGAAGAACCCGCTTCCGTGGCGGCGACGTCCCACGCTTTCACGACCCAGAAAGAGTTGGGCTCCATATTATACCTCGGTTCATCGAACGAGCCAAAAGATAAGGCATCCTCCTCCACGGCTACTTTCTTGACTCCCCCGTTGGGGTGGTGAAGGCCATGGAAAGGGGCTGACTGGTTATTGCCGGCATTTACGTTGGCATTCCAGCCCAGGTAATAGGGTTGGTATTCAGCGGGTGGCATCTGCTTGAACCTTAGGAGGGAGATGTCGTGCCGTTCGCTGATTAGCACCGAGTCTGCCGACGCCATAGTCATCTGTAATGGACCACGGATATCGGTGTCGCAAAGGGGAGATTGGTAGTTGAAGAAAGCGACGATGTTTCCTGCAACCAGGTCGTACCTCCTGTTCTCGAGGAAACGTGGGCTATAATCATTATTGAGGCAGTGGGTGGCAGTCAACAGGTATGGGGTACCATTTTCGGAGGTATTGTTGATTAATGAACCGGTGCAGTAGAGGGTGCCGTTGATGATGAGCGCCACCACTCCGCTGCCTGGTTGGATGTTATCAGGGTAACAAACAATGTTGGGGTGGCATGATTGTGTCGGATCCCTCGGCTCCCTTGCCCGGAAGAGACCTAGAAAGTCGTGGTTTACATCGCCAATCTCCAGCTCACCTTTATCCGTGGCGTGCAAGGGTACTTGGTACTCCACGATCAATTCCTCTCCGCCAATGGGTTGAACCGGGAGCAGGTTGATATCGCTGTTGTTATCGTGTGTGTAGGCACCCAATACCTGTGTCTGATGGGTGTTGTAGACGAACAACTTAGCCCCTTCCGGTAGCCGAAACTTGGAGAAAAGTAGGTTTATTGAGTGAGCACCCCTTGAGCGAATACCCACGCGCCACACGTTCATCCCTGCATACGTGAAGGTGATACCCGAGTTGTCTGGTCGAAGGTGCACGTCGAACTTGTGCGCGAATTCAAGGCTTTTTAGTCTGGCTTGATCCTCCTGAGCGCGTCGTAGAGCCGCCTCTTGATCAAACGAGGGCATCTCCACGAAAAGGCCTGCAATGGGATCAACTGACCGTGCGCTAATCCCCGCGGACAACGGCATGGGACGTCCGCCATGGCTTATCTGCGCCGATACAGGTGTAAAAAATAGGGTGAAAGAGAATGCGAAAAACAGTGTGAAAAACAACGGGGGTTCACTTTTTAAGCCGACCGACCCGCTTGTAAGGCCGACTTGTCCCTGTTTTGGTCCTTTTTTTTGTTTCCGGACTTGTCCTTGTTCCGGAAACATATATGAATGTGTGCGTGCCATGTAAAAAAATCAAACTAAGGAGTTTACTCCGCCCCGAACTCCATGAGGTAAGCTTTTATGAACGCATCGATATTCCCATCCATTACCCCCGATACGTCGGATGTTTGGTGGTTGGTACGGTGATCCTTTACCCGTCGGTCGTCAAACACGTAACTGCGGATCTGTGAACCCCATTCGATCTTCTTTTTCCCCGCCTCTATCGCGGCTTGCGCGGCCCTCCGCTTCTCGAGCTCTTTTTCGTACAACTGTGAACGGAGTAACCGCAATGCGTTCTCCCGGTTTCCCATTTGTGAACGGCTCTCTGTGTTTTCTATCACGATTTCTTCCTCTTGACCCGTATCCGGATCCGTGTAAAGGTAACGTAGTCGCACGCCTGTCTCCACCTTGTTCACGTTTTGTCCTCCAGCGCCCGAGGAGCGAAATGTATCCCAACTTAGGTTGGCCGAGTTGACTTCCACCTCTATCGAGTCGTCTACCAGTGGTACCACGAAGACGGATGCAAATGAGGTCATTCGTTTTCCCTGCGCGTTAAAGGGGGAAACCCGAACGAGGCGATGGACCCCGTTTTCGCTTTTCAGGAACCCGTACGCCAGGTCACCTTCCACTTGAAGGGTTGCCGTCTTGATGCCGGCGTCATCGCCGTCTTGCCAGTTGGTAATCGTGGTCTTGTAGCTTTTCCCTTCACACCAACGCTGGTACATCCGAAAAAGCATTGATGCCCAGTCCTGACTTTCGGTGCCACCCGCGCCGGCATTCACCTTTAGCACGGCACCCAGCTTGTCCTCCTCTTGGCGAAGCATGTTTTTTAGCTCCAGCTCTTCAATGAGGTTGAGTGCATGGTGGTAATTGTTATCCAGCTCCTCTTCCGACACGATGCCCTCCTTCACGAAGTCAAAAGCCAATTGTACTTCATCGGTGGCAGCCTTTACCTTATGGTAGGCATTTAACCAAAACTTTAGCTCGCTCACCACCTTCATTTGTTGTTCGGCCGACTTGGCGTCGTTCCAAAAATCGGGTGCATGGGTGCGTAGCTCTTCCTCTTCCAGTTGAATGGTTTTGGCATCGATGTCAAAGATACCCCCTCAGCGCCTGCTCGCGCTCCAACACGTCCTTTAGTTGGTCTGCTGTGATCATGATGAATGAAATTTTGCCTATACTCGAGGCAAAAGTAATCAAATTACCTGAAAAAATGGTATATTGAACGCCGTAATTGCTGTTTGAGTGGGAACGTGTTTTTCATTAGAACGTGTTTTCATTAGAACGTGTTTTCATTAGAACGTGTTTTCATTAGAACGTGTTTTCATTAGAACGTGTTTTCATTATGAACGGTTTAAAAAACGAAACGCAAATGAAATCAATTCGCAACATCATTTTCGATTTCGGGGGAGTCTTGATCGACTGGAACCCCATTCACCTTTACAAGAAAGTGTTTGATAACGAGTGCGATATGTACCATTTCTTGGAACATATTTGTAACTCCGACTGGAATATCCAACAAGATGCCGGTCGCCCGTTGGCCGAGGCCACCCGGTTGTTGCAGGCAGAGCATCCCCGCTATCACGATGAGATTGCCCTGTTTTACGGGCGGTGGGAGGAGATGCTGGGGGGTACTATCGATGAAAACGTGAAACTCATCAAGCTGCTCAAGACAAAGTACAAGGTCTACGGGCTCACCAACTGGTCGGCTGAAACCCTGCCCATTGCGATGGAGCGGTATGACTTTTTTGACGACTTGGATGGGATCGTGGTGTCGGGGCAAGAGAAGATTATCAAGCCCGACCCCAGGTTATATGAAATCCTCTTAGAGCGTTACAACTTGAAGGCAGAGGAGTCACTTTTCATTGACGATAACGCGGCCAATATCGAGACGGCCCGTCAGCTGGACTTTCATACGATGCATTTCACGGGTAAGGTGAAGCTGGAAGATTGGCTTAAGGAAAACCTAAGTTCAACTTAGAAGTGCAACGCCCGGGTGTTTTGTTTTGGAATATTTGTAGTCAAAAACAATCATGAAAAACACCGCGGGGGTTTGCCAAACGGCCGGGGGCGCGAAGCCCCCGGAGAGTGTCAAGTAGCAACATGAAAAGAGTTAAAAAACGAAAAGGGAGACCGAAGTCTCCCCGAAATTAACTATCATGTTGCTTATGAAAAAAAATTACAAACAGTTAACTTCAGAACAAAGGTATGCTATTTTCTTGGGATTAGAAAACGAGTTGAGCCAAAGCGAGATCGCCAGGTCAATAGGGGTGAGCGCGTCCACGGTTTCCAGGGAGTTGAAGCGCAATCGAAACAAGCGGGGAGGCTACTCCTGGCGATTGGCTCAAGAGATGGCGGGTGAATGTAAAGAGCGTTTGCCGGGCAACAGGTCCACCCCGGGGTGGGTCAAGAGGAAAGCGATCAAGCTGCTCACAGGAAATCACTGGTCTCCCAAGCAGATCAGCGGCTGGCTTCTTAAACACAAGGGGATAGCCTTGTCTCACGAGACCATCTACAGGTGGATCAGGGAGGACAAGAAGGCCGGTGGGAACCTTTACACTTACTGCCGCCATCGCATGAAGCATCGTAAAAGACCCGTCGGGACGCCCACGAACATCCCCAACCGGACCAGCATAAGGGAAAGGCCCAATGAGGCAGACGGGAGCCGGTTCGGTGATTTCGAGATGGACACGATCGTGGGGAAGGGACAAAAGGAAGCCATGCTGACGATAACCGAGAGGAAAACCAACTTCTCGATGATCAGCAAGTTGCCCGAGGGCCGAAGCTCGAGGCACGTGGCCGAGAAGGTGGTGGCCATGCTGTTACCGTATAAAGACAAGCTGAAAACCATCACCACGGACAACGGGTCCGAGTTCGCCGCGCACGAGCTGATAACCGAGAAGTTAGGGGTGAAGGTCTACTTCACCGACCCGTACTCCGCGTGGCAAAAGGGGGCGATAGAGAACGCCAACAAGTTGATCCGCCAATTCATACCGAAAGGGGCTTCCTTCAAGGATTACTCGGATGAACAGGTCAAGCAAATACAGTACAAGTTAAACAACAGGCCGAGGGAAAAATTGAACTTTAGTACCCCGAAGGTTGAGTTTTACAAACAGTTTTTATAATATTGCACTTGCTACTTGACTCTACAAAACGGAGTTTTTCCCTCTTGACTTGCCCGAAATATAAAAAAAAAGATTACCTTCGCGGGTGTCCTTCTATTTTTGCACTCGATTAAAGTAATGTGGAAAGATTTGAACTGCTTGCAACCACAGAAAAAAATGCTAAAATGCGCTGCTTGCACCTCCTTCTCCTTTGAATCGACTCCCCGTTATTTTAATTGAAAAAAACCGTTTTAAATGAACTATTTATTTACTTCCGAGTCGGTATCGGAGGGGCACCCTGATAAAGTGGCCGATCAGATATCCGACGCCCTACTAGACGAGTTCCTAGTCTATGATCCCGCGTCGAAGGTGGCAATCGAAACATTGGTCACCACCGGTCAGGTAGTTATTGCCGGCGAAGTGAAATCGAAGGCCTACGTCGATGTGGCCGAAGTGGCCCGGGGGGTGATCGCCAAAATTGGCTATACCAAAAGCGAGTACCAGTTTGAAGCTCGCTCGTGTGGTGTTTTCACGAGCATCCACGAACAGTCGGACGACATTAACCGGGGGGTCGACCAGAAAGGGGATCCCATGGAGCAGGGTGCGGGCGATCAAGGGATGATGTTTGGCTACGCCACCAATGAGACGGAAAATTACATGCCTCTGCCGATTGATTTGAGCCATGCTCTACTGGTGGAACTGGCTAATATCCGTAAGAACGAACCGGAATTGATGCCCTATCTTCGTCCGGATGCCAAGTCGCAGGTCACGGTAGAGTACGCTTCTGACGGTACGCCACTTCGTATTGATACCATCGTTGTTTCCACGCAGCACGACGAGTTTGAACAGCCCCTGAACGATACGCCGGAGGCCGCGTTGGAAGCCGATAAGCGGATGCACGCGCGTATTGATTCGGACGTACGTAACATCCTCATCCCCCGGGTGCGGGAGCAGTACAAATGTCGGGGCGATATCCATAAGCTGTTTGATGATGGTATCCGTTACTTCGTGAACCCGACGGGTAAGTTCGTGATTGGTGGGCCGCACGGGGATACCGGGCTGACCGGCCGCAAGATTATCGTGGATACCTACGGGGGCAAAGCACCCCACGGGGGTGGTGCCTTCTCGGGGAAAGATCCCTCTAAAGTCGATCGTTCGGCGGCTTATGCGGCTCGCCATATCGCCAAAAATATGGTGGCAGCCGGGATTGCCCCTGAGGTGCTGATCCAGGTGGCATATGCCATTGGGGTGGCTCAACCGATGAGCATTTACGTCAATACCTTCGGGAAAAGCAAGGTGAATGCTTCCGATGCAGAAATCGCGGAGAAGATTAGCGAACTGTTCGATATGCGTCCCAAAGCTATCGAGGAGCGATTGAAACTGCGCAACCCCATTTACGCCGAAACTGCATCTTACGGGCATATGGGGCGCGACCCACGCGTGGTGCAGAAGGTGTTCACGTCGCGTTACAAGTTACGACCGGTAGTATGCGATGTGGAGCTCTTCACGTGGGAGAAGCTCGATTACGTGGATGCATTAAGGGAGGCGTTTGCTCTATGAGAGGGAAAGGGCTGACGGTGGTCGTTTACTGCGCTTCCAGTAGGGAGGTGGACGAATTATACTTGGATGCTGCGAAACGATTGGGGAAACTATTCGCCAAGAACGGTGTTACCTGCGTAAACGGGGCGGGCAACCAAGGGCTGATGGGTGCTTTGAATGATTCCATCCTACACCACGGGGGTACGGTGAGGGGGGTCATCCCACGATTCATGGCCGATGCCGGCTGGTGCCATGAGCGGCTCAGTGAAACGATTATTACTGAAACCATTCATGAGCGTAAAGAGTGTATGGCGAACCTGTCGGACGCGGCCATCGCGCTGCCGGGCGGGTTGGGAACGCTCGAAGAGTTATCCGAGATTCTCACGTGGAAGCAGTTGGGCCTGTACACGCACCCCGTTATCATCCTTAACGTGAACGGGTACTACGATACGTTGTTACATTTTTTCGACCAGATAATCGCCGAGAAATTCATGAACGGTGGGTTTCGGGCGATGTGGGAGGTGGTGACCACACCGGAAGAGGCGATGGAGCTTTTGCGCAACCCCTCCGAGTGGAGCACCGAGGTTTCTAAATACGGCGGTTAAGCTTTCTTCGCTTTCAGGGCGAACTGCCCGTGATATACGTGTCAGACTGAAAGGAAAGCGAAATAACCTGGCGATGAAAGATGAGTTAACGAAAAAGAGTCGTACCTTCGCGTAAAACGTACGAAGGCCGTGTTTCATCCCCTTTCCGATACAATACCAGACTCGCTTTCCCTTTACTTGAGGGTAGTCGAACCGGTGGTGTGTCCCAGTCAGCTAAAGGTTGACCTGGGGCGTATCGACTATTTGCCGTTAGAAGATGATGGTTTTGTTTTCGCGATTGATTCGACCTTCTTGTCGGAAGTACAGAACACGTTACCAGGTAGGGTAGGGGTATCGCTCCCCGTTTCGGATTGGATGACTAGCGCCCTTTTCCTTCTTTTCTTAGCCTGTTTCCTTTTGTCTTCCCTGGTGGTTCGTGATGCTCGAGGCACGTTTTTTGCCAACTTGAAAAATAGGCTCTCCTTGAGGAGAGACGCCTCCCCCGGACACAAGAAACAGGTGACCACTTCCGAGGTGTGGGGAGGAGTCTTCATGATTCTTCAAGCCATCCTGATTTCTGCCATCGTCCTGTTTGGTTACTTCCTTTCCCGTGTATCTATTTCACCTGGCTCAACTACTTACCTGATTGGGTTTGGCCTCATTTTCTTGGGCCTTTCCCTCTTCGCGGGACTAAAGTATTTGATGTATAGGGCTATTTCCTCTTTCTTTCTTCCTACCGATTTGGTGCGGTGGAGGGGATATTATTACAGTCACTTGCAACTGTTGGGCCTTGCCATTTTTTTGCCCGCGCTGGTTTTCATTTTTCTACCCGAGCATGGTCACGTGATGCTCTATATACTGCTGCTGCTCTTCTTGATTAACCGGGGTGCGGCTGCCGTTGGGCTATTAAATATTTTTGTTAAGAATAAAGTCGGGCCAATCCATTTTATTTTGTATCTTTGCGGCACTGAAATCGCTCCTTATGTTCTGTTTTATAAAGGGGCATGCTCTATTGTAAATTTTGCAGGAAACTACTTGGTATGAAGGTCCGTAAAATCAACAAGGTTCTTATCTCTCAACCTAAACCTAAAGGCGAACGCTCTCCCTATTACGATATCGGGGAAAAGTACAACGTGGAAATTCATTTTTATCCCTTTATAAGGGTCGATCGGGTCTCGTTGAAAGAGTTCCGGCAGCAGCGAATCAATATACTGGATCACACGGCCATTATTTTCACGGCACGCACCGCGGTGGATAAGTTCTTCTCCCTTTGCGAAGAGATGAAGGTCACGGTTCCCGAGACGATGAAGTACTTTTGTATATCGGAAACGGTCGCACTCTACTTGCAGAAATATATCGTTTATCGAAAACGGAAGATATTCTTCAGTCCAACGGGTAGAATTGAGGGGCTAAATAACGCTTTCACGAAGCACTCGAAAGAGAAATTTCTTCTTCCCGTGCCGGAAGAGCATAGTGATGAGGTAGTTAACTTTTTGAATGAAAAGAAGATAGGGTACACCAAGTCGGTGATGTACCGGACCGTGAGCAATGATTTTTCGGAGGATGAGAGGTTGGATTACGATATGATCATCTTCTTTAGTCCCTTGGGAATTCAATCATTGCGTACCAAGTTTCCTGACTACGTGCAGGGTGACGCGGCCATCGGCTGTTTTGGCCCCTCTACGGCCAAGGCGATAGAGGAGGCTGGCTTGAGACTCGATTGCGAGGCACCGCGGTCAGATTGTCCCTCTATGACGGCTGCTCTAGAGGCCTTTATACAGGAGAACCATAAGTTTCATTCGCGGTAAGCGAACCGCTTTATGAACGATGAAAAGCACTTTACGTTTGCAAAGGAGGAGCGGGTTACAGGAAAACGAAGAATTGAAACGCTTTTTGCACAGGGCAACTCCTTTATGGTCTACCCTTTTCGGGTGCTCTACCTAGAGCGGGTACGGGGTTCATTGGCGATAGCCTCGATATTAATTTCGGTTCCAAAGAAAAAGGTTCGATCAGCTGTACAGCGCAATCGCGTGAAACGACTTGCACGAGAGGCTTATCGACTGAACAAGCATCTTTTGAGCCCTGCAGCTCTTCGTGAAGGGAGGGGAATCGATATCGCTTTTATTTACGTGAAAGAGGAAATGACCGATTACACGACCATGGAGAAAGGGATGCGAAAGGCGTTGAGCACCCTGGTCGTCAAACTGGATAAAGGTAAAGAGATATGTTGAAATGGGTAGGAAAAGTGATCACGTGGATCCTGCTGCTCCCAGTCTATTTTTACCGGGCAGCTATCTCACCCCTGTTGCCGCCCAGTTGTCGTTACACGCCATCATGCTCCCGCTACACGATCGAGGCGTTGAAAAAGCATGGCCCGTTCAAAGGCACTTACCTGGCTGTCAAGCGTATCTTGAGTTGCCACCCCTGGGGAGGGAAAGGGTACGATCCAGTTCCCGAGCCTAAGGTAAAGGTCAAAACGGAGAAGGATTAGCCGAGGTATAATTGAGAGATGAGACTCAACACTTGAGACAATATTAGTATGGAGTTTTACGACGTACACACCCACCAAATTTTACTCGAAGAGAACGATGACCCTTATCACTCGTGTATCTTTGATGTGTATCCCCTTGAATTTGAAGTAGCTAAAGATTCGCACCGGCGTCACGCTTTCTCGTGCGGCATTCACCCCTGGTATTCTGAGGGGAGCGAAACCCAGATGGCGTACCTAACGGAAATAGCCTCAAATCCGCGGATAGTAGCTATTGGAGAGACGGGCCTCGATCGACTGAAAGGGCCATCGTTTAGCGTGCAAATCCCGCTCTTTAAACAACATGTCATACTGGCCGAGAAGCTTGGCAAACCGTTGATCATTCACTGCGTGAAAGCCTGGGAAGAGCTTATCCATGTTTGCCGCGAGCTGAAACCATCGCAGCCCAGCATCATCCACGGGTACCGGGGTAGGCCCGAGCTTACCAATCGGCTAGTCAACGAGGGGTTCCTCTTCTCGATAGGAGATCACCTAAACGTCGATTCGCTGCCCCTCATCCCGATGGACCGGCTCTTTTGCGAGACGGACGAAGGGGATATGTCGATACGAGATGTCTATTTACAAGTCTCTCAGGTCCTGAACATGGAGTTGGAGGAGTTCGCGGAGGCCGTAGCGGCAAACGTGCGTAGGGTCTTTCCT
The DNA here is from genome assembly GCA_050951125.1 of Fermentimonas sp. Lineage (GTDB taxonomy): Bacteria > Bacteroidota > Bacteroidia > Bacteroidales > Dysgonomonadaceae > Proteiniphilum. The sequence goes on along the minus strand of JBMNIR010000001.1, from coordinate 125,539 downwards.
GACCTGCAACCTCCGAAACCCTACTTTTTGGATGATGAGGAGTTGGAGGAGTAACTTCGGACGGATGTCGGAAAATTGCCGACATCATGAACTTGGATGAAGAGAAGCCAGCGGAGTAACCTGTTTTCCTAGTAACTTATTTTCTCCCGAAATCGGCGGGAATTTCGCCCCACTTCTCCGTGTCCCACTTGAGAATAGCATTGCTGTAGCTGTTCTCGTGAAGCCACTTCTCGGTACGGCCAATTAACTCGAAAAGAGCTTTGTTTCGCTCCGTGACTTCTAACTTGGTATTGCACTTTTTCTTTTCGATCCACTTGATCGCATTCACGCTGTCGCTGTAGATGGGGAGATTGCTTCCCTTTTGCTTTAACAAGGCCAGCGCATGAACGATGGCCAGGAACTCACCGATGTTGTTGGTGCCCTCCTCGATGGGGCCAAAATGGAAGAGCTCTATGCCATCACCAACATGGACACCCCGATACTCCATGGGTCCGGGGTTACCGCTGCAGGCGGCATCCACGGCAATGCTCTCTGAGATAAAGGAGCCGCTTGGAGATACTTCTTGCACTGGACGTTTTCGTGTACCGCCAGGGGTAGCTTTATTGCCTTTTCCACCAAGGTGCTTCCAGGGATTCTCCTTATAGGCTGCTTCTGCCTCAGCCAGCGTACCGAACGATTTATACAGGGCGTTCGGGTGGTGCAAGACCTGGGACTGGCACTCTGCCCATGAATGGTAAACGCCAGGATGAGCGCCTTTCCAAACGACGTAAAAGCGTTGCTTTTTTCCCATTTCTTGTCTTTATTACTTACTTCTCAACCCTCTTTACATTTACAGGGTTTTCAACAGGTGAGGGGTGATTTCTTTTTCCAATTCTTTTGGCTCCTCTACGGAGACGATGCTGTCCACGATGAACTTAGTGTACCCGCGCCACGGGAGCGCACCGAAATACTCCTTATAATGTAACTGCACGTTCTTGCCGCCCAGCAGCATCAACTCCTTCGCAAGCGCCTTGTCTACCACTGAGAAGTCGAATTGGTTGGATTGCACCCCCTCCGGCTTATCGGTGCGAAGTCCCGATTGAATTAATTTCCCCTCGTAGGTTTTAAAAATTACCCCCTTGTGTACCAAAAAGCTGAGCTCTCCCGACTTCACCCCCGTGCCGAATACGTAATAGTAACGAACGTAGACAAAAGCGGCCAGCGACAGTAGGAGAATGAAGAGGAACCATCGGAAAACTTTCTTGCTTTTTTTTGGCCTCGGTTTTATATCATCCATAGCGTGAATAGTGTAAATAGTGTGAATAGCGCCCAGTGGCTGTAAAGATACGCTATTTTTCCACTTTTTAGGGAATAGGTGGGAGAAAAAGCGTGTAAAGTCGCTCATTTGAGCTATATTTGTCATCAAATAAAACTGATCGTATGAAGAGATATATTTTATTGTTTGCGCTGGTCTTGGCGGCGTTCGTTTTGACCGCTCAAAATGGCTATAAGTTCAACGTGATCAAGGAGAACCTGATCACGCCTGTGAAAAATCAATCCAGCAGTAGCACCTGCTGGAGCTTCGCCGGTGTCGGCCTGTTTGAATCCGAGCTTATCAGGATGGGGAAAGGGGAGTTTGACCTATCAGAGATGTATATCGTGCGGCGGAATTACGAAGATAAAGCAATCAAGTACGCTCGACTTCACGGTCACCTGAATTTCGCCGCGGGCGGCTCTTTTGCAGACGTGGTGGAAACCTTGGACGATTTTGGTATTCTCCCGGAGGAGGCGTATAGGGGGTTGAATTATGGCTCCGAAACGCATAACCATGGCGAGCTGGATAAAGTGCTCAAGGCGTACATGGATGGCATCATTGGCGCTCGGAACGTTACCCCTGTTTGGTTTGAAGGGTTCTCCTCCATACTGGATACCTACTTGGGGGAGGTTCCCAAAACGTTCGTTTACGAGGGCAAGGAGTACGATGCCCACTCGTTTCGGGATTGGCTGGGGTTGAAACAAGAGGATTACATCTCCCTCACCTCTTACACGCATCAGCCGTTCTATACCGCATTTCCCGTAGAGGTACCGGATAATTGGCGCTGGGCGCTCTCCTATAATTTGCCTATCGATGAGCTGATGGAGGTGATGGAGCATGCCATCAAGGAGGGTTACACCATTGCATGGGCTTCCGACGTGAGCGAGGTCGGTTTTTCGCGGACCGGTATCGCGATCGTTCCCGACGAGAATGCGCCGGAGAACGCCGGCTCCGATCAGGAGAGGTGGCTGGGGCAATCCATACGTGAGAGGGATGCCGACCTAAGAGCACGGGTAGGGGTTGAGTTATTGGCCGAAAAGAACATTACGCAAGAGATGCGCCAGGTAGCCTATGACCGCTATGAAACAACCGACGACCACGGCATGCAGATATACGGTATCGCGCAAGACCAAAAAGGGAATCCCTTCTTCATGGTGAAGAACTCGTGGGGTGAAACCGGGACCTATAAAGGGTTGTGGTACGCGTCGTTTCCCTTCGTGAAGTACAAGACCATGAGCATCGTGCTCAATAAAAAGGCGTTGCCCGCCTCCATCGCCAAGAAACTTGGATTATAAACCTTAGGCTTTAGCGTCATAAAAAGGCGTAAAAGTTACCCAGGAAATAGCTAAGCTATGAAGATATCGGAACTTCATGCTATTTTTCTTCGCTACCCCGTGATCACAACCGACTCGAGGATGTGTCCCAAGGACTCTATCTTCTTCGCGCTAAAGGGCGAGCGGTTTAACGGCAACCTCTTCGCGGGCGAGGCGCTGAAGGCGGGTTGCGCGTATGCCGTGGTGGACGAGACCGTGGATGGGGTGGAGGATGAACGGATCATTCATGTGGATAACGTCTTGACCACCCTGCAAAACCTGGCTACCTACCACCGGGAAAAGCTGAAAATCCCCATTATCGCCATTACTGGAACCAACGGCAAGACCACTACCAAGGAGTTGATTGCTATTGGCCTTTCGAGGGAGTTTAAGGTGGCCTACACCCAGGGAAACTTGAATAACCATATCGGGGTGCCGCTCACCCTGCTCGCGATTAATAAGACCCACGAGATAGGGGTGGTCGAGATGGGTGCGAACCACCTGGGAGAGATTCAGGAGTTATGCGAGATCGCCAAACCAAATTACGGGTTGATTACCAACGTGGGGAAGGCGCACCTGGAGGGGTTTGGATCGTTTGAAAACGTGATCCGTGCCAAGTGCGAACTGTACGAGTACATCCGTGAAAGTAGGGGGAAGGTGTTCGTTAACAAGGATAATCCCTACCTGGTTAATCATTCGGCGGGGATGGACCGCATCTTGTACGGTAAGAACGATCCAACGTTGTTCGCCTCGGGTACCCTCGTGGATGCGACACCTTTCATGGAGTTCGATTGGAATTTTTTCGACCGCTCATACCGGGTGAGGACCCGGCTCGTGGGCGAGTTCAACTTCGATAACGCGATTTCGGCCGTTGCGGTATGCAAGTTTTTCGGTATCAACGCCGACCGAATTAGTGCCGCGCTTGAGGAGTACGAGCCGGTAAACTATCGCTCCCAGTTTAAACGAACCGATAGGAACGACCTGATCATCGATACGTACAACGCGAACCCTACCAGCATGAAGGCATCGATGGAATTCTTCGCTACTATTTCCACCTCTCTGCCGAAAATGGTGGTAATTGGCGAGATGAAGGAGTTGGGGGATATGGCCATGGAGGAGCACCAACGCTTACTCGACTTCCTAGAGGAACAGCCGATGGGTAAAGTGATTCTGGTGGGAGAGCTCTTTCGAAAATTTCCTTTAATCAAGCCCTACTACGAGGTGTACGATAGGGTGGAGGAGCTAATCGAAAGACTTCAGAAAGAGCCGATAACCCGTCACTACATCTTGTTAAAGGGATCCCACTCGGTGAGCTTAGAGAAGGCGATTGACTACCTTTAACAGGATCCCATTGAATCATTTGTGCAACTTGAAGTATGCGTATAGATATTGTATCTGTTTTTCCCGAAATCATTGAAGGCGCCATTCAAAATTCCATACTGAAGCGGGCGCAGGAAAAGGGACTGGTGGAGTTTCACCTGCATAACCTGCGGGATTATAGCCTCAATAAGCACAGGCGTGTGGATGACTATCCCTTTGGAGGTGAGGCGGGGATGGTGATGCAGGTAGAGCCTATTGACCGGGTCATCAGTCACCTGAAATCACAAAGGGTATACGATGAGGTGATTTTTACCTCGCCCGATGGTGAGCCGTTTACCCAAAGTACGGCGAACGAGCTCTCGCTTATGGGTAACTTGATTATCTTGTGTGGTCATTATAAGGGGGTGGACTATCGGGTGCGGGAGCATCTCGTGACGAGGGAGCTCTCAATTGGTGACTTCGTCCTTACCGGTGGTGAGTTGGTGGCCGCCATGATTGTCGACGCTGTCGTACGGGTTATCCCCGGGGCTATCGGCGATGAGCAATCGGCCCTGTCTGACTCCTTTCAGGATGGGCTGTTGGCCCCGCCGGTATATACCCGCCCGGCGGAGTACAAAGGGTGGAAGGTTCCCGAGGTGTTGTTGTCAGGCCATGAGCTAAAGATTGCCGAGTGGCGGCATGAACAGTCGCTCGAACGGACAAAAAAGCGTAGGCCCGATTTGTTAAAGAACTATTGATGAAGAATGTTGACTTGCAGGTTGAAAAACCCGCGAAAGTCCAATAAAAGAGCGTTTCGCATGCAAATTGAACGAACAGCTATAGAGGGGATGGTTATCCTCAAGCCGAAGGTTTACTTCGACCGGCGGGGTTACTTCTTCGAGTCTTTTTCTGAGCGGGAGTTTCAGGAGAGGGTGTGCGATACCGTTTTCGTTCAAGATAACGAAAGCATGTCGACACGCGGTGTTCTAAGGGGACTTCATTTTCAGAAAACCCCCTACGCCCAAGCCAAACTAGTAAGGGTTGTGAGAGGTGAGGTGCTGGATGTGGCCGTGGATATAAGAAGGGATTCTCCCACCTTTGGTGAGCATGTCGCGGTGAGGCTCTCGGATGAAAACAAATGGCAACTCTTTATACCAAGGGGGTTCGCCCATGGCTTCATTGTTTTGAGTAAGGAGGCGATCCTTCAATATAAATGTGATAATTATTATATGCCGGAGTATGAGGGTGGGCTGCTTTGGAATGACCCGGAATTGAAGATCGATTGGTTGCTTGCAACCGAGGAGATGCTACTCTCCGAGAAAGATAAACAGCTTCCATTGCTCAAGGAGATGTGTGAGTTCACATAGTAAATGCACACTAAGTGAACAAACATCTTTTGCTGGTCATTTAATTAAATGGTAAATTTACAGCTTTAAGTGGAACATATCAGAAGTAAACAGTATGAAGAGAGTAGCGTTAATTACCGGAGTCACGGGACAAGATGGTTCCTATTTGGCAGAATTGTTGATCGAGAAAGGGTACGAGGTACACGGTACCTTACGTCGCTCCTCCTCGTTCAACACCGGGCGAATCGAGCACCTCTACTTTGAGGAGTGGGTACGTGATATGAAGCGGGGACGGGCTCTCGAGCTGCACTACGCAGATATGACCGACTCCAGTTCGCTTATCCGCGTGATTCAATCTATTCAACCCGATGAGATATATAATTTAGCGGCACAGAGTCACGTGAAGGTGAGCTTCGACGTGCCGGAGTACACGGCCGAGGTTGATGCGGTGGGAACGCTGCGCCTTCTCGAGGCGGTGCGTATACTAGGCTTGCATGAGAAGACCCGGATCTATCAAGCATCCACCTCCGAATTGTACGGGAAGGTGCAGGAGGTGCCACAAAACGAGGATACCCCCTTTTACCCCCGCAGCCCGTACGGGGTGGCCAAGCTGTACGGCTTTTGGATTACCAAGAACTACCGGGAGGCGTACGGGATGTTCGCGGTGAACGGGATTCTCTTTAACCACGAGAGCGAGCGACGGGGAGAGAACTTTGTTACCCGGAAAATCACGCTGGCCGCCGCCCGGATCGCGCAGGGGTTGCAGGACAAACTCTACCTGGGCAACTTGAACGCACGGCGCGATTGGGGTTACGCCCCAGATTACGTCGAGTGCATGTGGCGGATGTTGCAGCATGACGTCCCCGAGGATTTCGTGATCGCCACCGGCAAGATGCATAGCGTGCGGGAGTTTTGTGATCTCGCGTTTCAAGAGGCGGGTATTACTCTCCGCTGGGAAGGTGAGGGGGTTGAGGAGAAGGGAATCAACGTGGAGACGGGCCAGGTGGTGGTGGAGGTCGATCCCAAGTACTTCCGTCCGGCTGAGGTGGAGCAACTGTTAGGCGATCCCACCAAAGCACGTACCCTCTTGGGGTGGGACCCGTCAAAGACCCCTTTCCCCGAGCTGGTCAAGCGAATGGTGCGGCACGATATGGAATACGTGAAGCGGTTTTAATGAATTGTATCTAACACTCAAATTGTATTATGGAAGAAATTGATAAGCTCAAGAAAAAAATCAAACAAAAGAATATCACGATTCTTATATTGACAATATATGTTGCTTTATCAATAATAATTACCCTTTACAATTCATTTCTTTTAGATAAAGCTTGTGGAAATTTATTTTCCACAAGCTTATAAGGAATAAATATAGGCATTATTTCATCCTTGTGCTTTTGTTAATCTCTCTTTTAGTTGTAATGGTGTACATTAGATTTTGCACTGAATCTGCTTCATGGCTAAATGACGGGATAAGTTATTTTTCCACCGTACCATTTCTGTTCTTTTTAACCATGCTGTTAGCACGCAAACAGGTCAGCCATTTACAAACGAATAAATAGATATTCCATTGAAAATAAAAATTAAAATATTGCGAACGGTTGTTTTATTACAGAAAAAAAATCTTATCGTTTCTGTATTATACCTTTTTTTATTTTTTCTCGGATTCTATCTTATTATATGGTCACCTCTTTATTATTGTTTTTTAGAAAAATTTGACATCGTGTATATGCCTACACCAAATGAAACAATAATGAAAGAATCTTTTTTCAAAAAATTCCTGTCTGTAGTAATTATTGCTCCTCTATTGGAAACATTAATTTCTCAAAAATGGCTTTATCGGTTAATGTCCTCTATTGTTTGGTTTAGAAAAAATAAAATTTTAATCGTAATTATCGGAGGGGTAATATTTGGTTTGCTTCATAGCTATAGCTTATCTTATATAGTATTCAATTGCTTTACGGGCACTTTGTTTATGCTGACTTATATCATTAGGATAGGCAATAAACCTTATTTTACTGTTGCCGCATTACACGGCTTGATGAATTTATTTGCAATTATTATAGACCCTATCGAAACAATGATATTTAAATAACAGCATACTTCACAACAACTTTTCTAATTAGGGACATTCAGTAATCGCCAAAACAAAGCCAACTAAATCATTGCGAGATAGTTGGCTTTTTCGTATCTTTGGATATTACCCCGGATTTGCGGTTTGAGGCTCAACTAGAGGGCGGTGCAGCCATGACAGGGAGTAGGAGAAAAGGGTGCGAGGACTACATCGAACCGGCATACCAATCGTATAGCCGCTTCACTCCCTCGTCCACGTCAATGGTGTGTCGCCACCCCAGTGAATTGAGCTTCGATACATCGGTCAGTTTCCTGGGTGTTCCGTCCGGTTTGCTCTTGTCGAACCGAATCTCCCCCTCGTAGCCGATGGTCTTTTGGATGATGGACGAGAGTTCCCGAATGGTGATTTCTTTTCCTGTCCCGATGTTAACGTGGCAGTTCTTTACCTCGGTCATACCTTGTGTCAGGTCGCTGAAGTCCACGTGTTCCATGATAAAAACGCAGGCATCGGCCATCTCCTCGCTCCAGAGGAACTCCCGCTTCGGCGTTCCCGTCCCCCATAACACGACGCGATCTTTGTAGATACCGTGTTTTTGCAGTATCCTCTCGATATCCCGTCGCGGGGCATCGCTAGTGAGCCTTTCTACCGGTCGCCGGTCAATGTCCTTCCTAATCGTCTTCCAATCGTCTTTCAGCCAAGCATTGGCTAGGTGAATTTTGCGTATCATCGCGGGGAGGACGTGGCTCTTTTCCAAATCGAAGTTATCGTTGGGGCCATATAGGTTGGTCGGCATGACCGCGATGTAGTTGGTGCCGTATTGGATGTTGAAGCTTTCACACATCTTTAACCCGGCGATCTTCGCGATGGCGTAAGGCTCGTTGGTGTATTCCAAGGGGCTCGTGAGGAGGGAATCCTCTCGCATGGGTTGGGGCGCTTCACGCGGGTAAACGCATGTACTGCCCAAAAAGAGCAGCTTTTTCACGTCGTGGCGATAGCATTCGCCAATCACGTTGTTTTGAATCTGCAGGTTCCGGTAGATGAAGTCGGCGCGGTAGGTATTGTTCGCCACGATACCCCCGACGTGGGCGGCCGCGAGGATCACGTACTCCGGTTGCTCCCGGTCGAAAAACTCCTTCGTGGCGTGTGGATCCATCAGGTCCAACTCCCGGCTCGACAGGCCAACCAGGTTGGTGTACCCCTTAGATAAGAGGTTGTTCCAGATGGCGGAACCTACCAGTCCCCGGTGCCCGGCAACGTATATTTTGCTCTCTTTCTTCATCATGTTTCTCCTCCTATAGTTTCAAACGGAATCCCCTTTAACATGGCATCCTTTGCATCTGTTTGGCGCATGCTCCTCTACTAAATCAAATGGGATCCTTCGCACAAAGCTAACTAAAAAACGGGATTTTCATGCAGGATTGTCCCGCTTTATTTATTGCCCGATAAAAAGCGAATCAACGGGAAAAACTGTATCTTTGTACCCGTTATCAACCTCTGTTATCAATTTAAGAGATGAGACAATGAAGCAGGATAAGCTAATTTTTGATATTATCGAGCGGGAACACCAACGCCAGTTGAAAGGGTTCGAGTTAATCGCATCGGAGAACTTCGTGAGCGATCAAGTGAGGCGTGCCATGGGGTCGGTATTGACCAACAAGTACGCTGAGGGGTACCCGGGTAGACGCTACTACGGTGGTTGCGAAGTGGTGGACGAGTCCGAGCAGTTGGCGATAGAACGGGTGAAGGAGCTCTACGGTGCTGAATGGGCCAACGTGCAGCCTCACTCGGGCGCACAAGCCAATGCGGCCGTCTTTTTGGCTTGCATGCAACCGGGAGATACCTTCTTGGGACTTGACCTGTCGCACGGGGGACACCTGACGCACGGTTCACCGGTTAATTTTTCTGGTATCATGTATAGCCCTGTCGCGTATAGCGTGCGGGAGGGCGACGAGCGGGTGGATTATGACCAACTGGAAGCGTTGGCTCGCTCCGAGCGGCCCAAGATGATTATCGGTGGTGCGTCGGCCTATAGCCGGGATTGGGATTACGCGCGGATACGGCGGATCGCGGATGAGGTGGGAGCCATCTTCATGGTTGATATGGCGCATCCGGCTGGAATAATCGCTGCAGGGCACCTTGATAACCCGGTTAAATACGCGCACGTGGTTACCTCCACGACCCACAAGACGCTGCGCGGTCCACGCGGCGGGATTATCCTGATGGGAAAAGATTTTGAAAACCCGTGGGGTGTGAAAACGGCACGGGGCGAGACCAGGATGATGTCGGCCATGCTCGACTCCGCGGTGTTCCCCGGTATGCAGGGGGGACCGCTGCAGCATGTTATCGCGGCTAAGGCAGTGGCTTTCCATGAGGCGCTTCAGCCCGATTACAAGCTGTATCAAACGCAAGTAAAGAAGAACGCGGCCGCCTTGGCCAGCGCGTTTATGGATAAGGGCTACAAGGTGGTGTCTAATGGGACGGATAACCACATCGTGTTGGTGGACCTTCGCCGCAAGTTCCCGAACCTCACGGGGCGGTTGGCTGAGGACTTGCTGGTGTCAGTCAATATAACCACCAACAAGAACATGGTGCCTTTCGACGACCGAAGTCCCTTCCAAACCTCCGGTCTTCGCTTTGGATCTGCCGCCATCACTACCCGGGGTGCCAAGGAGGAGTTGATGGGCGAGGTGGTAGAGATGATTGATTATGTGCTATCTAACCCGGAAGACGATAAGGTGGTTAGGAGCGTGAAAGAGCAGGTGAACCGGACGATGAAGGCTTATCCCCTCTTCGCTTGGTAGCATGAGCATCCTTCAAAACGATATCCAGTTTGTACCGGGCGTAGGCCCCAAGCGCGCCGATATCTTAGGCAAGGAGATCGGCGTTTTTACCGTGGGTGACCTGCTGCGGTGGTATCCCTATCGCTATATTGACCGAAGCCGGGTTTACTATATCCATGAAATTGACCAGTCGGTCGCCTACATCCAGTTGAAAGGAAGGATTACTTCGTTTGAGACGTTTGGCGAGGGTCGGCGCAGGCGGCTCGTGGCGCACTTCACCGATGGCACGGGGTTCGTGGACTTAGTTTGGTTCCAAGGCATTCGATATATAGAAGGGAAGTACAAGGTGAACCAGGAGTATATTGTTTTTGGTAAACCCACCCTCTTCAATAACCGGTGGAATATCGCCCACCCCGAGATCGACCCGTTTATGAACGAGGAGGATGCACCGACGGGGTTGATGGCGATGTACAATACCACGGAGAAGATGAAGAACCACTACCTCAACTCCAAGGCGATACAGAAGATCATCGAGAATGCATTCGGGTTGATCAAGTCGCCCCTCCCCGAAACGTTGTCGCCTGACGTGATCTGTGCGGCCAAGCTGATGCCGTTTCACAATGCCATCGAAAATATCCACTTCCCAAAGACGGCCGCCCTGCTGCGGCGTGCCGAGTTTCGACTCAAATTCGAGGAGCTTTTCTATATCCAGCTCAATATTGCACGGTACACGGCCGAGCGGAAGGAGAAGTTGAAAGGTTTCCTCTTCTCAAAGGTGGGTGATTGCCTTCACACGTTTTATAAGCAACAGTTGCCGTTCCCGCTGACCCGCGCGCAGAAACGGGTAATCAAGGAGATACGGCGTGACACCGCGTCGGGGAAGCAAATGAACCGCTTGTTACAGGGTGACGTGGGCAGCGGCAAGACCGTGGTGGCCATCATGTGCATGCTGATCGCGCTCGATAATGGCTTCCAGGCTTGTTTGATGGCGCCTACCGAGATACTTGCCTACCAGCATTTCGACACTTTTCGGCAGATGCTAAAGGGGATGAACGTGCGGGTAGAGCTGCTGACCGGCTCGACGAGGAAAAAGGAGCGTGAGCCGATTCACGAGGGACTGCAATCTGGCGATGTCAATATCCTGATTGGAACGCACGCATTGATTGAGGATGAGGTGCAGTTTCATAACCTTGGGTTCGTGGTAATCGATGAGCAGCACCGCTTTGGTGTGGTGCAGCGTGCGAAGCTTTGGACCAAGAACGAGCGGCCGCCCCACGTGCTGGTGATGACGGCGACGCCCATACCCCGCACGTTGGCCATGACGGTATATGGCGACCTGGAGGTGTCGGTGATCGATGAACTACCGCCCGGTCGAAAGCCGATGCAGACGCTGCACCGGTACGACCAGAAACGGGGTGCGCTCTACCAGTTTGTCCGGGGGCAGCTTCAGGCGGGCCGGCAAGCCTATATCGTTTACCCGTTGATCGAGGAGAGCGAGAAGCTCGACCTGAAGAACCTGGAGGAGGGATATGAGCATGTGAAAGCGGCGTTCCCCGAGTTTTCGGTCAGCAAGATGCACGGGCGGATGAAACCAGCCGAAAAGGAGGAGGTGATGCGGCGGTTCGTCGCGAACGAGACGCAAATCATGGTCTCCACCACCGTGATCGAAGTGGGGGTCAATGTACCCAACGCTAGCGTGATGTTGATCGAGAGCGCGCAACGGTTCGGCCTCTCCCAGTTGCACCAGCTACGGGGCAGGGTGGGGAGGGGAGGCGACCAGTCGTACTGCGTTTTGATCACGCCCTACGAGATGTCGTCTGATACCCGTGAACGAATGAAGATCATGACGGAGAGCAACGATGGTTTCGTGATCGCGGAGGCCGACCTGAAACTACGCGGCCCGGGCGATCTTGAGGGTACCCAGCAGAGCGGTATCCCGTTCGACCTGCGCATTGCCGATATCGTGCGCGATAGCGCCATCCTCTATCGTGCCAGGGAAATCGCAGAAGAGGTGATCGCGGGCGATCCCCGGTTGGAGCAACCCCGGCATCGTGTGCTCAGGCAGCAGCTCGACCGTTTGGGTGGCAACCGCTACGAGTGGAGCCGGATCTCTTGAGTTGCTAAGTCTCTTGATTCCCGACGTGTCTTAATTGGCTGAATTCTTCGGTTCCCCAGTTCTTTCAGTTTCCCCTGTTTTCCCAGTTTTCCCAGTTTTTCTGGTTCCCTGGTACCCTGACTTTTTTGCCCCTCTATATTTCTTCAAACCGTGCCGTGAAGAACCGTAGCTGCTTGGGTTCATACACGAAGCGGAGCCCCTTGATGGTCTCCCTTTTCTCGTACAGCGATTGAACAGCCGCTACCACCAGGTCCATGTGCCGGTAGGTGTAGACGCGGCGGGGGATGGTGAGCCGTACCGTCTCCAGTTTGGGCCGATGGTGCTCCCCGGTTATTTTATCTCGTCCCGCTGATACGATACCCCGCTCCATGGAGCGTACGCCCGACTCCAGGTATAGGTTGGCCGCGAGGCTCTGGGCCGGGAACTGATCTTGCATGAGGTGCGGGCAGAAGCGCCTCGCGTCGATGAACACGGCATGGCCGCCGGTGGGCTCGATAATCGGGATACCCGCTTCCCGCAGTTTGTCTCCTAAGTACCTCACCTGTTTTACCCGATGCTCGATGTACTCGTACTGCACCGCCTCCTTGAGGCCAATCGCCATCGCCTCCATATCGCGTCCCGCCATGCCCCCGTACGACGGCATCCCCTCGTAGACGACCACCAGCTCTTTCGCCTTCTCAAACAGTTTCTCGTCGTTCATGCATAAGAAGCCGCCGATATTGACCAGGCAATCTTTTTTACCGCTCATGGTGCAGCCATCGGCGTAACTAAACATTTCTCGAACGATCTCGCGAATGGTTTTATCGCCGTAACCCTCCTCTTGCTCCTTGATGAAGAAGGCGTTCTCCACGCACCGGGTGGCATCGTAGAAAACCTTGATGCCGTACCGATTGGTCAGTTCTCGCACCTCCTTCATGTTCTGCATCGAGACCGGTTGTCCCCCGGCCAGGTTGACCGTTACCGCCAGGCAGATGTAGGCGATGTTTTCTGCCCCTTTCTCATCGATGAGTCGTTGCAGTTTATCGAGGTCGATGTTTCCTTTAAAGGGGATGTTCAGCGAGGCATCGTGCGCCTCATCGCGGATGATATCCACGAACGTGCCCCCGTTTCGCTCCTGATGGTATCTGGTGGTGGTGAAATACATGTTGCCCGGGACGTATTGGCCAGGTTTGATCGCGATTTGCGATAGCAGGTTTTCCGCCCCTCGCCCCTGGTGCGTGGGAACCAGGTAGGGGAAGCCGAAGATGTCCCGTACCGTCTCTTCCAGGTGACTGAAGTTGCGGCTACCCGCGTACGCCTCATCGCCCATCATCATCCCGGCCCACTGCCGGTCGCTCATGGCGTTGGTCCCGCTGTCGGTCAACAGGTCGATGTAGACATCTTCGCTTGGGACGAGGAAGGTGTTATATTCTGCCTCTTTAATCACTCGTTCCCGCTCTTTACGCGGGAGCATTTTAACAGGTTCTACCGATTTGATACGGAATGGCTCCGCAGGATAGTCGATTAGATTCATTATGATGACATTTTATAGAGCATATGCTTTACAAATGTAAGCAAATATAATCAAAATAAAGATGTCATGCATTATTTTTTGAAATGTTTATCGGCGAAATCGAGGTAACATTTCCAATCGTAATCGGTTACATCATGTTTTCCCGCCCGTATGTGATACCCTATATCTTCCATGATGGGTGCATGCAGTTCCGGCATCTTCTCCGAGTTGATCGCTGATAGGCCGTAGAGACGATAGACCGGTCCCGCGTGGTAGGCTGATAAGAACTCACCCTTGGGATCGGCCCATAGGTCCTCTTCGGCGCTGGCTACATACGCTTTTCGGGGTGCTATTAGGGCGATTAGTTGGTGCTGGTCGACCGGTAGCAACGGCTCCCGTTTGTTGTATTTTTGGAAGTTCCCGCAGAACCAGTGTGGGAACGCGTTGTTGATGATATCGATGGTCTCCCCAAACTCTCTTCGGAAGAGCGCGGCACCCCCGCACCCCGAATCGTTGGATATTACCACCTTAAACCGCTTGTCTTGCGCACCAGCCCATAAGGCAGCCTTGCCCTGGCGCGAGTGCCCCATGATGGCGATTTTATCGCTATCTATCTCTTCTCGCGTTTCCAGGAAGTCCACGATCCGGCTTGATCCCCACGCCCATGCACTTAAGGCTTGCCATTCATCGGAAGTGTTCCGGTTGGCATCGCTTCCCGTTGTCCCGGTGCTGTTGGTAGTGTACCCCGTGAAAAGCGGGATAACGCTCCTCTCTTTCATTCGGGGGTTATCGGGGAAAATATCGTGGTAGCACATTGTCGCGATGGCGTATCCGCGGTCAATAATCATCTCGAGTGGCCACCGACGGGTTTGATTGCCCCGTTCCCATTCGGGACTGCCCAGCTTCTTTACTAGGTGTAGCGTGGGGGGATATAGCACCGTGACTTCGTGGGTGATGCTGTGGTTCCCGTTGAAGTTGTATCCCACGAAGATTGGCACTTTCCCTTTCCGTTTGTTGGGAATGTAAAGCAGGAGGATCGCCTCCCTCGTTTCGTTCTCGCTTACGCTTTTAGCTCTGTCCTTATCTCCGTTTTCGCTCGAAAAGGTAAACCGCACTTGCCGGGCAGTTGCCTTACCCCTCAACGCGTTCGGGTTTTCGGTTATCGTTTCGTACACCACATTGATTCGATCTGTCGGTGTTCGCCCATACACCTCTGAGGCGAACAACTCCATGATTTCGGGCCTCCGTTGTTTCTCCCACTGCTCCACGCTCTTTACCCTTTCCCCGTTCTGCAGTTGCAGTAG
The DNA here is from genome assembly GCA_050951125.1 of Fermentimonas sp. GTDB lineage: Bacteria > Bacteroidota > Bacteroidia > Bacteroidales > Dysgonomonadaceae > Proteiniphilum. Next base: position 110,524 of record JBMNIR010000001.1, on the reverse strand, counting down.
CTCCGGTAACACGTACTTGGGTACTTTCTCTTCGTCGTAATTCACTTCATGCTGGGCAAATAGCACTGATGCACATAACCAAGCGATTAAAATCCCCACGTTTCTTTTCATACGATTATTTTATCATTTACATTACGGTGTATGGAACCTGTCAGTTTCATACGATTAGTCTAATTTATGAACCATTGTTGTTTAAATGAATATGAACTTTCACGACTGCAAGTTAGTGATTTTTTTAGTGTTCATCTCGAAAACGGGTATAAAAATATTCCTTTTTTACATCACTCACTCTCTAATGCCCTTGAACTGCTTCCATTCCTCCACGTAAGATGTTAGTTGCTCTGAGTTAAACTCTTTCTTTACCTAATTTACAGTAAATGAAATTTTTTTTGTATTTTTGTCTTGCGCGTGCTAGGTGAGTGTTGCTCTTTTCTTAATACCCTAAAATTAAACACTTTGTCTGATATATGCAATTGTTATTTGAGATATTTAGATTCTACAAATAAAGAGGAAAATGGAATTAAATTTGACTTTTAAAAAGGAATTTTTGGAAGTGAACTTGTCACATGAAGTGAACTTGTCACATTAAAATACTTTATTAACATGGAAAATAAAAGAATAAGCCGTCGTAAGTTTATAGCCAATTCTACCTGTGGAGGATTATTGGTTTTAGCACCCACTTGTGAAATGACCTCTTGTACAAGAGCAAAGGAAATTAATCAATCTGAGAAAAACGATATGTTTACTGAAACTATTTTTATGCGTCCCTATCAGCTTTTATGCATGACATGTGCTGTAGGAGGAGGAAATACAAATACAGATAGTGAGAAACTAAAACTTATAAAGGAAAATCCCGATTCACCTGTCACTTTGTTATGTAATGCCGGGGATATCTTTTCCTACCAGGACCCGGGCCCTGCCGATGATGCACACGGGGACGCCGTGTTTAACAGGAAACGCGATTTGGAAATACTACAAAGAATCGACCTTCCACCCGGGATCACCTTGCCGGCAAGAATACTTTTACATAGAATGTGGGATAGAATAGAATCTGTATCCGGTATCTGTGACGGTGACGAGACGACTCCTCAGAAACAGGTTGGATGCCCTCTCGCGACTTCGGAATGTTATAAAAAGGGGAGAGAGATCAGTTTATTGTATGCTACTCCCGGCTGGAACAGCCAACTTGACTTCTCAGAAGCAGATATCCCTAAAACAAAAGAAACCATTATAAGGCCGCGGACAAAGGAAGAGAGGGCGAAAGAAAAGGAAAAATCGCTCAAGGCAATGTATGAAGCTGATGCGATCGCCGTAAGACCCCATATCCTTTTATGTGCTATTTGTCAATATGGGCTTGGAGATCGTCCCCCGTTCGAAACGGATAATTTGCCGGAGATGCTGCAGTTTATATTTGAAAACCCGAACGCGAAAATAAAAATCGCCGAAGCGGCCGATTGGATGATGTGTGCACCTTGTCCCAGCCTCAACAAACATGGAGCATGTTTCAATGTTAAGGGTCGAGCAGGATTAACCAGTCAACTTCGTGATGTTAGGGTACTTCAGAAGTTAAATCTTTCGTATGGTGATGAAGTCAATGCACAGGAACTATATCGACTCATAATAAAACGGATTCCGAGTTCAGCCATGATTTGTGGTTCTATCTCAAAAGGGGTAGAAGATCCATCCGTATGGGACGATGAGTGTGGACATCATTCCGAAAGTTTACCTGAATATATTAAAGGAAGGGAGCTATTGGCAAGAAAGTTCGGTGTCGAGATTTAAGGCGCATATTAAACAAATATCTAACTTTTAGTTTACCTGAACGTGAAAAATTGTAATAAAATAAATCGCAGAAATTTTTTAGTCACCGGCACTAGCGGCCTGGTCGGTATGACCGTTTCACCCACCTTGGGTTTTGCCTCGGAGCGTGGTAGTGCCCCTGGGGATACCCTTGAAAGCAGGGTTGAAAACGGGGTTGAAAACGGGGTTGAGAGCAGGGTTGTATCCCCTTTCGTTTCAGAAGTTGAACGCCTTGCCGTGGAAGAGCCGTATGACTACCACAAGCACCTTTCCACGGCCCCCGTTCACGTGTGGGAAAGGGACGCTGACGCCGTGCTCGAAAAAGGTGAGATGAAGATCCCGGACCGGGGCTGGAAGCTGGTTTACTTGCAGCAGGCTGGCGTTGTCACCTTAACCGCCGTTCAGGATTTCCGGGACTACCTGGATGTTTCCCACGGGGTGAAAATAGATCTCGAGGGGAGATCCACCTTGCAAGGCTGGAAGAGGTTAAGCCGATGTATCGTCGCGGGCACTAGGGATCAGCTTCCCGGCTGCGGTTCAACCCTGAAGAACCCCAAGGATTACGAGATCCTGGTGACCCCCCGTCGCGTCATCGTTTGCGGTTACGACGAGCGTGGCGTGATGTTCGGCCTTTACAACCTGGAGGCGCGTATGAACTTCCGCGAGGCACCCTTTTTACCCGACGACTTGCACACGGTTCGCCACAGCTTGTACCGCACCCGCATGGTCTTGTCTTGGATGGGGTGGATGGAATGGCCGGACGCGCTTTTGTCCCACCTCGCGCATGACGGTTTCGACGGTATTTTCGTTGGCGTTTACACCAACCCGAACGGTGACCGCACCACGGCCGAAAATTCGACCGATTTTTACGCCCGCCTGATGTACGGTGTACGCGCGCAAGATCCCTCGAGGGTAAAGGATTTGATTCATCGGGCCTCCCGGTACGGTTTGAAGGTTTACACCCAGATCATTTACCAATACGTGGGGACCGAGGAGAGCGAATCGGGGTTGCGGAGGTTGGTCCGCGATGTTGTCAGGGATTTTCCCGAAATCAGCGGTTACATCCTCTTGACCGAGGGTTTCTGGTACAAGAAGTGGGGCGGCGGTCACGGTGCCACGAAAGAGTACCTTCAGGATTGGGCTAGGAACTGGTCGTACGCCGTTGGTATCGTAGAAGAGGAGTGCCACAAGGTAAACCCGGACATAGAGATACTTCCCTGGGAGTACAACATCGATTTTCGTCCCCAAAACGTGGAGATAAAGCGCTACTTCGTTCAGCAACTCCCTGACAACACCATTCCCCTGCTCACCTGGGAAAACGGGAAGAGTTTTGAAATAGACGGTATGCAGGGATATTTACGCGATTATTCCATATCGCAGGTTGGTCCGGCAGAAGTAACCGAGGGTCAGATAGATGAGGCCAGAAAGCGTGGAATGAGAGTTTTTGTTAACGCCGATACTTTTTCATGTGGAGGACAATATCAAACTCTATCTTACATTCCTTGTCCTTATCAGTGGTACGAACGTTATAAAGCACTGGATAGGTACGGTGTAGATGGAACTTTAGAGAGTTGGAGCGCAGGGTATACACCCAATTTCATGACTGAAATCAGAAATTGGTATTGTTGGAGTAATGCTCCATCGTTTGAAGACTTGCTCGGTACAATCTCCGATCGGATTTTTGGAATATCAAACAGGAGCAATGTGTTAAAAGCATGGGACTATTTTAGCCAGGCTATTCGGCTTATTCCCGATACAGGCCCAACATGGGGTACTAACAATGCCATTGGTAATCCCATATTTTTAAAGGAGCCGCAGGTAAGAACGGCCACTTACATGTATTCATGGGAAGATCCGGCCAGAATTAGTCCAAATCTCAATCCCTATTGGCCGTTTACCGTCTCTCGACTAACCTTTATTCCTGATTTCACAAATATTCGAAACAATGCTGAAAATTACGCGCGCAGTTCATCTGGAATAGGAAATTCAGATAAACCGGTACTTCATTCTTTTTTGAGATATTTGAAAATGGCGGCAAACTTAATGGATAAAGGGTTAAAACTATATAGGTTATCAGCGCTTAACGCTCCTGAAGAAAAAAGAGAAAAAGCTATTCGTGAAGTTGTTATAGCTGAACAATTAATGCGGATGATGGAAAGTGAACATGCCATTTTAGAATTTGAGGATCTTCGTTTAAAGTTGGTAAAAGAACGGGATAAAAATGCAATCAACGTTCTTCTTGATAAAATGGAATGTATCCTAAAGGATGAAATAACAAGAACAGAACTTTCACTATTGGCCGCGACAAGAGATTCAAGACTTGGTTTTCAGTTTGAATGTGACTACGTGTTTACTCCTTATTCATTGAGAGAAAAAATCAAAGTGATGAAAGAAACACTAACCGAATACATTCCTGAAATTAGAAATAAAAAACTTTAAAAATTCACTTGATTATCGATTCAATTAATGAAAATGAAACGCCAAAATATTAAAAGAGTACTATTCATACCTGCCTATACTTTACTATTAATCATTATAGGCTGTACCGGTAGGAATAACGTGGTGATCGAAAATCCCAACTTCAGGTATGAAATGGATAGGGAAGGGAAAAATATTCATTTTATCGATAAGAGTTCTGGCAATGATTATCTTTTTAAAGATACTGTTTCTTATTGTGCCTCTGTATCTAAAAATGGCGTTGATTATAAAGTGACATCGGTAAACTTGAAAGATGATACTCTTTATTTAGCATTTAGTCAAGTTGCCGCTACAGCTAAATTGGTCATTGCTAAAAACAAAGATTGGATAAACTTTAAAGTCGCGGATTTTAGGGGTACCGTGGAGTCGTTCACTTTCATGAACGTTCCCTTGACGCTTGAAGGGATGACTTCCGAGCCTTTTGCTGCTTGTGCGTTGTCCATGAATGTTTTCACGCACGTGCGCCAATTGCCAGCCTTGCAAACCCATCTATGGGCAACTTGTTACGAGCGTTTCGGGATAAACGGGGCGGAATTAACTGTTTTGGGTGTCCCTCAAAAGGAGATACTTCCCGTTATCAGGAACGTGATGAAAACCGCTAAAGAGGTCCCTTTTTCTGATAAGGGAGGTGCTTGGGCACAACTGGAAAAAGAGGGGTACGGCTCTTACCTCATGGATTTTGGAAACCTTACCGAGAAAACCGTTGACGAAACCATTAACCAATGTAAAAGACTTGGGTTTAACCAGGTAATTATCCATGGAGGAGGTGCATTCTATAAACATGGGGAGTTTGAACTGGACAGGTCTAAATGGCCCGGTGGATGGCAAAGTTTTAAACGGATCAACGATAGGCTTCACGAGGCAGGTATCTCTTCCATATTGCTGACTTACACCTTTTTTATTGACAAGAAGTCAAAACATGTTACTCCGGTTCCAAGCAAGGAGCTCGGTTATTTCAACTCGTTCACGTTGGCGGCACCACTGAAGCCGGGAGATGATGAAATTACCGTGGTAGAATCTACCGCCGATGTTTCTCCTATTACAGGGTTTTTTGTTCGAAACAGTAACACGCTTCGTATTGGTAATGAGTTGATAGAATTTCAAGAAGTCACTTCAGCCCCTCCCTATAAATTTAAAAGATTAACGAGGGGAATAAGTGGCACCAAAATCATCACTCACCCGGCAAACGAGAAAGCGTTTCATCTAAGGGAGATGTTCGGGTTGTTCGTGCCGGGACCTGAAACATCTTTATTCAGCGACATCGCGAAACGAACGGCAGAAATAGTTGACGAGTGTGGATTTGATGGCCTTTATTTCGATGCCATCGATGGAAACGATTTATTGGCGGGAAAGGAAAATGCCTGGTATCACGGGACAAAATTTATTTTCGAGGTAGCCAGGAATTTGAAAAAACCCGTTGGAATGGAAATGTGCGATATGCCACATCATTACTGGCATTACAGTTCACGCTGGCAAGCATGGGATAGGCCAACGAGAGGTTATAAGCGATTTATCGATATTCACCTGGCCGCCATCAAGTCCGATGACCCGCGGCACGGGGAGTGGATGGGACATACGCCAAAAATAAACAAGTTGGCCCCGGCAGATAACGGGTGGCTCTTGTTGCCCTTGCACTTGGGGTGGTGGAAAAATTACACTTGGGATCCTCCACAAATAGAACCCACGTTTACAGATGATATAGAATACTTATGTTGTAAAATGATAGGGAACAGTGCCGGGTTATCCATGTTAGGTGGTGTTGACGATAAAACCCTTAAAGAATACCCTCTTTTTGAAAGATTAGTGCCCATAATTAGACAATACGAAGAGTTGCGCCACCAAAATTATTTTAACGATTCCGTGCGTGCGCTGCTACGCCAGCCGGGAAAAGAATTTAAACTTTTCCAACATGAAAATGGCAAGTGGAATTTTAGGCCCACCGCTTTCCAGAAACATAAAGTGGAAGGAAACGATTACCCGACAGCTCAATGGATCGTGAATAATGAATTCGCGAGTCAACCGGTAAAGCTTAGGATAGAACCGTTGATGTCGGTTGAACCTTTTGATCACGAAAATAACGTATTACTAGCGGATTTCTCTTCGTGCGACGAATTCTCGTTGGAAGGAAATGCTCAAGGAGTGACAGGGGGGATAGGAAAATCGGATGAAAAAATAACGGAAGGCACCGGCACGGGTTTTGCTTTCCACGCGAGGGCCAATGGCGAGTCTCCCAGGGAAGGCTCTTGGATAAAGATGGAGAAAAAATTTGATCCCTGGCTTAACCTTGAAAAAAATCAAGCGTTGGGTGTTTGGATTAAAGGTGATGGTAACGGGGAACTCCTGAACTTGAGGATCGAAAGCCCGGAACATGTTTCAATGGGTGCAAGAGGCGACCATTTCATCCCTATCGACTTCACGGGGTGGAGGTATTTTGAACTGGTTGAAGTTGAATCAACACGGTTTAACGATTACATCTGGCCGGATGAATATTTCAATGTTTACAACTCATACTTTTATACCGTCCATTTCGATAAGGTAGATAAATTACAACTCTGGTACAATAACCTCCCGGCAAATAAAGAGGTAAAATGCATCATTGGCCCGGTTAAAGCGTTGCCAATGATATCCAACACGATAAAAAACCCAGCCATCACTATAGGTGACCAGACGATAGTGTTTCCCGTCGAGATGAAGTCCGGTATGTTTCTTGAATTTACATCTGCTGACGATTGCGTTTTGTACGGTTCCAAGGGAGAGTTTATCCAGGGAGTCGATGTAAAAGATCAGGTACCGATACTAAGAGAAGGGGATAATACCGTTTCTTTCACGTGTGAAAGCGATAACAAGCAGGTTAACCCTCGTGTGCAAGTAACCGTTATAGGAGAAGGGGCTCCCCTCTGATTCGATTTTTTAAAGCAGGCGTATGATGAAAAAAACAGTCGTTACCCTTTCTCTTTTTCTCGCGACCGCTTTCATTTTACTCTCACAAGCAAGAATGGATAAAACCGGGGGAGGGGAAGGTTTATTGCATAAGCCAAAATATTGTCTTTTTTACGACAATAACACGATGAAAGCCATACCCGATGTAGGCGAAAATTTTGACGTGGAAGCATTCACGGATAAAATAAAAGCTTGCGGTGTGGATTACCTCGTGTTTCATGCGCGGTGCGATCAAGCGATGGCTTATTATGATACCAAAATCGGGATCAGGCACCCTTCATTGCGGTACGATCTTTTCGGCAAGCTGTCCGAGGCGTGTCAACGAAAGGGGATCGCGCTGGGGGCGTACTTCAACGCGGGTATCAGCAGCGAGGAGGGCTTGCGACACCGGGAGTGGAGCACGTTGTACTTCGATGGCCGGTCGTTACGCGAGCCGCGTTTCACGCCGCACGTCCGCACCATGTGTTACAACTCGGGGTACCGTGACCACCTGATCGCGATGGTGAAAGAGGTGCTTACCAACTACCCCGTCTCGGGGCTGATGATCGACTGCCTGATCAATTACCCCTGCGTCTGCCCGGTTTGCGTGGGGAGGATGAAGGAAGAGGGCGTGGACTGGTCGGATTTAGACGCGGTCACCCGTTTCGCGGAACGCTCGGCGGTACGCCTGGCGAAGGATATCGCGGCAGAGGCGAAGAAGATAAAGCCGGGGTTGCTCATCTCCAACAACTACCCGAGTTACGAGGATTTGCTGGAGGTGAACACCTACTTCGACGTGGTCTCCTTGCCGGCGTCGGGCGAGGGGTACGAGTTCATGCCCGTGATGGCCCATTACGTGAGGACGCTTGGCGATTACCCGGTCTTGAACATGACGGGCCGTTTTTACGATTGGGGCGATTTCGGCGGGTTGCTGCCCGAGGAGGCCATCAAGTCGGAGTTGCTTCACGGTTTGGCCAACGGGATGCGTCCAAGCATCGGCGGGCATTTTCATCCCCGTGGTGACTGGGAGGATCCGGTGCTGGAGAGAATAAGGAAAATATACACTAGTATACAGGCGAACGAGGAGTGGTACGACGGCGCGAAACCGGTAACGGAGATCGCCATAGTGTACCCTGCATCCATTCACCATATCCGGGAAGACAAGGTCTTGAGGGCCGCCGTGCGCGTGTTGAGCGAGTTGAAGCAGCAGTTCGACGTGGTGACGCTGGCCTCGGACTGGAGCCGGTACGAGGTTTTGGTATTCCCCGACGACGTTCCCTTTGACGGTGAGACGGTGAAACGGGTGCGGCGACACCTCGGCGAGGGGAAGTCGGTCATTTCAACGGGTTTCTCCGGCCTGGACCCCGGGAAGAAGGGCTTCGCGCTCGAGCCGGAATGGGGCATCAAGTATTTAGGCGAGAACCCGTTTGACCCGGCCTACTTCAGCGTTGGGGACAGTTACAACGCGGGATTGCCGGAGATGCCGCTCTCGTTGTACTCCAACGGCATTGACGTGGAGGTGCTCGGCGACACGAGGGTAGGGGCGTACCTCGTGAAACCGTACCACAACCGGGGTTGGGACGGGGAATACGCCTTTTACTACAATCCTCCCGATGAGGTAACGGGTAGTCCGGCGCTCACGGTTAACGGTCGGGTGGCCCATTTCAGCCACCGGATCTTTTCCGGGTATCACGACAAGGCATCGGTGGAGTTGAGAAAGGTTTTTTCCAACGTTCTCGACCGTTTTTTCCCCCGCCCGTTGGTTAAAACGGAAAACTTGCCCTCGTTCGCCCGGGTATTCGTCACGGGACAACCCGGGAGGAGAATGGTGCACTTGCTCTCTTACTTGCCCGAGATGAGGGGGAACACGTCAATGATCGAGGAACCCATTACGCTGAACGATATAAAAATAAGTTTGCGAAATGATTCTTGTAAAATAAAAAGGGTGTATATGGCTCCGAGCAAAAAGTCTTTGCCATATAAAATAAAAGAAGATTACATTGAACTTGTTATCCCTGAAGTAAAAGGGAAGGCTCTGGTAGTGTTTGAGTATAACTAGTTGGCGCATTGGGATTTCGATACGAATATAACGGGTACACGTTAGATAGAGCTATTGAACAAGTAGAAAGGTTGAGAAACAGTCTCCCTGAAAATGCTATCGGTGATAGAGGGTATCGAGAACAAGCTAAAAATAAATTCAAAATGGGCTTTTAAGGCTCGATTAAATAAACTATTCTTGTAAGGGTAATATTAGTTGGAGACCCAAATCAAAACTGGTGAAAAACAATGATAAAAATTTTACTTCTTATTGACTACTCCACTGAGTTTAGCAGAAAACTCCTTAAAGGTTTAATGGATTATACTAAAGAGAATGGAGAATGGACATTTTACAGAATGCCGTTATATTATAAGACTTTACTTGGTGAGATCGGTATTTTCAATTGGGCTAAAGAATGGCAAGCAGATGCTATTATTGCTCAATGGGAACAGGGAAGATTTGATATATTAAAAGACCTAAACATACCGGTTTTTTTACAAAATTACGATGAGAAAAATGAACATTTCTCCTATATAAACGGTGACTATATTAATACAGGTAGATTAGCCGCAAGATTTTTTATACAAAGAGGATACAGAAATTTTGCTTTTTATGGGAACAAAAACTTTAAATGGTCTTTAGAAAGAGCAGAGGGATACCGAAGGGAGGTAGAAAAAATAAGAGGAAATTATTACTATTACGATTCGGATAATTTAAGTGAAATTCAATGGAGTAGAGCTCATGTTGAACTTGAAGAGTGGTTGATTTCCTTGCCAAAACCGGTGGCATTGTTTGCATGTGATGACAATTTTGCAATCATAATTTCAGAGGTTTGCAAGATGAATCATATTTTGATTCCGCAAGAAATTTCTCTTCTTGGAGTCGATAACGATGAGCTGATATGTAACTTATCTGATCCCTCGATATCATCTATTGTTTTAAATATCGAAAGAGGGGGCTACGAAATAGGAAGACAGATAGATAAAATAATTTTAAACCGTTGTAACGAACCTTTTAGTATCTCAATTGATCCCCTACGTATAGAATTAAGAAAATCAACAGAACAATTTTCCATAAAAGATGAAAATATAATAAAAGTTGTTAGTTATATCGAAAGTAATTTCAAAAATGACTATAATATTAAACTATTAACAGATTTAGTACCATTATCGAGACGAAATTTAGAAATAAAATTTAGACAGGAATTAGGAACATCTATCTATCAATTTCTTTTAAATTATAGGATAGAATATATTACTAAATTGCTACTTACAACAGATAAAGAGGTCTATGAAATTACGAGTGAATCAGGTTTCAATAATCCCAAAAATGCCTCCAGGTACTTTAAAAAGATAAAAGGATGTACTCCATTAGAGTTTCGAAAAAAATATAAAAACACTTTATCAAGTTAACATCTTCCCTCCTATTTAGCCTCTTCCCTCCTTTTTTACGCAATATATGCAAAATTTTACGCAAAATGTTTCCCCATCACATTTATTATCCTTTTTCTTTGTAATAAATTGAAAAATTAAACTTGAATTATTTTTTATGATGTTAGTATATATGGTTATATATTAATCATATTATGTTGATATACAGAGGTTTATATCTATCTCTATTTGTTGTGATTACTAATTATAATTCACTAATTCTAGGGAATTTTTAGGTATAGGAATGGATATTATTCATTTATTTTTCAATCAAATTGATTAAGCCTATGAAAATGCAAAAAGAGTTTTCTTTTTTAAATGACCTTAAAAAGAGGAGTAAAAAATCTCTACTTGAATTTGATTTTATGCTGTAAATCTAAGAAAAAAGAACTATCAATCAATTATTAAATGTGTATGAAATGAAAAGTAAAATTCTATTTTTTTTATGTAAGAGATCTTTATTCACAGTCATGTGGATGATGTCTTTGTCTATGATGGCCCAAAACATTTCTATAAAAGGTACTGTAATAGACGATAAGAATCTTCCCGTACCAGGCGCTACGGTAGTCGTTAAGGGTGATTTGTCACATGGTACTGTAACTGATATTGAAGGGAATTATGTGATTAATAACGTTAGTCCGAATGCTACCTTGATATTCAGTTACATCGGAATGAAAAATGAGGAAGTGAATGTCAATAACAGAGGAACAATCGATGTAATCTTAATGGAGGACACACAATTATTGGATGAAGTTGTTGTCGTAGGGTATGGTACACAAAGTAAAGAACGAGTTTCCACATCAATAACGACTGTAAGAGGGGAAAAATTAGAAAATAAACCTCTTAGTAATATTACACAAGCCTTAGTAGGTCAAGCATCAGGAGTTTGGTTACAGCAAGTAAATGGAGTGCCAGGTTCCGTACCAAATATACGCATACGAGGGAATGGGTCTATTACAAGTGGAAATAATCCTCTATATGTTGTGGATGGTTTTCCTATGACTGATGGAGAATTTAACGCAATTTCCCTTAATGATATAGAAAGTGTGGATATTTTAAAAGATGCCGCTTCGGCCGCGATTTACGGTTCTAAAGCTGGTAACGGAGTTGTCTTGGTAACAACAAAAAAAGGAAAATCTGGTAAAACGAATTTTTCTTTTAATAGTTTAACCGGATTTGATGAATTATCGAAGAAAATTGAAATGCTTAATGCAGAACAATATGTTGAAATGGCCAAAGAATCAGTAATAAATCAAGGAGCATCTACTATTCCAGAATGGTTTACTAATACCGATTTATGGGAAAATAATGATTGGCAAGACGTTATTTTTAGAAAAGCCATGGTACAGAATTATCAACTTGGGGCTAGTGGAGGTACTGATAATGTGCGTTTCAATATGTCACTCGGTTACTTAGATCAGCAAGGGATTCTTAAAAATACGTACATGACGCGGTATAATTTTAAAGCGGACATCTATGCTAAATTGAGTGACTTAATGACAGTTGGTGCTAATTTTTTAGGCTCTTATACGGAAAATCGTAATCAATCACCAATAGGGACTAATACGGATACAGGAGTCGCCGGAGTGATAGCTGTTGCCTTGAGTTGCCCACCGATAATGCCAATTTGGCAAGATAATGGTGATTATTTTATTCCTTTCCAAGATCAAAAAGCTTTACAAGCATTTAATGTTGGGCTTACCAATCCATTAAATAAGTTGGATGCAAACAAAGATTATAGCAAAGCATATAGACCTTCTGTGAGTATGTTTATAGAATTATCGCCCCTAAAAAATCTTAAAATTAGGACTTCTCTGCTAAATTCTCTTATTATCGGAAAAAGAGAAAATTATGTTGAGGCTTTTCTGGCAAAAGGTGGAACAAATAGGGGAAATATTTCAACTCCAGATTTAACTCAAATCACTGCTTATCGGAATAATTCCATTTATCATAATATTTATTGGTCCAATACTGTTTCTTATGATTTTTCGTTAAATGAGCATAACTTAACAACACTGTTGGGATATGACGTGTCTGTACAAAGTAATTTTTCAACAACAGTATCTCCTCGAACAGATGAAAACAATCCAGTAGCATTTTCTAATACATTCATCAAAAATGTAGAGGGTGCAGTGCTCAAGACGGGTTCCTCAGGATCTAATAAATACGCCTTTGATGGCGTTTTCGGAAGAATTAATTACGACTATGGGAGAAAATATCTTTTAACAGCTTCTATTCGCCGTGATCGCTCTAGCCGTTTTGGTCCGAATAATCGAGCGGGTATATTCCCTTCATTATCTGTAGGTTGGAATGTTGCAAACGAGAATTTTTGGAGTGTTTCTGAAATATCGCAATTAAAAATACGAGCAAGTTACGGTGTAACAGGAAATGATCAATTAAGTGGAAATTATCCGTGGTTATCTTCTCTTGGAAGTAGTTTTTATGTTTTTGGAGAAAACGATAATGCTAATCAAGTTATAACATATTTCCCGGGAGGATTCTCTAATGTGAGTCTAGGTTGGGAGAAAAACAAACAAACAGACTTAGGGTTGGATTTAGGATTATTTAACAATCGTATCTCTTTGATGTTTGATAGCTATGTTAGAAACAGTAATACAATTTTTTCATCGGCAGTGCCAATTTTGAACGGAAAATCTTCTACTGCAATTCAAAATATCGGTAATATCCGAAATAAAGGATATGAATTTATGATTGCAACTAAGAACTTTACTAAGCCTTTTAGGTGGGATTCCAATTTTAATATTTCATTTAATAAAAATACTATAACAGAATTAGCGCCTGGTCAAACTCAATTGAGTAATTCTAGTGCTGGGCGATGGCCAAATGTTGTACGTAACTATGTAGGAAGACCTATGGGTGATTTTTATATGTATAGAGTCGAAGGCACATTTAATAACGAAGAAGATGTTAAAAAATATGCTAAATTTGGGACCCAAAATATAGGCGATTTAAGATATAGAGATAATAACGGAGATGGTAAGATTACCCCCGATGATATGGAGCTAATGGGAAATTATCAGCCGGATTTTTATTTTGGTTTTGAAAATATTTTTTCCTATAAACAATTTGATTTAAGTGTTTTATTAAATGGCACCTATGGAGGTGAAATTGTTTTTGCTATGGAAAGAGCACTTACTCTAGGACGTGAAAGAGAAAATAATTTCATTAGTGCGCTGGAAAGATGGAAATCTGAGAATGAGCCTGGAAGTGGATATGTTCATAAAGCTGGCACAAAAAATTTGGGATCAAATATTCAACCAAGCGATCGTTATCTATACAGCTCAAGTTTTCTCCGTATTAGCAATATTACCTTAGGATATAATATTCCTCAAATTGTACTTGGTAAATATGGGATACAAAATTTTCGATTATTTTTAGTTGCCCAAAACCTATATACCTTTACCGAATATCCGGGTTATAATCCAGAGGCAAACGATCACGGGAATAATGCAATTCGTAATGGAATAGATGAGGGTTCTTATCCTTTGGCTAGAAATATTTCATTAGGAATAAATATATCTTTTTGAAAATGTATCATTAATGTAAATTGTTAAATATGAAAACAATGAAAATATACTCCATTTTTATTTTAATCATTGCTTTGAATTATGCTTGTACAAAAAGTTTTTTTGATCTTTATCCGACGGATCAACTTACAGAAGGTAATTTTTTTACAAACAGTAATGATTATGAAGCTATCTTGAATGATGGATATCGGTTATTAAGGACTCCTTATAATGTTCATTATGTAATCGGTGATCTTGCATCTGATGATGCGTATAATTCTAAACATAATAATAATGTAGACCGTATAACAATGAATGAATCAAATGTTAGTTCGGATAATGGAGTTCTTAACATCATTTGGAGTGGGAGTTATGCCGTAATTTCGAGGGCTAATATGGTTTTGGATAAAATCGATAATTGTTCTATGCAAAACGAATTAAAAAATCGGTACAAAGGAGAAGCTAAGTTTTTGCGTTCTTTGATGTATTTTAATCTAATTCGTATTTTTGGAGATGTTCCATTAGTATTGACAGAAGTTGATAGCCCAGAAAAAGCGTTTGAGTATAGTCGTGAATCTATTGACATAATTTATACCCAAATCATCGCTGATTTAACAGATTCAGAAAAATGGTTGCCTGATGTTTATACAAAAAATTCTGAGGCAGGACGTGCAACAAGTCTTGCTGCTAAATCGCTTTTAGGACATATATTTCTTACTAGAAAAAATTATGACGATGCTGCTTCAAAATTACTCGAAGTAATCAATAGTAACAAACACAATTTATTAACAAACTATGAAGATGTTTTTGATGCAGCCCAATCGAATAACGAAGAAGTCATATTTGCCGTTCAATTTGCTAGAGGTCTTTATCCTGCACAAGGAAATCCCTTAGTGTATGCAGCTTGGCCAAATGAATCAGTGGGGGATCACCCATTATTAAGGCTTGGAAGCGGTAATTTTCTTATGACAGGCGATTTAGAACGGGCTTTTGAGGAAAATGACAAAAGAAAATTGATGAATAACTACGATTTTATAACTGGATATGCTGCTAGATATGTATTTACTCGAAAGTTTTGGGATAAACATATGGTAGATAAGCTTGATTCTGGTTGTGATTATATAATATACAGATATGCTGATATATTATTGATGTATGCTGAAACACAAAATGAATTGAATCGACCCAATGAAGCATTGAAGTATCTTAAGATTATCCGAGATCGTGCGGGGTTGGTTACTGACGATAATTTAGGTAGTTCACAATCATTAATGCGTCTTGCATTGGAAAAGGAGAGACGAATCGAACTTAACAATGAGGGTCATCGCTGGTTCGACCTGTTGCGAACAGATCGTCTTATACCCGTAATGAATGCTCATTTTAAAGATACTACTCTTAGTGATTGGGAAATTGGAACAAATAATAGCATTGAGGAATATGAATTAGTTTTTCCAATACCTCTTTTTGAGGTTAATTTAAACCCAGACAAAATAGTGCAAAATCCGGGATATTAATTCGAAATACAATGATGTTATAAGTTTACATAAAAACACCTCATTTTAATGGGATGGGGTGTTTTCTTATGATTTTTAAACGCACATATATTGCATAATTAGATAATTAGATAAATTTATTAAATAAAATGGGCGTGAAAACAGGATTATTTATCACTGCATTATTTCTTTTTTGTATTTCTGTTCAAAGTCAAGATTTTCAATATAATTCTAACTTCAAAAATTTAGAAGAAGATGAGGATCGATTATTATTTCAATCTAAGAAAATAATCGATCAGAGATTTGTTGAAATTGTTGGAAAACCCTTATGGAGTAGACATATTTGGAGTACCTCTCCTCCTGAAGGGAAACAGTACGCCGATTTATCCGCAGGGATAATCATAAATGCTAAATTCCCGGATCCGGAAGGGTACCTTGAAACAGCATATAGCGACTTAAATGACTTTTTTATAGCCGGAAATATAAATACTAAAAATAGTAAATATATCATTGAAACGTTAAAAGTAGCTAACTTAAAAAATGAAGCATTTAGAATCGAAATTGACGAAAAAGTATGTCGTATTTTGGCTATGGACATTGAAGGTATAAGACGTGGAATATTTTGTATAGAAGATGAAATCTTAAAAGCCAATGGACCTTTTTTACCGTTAGGAATTATAGAGCGTGAACCCCTTATTCAACGTCGTATTTCTCGTTGTTTTTTTGGGCCTATAAAACGACCAGGAAATCTTAAAGGTTTAGTAGTAGGGGATGAACTTTTGGATGAATTCGATTATTACCCGGATCAATATTTAAATCGTCTAGCACATGAAGGTGTAAATGGATTGTGGGTAACACTAAGTAGTAAAATGGGGGATGGCTCAAGTGTCGGTTTTGGGGATTTGGTTTCAACGACTATTACTCCAAATGAAGGAATTAATGGTGAGAAAAGATTATCTAAATTAAGGTATATCGTAAAAAAATGTTCGCGTTATGGAATACGTATTTATATTAAAACAATGGAGCCTCATGTACCAGCAAGTATTATTAATGATTCCATACTAAAAGCTCATCCCAATATTCTTGGTAATAATAATCAATTCTTATGTGCAAGTAACGAATATGGACAGCAATATTTGTATGAAGCGGCAAATAAAATTTTCCGGGCAGTTCCCGAGTTAGGAGGAATAATTAACATTTCTCATGGCGAGCTTTACACTAGTTGTTTAAGCGCCCTTTCGGCTGTGGGTGGAGGCCAAATTAATTGTCCCACATGTTCAAAAATTCCACCATGGAAAATTCTTCACAATTCACTCTCTGCCATGAAGAGAGGGATGCAGGAGATCTCTCCTGATGCTGAATTAATCAGTTGGCTTTACATGCCACAACCACAAACACAAGACATGTCACACGTGTTAGCTGATTGGGTTTATACCATCCCTGCTCATACCCCTGAAGGGGTAATATTACAGTTTAATTTTGAGTCGGGAGTAAAAAAAACTGTATTTGGCAAAGAACTCATCGGAGGAGATTATTGGATTGCTACTCCAGGCCCTAGTTCAAGATTTGAACGTGTAGCGGAGATTGCTGAGAAAAATGGCACAACGGTTTCCGCAAAAATTCAAACTGGAGGCAGTTACTCAGTTGCAACTGTGCCCTATGTGCCTGTACCTTCTTTGATTTATCAAAAATTTCTGGCAATGAAACGGTTAGGAGTTACTCATACCATGCTAAATTGGATAGTCGGAGCTTCTCCAGGATTAATGAACAAAGCTGCAGGATTATTATCATTTGAGCCTTTTCCAGAAAATGAAGATGACTTTTTAATACAACTTGCCTCAATTTACTGGAAACGAGAAGATATACCCCAAGTTATTACCGCGTGGAAATGTTTTAGTGAAGGATATCGACATTATCCACTTGATAATAAATTTCAATATTTTGGACCTATGAATGATGGTACTACTTGGCCTCTTTTATTAGAACCAATGGACAGCCCATTGTCTCCGACGTATCAGTTGGGTGATAGAGTAACTGGTAAATTATGGCCGCCAAGTGGAGATAGAATTGGAGAATGTTTTCCTGAAAACTTAACTTTTGAGGAAATGATAGAGCTATGTAAAAAACTAGTTGATAAATGGGATCTAGGTGTTAAAATAATGAACGAATTGGAATCCAAATATATTGATAACCATGAACGAATATCCGATATTGAATTGGCCAAAACTATAGGTATCCAATTTCGCAGCGGTTATAATATTTTGCGTTTTTATTACTTAAGGGATAAAATGTTTGCACTTGAGGATGTTGACGAGCGCCTTACCATTTTGAATCAATTGAAAGATATTATAAAAGAAGAAATAGAGACGGGTAAACAATTGATTCTTTTATGTAATCAAAATCCACTTTTAGGTTATCATGCAGATGCAGAGGGATATAAATATTTTCCTGAAAAGATCAAATGGCGTATTGAATTGTTAAATACAACCCTTTACACGGGAGTACCAGCATTAGAGGAGAAAATACGAAATAAGGAATTATTGTATCCTGAATATACTGGAAAAAAATTAACCGGTGCTGTAACTAATGCTGTTCCCATAACTTTTCAAATGGATGGAAATTTTGAACTTCACGATCTTCAACAATTCCAATGGGAATCCCTTGATTTAAAAGACCTGAAAAAAGTAATTTGGTCAACAGGTTATGATGACGATGCCTTATATATCTTGATAGCGGATTCAATAACGAACGATGACTATGAGCCCGGTTCATCTTTATCTACTATTAAAGTTAGGGTACAGCCTAGGCGCTTATGGCCCAGCAAACAACTTTTCTTCGATTTGTCAGTTGAAAAGCGCAGTGAAGATGTTCGTGTTAAAAAAGACGATGAATCAGGTAATTGGATTACTGTAATTAGAATTCCTTTTAATAAAATCAGCCATGATATCGATCGCTCTCACCCAATTCGAATGGATTTTGAGGTTCAAACGAAAAATGGTGAAATAGCTACATGGAGACCAAATAATCCCTATTTATCAAGATTGATATTGGGTAGGGATAACCCTAATGATTTGGGTTGGATTTCTTTCGAAAATTAACAAGTAACTTAAAATGTCGTAGGACAAAAATTTAAAATGACATGGGAGTAAAAAATAGCTTTCTTCTCGCACTGTTTTTGATTTGTATTTCTTTTGTTTCATGTCAAAATATAATCACCATAGAAAGTGATAATTTTCAGTATAGAATAGCTGTGAATGGCAGGAATTTGAAATTTATTGACAAAACGAACCGGGTCGATTACTTCTATTCCGATACGGTATCGTATTGCGCTTACGTGATACGGGACGGGAAAAGAGAGCATGTTCGATCAGTATCTTTAAACGATAACTTGCTGAGCCTCGATTTCGGGGATAACGGGGTAACTGCCAAAGTTCAGATCGAATCGGCCAATGACCATGTTATCTTAAGGGTGGTCGATGTAACCGGGAGCGTAGAATCGTTGACCTTCCTGAATGTCCCCTTGAAATTAGAGGCGATGCCCGAGGAACCGTTCGCCGCCTGCGCCCTTTCATTGAATTTATTCACTCACGTGCGTCAATTGCCCGCCTTGCAGAACAACTTGTGGGCCACATGTTATCAACGTTTCGGCATGAAAAACGCGGAAGTGGCCGTGCTGGGGGTGCCTCAACAAGAGATATTGCCCACCATTCGAAAAGTGATCGAGGGAGCCAAGGAGATCCCCTTTTCCGACCAGGGGGGTGCATGGGCGCGAACGGGTAAGGAGGGTTACGGCTCCTACTTGATGAACTTCGGCACGTTGACCGAGGAGACGGTAGACGAGTGGATCGAGACCTGCAAAAGGCTGGGTTTCACACAGGTTGACAATCACGGTGGCGGTAGCTTCTTCGAGTTCGGCACCTTCGAGTTGAACAAGCAAAAATGGCCGGACGGTTGGGAGTCGTTCAAGCGAATCAACCGGCGGTTACACGAAGCCGGTATCTCCTCCATATTTCACACCTACGCTTTTTTCATCGATAAAAGCTCCATTTATGTTTCCCCCGTTCCCAGTAAAGACCTGGGTTACGCCGGCACTTTTACCCTCGCGCGACCGTTAGATGAAACGGCCACTGAAGTGGTGGTCAAGGAGTCCACGGCGAATATATCGACCGTGACCGGTTTTCACACGGAAAACAGCGTTACCCTCCGGGTTGGCGACGAATTGATGACTTTCAGTGGGGTAACACGGGAACCGCCGTATACATTCACGGGTCTCGGGCGCGGGGCAAACGGGACGAGACCATCGGCACACGATGCCGGTGAGACGGCCTTTCATTTAAGCGAACGTTTCGGCAGGTTCGTTCCCGGTCCAGATACCGAACTCTTCATAGAGATGGCACGTCGGCACGCTGAAATCGTGAACGATTGCGAGTTCGACGGGATCTACCTGGACGCCATCGATGGAAGCGCCGTGCTTGGCGGCGAAGAGAACTTCTGGTATTACGGGACGAAGTTTATCTTCGAGATAGCCAAGCACTTGAAGCGTCCCGTGGGGATGGAGATGAGCTCCATGTCACACCACTGGTGGCATTACCGGTCAAGGTACCAGGCCTGGGATCGCCCCGTCCGTGGCTATAAACGATTCCTGGACATCCACCTGGCCTCGATAAAAAACCCGGGTTACTTCCTCCCCGAACAGATAGAATCTAACGAGTGGGAGCATGGCTTGTGGCGCGGGCACGCTCCCTTGATTGACAAGTACGCCTCGGCGGGGTCGAGCCAGACCATGTTGCCGTTGCACCTGGGGTGGCGGGGCAATCAAACCTGGGCGCCCCCGCAAGTAGAGCCCACCTTCTTTGACGACATCGAGTACCTGGGTTGTAAGATGATCGGCAACAACGCCGGCTTCTCTCAACTGGGGGGTGTCGATGAAAAAACGCTTCAGGCAGTCCCGCTACTAAAAAGGAGCGCGGAGATTCTCAAGCAATACGAAGAGCTGCGCCGTGCCGATTACTTTAGCGATTCCGTTCGAGCGCTCTTGCGTCAAGCGGGGAAAGAGTACACGTTAACCCGGGACGAGGCGGGGAGCTGGAACTTTAAACCGGCCGTTTACGAGAAACAGAAGGTCTCGGGGTTGAATCATCCTTCCGCCAGCTGGGTGGTAAACAATCCTTTTGACGCCCAGCCCGTGAAGTTGAGGATAGAGCCCCTGTTGGCCGTGAAATCGTACGACGACCCTTCCGCCATACTCCTCGCCGATTTTTCTTCCCCCGGTAACTTCAACCAGGAAGCATCCGCCGATGGAGTCTCCGGGGTAATCAAGCCCTCCCCGGAAAAAACGCCAGGCGGGGAACCAAGCGGTCAATTCTCGGCGACCAACGCGAAATCGATTCCCCGCGAAGGCGCTTACGTGAACATGGAGAAAACTTTCGCCCCCGGGCTCGACCTCGCGAACAACCAGGCCTTGGGAGCATGGGTGAAGGGGGATGGCAGCGGGCAACTGCTCAACCTTAGCTTAAGAAGCCCCATCCATATCTCGCACGGGGCACATGGCGACCACTTTATAAAGGTTGACTTTACCGGGTGGCGGTATTTCGAGCTAGTCGAAATTGAATCATCGAGAATCAGCGATTATATTTGGCCCGATGATTCCCATTTTTACGTTTACGATTCATACAGGCACACGATACGGTTTGAAAACATCGACAAACTCCAGCTATGGTATAATAACCTTCCCGGCAAGAGAGAGGTCAGCTGTTTACTAGGTCCCGTCAAAGCATTGCCCACGGTGCCGTTGACGATTGAGAACCCGGGAATCACCTTGAACGGGGAGAAGTTGGTTATCCCGGTAAAGATGGAATCGGGGATGTACCTCGAACTCCTCTCGTCGACCGATTGCAAACTATACGGGTCTAAAGGGGAATTGCTACAAGAGATCGCGTTAGAAAGCGAACTCCCCTTTTTAATCCCCGGGGATAACGAGATTTCATTTTCATGTACTGGCCCTGAAGATGTAAACACGCGGGTACAGGTCACGGTGATCACCCACGGTAAACCGCTTGATACAAAATAATTAAATTAATAATCTTATAAATTTTTTATTATGGCTTACTTAAACAAATTGGAGAGTGATTCAAGAATCGCTCGTGTGAGGGAGATCATGAAATCAAAAGATTTGGACATAGTCCTTGTATATTACGATGAATTCAATATTGGCAATGGTTGGTATTTAACTGGCTGGTGCCCCCAATTTGAAAGTGGGGCGGTTTTAATCCCGCGATCCGGGGATCCTCTTATATTAGGTGGCCCCGAAAGTGAACCATTTGCAAAGCTTGATAGCATGATCACGGAAACGCGTAATTTCACTGTTTTCATGGTTCCCGATGAGGAGTATCCGAACGCCACCATTATTGATTTTCCACAATTGTTTGCCGAGTTAAATTCAGAATTAGGCAACGTTAAAAAGGTGGGACTTGTTGGCGCGGAACGGATGCCGGCAGGTGCCTACCTGCAAATCGCAGAGGGGTTTAGAGGTGTTGATTTAGTGGACGTTACTTCTGATTACGTCCAATTGCGGTACATTAAATCCCCTTGGGAAAGATTACAAATTGAAACCGCTTTTAAACTGGCAGATTATGCCTATGACGCCATGAAGAAAAAAATAACGGCGGGGGTTTCCGAGATTGAAGTGGCTGCTGTCGGTGAATTCGCGGTAAGAAGTCGTGGTGCTAGCGGGTTTGGATTCACCACGATTGTAGGGAGCGGGAAACGCTCCAATGCAGTTGTTCCCACGGCAAGTTCCAAGATACTACAGGACGGTGAACTTGTTATGATAGGAATCGCTCCCAAAGTAAACGGGTACGCGGGTGTAGTGGGAGATGTAATCCCGGTGAGCGGTGAATACAGTACTTCTCAGTTGGATTGCATCCGTTATTTGAAAGATGCTTTCAGGTTAACCAAGGAACAACTTATACCGGGCAAGACAGGAAAGGAGATTGATGCTCCGGCGAGAAAATATTTTGAAAAGCATAATCTGACAAAATATCTAGTTTGTCCTTTCGCGCATACTATTGGTCTTCATGAAGCGGAATCACCTTTTTTTGGGCCCAATAGCTCCGATGTTTTAAAACCCGGGATGATGGTCTGCGTGGATGTTAGTTTCTTTGGGCATCCTGAATTTAATGGAGTCCGGATCGAGACCGGATACAAGATTACTGAAGAGGGTGCGATACCCTTAAGCGAAAAAATGGATAAATTTTTAACCGAAGATTAATGATCTTGATATATGCATTTGAACAAGGAAAAAATCAGTAAAGACGAAAGTAGCTTTGACGTGGTGCTCGGTTTTGATATGGAAACCGATATTGGTTCTTACACTCCTTATTACGAAGGTGTACAGCATGGAACTCCTGAGATATTGTCGATTCTTAAAAAGTATGGTATCAAAGCCACTTTTTTTTGGACAGGACATGCAGCGAAAAATAATCCTGAAGTAGCACGAATGGTAAAAGATGCGGGACATGAGATCGGTTGTCATGGATTGTATCACGAAACTCTTGGTGACGAGATTTTTCCTTTGCCTAATAATATGCCCGTTTTACCATCGGAAGTAGAGGGTAGGATTACCATTGCCACGGAAATAATAAAAGATGTAAGTGGAGTACAACCCGTGAGTTTCCGGTGCCCCCGGTTGTGGGGAAGTACCAAAGTAGTGAATATTCTAGAAAAGTTAGGTTATAAGGCGGATGCATCTTTTCCGCTTTACTTTCACGGAAAGCCTTTCGTGCCTTATTATCCTTCGAAAGATGATTGGACAAAAGAAGGTGAAATGAAGGTTTTGGAAATACCTAATTTTTGTGATCTTACCATGGAAAGTAATGATCCTTACCAACGAGATCGCGACCAATGGCCTCTGTTTAGAACTGAATCAGCGGATTTTTTGATGGAAAAAGTAGACGACTTTATCGAGTTCGTTCGACGTGAGTCACGCCCCGTCCTCTGTTTTTATTTACATCCATGGGAATTTCATGAAATGCCGCAAGGCTCGATTGATTTTGGGGAATGTAGTGTTACTCCTCTACCTTTTATCGTGAAAAATTGCGGTCAAGTAGCCGTTAATCAATTTGACCGGCTATGCAAAATGCTGTTGGAAAGAGGAGCACGTTTTATCCCGGCAGGAGAGCTGGCTGAGGAATATAAAATGAACAATTGAAAAGTATGAATAAAGCGCGCAAGGCATTTTTAATCTATCTGCAGCCTGGAAAAGCAGAAGAATATATAAAAAGGCATAATCCCATTTGGCCGGAACTTGAAAAGGAACTAAAAAAGTACGGAGTAAATAATTATTCTATTTTTTTACATCCTAATAACAAGTATCTGTTTGGTTATTATGAAGTTGAAGATGAGGTGTCGTTAGAAAGGATGAACAAGTCCGACGTGTGTATAAAATGGTGGAAGTATATGACTGAAGTTCTTGTATGCAGTAATGAAACCGATGAAAAAGGGAAAGAGGATTTATTACTCGAAGTTTTTCATCTTGATTAATAGGGAGGTATGAGAATAGAAGATTTTTTTTGAAATTCGATAAAGCGAAAAAGTCCCCTACATCGAGTTCTTCGATCCTGTTAATGGGTTGAGGGTTAAAAGAGAAAGTAGTGGCGTGTCTCCACGCGAATCGTATATCGATATAAGAGATGAACAACCAACGATCGTTCCCGACTCAAGAGGTGTTCGCTACAGTGTGTATAACGATAATAATGGTTTTATGGAAATTGAAGCGGTGAGAGGATGTCCAAGGACAATTCAAAAAGGAACGGAAATGAATGTTACAATAATCACTACTTTTGCAAAGTTTTAAACTTAAATGTATTAGATGTCTCAATTAATAGGAATCATACTACACTTTATAGGTGGCTTTTCTTCGGCCAGTTTTTATGTTCCGTACAATTTCGTCAAGAAATGGTCGTGGCAAATCTATTGGATAAGCCTTGGTTTTATTGCATGGATGGTAATGCCTTGGATCGGGGGTTTTTTAACCGCACCTCATTTAATCGATATTTTAAGGGAAAGTCCGCTAAACAGTAAAATCCTGACGTATGCTTTTGGTATTTTATGGGGATTTGGGGGACTGGGGGCAGGTCTCGCATTGAGGTATTTAGGCCTTTCCCTCGGGCAATCCATATCACTTGGTGTTTGTGCAATTGTTGGGACAATCGTTCCTGCCATCATGGATAATAAATTCATGATGCTTTTCTCGTCAATGGCCGGGATAATTATAATTTTAGGGTTTATGGTATGTATTGCCGGGATTATTTTGTGCGGGTATGCCGGAGTATTAAAGGATAAAAATTTAACCAAGGAGCAGAAACAGGAATCGGTAAAAGAATTTTCGGCCGTGAAAGGAATAACGATGGCCGTTTTTGGTGGTATCATGAGTGCCTGTATGGCAATCGCGATCAAGTTGGGTGAACCCATCGCCCACCAGGCAATTGACATGGGGACCCAAACGGTATTCATGAACAATCCAAGTTATGTTTTTATCCTGGCAGGTGGGTTTACCACTAATTTTATCTATACAATTATATCCCGGTCAAAGGCTAAATCAGATAAAGCATTTTTCGGGACACCTTCTAAAACGTTCTATCGCAACTCCTTTTTGGCAATACTAAGCGGGATAATGTGGTACGGTCAGTTTTTCTTTTACGGTATGGGTACAACCAAAATGGGTGAATTCGATTTTGCAAGCTGGAGCATTCATATGGCATCCATTATAATCTTCAGTAATCTATGGGGACTGTGGCTGAAGGAGTGGCAATTAGTAAGCAGGAATGTGGTAAAATATTTGTTGGCAGGAATCATTTTGTTGATAATTTCTGTAGTTTTGATTGGTATAGGAAATTATTACGCGAGTTGATATAATTATTTATCACTTGCGCCAACTATACCGAAGAATTAACAAAGATTGATTTGCCTTATTTCTCCGAAATAGTCAACTTAGTCAGTCTGGAACGGTTGAGATTGAATTACCAAAAACGTAGGTTAACGGATAAGGTTAAACCGGGGTAAGAACATGCCAAAGACTTACAAACCGTTGCTATAAAAACGGATAGTTCCGATTACACTGTCTACAAAATTGTGTAAATGAAAAACTACAGGAAGCAATATCTTGTAGTTTTTCATTTTAAACCTCTCGTTTATTTTTCAAGTTCGTTAGTTAAAACTATGCACTTTCAGTAATTGTCCATTCGCTATAACATTATCGAGAGCACGGTCGGAAGGAAGTTATCGTCATAACGTTCGATAAGGATTATTTCCCGCGACAAAAACGTGGCTGTATTGATGGATGCATCTACTTCCAGACATGTGCCGATTTGGTGGTTTCTTGGTATCACCTTTATCCTTTGTTCTATTTTGCATGATTGCCATTTTAACACGTCTCATGGAATCGATTTTTCAACTGTTGCAAAGATAGATTTTTGCTCCTACTGTGGCGACAGGGTGTCCATTTCCTTGTGGTGCAAATGGGTAATTTAACATCCCCTTGCTTGCATGACCATAAGAATTTATTTATATTTGTGTTTTCAAGCACTGTGGTGATGCCTTTAGGAGGACGTCAAAAAACAGCTTGGCGAGATGAGGCATTTTGATGACATCTGTTTCTTTACAGATTTCTATGGATATACCCTTTAAACAAAAAAACACAATATGAACCGGCGCGTATTCATTCGAAACACATCTGCCTTGACAGGGGGATTTTTTTTAAAAAGACATAGCGGCAATTTGAGGGGATCTCCACTGCACAAAATAGATATAATAACCCCTACAAAGATAGAAAAGCCTTTTCATGGCGCTATACTGCATAAAGGGTTCGGGGAGGAGATCAACGGGATGCTGAAGATCAAGGTGGAAGGCGAAGCTCCAGCGAATAGCCCTGTGGTGGTCAATGGCGTGCTTGCCCAGCGTGACGGGACAAGGTTCGTCGCAGAAGTGATGATTCATGATATAGAGACGGAGATCACGGCTGTATCCAACAGCCTGTTTGGCAAAGATCAGCACACCATCCGTATTTTGTGGCACAAAAAATCGTTCCCCAGGTATGGATTCGAAATTGATGACAATATTTACTTCTTACGAGATATCGCGCGAAAAAGACCGAAATCCCTGTTCGACTGTTTTTACTTGAAGGGGCTGCGCGATATACATAGGAAGTACGGCACGAAAGTGTTGCTGAACCTCTTCTATACCGATCAATCGCTCTATTCCAATGAAGCTGAATTCACGCTGGATCAGTTTCCCAACCGGTACAAAAAAGAGTGGGCAGACAATGCTGATTGGCTTAAGTTGACTTTTCATGCCTACTCTGAATTTCCCGACAGGCCCTACCAAGAGGCACCGGTTGACAAAATAATCAACGATATCCAGCAAGTCTCGGAGCAGATTTGCCGGTTTGCGGGTGAGGAAACTTTTACCCCGCCGACTATCGTTCACTGGGGGATGACCAATCAACAAGCCTTTAAACCGATGCATGATTTGGGGGTACGCGTCTTGCGCGGTTACTTCACTAAAAATAGTCAGGGTGTTTGGGATGTGAATCAAAACATGGATGACATCAGATCGGAATACATCAATCGCCATGACGCGTTGAAGGATTTTAATAGCGGCATCGTTTTTAGCAAAGCAGACATGGTGCTCAACAACACCCCCATTGATGAGATCGTACCCATCCTTGAATCGTTAAAGAGCGATGCTCTTCAGGCAGAGATCATGGATATAATGACACATGAGCAGTACTTTTGGCCATTTTATGTCAACTATGTACCCGATCATTTCGATCGGCTCGACAGGGCCATACGCTGGGTGACGGATAACGGCTACAAGCCTGTTTTCTGGAACGATGGCTTGCTGGGTGCACCGGAGTAAGATAACAATATAGCAACTCATTCAGGATCGTTTAATTGTCCTATTTTAAAAATATTTCAGCTATGAAAGAGAAAGAGAAGAAAAAGTCTGATTTTCGCTATCAGACGGGTGACGCTCGCGTTCCTTGGGCGGCGGTAGGCGAGAGTGTAACCGTATCAGACATAGAGGCACTGCTCAGGTTTTTGATTCAGCCCGGAGAGGACTCGAACGCTTACGACGATCAGATGTCAACAGTGATGTCAGCCTTACGGGATTTGGCAGAGAAAGGTACCTATGCCTCCAAGCTGACCTTGGGGGATAATGTGAAAGCGTTAGAAGAGAAGATGCAAGAGTACCTCCAGGTGAAGCATGCCTGTTTTATTACCAACGCGACTGCCGGATTTGAGATCGGGTTGAAGTTTGCCGGGCTGAAGCCGGGTGACGAGGTAATTGCACCGGCTATCACCTTCCTGTCAACCATCGCCTATCCCTTAACCATAGGTGCCAAGGTGGTGCTGGCCGATGTGGACCCGCTCACATTAAATATCGCCCCGAAGGATATCGCGAGGAAGATCACTAAAAAGACCAAGGCGATCATGCCCGTACACATTGGAGGGTACCCCTGCGAGATGGATGAGATCATGAAGCTGGCCGAGGAGCATGACCTGACGGTAGTCGAAGATGTGGCCCATGGGTTCGGCGGATGGTATAAAGGGAAAGCGCTGGGTTGCATCGGCCATTTCGGCTCGTTTAGCTTCCATGAGGTTAAAAATATCACCTCCCTGGGTGAAGGTGGTCTTATCACTACCAATACCGAATACGGGAATGACTTCCCTAAAGCAAGGTTTGGAGGGTTTGATAGCTCCAACCCCATCGACAAGTGGCTCTATGACGTAGTCCTCTTGAAAGGGAAAGGCGGACACCTGTCCATGGCTGGGAACCACTCCCCAATGGAGATACAGGCCGTTGCCCTGATGGAACAGCTTAAGAGGAACCAGCAAATCATCGACATTAGAAGGGAGAATGCCGCCTACCTGAACGAACGTTTCAAGGAGGTGGAGGAGATTATTCCCTGCCCGTTTGATACCGAAGATATCAAGTCGACCTTCCACCTCTACCTGCTGCAGATCGATTGGCGCAAGCTAAACGGAGATATCCAGGACTTCAAGGTGAAGATAGGCGAAAAAGGCATCACGCAGATTCCTCACTTTGCCCCATTATACCGTTTCTCCTACCTGAAGCAGTTCGGGTATGACACGGAGGCGATAAAGAGGAGTTGCCCCAATGCCGAAGAGGCTTTCCTGCATAAATTCACCCACTTGCCCCTCTATCCTCTTACCCGGGAGCAGCTGGAGTACATGGCCGATTCGGTTATCGAGGTGGTCAAGGGCATGAGAAAGTAGAACATGTAGATTATGAAACAAGCGATAAAATGGGGCGTGATAGGCTCTGGAGGGATTGCCCGCAGGAGGACGATCCCCGAGGGATTGATGCAGGCGGAAAGCACCGAGCTGATATCCGTTTACGACACCGATCCTCGGGTAAACAGTGAGGTGGCCGCCCAATTCGGGGCGCAAGCCTGCGAAAGCATTGACTCCCTTCTATCCAGTAACATCGATGCAGTGTATATTGCCTCACCTGCTTACGTGCATATGGAGCAGGTGATCGCTTGCGCCCAAGCAAAGAAACATGCCCTTTGTGAAAAGCCCCTGGGAATGACCGTCGAGGAGACCGACCGGATGATCGCTGCCTGTAAAGAGGCTGGGGTACTCCTGGGGGTGGGACTCATGATGCGGTTCCACTCTCAACATCAGGCCGCGTTGCAACTCTTACAAGAGGGCAAGCTGGGCAAGCCGGTTTACGGGAGAGCCCAGCTTTCATGCTGGTATCCCCCCATCGAGGGGGCGTGGCGGCAGTCGCCGACCTTGGGTGGAGGTGGATCGTTGATGGATATGGGAGGGCATTGTATCGACCTGTTACAGATGTACTTTGGCAAGATTAAAAGCGTCAGCTGCTTCATTAACAACCATATCCACGCCTACGCTTCTGAAGATGGCGCGGTGGCCACCCTCTTTTTTGAAGGTGGTGCCATGGCTACTGTTGACACCTTTTTCTGTATTCCCGATAGCAGCAGCCAAAATGTTCTGGAGCTATATGGGTCGAAAGGGAGCATCCTCGCCAAGAACACGATCGGTCAAGGAGAGGCTGGAGAGATGATCGCGTACCTAGAAGGCGATGCTGTAGGATACGATGCCGCACAGAGCAGAGAGGGTGGGGGCGGGATAGCGATCACGCCCCCACCCGTCAACACCTATCGGGCCGAGATAAAGGAGTTTAATTCGGCGATTCGGGAAAATCGACCCCCTGTAAACAACGATGAGGTGGGACGCTTGAATCAGTTGATCCTTGCCGCTTGTTACGAGTCGGCAAGATCCGGGGAAATGGTAGAAATCGAGTATGAATAATTGAACTTTCGCAAGTCGAGCCTGAAAGCTATTAAACAGTAACATGCGAAGTTAAGTGAATAACATTAAATAAGACGAAATGGATAAAAGAGTATTAGCGATTTTTGCCCATCCCGATGATGCCGAGATCATGTGCGCCGGGACGCTGGCATTATTGAAAGAAGCGGGTTGGGAGGTTCATATGGCCACCATGACGCCCGGTGATAAAGGCAGTGCCGAGCATACTCAACAGGAAATCAGCGAGATCAGGATGTCTGAGGCGCGGAACTCGGCGAAGATTATTGACGCCCCATATTACTGTGTAGGGCTGGAAGACCTGTTCGTGTTGTATCACGAAGAGTCGATCACGAAAACGACGGCATTGATCAGGAAGGTCAAGCCTACCGTTGTGATTACCGCCAGCCCGGTGGATTACATGGTAGATCATGAGACAACCGCCAAGATTGTTGTGACCGCCTGCTTCTCTGCCGGGATAAAGAACCTGGAGACCGGAGAGCCCCCGTTTGAATTTACCCCCTACCTCTATTACAGCGATGCGATGGATGGGATGGACAAACTGGGGAACCCTATTCAGCCCGCCTTCTACGTGGATATCTCTACCACCATGCCCGTGAAGGAGAAGATGCTTGGAACCCATGCCAGCCAAAGGAACTGGCTACTAAAACACCACAAGATGGATGAGTACATCCTCGCGATGAAGCGCTTCGCACGACTTCGGGGTGAGGAGGCGAAGGTGGAGTACGCGGAGGGGTTCAGGCAACATTTGGGACATGGATTCCCGCATGACAATGTTTTGGCTGAGTCACTGAAAAAGTATATAGTAACCCGATAATTATTCATGTAAAAAAAGTAAACAGTATGGCACGTAAATTAAGTATGTTAGCCCCGGGATGGTGGGACTTCACCACCCTCGACGATGAGATTTTAAAAGATGCGGCGAAACTGACCCCTGAGGATATGATCGCACTCTCCAGGGATGGTTTCAAAGTGGTGTTCTACGACACCTTGGAGGATTTTTACCTGGCTGAAGCCCTCGAGTACATTACCGCCTGGAAACAGGCTACCGATAGCGAGCCGGTAGGTATCTGCGGTCCCATCGGACCTACCGAGCAATTGCCGCTGGTAGCCCGTCTTGTCAACGAACTGAAGCTGGATCTATCTAATGCCCACTTCTGGAGCATGGACGAGTGGGTCGTTGGGGATAAAGAGATTAGCCCCGAAAATCCCATCTCTTTCGTGAGGGCTTATGATGAGTTGCTGTTTAACCGCATTGATAAGGATTTGCGAATACCGAAAGCCAACATCCATTACCCGAAGGCAGACACCACGGAGTATATAAAGACTTGGAATAGCGGTATTCGCTGCGCCTTGATGCAAGGGGGGCAGGGGGACGTGAAGCATTGGGCTTTTAACGACCCCGTTAAAAGGGAGGGAGCATATAAGGACAACCCACCCTCCCCGGAAGAGTACCTAAAACTGGGCACTCGCGTGGTGGACCTGCATCCGGTCACCTGCATGCAGAATGCAAGGACTAGTGCCGGAGGCGTGGTCACGGGGATTCCTACCCGGGCAGTTACGGTGGGACCGGTAGAGACGTGGAAGACCGAAAAGGTCTCTATCTGGCAGGCCGGTGTACATGACAACCCGTTTGGGCAAAGGCTTACAGCTTTGATGATCGGGAAAAAGATCATGGATAGCTCGGTACCCATGTCCCTGCTCGCCGCTCACCCCAATGTTCAGTTTAACTATTACAGGGGGGGAATCGGGCACTGTGGAACGGAGATGCATTAATTGCTCTTCCAGTTACCACTTGTAAATAGACCGACAATAGTTCTCGGTTTTCACGAACCGTGAACTATTGTTTCGGAAGTAGTCATCATGAACAACATTGATCCGATAGGTGCATGAGAGAACAAATACGTGTTTCCGGAGTGGGATGCTGCCTGGTCGACAGGCTCTACAACAACATCTCTTTTAGCTCGGATACTTTCCTCGCTTACGCTTCGAAAGAGAGAGGGGATGGTGGCCTTAGCCCGGGACACCTGGTGCTGAAAGAGGAGTTTGAAACGTTCACCAATAAAGATTTTCAAGCTGTCCTCGCGGAACTCACGGAGGGAAGGGAGCCTGACAAAATCAACGTGGGCGGACCCTGTATCGTGGCCCTTATCCACGCGGCACAAATGACGTTCGACAACCGTTGTGAGATAAGGTTCTACGGATGCCACGGGGGAGACCATAATGGGGATTTTCTTAGGTCATCTCTCCAAAGATTGCCGGTAAATATTGAGCACTATAAAGAGATGGGGGACCTGACCCCTTCAACCGATGTCTTCTCGGACCCAAACTACGACGACGGTCATGGGGAGAGGGCATTTGTGAACTCAATAGGCTCGGCGTGGGATTATCTCCCCGATGAGCTTGATACCAACTTCTTCCATTCGGATATCGTTGTGTTTGGGGGGACCGCATTGGTTCCACGGATACATCAGCACTTGACTGAACTGCTCCAGAAGTCAAAAGAGCATGGATGCATCACCATCGTGAACACGGTGTTCGACTTCGTGAACGAGAAAGCAAACCCGCACCAAAGATGGCCGCTGGGGAAGAGCGATGAGAGCTACAAGCATATCGATCTTTTAATCGTGGATAAAGATGAGGCATTGCGTTTGAGTGGCGAGAGAAGCTTGAACAAAGCCATGGATTTCTTCATCGACAAACAGACCGGGGCTGTTATCATCACCAATGGGGCTAAAGAAGTTTCGTTCTATGCAGAGAATGACCTGTTCGGAAGCGTAGGTGTCAAAAAACTTCCCGTTTCAACGTTTATTACGCGGAAAATTAGGGAGAAAGATTATGATGGGGACACTACCGGTTGTGGCGACAATTTCGTGGGCGGCGTTATTGCTTCCTTGATACAGCAACTGGATAGAGGGGGGAAGAAGTTGGATATAGAGGAGGCATGTACCTTGGGCATCGTTTCGGGCGGATATGCCTGCTTGTATATAGGTGGCACCTATTTTGAACAATACCCGGGTGAGAAGTACCAACTTATCGTGCCTGTCCTAAAGGCGTATAAAGAGCAAATTAAATCGTAAGCAGTTGCAGGAAAATAAATCCATATTGATCTTTGGGGCCGGTAAGATAGGGCGTTCCTTCATCGGCCAGCTGTTTGGCTTGTCGGGGTACGAGGTGGTTTTTTCCGATATCGATACTCAACTAGTGGATGCATTGAATCGGGAGAGATCCTATACCGTCGTTATCAAGGGACCACGAGAAGAGCGGCTATCCATATCCAATGTAAGGGCCATTCATGGTGCAGATGAACCATCGGTGATCGAAGAGATTACACATGCTTCCATCATGGCGGTTTCGGTTGGGAAAAATGCTTTGGAGAAGATCATTCCCACCATTAGCAAGGGATTGACAAAGCGCTTTCAATACCACGAAGATCGACCTGTAGATATCATTATTGCCGAGAACATGCGCTCTGCAAAGGAGTTTGTTTATGAATTGCTTAAAAAGAACCTTGCTTTGGACTTCCCCATCGACGACTACGTTGGATTGATTGAAACAAGTATTGGGAAGATGGTGCCCATCATGACTGCCGATGAGCTGAGGAGAGACCCCCTATCGGTCTTTGCCGAACCCTATAACGAGTTAATCCTTGATAAGAAGGGGTTCAAGAACCAGATCCCGAACGTTAAAGGGCTGGCTCCCAAGGAAAACATCAAGGCGTGGGTAGACAGGAAAGCGTTCATCCACAACTTGGGACATACCACTACAGCTTATTACGGTTATTATAAACATCCGGACGCCACTTATCTTTACGAGGTGTTACAAGACGAAAGCGTCTTGCAATTTACCAAAGAGGTGATGTTGCAATCGGCAGACACCCTCTTGAAGATGTATCCGGATGATTTCACTGCCAACGACTTGGCTACCCATATCGATGATTTGTTGTTCAGGTTCCAAAACAGATCGCTGAAAGATACCCTCTTCAGGGTGGGACGGGATATCCTGAGAAAGCTGGGTCCCGACGATCGTTTTATGGGAGCAATACGCGCCGCGATATCTTTGCAAACAGCGTATGATCGCATGTTGAAGGCCATGCTCTACGCGTGTACCTTCAAGGCCGTAGATGAGAACGGGTGTAGAGCAGCGGAAGACTTGCTCTTTGAGCAATATATGGACAAAGGCTTGGAATTTACTTTGCAGCGTGTGTGTGGCATAGATCCGGTAAAGGATCAACAACTGCTTGCGCAAGCGAAGGGCTATTATTTTGATCTTTTCCTTTCCCGCGAATGATTCCTAGCTACAAAGAGCTTTTACTTTCGCGGAAAAGATCACCAAACAAAAGAGTATTCGTGTAAACCATATGTTTAATTTTAATAAACCAATAAAAACAAAACAAGATGAAAAAGTACAATGTAGGAATAGTAGGGTATAGTTGGGCTGCCGGTGCCCATATTGAGGCTATCAATAACACTTCACTGGCAAAGGTCACCGCGGTTTGCTCCTCACGCAATCTTAATCCCGCGGAGTTGAGTGCCAAACACGGCACTCCCATTCAATGCTATACGGATTATAGCGAGATGCTTGCCAATCCGGATATTCATATCGTATCCATTTGCAGCTACCCGGCTGATCATGCCAGGCAGGCCATAATGGCTGCCGAGGCCAACAAGCATCTCATTATCGAGAAACCCATCGCGTTGAGCTGGGAAGATTGTTTAGCGGTTGAGCGTGCCGTTAAAAAGGCGGGGGTAAGGAGTTGTGTTTGCTTCGAATGTCGTTTTTCCGGTCAGCTTCAAACCATAAAGTCCGTTATCGACGAGGGTTTACTGGGTGAGATACACTATGGCGAGGTGGATTATTATCATGGGGTGGGACCTTGGTACCATCAATTTCATTGGAATATTAAAAAGGAGGCGGCAGGGAGCAGTCTGTTATCGGCAGGATGTCATGCCATGGATGCTCTGCTGTTTTGCATGGGTGATGATTATGATTCTGTTCATAGTTTCGGCACCAACTCATCCAACAAAGATTTCGCCCTATACGAATATCCATCTACCACGGTTTCCATCATTAAGTTCAAGAATGGCTCGGTAGGCAAAGTGGCTTCCGTGATTGACTGCTTGCAACCCTACTATTTCCGCTTCCATTTAATTGGTAGTGAGGGGACACTTTTAGACAATAAGTTCTATTCTACGAAACTGCGATCCCTTAACAAAAACAAGTGGAGCGAACTGTCGATGAAAATGCTCGATTCGGGAGATGTTGCCGACCATCCCTATCAAGTACAATTTGAGGCTTTCTTTAATGCTATCGCTGAAGATAGGGAGATGCCGCTCACCAGTTTGAATGACGCGTTGAAGGCTCACAGATTAATATTTGAAGCAGATAAGCATGTTTCCGAAGATGTTTAGGAGTTGAATTGAAAGTTAACGTTGGATTTACCGCACAATTTGGTGCCGATTTTCCTGTTTTGGGGAGTAGCTGCAATTGTTTCATGCCCCGTTTTGCGATTTTAGCCGTACGAGGCAACACGTATTGCGTAATTTACAATAATCTTTGCGCAAATTATATGAAATAATTTAAAAAATCAACGTTTCTTTACATAGTTTTAATTCCTATTTCTGCATCATTTTTTAAATTCATTTTAAATTCATTTTAAATTCAGCGAGTTATGAGAAAATTTATTGTGCTTAAAAAATGTTTTTTCCTGGTTCTTTTGTTAATTTGTTTCACAGTAACTGTACCGGCTTCTGATATTCAGGAAGTGCACTATTGGGAGACAGAACAAGGTGGCAGAAGAATCACCGGGACGGTTATTGATGAGGCTGGAGAAACCTTGATCGGTGTTTCCGTGATGGTTAAAGGAACCACCATGGGTATTGTCACGGGTGACGACGGTACGTATGTATTGACTAACGTCCCGGAAAATGCAACACTGGTATTTTCTTTCGTAGGTATGAGCAGTCAGGAGATTTTGGTGGGTAACCAAACGATCATTAATGTTACCATGAAAGAAGAAGCCATCGGGTTGCAAGAAGTTGTAGCTGTTGGGTATGGGACACGAAAAAAAGTTAACTTGACGGGATCAGTTGCCAGTGTCACGAGCAAAGATTTGGAGAAAAGAAATGTTACACACTCATCGTTGCTGCTACAAGGGAAAATGAGTGGTATTTCCGTTAGACAAGGTTCGGGAGATCCAACAGGAAATAACGCGTCTTTATTGATTAGAGGGCAAAACACTTTTAGTGGTGCAGGAAACAGTCCCCTGGTCCTTGTAGATGGTATTGAATCTTCTATAGATGCCGTGAATCCCAGTGACATTGAAAGTGTATCTATCCTTAAAGATGCCGCGTCCGCCGCTATTTATGGTTCTAAAGCCGCCAACGGGGTAATCCTTGTACAAACGAAAAGGGGAGTAGCCGGTAGGCCGGTTATTAGTTATAATGCATACTTGGGTAAAGGAACTCCAACCATGTTGCCGGAGATGGTCAATTCATGGGAATATGCAACTGCTTTGAACGAAGCGTCCGTAAATACCGGGGGCAATCCATTATACTCGGAAGAGCAAATTCAAAAATTCAAATCCGGATCCGATCCGATTAACTACCCGAATTTTGATCACATGGGTTATCTATTCAAATCAGGAAGTGGAATAGAAAACAAACACGATTTAAGTATTCGTGGAGGTACGCCGGGAGCCCAATACCTTGTTTCCGCCGGATATTTGAATCAGCAAGGGGCAATTAAGAAAAACTCCAAAGATCAATTCAATCTCCGATTGAATTTAGATACCAAATTAAGGGATAATTTAACACTTAGTGCAAAACTATCGGGACTTGCTACAAATAATGAGAGACCGGCGGCAGCTGATGGTACCTTGGGAGGTATTGTAAGGGGAGCCATGAGAAACGCAAACACGATTTTGGGTGTTTACCCCGACGGGTACTATGGGAGGAATGAATCCATACACCCTGAAGCTGATCTGGAAAGCAAGAATTTTGTTAAGACCAACGGGTACAGTTTCTACGGTAATGCAGAAATGGCGTGGAACATTTTAAAAGATTTAAAATTGACCGGACAGGTAGGGTATACGTATGGTAATTCGGAGAACATCTCCTTTCGCGCCAAATACGCGGTCACTCCCGACTATGGTGTAGCCCCTAATTCCTTGACCAATACATGGTCAAAGAGTGATGCGCTCACCATGCAGGCATTCGCCGACTATGCCAAGAGGATAAATGATCACGACATACACCTCTTGGGTGGGGTCTCCGGCCAAACCTATTATTATAAATACATAATGGCTTATAGGAATCAGCTTCCCAACAATGAACTGTATGAAATAAACGTTGGGGCCACTGACAAAAGCCAGCAAGGAGGAGGTGCATCACGCAGTAGGTTGGCATCATATTTCGGAAGGATAAATTATGGATATATGGATAAATATCTGCTGGAAGTGAATTTTAGATACGATGGATCATCGCGTTTTCCCAGTACAAGCAGGTGGGGGCTATTCCCTTCTTTTTCCGCCGCATGGAGAGTATCGGAAGAACCGTTCTTCCAACAATCTGTTCCCTGGATAAACAATTTTAAGCTGAGAGCTTCCTGGGGAGAACTCGGGAATCAATCGATAGGTAACTATCCCTACCAGGACCTGATCTACCTGGGTCAAAACTATCCATTTGGAGATATCTATACTGCAGGTGCAGCGGTTACCACTATAGCCAACAAGGGAATAACCTGGGAAACAACCCGTGTTATGGATGTGGGTGTTGATATGTCATTCCTCGACAACAAGTTGTCCGTTACGGCAGATTATTTCATAAAAAACACCCTTGACATCTTGTACGATGTGTCGGTATCCAAAGTACTGGGAGCTTCGCCTTCCTCATCCAATGCCGGAACCGTACAAAACAAGGGTTGGGATTTTGATATTGCATACAATAACACGATCGGCGACTTCTATTATGGAGTTTCCGCTTTATTCTCTATCGTTCATAACAAGGTGACCAAATTAGCCAATATAGAACGAGATATAAACAGAGGATTATTCATTGGATATCCCATTGGGAGTGCCTATGGGTATGTCAGCGATGGCCTTTTCGTAAATGAACAAGAAGTTGAGAGCGCGCCAACGCAGCCTTTTAAATTTCTGGCAAATGCAGGTGGGATTAAATTCGTGGATATAAGCGGGCCGGACGGGGAACCGGACGGAATCGTGAATTCTTCTTATGATAGAACGATTATAGGACGACCCCTCCCCATCACAACTTACGGTTTCACGTTTACCGGGGGGTATAAGAATTTTGATTTCAACTTTTTGTTGCAAGGGGAGGGAGGAAGAAAAGCGATGGTAAATATAGAACACTTCTTCCCGTTAGACAACAATGGAAATGTTCAACGAGAGGCGTTTGAAAAGAGGTGGACCCAGGAAAACCCGGATCCTAACGCGAAATACCCGAAGATAATACTCACGTCAACAGATTTTTATCGGTCTAACCCGGTCGATTACTGGTTCAGGGATGCCACGTTCTTACGGTTAAAGAATGTGCAAATCGGGTATAGCCTACCTAAAGAGGCAGTGAGCAAGATTTCGTTGAATAGATTGCGTGTATACATTACAGGAGAGAACCTTTTCACCTTAACCAATTATTACAAAAATTGGGATCCTGAAATGACAACAGGGGGATCCAACAGGTTTTATCCCCTGACAAGACTGTTCGCTGTTGGTGTAAATATTGATTTTTAATTTTTAAAAAAATAAGGCAATGAAACTAATGAAAAAAATATACGTTATAGTGGGAATTCTGATGGTTTCTCTGTTTAGCGGATGTGGAACAGATTGGCTGGACGAACAACCCTTGGAGAGTTTATCGGCCTCTTCTTTCTGGAATAGTCAAGATGACGTTCTGCTGGCATTAGCCGGTATATACAGAGCAGGGAACGTTGGAACCAACGCGTACAATAATGAAGTTCTCTGCATGAGTAGCGCCACGGATGATTCCGGTTACAAGCACGGATCCATTGACAACATATATAGCGGGTACTTTAAACCCGGTGATAGTCAGGTTGTTCAAGCTATATGGAATAGGGCGTACGTGACCATTTTCAGGGCGAATTATTTTCTAGAAAACATAGAAAAAGTCCAGATGGATGAAACCAAAAAAGCGGAAGCTATTGGCGAGGTGAGATTTCTCAGGGCTTATGAATACTTTTACTTGTCAACCTTATACGGTGGCGTTCCGCTTGTAACTAAAGTATTAACTATAGAAGAGGCAAATACACAAAAACGCACCCCGTTGCAAGAGGTTGTCAAGTTCTGTATCGATGAGTTGACCGCCGCCGCGAAAGACTTACCGGCCACGAGGCCGGAATCCGAGCGGGGCAGAATATTAAAAGCAGCTGCTCTGGCGGTAAAAGGCAAGTTACTGATGATTCATCAACGATGGGCAGAAGCGGCAACGACCTACAAAGAAATTATAGATTTGAATGCCCATGTTATCGATCCCCGTTATAAAGAATTATTTGAAGAGGTGGGTGAGACAAGTAAGGAAATAATATTGTCGACCAATATTATAGCAGAACTCTACGGGAATACTCACAACCAGAGGAATTGGCATCCCGACTTTTACGGGGGATATCAGGAAACAAATGTTTTCCAGGGTTTAGTGGACGCCTTTTTAATGAACGACGGGTTGCCTATAGAAGAATCTCCCCTGTATGATCCGGCTCAGCCTTTCAACAACAGGGATCCGAGGCTATATGCCAGCATTTTCTTGCCCGAATACACGGTATTCAGAGGTATACTATACTTAGCCCATCCCAGTTTAACAAACAAGGGGATAGGCACTCCGTTGAAGGGAGCCACCGGTTATGGATGGAAGAAATACGTTACCGATGATTACACGGGTAACTGGGGATCCTCTGGCGACGATGTTATATTGATACGTTACGCGGAAGTGTTGTTGGGTTACCTGGAATCTAAGTTGGAAAGCGGTGATAACATTACCCAAGATTTATTGGATCAGACCATCAATAAAGTTAGGGCGAGAGAGGCTGTACAAATGCCCCCGGTTACGGAAACCGATCGCGATAAATTAAGGGAAATTGTACGCCGGGAACGCAGGGTGGAGTTTTGTTTAGAAAACCCGATAAGGTATATAGATATAAGAAGATGGGGCATTTATACGGAAGTTATGAATCAGCAGTTTTACGGGATGAAATTAACAGACACTCCCGAAACGTATACGGATTACCCTGTTGAAACAACCGGTAAATATCGCGGGCACTTGAAATCAATAAATAAGACAGGAACTGTAAAAGCGGAATCTGCATTATTGCCCATACCGATCTATGAAATAAATATTAATCCCGAATTGGAACAGAATCCCGGGTATTAACTATTTATTTCTAGTGAATCTTGATTAAAGATTAAACCCATGTCGTTTCCAACATTGTACGCTATACTATCTGGATGGATAGGTCATCTCATTACCGGAAAAAATTTCTAATGAAAAATGATTTTCCTAAGCGATACTATACAATTACCAATCATGTTGGAGACGGCATGGGTCAAAAATAAAAAAAATGAAAGCGAAGTTTTTAGTTATATCCTTTTCGATGATTTTTGTATGTTGCGGTTGTAACTTATCCAGTGAACGAAAACATACAGGCTCACGGGGGGATTGGACAGATTCCGTACCCCCCCAGCCTAAAGAAGAGTATATGCAATTTATTGATGACCTTAAATCGCCTTTGTGGACGAAACACGATTGGCTTGCTGCTCCCTCTGCCCCTAACCAAATAGACATAAAAAAAGGAGTTACCCTACAAAAAAACTTTCCCGATTCAAAAGATTTGCTGGTTACCGCGTATGACGATTTGGAAACGTTCTTAAGAGCAGGAGATATTCCCATCAATCAAAACCATTTTGTTATAGAAACAGCTTATAGGCCGGATTTAGACAAAGAATCATTTATTATAGAGACGGATTCGTCTCGTTGCAAGATAAGTTCAGGGGATACAGAAGGTATTCGTCGAGGAATATTTTATTTGGAAGACCAGATGTTAAGCGCGAAAGGTCCTTTTTTGGAAATAGGGACTTTTAAAAAAACAGCGGATATACGGAGAAGAATTTCCCGCTGTGCTTTTGGACCCATAAAAAGGCTTCCCCTGATGCGCGATGAATTGATGGATACCGTTAATTATTATCCCGATAATTACTTGAACAGATTAGCTCATGAGGGGGTGAACGGGCTTTGGCTGACGGTAGAATTTAAGGATTTGGTCTCTTCTCGTTACCTGCTTGATGGGGGAAAAGATGCCGAGAAAAGATTAAAAAAATTGAGCAACGTGGTCAATTCTTGTTTGCGCTATGGCATCAGGACCTATATATTCTGTATCGAACCCAGGTTGCATGTGATTGATGTTGAAAAGTATCCCGTTTTCCGCGGGGCAAACGGTTCCTTTTTTTGTCCCAGCAGTCAAGACGCCTACAACTACTTATACGAAACGGTTAAAACTATTTTCACGGAAGTGCCTAATTTAGGGGGTATGATTAATATTTCGCACGGGGAAAGGGGAACCACCTGCCTAAGCAGTGTTTCGGCGACTTCATCCTATGAAGGGAAAATTAATTGTCCCCGCTGTAAAAATAAAAAACCGTGGGAAATATTATACGCGTCGTTGCTAGCCATGGAAAAAGGGATGCACGACGTTTCTCCCGAGGCTGAACTCATTAGTTGGCTATACATGCCACAACCTCAAAATTATATCGGGGGAGATGATTTCTCTTTAGGTAGTTGGGTTTATGACATCCCCGCCCATACCCCGCCCAATGTTGTCCTCCAATTCAATTTTGAGTCGGGTGTGACTAAAGAGGTTTTTGATAAGCTTCTGGTTGGTGGCGACTATTGGATATCTACCCCCGGCCCGAGTGACCGATTCGTTAAAATAGCAAACGCGGCGAAAGAAGCAGGAACACCTGTGTCCGCTAAAATACAAACGGGTAATTCCCATGAAATGGCCACGGTACCCTATATTCCCGTACCCACGTTGCTTTATCGGAAATTCGACTCGATGAAGCAATTAGGTGTTACCCATACCATGTTGTCGTGGTACTTCGGGAGCTACCCGGGGTTAATGAATAAGGGGGCGGGTTTGCTCTCCATGAACACTTACGCGGATGTAAAGGATTTTTTGGAGGCCTTGGCATCAATTTATTGGAAGGAAGAAGATATCCCTAAAGTAATTGAAGCATGGACGTTGTTCGGAGAAGCATTTTCTGATTATCCTTTAACCAACATGTTTCAAT
This sequence comes from Fermentimonas sp., assembly GCA_050951125.1. Taxonomy (GTDB): domain Bacteria; phylum Bacteroidota; class Bacteroidia; order Bacteroidales; family Dysgonomonadaceae; genus Proteiniphilum. The sequence goes on along the minus strand of JBMNIR010000001.1, from coordinate 68,151 downwards.
ATTACGGACCGATGCATGATGGCATAGTCTGGCCGTTGTATCTAATTCCTCAAGATAAATACCTTTCTCCGACCTGGTTACTGGGCTCAAGTTCCCAGGCGGACGTGAAAGTGTGGCCTCCAAGCGGTGACCGGGTTGGAGAATGTTTGGGGTGGAATCTCACGTTGGATGAGGTGGTTATCTTATGCAAGCAGATGGCCGATAAGTGGGAAGAGGGCATGCAATGTTTAAAGGGTATCGAGAAGAGATACCGGCACGACAATGATCGAACATTTGATCTTGTTTTGGCAAAAGCGATACAAATACATTTAAGGAGTAGTTATAATATCCTTCGATTTTATTTAACGCGTGAAAAGATGTTTCGTGCTGCTTTTGACAAAGAAAAAATGGAAATGCTGGAAGAAATGGAGCATATCGCACGTGAAGAGATCAAGCAGTCTAAAGAGATGATATCGTTGTGCCTCAAGGATTCCAGACTTGGATATCACTCTGAAGCAGAAGGATATAAATACTACCCGGAAAAGTTAAAATGGAGAATTGAACAGCTTAACACTGTTTTGAAAAATGATTTCCCCACGGTAAGGCAAAAGATAGCAAACAACGAGGAATTATTCCCTGAATATACGGGGGTAAAGCCCGAGGGATTATCCATGCACAGTGTTCCGAGCAGTGGAGATATTTATGAGACCGTTCAAAATATCAAAAACTGGTCATCCTTTGATAACGAGGAAACGGGAAATAAAATAGGATGGGTGCCCGTTTACGACGAAACTAATCTGTACGTTATTATTTCAGATGAAATTGGAGTAAAGGAAGGAAGTATCCAGGTTGAAATTGAACCACGAAGGTTATGGCCTGTAAAACATTTCAACTACACGATAGGAAACAGTAAGTCAGACTATCAAACAAAAAAAATCGATAACAAAACAGTGAGTGTTATTGCTATTCCTTTCGCTGAGATAGGAGATGAAATTGGCCCCAATACTCCTATACGAATGAATTTACGGTATGGAGACAACGTGTGGATACCCAAAAACCCGTTACCTTCCCGTTTATTGTTGGGGAACGCCAATCCAACGGACTTGGGGTGGATACTATTTAAATAGCAAAGCAGATATTATTGAATGGGACTTATCGCATGAAACCGACATGATTAAAATAATCATTAAACACCCTTGGGAATGATTATTTTAAACATCAAAGGTTCCATACACCAAAATGTAAAAGAATAAAATAATCGTATGAAACATAAGCCTAAATACTGTCTGTTCTATGATAATCACACGATGAAGGCTGTTCCGGACGTGGGAAAAGGGTTCGACGTGGAGGCATTTACCGATAGCATCAGGGACTGTGGAGTCGATTACCTCGTGTTTCATGCTCGTTGTAATCAGGGGTTCGCGTATTACAATACCCGGATCGGTACAAGGCACCCTTCATTGCGGTACGATCTTTTCGGCAAGCTGTCCGAGGCGTGTCAACGAAAGGGGATCGCGCTGGGGGCGTACTTCAACGCGGGTATCAGCAGCGAGGAGGGCTTGCGACACCGGGAGTGGAGCACGTTGTACTTCGATGGCCGGTCGTTACGCGAGCCGCGTTTCACGCCGCACGTCCGCACCATGTGTTACAACTCGGGGTACCGTGACCACCTGATCGCGATGGTGAAAGAGGTGCTTACCAACTACCCCGTCTCGGGGCTGATGATCGACTGCCTGATCAATTACCCCTGCGTCTGCCCGGTTTGCGTGGGGAGGATGAAGGAAGAGGGCGTGGACTGGTCGGATTTAGACGCGGTCACCCGTTTCGCGGAACGCTCGGCGGTACGCCTGGCGAAGGATATCGCGGCAGAGGCGAAGAAGATAAAGCCGGGGTTGCTCATCTCCAACAACTACCCGAGTTACGAGGATTTGCTGGAGGTGAACACCTACTTCGACGTGGTCTCCTTGCCGGCGTCGGGCGAGGGGTACGAGTTCATGCCCGTGATGGCCCATTACGTGAGGACGCTTGGCGATTACCCGGTCTTGAACATGACGGGCCGTTTTTACGATTGGGGCGATTTCGGCGGGTTGCTGCCCGAGGAGGCCATCAAGTCGGAGTTGCTTCACGGTTTGGCCAACGGGATGCGTCCAAGCATCGGCGGGCATTTTCACCCCCGTGGTGACTGGGAGGATCCAGTGCTGGAGAGAATAAGGAAAATATACACTAGTATACAGGCGAACGAGGAGTGGTACGACGGCGCGAAACCGGTAACGGAGATCGCCATAGTGTACCCTAAATCCATTCATCATATCCGGGAAGACAAGGTCTTGAGGGCCGCGGTGCGCGTGTTGAGCGAGTTGAAGCAGCAGTTCGACGTGGTGACGCTGGCCTCGGACTGGAGCCGGTACGAGGTTTTGGTATTCCCCGACGACGTTCCCTTTGACGGTGAGACGGTGAAACGGGTGCGGCGACACCTCGGCGAGGGGAAGTCGGTCATTTCAACGGGTTTCTCCGGCCTGGACCCCGGGAAGAAGGGCTTCGCGCTCGAGCCGGAATGGGGCATCAAGTATTTAGGCGAGAACCCGTTTGACCCGGCCTACTTCAGCGTTGGGGACAGTTACAACGAGGGATTGCCGGAGATGCCGCTCTCGTTGTACTCCAACGGCATTGACGTGGAGGTGCTCGGCGACACGAGGGTAGGGGCGTACCTCGTGAAGCCGTACCACAACCGGGGTTGGGACGGGGAATACGCCTTTTACTACAATCCTCCCGATGAGGTGACGGGTAGTCCGGCGCTCACGGTTAACGGTCGGGTGGCCCATTTCAGCCACCGGGTATTTTCCGGGTATCACGACAAGGCATCGGTGGAGTTGAGAAAGGTTTTTTCCAACGTTCTCGACCGTTTTTTCCCCCGCCCGTTGGTTAAAGCGGAAAACTTGCCCTCGTTCGCCCGGGTATTCGTCACGGGACAACCCGGGAGGAGAATGGTGCACTTGCTCTCTTACTTGCCCGAGATGAGGGGGAACACGCCAATGATCGAGGAGCCCATCGAACTGAACAACGTGACCCTATCCCTTCGGCAAGATGGTAAGGATGTCCAGGACATTTACCTGGCCCCCCGAAAGGAAAAGTTGTCTTATACCGTTGAGGGAGGTTACATCCATATCAAGGTGCCTAAAAGCAAGGGGTACTCCTTGCTGGTTATCGAAGAGTAAACGAACAACATATACATGCGGTTATGAAACCGACATGATTATTTTAAACATCAAAGGTTCACTAAAGTTAGACTATTTCTCGTCATGGCCTTGTCCAAGTGAACTTGTCCAATGCTCATTTGACTTAACGAAATAGTTCCATACACCGAAATATAAAAAATAAAATAATCGTATGAAAAAAATTATTATTCCATTATTTGTGTTGATTGCCATTGTTTTAATCTCATGTGTTCAAAAAAATGGCATTAACAACCAAGAGAATGACATCATTATCGAGAATGAGCAATGTAAACTGGTCATCGGGAGTAACGCCATAGCCAAAAGCTTGACCCTTAAATCCACCAATGAAGAGTGCTTGATGAAGGGAGAGAATCTGGCGATTATCTCGGTGACTCAAGAAAGGCCGTACCATAATGAAATAAAATTGGGTCACCCCAACAAGAGGACAACGTACCAGGCCGACACTATTTACCGGGAGGGGGACAAGCTTATTGTAGGATTTGAATTAATCCCGTACAAGGCGGTTATCCAAGTCAAGGAAACGCCGGCTTACATAGGCTTTAGCCTTCACGATTTCATCACGGACGGCGCTTACCCCCGATACCTTAAAATAACTCCTCCCCCCGCCACTGAAGTGTCTGTTTTACAATTACCCATCCGTGACAGGGAGAATTTTGGAGAATGGTTGAACGTCAGTTGGGATGACAAGGCCGCTATAAACGTGTTAGCCACCGATGAACACGCTTATATCGATTTCGAGAAACGAAACGGGTATAAGATATTGAAGGCAAGTGCGATCAAGGATATAAAATTTAAAGGGACCGGCGCGGCCTTGATTGTTTCCGAGCCCGATAGATTGCTGGATAACATTGCTCAGGTAGAGAATGACTTCAATCTCCCAAAAGGCGTGGAAAGCCGGAGGAACGATCTGATCAACGCCTCGTATTATTGGACGGGAAACATAAATCCAACGAATGTCGATCAACATATCAAATACGCCAAGATGGGTGGTTTCAGGTTGATGAGTATCTATTACCCCAGTTTTGAAGGCGGGGGTGGGTACAGTATCATCGGGAGTTATGAAATCGATAAGGCGTTGTATCCCAATGGGAAAGAAGACCTTCGGGAAATGTTGGAGAAAATTAAGGCGGAGGGTATCGTTCCCGGGGTTCATTTCCTTCATTCGCATATCGGCAGGAAGAGCCAGTACGTGACTCCCGTTCCCGATTACCGGTTGAATCTCGTGAGAACATTTAACCTGTCGGAAAACCTGGGGAGAAATGACACGACGGTGTATGTAGAGCAAAATCCCGAAGGATCGGTCATGGCGGAGGGGTGCCGGGTGTTGAAAGTGGGAACGGAACTTATTTCGTATGAGAATTTCACCACCACGGCGCCCTATAAATTCACGGGGTGTAAGAGGGGCATCGACAACACCACGGTGAACAGCCTTCCCAAGGGCTCCTCCATCGGTATACTGGATGTCAGTGAATTCGGCGCTACCAGTGTTTATATAAACCAGAAAACTAGCTTACAGGATGAAATCGCGGAGAAAATCGCGGACATTTACGATGCCGGTTTTCACTTTTTCTATTTTGATGGTTCCGAGGGGGTGGATCCTCCATTCGGTATCAACGTGGCTTTAGCGCAATACAAGGTTTTCAAACGGTTAAGACCTCAACCTATATTCGCGGAAGGCGCCGCTAAAACGCATTTTAGCTGGCACATGCTAAGCGGGGGCAATGCTTTTGATGTTTTCAGGCCGGAAGTATTGAAGGAGGAGACGAGAAAATGGCCGGCAGAAGAAGCACCCCGGATGAGGCAAGATTTCACCCGAATCAACTTCGGGTGGCTGGGTTATTGGATTCCAAGCGAGGAAACCATAGGGACACAACCGGACATGTTGGAGTACGTTACCAGCGTTGCGGCCGCCTGGGATTGCCCGATTTCCATTCATTCCAATCTCCAGGCTTTCGAGGCTCATCCAAGAACGGCGGATAACCTGGAAGTAGTGCGAAGGTGGGAGGAGGTCAGGGCACGACATTGGCTCACGGAAGAGCAAAAAAACGAGCTGAAAAACACGGGGCAAGAGCATCATCTATTGCTAAACGAACAAGGTCAGTTTGAACTGGTACCTTATGAACAAATCTCCGGCGTGGCGGGAGGTAGTAAAGAGGTTAGGGCTTTTCTGTTTCAGAGAAAGGGTGAATATTACGTTGTTTATTGGCACATATCCGGGAATAAAAAGTTGGAATTACCGATAGATAATAACAATGTAAAACTATACGAGAACCTGGGACAGGAAATAACCTTAACCCCCGGTGAAGAGAACCGGGTAGTTGTCCCGCTCGACAATCGTAGGTACCTGAAAGCAAGTGGTGTTAGTAAAGAACAATTGATAGATTGTTTTGTAAAGGCTAACATTCTCAATTAAAAAAATTGCCCTGAAGTTAGATTTCCAGGGTGGGTTAAACAAAAAGAATGGAGCCCTCAACGAATAAATCTTGGGTAATTATGCAATATCTTAAACAAGAATAAAATGGTAAACATGAGATTTCCTGTTATATTACTGATCATAACCAGTGTTGCATTAAGCGTAAGTGCTGGAATAAGGGGTAACGGAGATATCGTCATTGAAAACGATCAAATGAGATTTATTATCGGTGAAAATGGGATCGCCAAAAGTCTGATATATAAACCGACCAATGAAGAGTGTCTTTCGCGGCAATCAAAGATGCCTGTTTTCTCCGTCACTCAGGAAAGGCCATTTCACAATGAAATAAAATTGGCATACCCAACAAACAAGATGACATTCAATGCTAAATCTGTTAAGAAACAAGGGAACGAACTGATCGTTGATTTTGAATTAATCTTCTATAAAGCACGTATAAAATTGGATGTAACTCCCCATTATGTAAACTTTACGGTAAAGGATTTTTTTATAGAAGGCAATGATTATGGTATTGGTGTAAATAGAGGGATTTTACCTCCCGTTTATGAAATGAATTTTATTCAATTGCCGGTGCGCGACCGGGAACACTTTGGGGAATGGCTCAATGTAAGCTGGGACGATAAAATAGCCGTCAACGTGCTCGCGACCGATATTCATGCCCGAATCAATTCCGAAAAGCGTGAGGGGTACCGCGTAATGACGGCTGCCGTTGAAAGGGATATACAGCTATTAGAGGTTGGAGCCGCTTTAATAGTCTGTAAAACAGATGATTTGCTTGATAATATCGCCCGGGTGGAGGAGGATTTTAATTTGCCCAGAGGCGTGGATAGTCGCCGACACGAACTATACAATGCATCCTATTATGCCGCCTCGGGTATCACTCCGGCTAACGTGGATGAACACATGAAATACGCGAAAATGGGAGGATTTCGCAGCATGAAAATTCCCTATAGTGCCATTGTGGAGAGTGGGCCATCATGGAGTAAAAAGGGAAATTACGACTGGCGAACATCCCTTTACCCAAATGAAAGAGAAGACTTGGAAAAGTTACTTGAAAAAATCAAGAGTAAAGGCATCTCACCCGGCTTACACTTTTTACATTCGCATATAGGAAGGGAGAGTAGGTATGTTACGCCGATACCCGATCATCGATTAAATTTGCTGAAATATTTCACGCTAGCGAAACCACTGGAAGCTAGCGACACGGAGATATTCGTGGAACAAAATCCGGCTAATACCACATTGGCAGACGGTATGCGGGTATTGAAAATAGGAACCGAATTGGTTTCTTACGAAGGCTATACAACAACGTGGCCGTATAAGTTTACCGGTTGTACAAGAGGAGTTGACAAAACAACCGTAAATTCATTACCGGTTGGCACCATTTTCGGATTGCTCGACGTAAGTGAGTTTGGTTCCCAACGAAGTGTTTACGTCGATCAGAGAACCAGCTTACAAGATGAGATCGCGGAAAAATTGCAACACATATATAACGCCGGGTTTGAATTCTGTTACTTCGACGGTTCAGAAGGTGTTAACCCCCCATTTTGGTTTAATGTTCCCTACGCGCAATGGAGAGTTTACAAGAGGTTTGAACCTAAACCCGTTTACGCGGAGGGAGCGGCGAAGTCTCATTTTAGCTGGCACATGCTAAGTGGAGGAAATGCATTTGATGTTTTTACCCCGGAAATTCTGAAGGAAGAAATTAAAAGATGGCCGGCTCAACAAGCAAGGCGAATGAAAGCCGATTTTTCACGGGTCAATTTCGGGTGGCTGGGTTATTTTGTTCCGAATGAAAAGTCAATAGGTACGCAGCCCGATATGATTGAATTTGTAACCAGTGTAGCGGCTGCTTGGGATTGTCCTGTTTCATTAAATTCCAATTTGGATGGATTTAAAAAACATGCCCGAACAGCCGACAACTTGGAGGTTTTCAGGAGATGGGAAGAGGTAAGAAGGATGGATTGGCTTACGGAAGAACAAAAAACGATGCTTCAGGATGTGGAACAAGAGCACCATCTATTGTTGAATGAACAAGGTCAATTTGAATTGGTGCCTTATGAACAAATCTCCGGTGTGGCGGGGGGTAGCAAAGAAATCAGGGCTTTCATATTTCAGCGAAAGGGTGAATATTACGTGGTTTATTGGCACATATCCGGTGACAAAAAACTTCAACTACCGTTGAAATCACCCGATATCACGTTGTATAAAACATTAGACAAAAAAGAGCCTGTTATGACCGGTCCGGACGGTAACGCGGTTATTCCAGCAAGTGACAGGCGGTATATTCGAACGACTAAACTTACCAGAGAAGAGATTGTAAACGTTTTGTCGAAAGCTAAAATAATTGATTGAAAAATGAAGAAAATCATTCCTTTTGTTATGTATCTTATCCTGCCCTTTCTGGTTTATTCGCAGGGTAATATTCATTCGCCCAAGTATTGTTTGTTTTATGACAATCATACCATGCCGGCTATCCCGGATGTAGGAGAAAATTTCGATGTAGAGGCTTTCACCGATAGGATTAAAGCTTGTGGAGTAGATTACCTGACGTTTCACGCACGCTGTAATTTAGGAATGGCTTATTACGATACGAAGATTGGCATAAAACATCCATCGCTAAAGTATGATCTTTTCGGGCAACTTGCTGATGCATGTAATCGGAAAGGAATTGCTCTTACAGCCTACCTGAATGGGGGGATAAGTAGTGCTGAAGGATTAAAACACAGAGAGTGGACAACCCTTTATTTCGATGGTCGGTCGTTACGTGAGCCGCGGCTCACGCCTTACGTACGAACCATGTGTTATAACTCGGGGTTTCGGGACCATTTAATTGCCATGGTGGAAGAAATCGCGCGAAACTACCCGGTATCCGGCTTTTTCATTGATTGCCTTCAAAATTACCCTTGCGTCTGTCCTATTTGCGTGAAGGAAATGAAAGAAAAGGGAATTGATTGGAATAACCTGAACGAGGTCACTAAATTTTCGGAGTTCTCCGCGCTCAGGTTGGCCGAAGATATTTACAAAGCGGCAACGAAAATAAACCCCAATTTATTAATATACCACAACAATCCCGGCTACGAGGAGCAGATGGCATTCAGCACTTACTTTGAAGTGGAGTGTCTTCCTGCCGGATCGTGGGGATATGAATACCTACCGGTTTTGTCTCATTACCTGAGGACGTTGGGCGATTACCCGGTTTTGAACATGACGGGTCGGTTTTACACTTGGGGCGATTTCGGCGGCTTACGTCCCGAGGAGGCCATCAAGTCGGAATTGCTTTACGGGTTGGCCAACGGTATGCGCCCAAATATCGGTGGGCATTTTCATCCCAGGGGAGATCTCGAGAATGCCGTCCTTGACCGGGTGGAGAGGATATACAAGGAACTCCAGACCATGGAGCCATGGTTCGACAACGCTAAAAACATAACCGAAATTGCCATCGTCTATCCAAAGGGAATTGGTAATATACGGGGTGACAGGCAACTCAAAAGTGCGGTGCGCATGTTGAGCGAGTTGAAGCAACAGTTCGACGTGGTGACGATGGCATCGGATTGGAGCAAGTACGAGGTCCTGGTATTCCCCGACGACATTCTCTTTAACGAGGAGACGACGAAACGGGTGAGGCAACACCTCGGCGAGGGGAAGGCGGTCATTTCAACGGGGTTCTCCGGCCTGGATCCCGAGAAGAAGGGCTTCGCGCTCGAGCCGGAATGGGGCGTTAAGTACTCGGGAGAGAACCCGTTTGACCCGGCCTACTTTAGCGTTGGGGACAACTACAACGAGGGGTTGCCGGACATGCCGCTCTCTTTGTACTCCAACGGCATTGACGTGGAGGTGCTCGGCAACACGAGGGTAGAGGCGCACCTCGTGAAACCGTACCACAACCGGGGTTGGGATGGGGAATACGCCTTTTACTACAATCCTCCCGACAAGGTAACGGATAGGCCGGCGCTCACGGTTAACGGTCGGGTGGCCCATTTCAGCCACCGGATATTTTCCGGGTATTACGATAAGGCATCGGTTGAGTTAAGGAGAGTTTTTTCCAACGTTCTCGACCGTTTTTTCCCCAGCCCGTTGGTTAAAACGGGGAACCTGCCCTCGTTCGCCCGGGTATTCGTCACAGAACAACCTGGGAGGAGAATAGTGCACTTGCTCTCTTACTTGCCCGAGATGAGGGGGAGCACGCAAATGATTGAAGAGCCCATCGAGTTGAACAACGTGACCCTATCCCTTCGACAAGATGGTAAAGGTGTTCAGAACATTTACTTGGCCCCCCGAAAGGAAAAGTTATCTTATACCGTTGAGGGAGGTTACATTCATATCAAGGTGCCTAAAAGCAAAGGGTACTCTTTACTGGTTATCGAAGAATAAACGAACTCTTTTATAATTGATTATGACTAAAGGCGCGTTTTTGATAATAAACAGATCGTATGGATTTAAACGGTAACCGTCAATTATTCGTGATTATACTTTAAAATAAAAAATCAAAAAATGGAAAAAAAATTTACCCGCAGAAATTTTTTGGTCACTGGCACTACCGGCCTGGTCGGTATGACCGTTTCACCCACCCTGGGTTTTGCCTCGGAGCGTGGTAGTGCCCCGGGGGATACCCTTGAAAACAGGGTTGAAAACGGGGTTGAAAACGGGGTTGAGAGCAGGGTTGTATCCCCTTTCGTTTCAGAAGTTGAACGCCTTGCCGTGGAAGAGCCGTATGACTACCACAAGCACCTTTCCACGGCCCCCGTTCACGTGTGGAGAAGGGATTCGGATGCCGTGGTCGAAAAAGGTGAGATGAAGATCCCGGATCGCGGCTGGAAGCTGGTTTACTTGCAGCAGTCTGGCGTTGTTACCTTAATCGCCGTTCAGGATTTCCGGGACTACCTGGATGTTTCCCACGGGGTGAAAATAGATCTCGAGGGGAAATCCACCTTGCAAGGCTGGAAGAGGTTAAGCCGATGTATCGTCGCGGGCACTAGGGATCAGCTTCCCGGCTGCGGTTCAACCCTGAAGAACCCCAAGGATTACGAGATCCTGGTGACCCCCCGTCGCGTCGTCGTTTGCGGTTACGACGAACGTGGCGTGATGTTCGGCCTTTACAACCTGGAGGCGCGTATGAACCTTCGCGAGGCACCCTTTTTACCCGACGACTTGCACACGGTTCGCCACAGCTTGTACCGCACCCGCATGGTCTTGTCTTGGATGGGGTGGATGGAATGGCCGGACGCGCTTTTGTCCCACCTCGCGCATGACGGTTTCGACGGTATTTTCGTTGGCGTTTACACCAACCCGAACGGTGACCGCACCACGGCCGAAAATTCGACCGATTTTTACGCCCGCCTGATGTACGGTGTACGCGCGCAAGATCCCTCGAGGGTAAAGGATTTGATTCATCGGGCCTCCCGGTACGGTTTGAAGGTTTACACCCAGATCATTTACCAATACGTGGGGACCGAGGAGAGCGAATCGGGGTTGCGGAGGTTGGTCCGCGATGTTGTCAGGGATTTTCCCGAAATCAGCGGTTACATCCTCTTGACCGAGGGTTTCTGGTACAAGAAGTGGGGCGGCGGTCACGGTGCCACGAAAGGAGTACCTTCAGGATTGGGCTAGGAATTGGTCGCACGCCGTTGGTATCGTAGAAGAGGAGTGCCACAAGGTAAACCCGGACATAGAGATACTTCCCTGGGAGTACAACATCAATTTTCGTCCCCAAAACGTGCGAGATAAAGCGCTACTTCGTTCAGCAACTCCCTGACAACACCACTCCCTTGCTCACCTGGGAAAACGGGAAGAGTTTTGAAATAGACGGCATGCAGGGATATTTACGCGATTATTCTTTGAATCAAATTGGTCCGGCCGAAGTGACGGAAGCGCAAATAGACGAAGCCAAAAAGCGCAATATGAGGGTCTTACTCTAAAGTGGATACCTTTGCCAGCTGGCAGTACGGAACCATTCCTTACCTGCCCTGTCCTCATCAGTGGTATGACCGTTATATGGCATTGGAAAAAATGGGCGTGAACGGAACGCTGGAGAGTTGGAGCAGTGGTTACAAACCCAACTTCCTAAGTAAGCTTCGTGCATGGACTTGCTGGACGGATTACCCCTCTTTTGACGAAACTTTTGAATCAAACTAGCCGCGGTGATCTTTCGGGAAAAATCAGCAGGAACAGGTATTAAAAGCGTGGGAACACTTTAGCCGGGCTATCCGTTTTGTTCCTGACACAGGCCCCAATATGGGTACCAACAATGCTATCGGAAACCCGATATTTTTCCAAGTGCCTCCCGTGAGAACGGCCACTTTCATGTATTCATGGTCCGATCCAGCCAAAAAAGGTCTGAGTCTTAATCCCTATTGGCCGTTTACCGTTTCTCGGATGGTATTCTACCCCCGATTTCTCGAATCAGGTAAATAGGGCGGAACAGTATGCCAGAAGCGCAACCGGTATTGTTGCCGAGAATGATGTAAAGATTTTACCGGTTTTCCTCAAATACCTGAAAAAAGCCATTGATGAAATGGAAAAGGGGTTGGTTTTATACAGGTCTGCCGCGGTTAACAGCCCTGAGGCTAAACGTCGGGAAGCGGTGAGAGAAGTAATAGTGGCCGAACAGCTACAACGGATGATGCAAAGCGATCACGCTATCCTTGAATTTGAGGATCTTCGAATGAGGTTAGTAAATGAAAAAAAGAGAGAAACGATAGAGGAAATCTTGGATAGAATGGAAGGTATTGTGAAAGACGAGATTGAACGAACAGAACTTTCATTGTTGGCCGCGACAAGAGATTCCCGCATGGGTTTTCAGTTTGAGCAAGATTATGTCTATACCCCGTACTCACTAAAAGAAAAACTATTGATTTTGAAAGATACCTTATCAAATCAATTGCCTAAAGCCAGAAAAGAGAACATTTGATCACCTATTGTATCAAAATTATTCATGTAAAAAAACTGTATTATGAGCACAACAACAACAATTCCAGTCAGTGAATTTAAAGAAAGGATTAGGAAGTTTCAGGCAAACATCAAGAAAGAAGGTTTAGACGCCTGTTTAGTACATGCCACCGAGTCAGATATGGCGTTCGTCAGGTATTTGAGTGAGTATTGGTCCGTGTTTGAAACGGCTGCAGTATTTGTACCGGCGGAGGGCGAAGCCATATTGTTGGTCGGCCCTGAAAGTGACCTGTACGCGTCACATAGGAGTTTTTTCAAAAATATTGAAAAGATGATTGAATACCGTGAGTCGGCTGAACCGGATGCACCCGGGATGTCTTTTATAACTTACAAGGATTTGTTGGAGAAGTACAATTTGCAACACATTCGCAAGTTGGGCATCGTGGGATGGGCTATTACTTCCCTGCCCGTGTATACCTCACTGAAAGAGCAGCTTCCCGATGTGGAAATCGTGAAAGCAGATATGACCCTTTGGCCCCTTCGTTTCGTGAAAAGTGAACAATGAACTCGCGTGCATGAGAAAGGCCTACCAGATATCGGAGCTTGCCGTGGAAGCTATATTGAACGAGATAAAGCCGGGAATGACGGAACTTCAGGTCATCGGGATTGCCCAGCGCGAGATATACAAGCACGGTGGAGAATACGAGGGACACTCGCTATATTGCTTCTGTGGAAAGTCCACCAACAACGCTATCTCGAGACCCACGCACAACCCGATTGTAGAAAATGAAGTTATACAGCTTAATATAGGTGCGAGAGTGAGCGGCTACTCGTCCAGCGTGGGCTCTGCCGTTCTCTATCGGGGCGTCTACCCGAGCGTAAGAAGACGCTTGATAGAGTTCGGGCTGGAAGCTCACAAGAAGACTATCGATATGATTGTCGCGGGAAAGCCCGCCGGGCAAGTTGTCCGTGATTATGAGAATTGGGTGAAGGAGCGAGGTTTTGGCCAATACCTCCTTTACGGCCCGTGTCACTCCATCGGCATGATGGAAGTGGAGCGTCCCTGGATGGAATCGACTTCCGAGTACTTGTTGCAGGAAAACATGACTTTTCAAATCGACACCTTTTTCTACGACAAAGATTTCGGCTTGAGATGGGAAAACGGGGTCATTGTTAAAGAGGGGGGCGTGGAAATGTTGTCCTCTAAATTCATGAAGTACACTGAACTGTAAAAATAACGGGTATTAAGTACAAGCGTTCCTTGTACTTAATATCTTTTTTTTAGATAAAGTTGATTAATCAAAAAAGGTAAAAACATGCGTTACGAATATATGTTCCCGGATCAGCTCCGGAAGGCTATCGATGAGAATACCCCGGTAGTCATGGCGTTGGGCGTGATAGAGTATCATGGCGAGCACCTTTGCACAGGTGTGGATACCTTGGTGGTGCAAAACGCGTTGGAAATGTTGGAAAAAGAGATGGAGGTGGTCCTTTTACCGCCTTTTTGGTTTGGTGCCGCCTCCTACGCCGTGTCCGGACCCGAGCGCAAGGGAGGTATACACATCGATTCCGGCGTGCTTAACACCTTCGCGCGGCAACTGTTTTATAACCTGTTGAGGATCGGTTTTCGCAATATCAACCTGTTTTATCACCATCAAAGTGAAAACTTCGCGAGCGGTATGCCCAACGATTTGGCGTTCAGGCTGGCCGCCAAGCAGGAGATTTTCGCTTTTCTCGACCGGGAAAGAGGTGAAGGCTGGTGGGGCGAAGATGAGGCCTCTGCCAATTATTATGCCGAGCACGAGGCAGGATCAGACCCGTTCAGTTGGATTCGCGTCGAACCTTTCATGAGTGCCGAAGCACAGGCACAGTGGCCCATTGACCATGCCGGGGAACAGGAGACGTCACTGATGATGGCTTTTGCCCCCGAGGGGGTTGACATGAAACGTTTCGACGATAAGTATTGGTACGCGAAACATGCGCCCAAGGCCAATATGGAGTACGCGAACAGGGCAAAGGCTTTTATCCTGGCAGATTTAAAGAAAAGATTAAGCAAGTAAATATGACCGGAATCGAGTTAATTGAACGGTTAGACAAGGCTTATCGACGTTGGCACCTTACCGGCAACATGGAAAACGGCGTGATAGCCGCGTTGGACCTGGAAGGACGGTTGTTCACGATGGTAGACGGGCAAGTTTTAAACAGGGTGCTGCCCTCGGCCATTGAGAAACGTTCTAATAAACATGCTTATCAAAACCCCGGGGGCGACGCGCTTTGGCCCGCCCCCGAGGGTACAACGTTAGGTTATGAATACCCCACGGGGAGCTGGCGGGTTCCACCGTCTGTCACGGGAGCGGTTTGGGAAGTGATCTCCGAGGGAGAAAACCAAACGGTTTTAAGGGCCGAAATTGATTTGATCAATAACCAACAAGTAGGCATCCCTTGCGAGTTTGAAAGGCACGTGACGATGGAAGTAGAGCTACACGTTTTAAGACAAAACGTTACCGAGCTTATTCGCTACGTGGGAAGAAAGACGATCAACAACGGGGAGTTCATGTTGGCACCCTGGTCGTTGTGCCAGTTTGATTCAGACGAAAAGGGTAAGGTCGTTATACCCGTTTCAGATGAAAAAAATGTTTGGGATATGTACAGCTCCAGTGAGCGACAGCGTTTTTTTAAAGACAATCAATTGATTGTTAACACCAAAACCGATCAAAGGTTCCAGTTGGGGTTAGGTGAAAAGGTAGATTGGATAGAATACCTTCCCGGTGAAAAATTCAGGGTGAAACGCAGTGTGTTGAACACGGTATCGGAGCATCGATACATTGATATCTCGGATGTTTCTCCCGATAAAGCTCCTTCTGACAAAGGGGTCAAACTGAGTGTTTATTGCGACCCTTCCGGATTCATGGAAATAGAAGCGTGCGGTAAGTGTCCCGATATACTGACACCGGGTATGGAGATGAGCGTGGATATTTTAACGGAATATAGGGTCATAGAATAAAAACGATTTACGATCCGCGTCTGTATTGATAAACAAACAAAAGCTTAATTAACGCTACAACAAGAATGGAAAAAGAGAAGAAAAATATCATCGTGCCCTTGCTCCTGGTTGGTTCGATGAACGCTATTTTAGGTTTTGCATTGGGGGTTAATGCTTTCTTTATCCCTTTCGTGAAAGAGGCATTTCACGTTACCACGGCCATGTCATACTTGATTATGCTGGCCACCTTTTCTGCTTACCTGGTTTTTGGCGGCGTGGCGGGCAATATTTTAAAAAAAGCGGGTTATAAAGGGGGTATGGTCATTGCCCTTTTGTTGATGGCGGTAGGTTTCCTGATTATCGTCCCTTCCGCTAAGACGGTGAACTTCTCCCTGTTTTTATTGGCTCTCTTTATCAACGGTTTGGGACAAGCATTGCTAACGGCTGCTTACAGTACCTACGTCTCCATTATAGGACCGCCGGAAAGCGCGGCTTCAAGGATTTCGTTTATGGGGATCTGCGCGAAGATATTTTACGCGATGGCATCCTTTATATTGGCTATATTTATTGATTTAGCCGATATTAAAATTACCGATATTATTACCCCGTTTTATATCATCGCGCTGGTACTATTCGTGATGGGCATCCTGTATTACTTTTCACCTCTGCCCGAAGTGAAAGCGATAGGGGAGGTGTCGGACGAAGAGGAGAAAACGCTACCCGCCGGGCTGACCTATGGGAAAAAGAGCATATGGCAATTTCCACATTTGCTTTTAGGCGTGGTAGCCATATTCTTCACCGTTGGGGTGGAATACCTGGCGTTGGGTACCATCAATGACTACGCGTATATCTTGGGGTTGTCTTCTCCCCACAATTACGTTTGGTATGTCTCTTTCGCGATGATTGCAGGCTATTTGGTAGGAATGTTTTTCATACCCAAGTACATCAGCCAAACTCAGGCTCTGTTTTCATCAACGATAGTGGGAATACTTGTTAGTGTGCTCATTTTGTTGCTACCCGGTAACATTTCCATCTTTTTGATTCCCCTGTTAGGCTTAGCCAACGCTTTACTTTGGCCTGCCGTTTGGCCGTTAGCGATTGCTGACTTAGGGAAATTTACCAAAACGGGTTCCGCGTTATTGGTGACCGGGATCGTGGGTGCCGGTGTTATCCCGTTGATATTCGGGTACTTTGCACAACATTTTTCCCATCAAATAGCTTATGCCATAGGAATACCGGCGTACCTGTATATCATGTATTATGCACTGTGGGGGAGCAAGATACGGACAAAACAAGCCTGATATTATGTAGGGAGTGGAGTATAATAACTTCTTCTTGCTAAAACGAACCGTTAGTCGCTTTTTCGATATCAGACGATGGCTCATCGCCATCAATTGTTAACAATTTTATTATTTAGTCATGAGAAAAAAAATCTTTCTCTTCTTATTATGCTCGCTGTTCCCCGTGTCATTATTATTAATTGCTTGTGGTAACAAGTCGACCGGGGTTGACACGCGAAAGATGGAATTAGCATTGAAGGATACACTGTACAACCTCCCGGTAGAACCGGAAGTAGGGAGTCAGCGCCTGCAAACGCTCCTGAAAGAGTTTCCCGACCTCGAAAGTTGGGAAAAACGCAAGGAGTGTTTGCGCGAAGGTCTGTTAACCGCGATGGAATTGAACCCGCTACCGGTAAAACTACCCATTAAACCATTATACACGGGGCATGTTTCCTTCGAGCATTACACGGTTGACAACGTGGCTTTCGAGTGTGTCCCGGGGTTATGGGTGATCGGTAACCTGTACAAACCGGTGGGCGAGGGTGTCTCCTATCCTGCCATGCTTATGCCACACGGTCATGGTAAACGGGAACCTTTGGAGGCAGCTCCTCGTTTCCTGGAGAAGTCACAGTATTTGGCCGCCGCGCTCGCGCAAATAGGTGTGATGGTTTTCGCCTACGATATGTTCGGGTTCGCGGAGTCGGCGTATCATGCTGGACCTCAGGTGCACAATTCATCCTTGGCCGTGAGCGTTCAGACGTGGAGCAGCATACGAGCCGTTGACTTTCTCTTATCCTTAAAGGATGTCGACCCGGAACGCGTGGCCATATCCGGTAGATCGGGCGGTGGCACGCAAAGTTTCCTCGCGGCCGCACTTGATGAACGTATATCGATATCGGCTCCCGTAGATCAGGTGTCTTGTTTTTTCCCCGGTGGTTGCACGTGTGAAAGCGGCCGTCCCATACATTCACAATGCGGCACGTTAAGCAATAACGCGGAGATCGCCGCGATGGCGGCACCTCGTCCCCAATTGCTCATCTCGGAAGGAGTGGATTGGACGCGAACCGTGCCCGAAGTGGAATTCCCTTACCTTCAAACGATTTACGGGTACTACGGGAAAGCGGATCTGGTGGAAAATGCACATTTTGCCGACGAGAGACATGAAAACACATACAGGAAACGGAGCGCGATTATAAGGTACTTTGCAAGACAATGGGGCCTGGATCTTGAATTGATTACCGATGAAAATGGGGAGTTTGACGAAACACGGTTCACTTTATTAACCGCTGAACAATTGGCTGTTTTTCCCGATAAACAACTTCCGGAAGGAGCCTTACACTCTATGGAGGAAATTTATGAGGCACTTTGTGTAAAACGGTGAGAACCTATAATTCGCTTATGAGAAAGAAGTGGTGAAAGCTGTTGTTTCTGTTGATTACAGAATGCCCTAAATGAAAAATTGAGAGATGGCTTAGCCAAGAGGAAGAGGTGTTGAAAGTAATCACGTAAATCGCTGACGATATTCTGCAGGTGTACACCCTTTTATTTTTTTAAATAGCCTGAAAGCGTTTGAATAATCATTAAATCCGGATTTAATGATTATTTCGGATATGGGCAGGTTCGTGCTGGTTAACAAGAAAGTGAAATGCTCAATTCTTAAATTCAGAATAAACTGGTATATAGAAGTTCCTATCTCATTTTTGAATTTAGTCTCCATGCTCCTTCGGGAAAAAGGCACTAAGGAAGTTAATTCCTCTATTTTTATTGATGAATTAAAGTTTTTTTGGATGTGTTCTACGATTTTCAGGACATGT
The DNA here is from genome assembly GCA_050951125.1 of Fermentimonas sp. GTDB lineage: Bacteria > Bacteroidota > Bacteroidia > Bacteroidales > Dysgonomonadaceae > Proteiniphilum. The sequence continues at coordinate 49,540 of JBMNIR010000001.1, read as the reverse complement.
ATATCTTTAACATTGTAGTTTTCCGTAGATTCTCGCAATTCAATTCCTAAGGGGTTAATGCAAATATTGAAAGGTTTCTGATTATTTTCCTTTAACGTCTCTTGAATCTTTTTGCCCAATTCGAACCCTCCCTTCTCGGCATCCAGTACAATGGAAGAGATCGGCGGATCGGATAAATTACATATAAACCTGTCGTTATCTACTCCTAAAAGAGCAATCTCTTTAGGGATGTTTATATTGTTCAATTTACAGATTTCCGATATCTGTATGGCAAAACTATCGTCGCACGCGAAAATTGCAATTGGTTTCGGTAAAGAGATCAGCCAATTTTCCAGTTGTATATGCGTGTGTTCCCATTGCTTATCATTCAAAACCTCACTCTCGAAGTAATAATAGTTCCCTTTTATTTTTTCAATCTCACGCCTATAACCCTCAGCTCGCTCTTGTGACCAAATAAAATCTTTATTCCCGTAAAAAGCGAAATTATTGTAATGCCTTTGGATAAAAAACTTCGCGGCCATCACCCCCATTCCAATGTGATCGCCTGTAATATTTGAGAAGCATTTGCCTTCCTCTTTGTAATTTTGTAAAAAAATCGGGATCTGCAATTTCCGAAGCGCCTCCAGACTTATATAATCCCATTGGACAATAATAACATCGGCTTTCCACTTTTGAGCCCACGATATGACACCTTCTTCACCATAGATGCTTTTATAATAGACGGGGAGACGATAAAAACTCCATTGTCCCACTTCCTGGGCATATTGAATTAACCCTTGTAGAAAAAGGCGGCTGAACTCGGTCGAGTAATCGATCAAGACTAATACTTTAATCACGTTTTTAAAAGGCTAAAATTAAACTTTTTTCTTTGTTTTTTGTACATTGTAAAAATTACCAGTTACACGGTTGCAAAGCTCGTGTAAATCTTGTACAAATGTAATGAAATTTCCGCTTTTTCACAAAAATAGTTCGTTGCTGGGTCGGCGAAGGATGAATACGAAAGTAAAAAAACTCATGTTAAAACAAATTGATTTTTTGTTGTATATGTCCGCAAGATTTTGTAACCTCGCGAAGTAAAACTTGTAAAAAAATAGGCTGGGAAAGCGTTATTACTCTCGTTATCAATAAAAAAATCATGCGACTACTACTAACCTCCCTTCTATTCGGCTTGACTTTGGCCGTTCAATCGCGATCACCGGTATCGCGTTCATTCGAGCTCAGGTATTTCACGAACGATACCCGGGCAAACGGGGAAACTGACCTGAAGGGGGAAACCGAATGGATGAACCTGGAGCAGCGAGTAGCGTTCCTGCACCGGTACGCAGACCACGCGGCGGCATTCTTCAACGATGAAAACCTGGATACCAAGCTGGTGAGTAAAGAGGAGCTCCACGCGCTGTTAGGTGCATGGAAACCCCAACCCCTGACCTCGACCCGAAAAACCATCCCGTTAACGGAGTGGAAATCGTACGGCTACCGCGAAGGGCAGGATAACGCTAAAAAAGTGGCCCTGAGCGAATGGGCGGCTTTCCCCGGCGCGAAAGTAGAAGGGGGAAGGTTACACCTCACCAACGGTATGATTAACAGGGAGACAGCCCCAGTCACCTGGAGGTTCAAGCTCGAGACCCATCTCGTGCTGAACGGCAACGCCGCGCTGGAAATACAACTGGGCGACAACTTTGCCAACGCCGTGCAAGTAACGCTGGAAAGGTCGTCCGTCGAGGTGGCAAGTGGAGGAAAGCGCTCCAAGAGAAGGATAAACGGCGGCAGCCTGGCATCGGCAGGAACACCGTTTCACGTGATTATCGAGGGCGATTTCTCCGAGCAAGCCATGAACCTCTACCTGAACGGGGAGCTGGTTTCAGACTTTGTGCCCTTCGCGGACGGGGAGGTAGGTCGCATCGACCGCCTTCACCTGACCGCCCGGGGACACGCGGAAATTGATGACATCTTCCTTTTTAATCACGATCCCGCCTTCGATACCCCCGGGAAACCCTTCCATTCATCGATCATCATCGATGAAAACTTTGAGCAAAAGTCGGGTATTACCGGGTGGCAGGCCATCGAATTTAACGACGACCACTGGAAGAGCGTCTCCCTCCCCGCCGTGCATGGCGGTATTCGTGAGGCGGGGGAGAGCTTGTACTTGCGCCACGAGATTGAACTGGAGCCGTTTGAACGAGCTACCCTGGAGATCGAAACCATTGACCCTGCCGGCGAAGTGTGGGTCAACGGTCAGGTGGTGGCCGTCACGAAAGGGAGGCACCCGAGAAAATTAGACCTCACCCCTTACCTGAAGCCGGGCAAGAACCTGTTGGCGGTAAAGGTGAAACCCTATTACTCCAACCTTCCCATGCATCACGCCCCGGACGATAGGCATATCGGCTGGTTCCTGGGGCGCGCTCGGCTGCTGCTATCCTCGGCCTGCATGATAGAGTCGGCAGAGGCCTATACCCGCGAGCTAGGAGACGGGAGCGCCTTACAATCACACCGGGTGGAGGTGCAGTTCCCCCGTAAAGATTACTTTCGCGGGACCCTGGAGGTGAACTATTACCCCTGGTTCCCCCGCGAAGGGGAGCGGGTGGCAAGCAAACGGGTTGACGTGCAGGTACGCCCCCGTATCAATAACCTGTACGAGATAGACCTGGAGATCCCGGACGCGGCCTTGTGGTCGGCAGGAAATCCTAACCTCTACCGGGTGGAGGTGCTCTTGAGGGACAGTACCGGGAGAGCGTTGGATGATGTGGTGTTCACCACCGGTATTCGTACTGTGAATCAGGCGGGGGGCGAGCTGCTTGTTAACGGGAAACCCGAAATGCTCAACGGGGCACAAATCATGGGGTTTCGCCCGCCGCTGGAGACGATGGCCAAGCATAACCGGTGTGCCCCGATCGAGTCGGTAGCGGGGGAGTTGTTAAGCCTGCAAAAAATGGGGGGCAACCTGATGCGTATACACGTTCACGCCGAACAGGATACCATCGACGGGATTAACGATCCCCGCTATGCCGAGTTGGCCGATCAGATGGGAATCTACCTGATTTGGACCACCGCCGGGCTCATCCGTGAAGGAGAAGCGTGGAACGTGGATTTCGAGGGATACCCCAAGTACATGGCACAGGTGTACAACCATCCCAGCATCGTCATGTGGGAGGCATCGAACCATCCCAACCGGTTCAAGCGCCACGATATTTCAGACACCCACGATTTCGTGAGCAAGATATACCGGATTATCGCTGGTAGGGATCGGAGCCGCTTGATCTCGCCCACCTCTTTCTGGCCGCACACCCACTACGCCAACCACGCGGGGACTGTCGGTTGGGACGGCAACCCTATACAGGCAGTGGAAGAGTTTCATGCGCCCCTTATGACGCGCGGCAGCCAGGATGCCTACTCGGGATACGGGGCCGAATGGTCTAAGATTCGCACCCTGCCCAACAAGTGGGCCGAGTCGGTGCTCGCCGCTAACGACAAGGCTTACTTCAACTTTGAACACGAGGAGTCTGCCGCACAGCCCAACTGGGAACTTCACAAGGGTAAACCCTGGTACAAGGTGCAGTCCTACGAGTGGGGATACGAGGAGGGAAGTATCGGGAAAAAACTCGACGCCTCGGACTGGCGAGCCAGTCAGGCGTACCAGGCCTTCTCCGCCTGGGAGTCGATGAAGAAACAGATGCTCCTGGGCTACGACGGTTTCTCCTGGTGCACGCTGGAGGGAGGGGCCAACATGGGCACCTACCAAAAGCCACTAATCGATATCCTGGGCTACCCGAAGTTGGCCTTTCACGTGAACCGTATGGTTTTTCAACACACCTGGGCTGGGAGCGAGGACGTGGATGTCGTGTACGGGCCATCCGATCACGTGAAACCGGTTATTCACCACCGGGGAGAAGAGAAGAGGGTGAACCTCGATGTGGTACTCACTACCGTGGATGGCAAAATGGTAGAACGGAAAAAATACCGGGATGTTCCGCTCAAGGAGGGGAGAAACGTGACCCGCCTTGAACCTTTCCGGTTTAAAAAAGCGAAAGAAGGAACATACGCGATTCACTATTTGATATATTGATTTTTCTATTATTTATCATCTCGAAAAAGTTGTAATTTATGAATGCAAAAAACAACCTATCGGTGAGATTGACAGCACGATGTTTCATTTTCATTTTCGTTCTGTTTATTTCAAATACAGCTGTGCGTACAGTGTTTGCGCAAGATAACACACGAATACTAAGTTGGTTAAAATTCTCTGATGCTCGGAATTCGTTCTACCATCACGTGACTAACGAGGCCTATACCTTGCTGGAAGATAGAGAAGATAAGGTGTCCCAGGTTAAAACCATTGATCAATGGCTGAAACGACAGCAGGAAATCAAGCAGACAATGTGGGATGTCATCGGCCCTTTTCCACAAAAAAAGACACCCCTAAATGTTCAGATCACGGGTAAAGTGAAAAAAGATGGATTTACGGTTGAAAACCTTATTTATGAGTCACTACCTGGTTTTTACGTGACCGCGTCTCTTTTTATCCCTGATAAGACTATAAAGCCTTCTCCCGCGATCCTTTTTTGTTCAGGCCACAGCGCTGAGGCATATAGGAAACAATCGTATCAATTGCCTTTGTTGAATCTCGTTAAGAAGGGGTTCATCGTATTAGCAATAGATCCATTGGGACAAGGCGAACGGCTCCAATATTTTAATCCGGAAAGTGGAAAATCAGATATTGGCAGTTCTACTAAAGAGCACTCTTATCCATCGGTACAAACGGCTTTAATTGGCCAGTCCGTTGCCCGTTATTTTGTTTGGGATGGTATTAGGGGAATTGATTACCTTGTCAGTAGAAAAGAGGTAGATCCCAAGAGAATCGGTGTTCACGGTTTATCCGGTGGGGGGTACGCAAACAGCCTACATATCGGCTCTTGACGATCGAGTGGCAGCTTCCGCGCCAGCTTGTTATATAACTAGCTATAAGCGACTCATGGAATCAATTGGCGTGCAAGACGGGGAACAAAATTTTTATCACGGGATCGCGCAAGGCATTGATCACGCGGATTTCATAGAAGTGCGGGCCCCAAAACCGACATTGATAATGGCCACGACAAGAGATTTTTTTAGTATACAAGGGGTATATGAAACCTACTCAGAATTGAAAGATGTATATACTATTTTTGGGAAACCAGAAAACATCGTCTTAACTGAAGATGATTATGAACATGGATATACAAGGAAAAGTCGTGAAGCCATGTATGCTTTCTTCCAGGAACATTTGAATTTACCCGGCCCAGTACAAGAAGAAGAGGTGGAGTATTTAACCGAAAAAGAGTTACAAAAAACAGCTACCGGTCAACTTTTAAACTCGATAGAAGACGTTGAAACAGTTTTCTCGTTAAACGAAAAAGAGGCGAAAAAACATATCGATCGGTTACAACTGGCAAGGGGAGATATAGAACAACACCTTGAAAATGTCGTGACTTCTGCCAAACGATTGTCGGGTTATCGTGAACCCTCGTTATCCGACAAACCGGTTTTTACAGGTAGGACAAATCAGGACCGGTTCACGATTGAAACGTATTTCATGAAGGGAGAAGGTGATTATGCAATCCCATATCTATTATATATTCCTCCAATAACGAATGGCAAAGGAATTATTTACCTGCATCCTGAAGGAAAAAGTGGAGTGGATGAAAGTGAAATTAACAAATATACCGAGCAAGGATTCATAATGCTTATACCCGATCTTGTTTGTACAGGTGAGTTAAGTAATGGCGCGCTAAAAGGTGACGCTTATATTGACAATGTCTCTTACAATTTACTATTCACAACAATGCTTATCGGTAGGAGTATCGTGGGTATTCAAGCAGCGGATATCGTTAAGTTGTCACATCACCTTGCACAGAGAAAAGGAATTGAGAGCGTGAGAGGAATCGCTGTCGAAAACATCTCCCCGGCATTGTTGCATGCCGCTGCCTTTGACACCCTTATTTCACAAGTAACGCTTTTAAAACCCTACCCTTCCTACCAGTCGATCGTTGAGAATCGTTTCTATAATCCAAAATTTGTATACAGCCTTGTTCCGGGTGCCCTTACCTCGTATGACCTCGCGGACCTCGCGGCCACTTTGGCCCCTCGAAAATTGGTGGTTGAAAAATTAATGGATGTCAATGGAGAGACGATGATAGCTCTCGAAGAAGATTTCGAGAAAGATTTCAAAGTTCTGGTAAACGCGTATAACAAACAGGAAGCGATGGAACAATTGAAGATTCACGTCCCGTATTAAAACCAACCAACGATTTATAGGTCACGTTATAAATACCGTTTTTTTCTTGCGGAAACTTGTAGGGTTGTAACCGGTCTTTTTCTTGAAAATTCGGTAAGCATTTCGTACATCGTTAAACCCGGCATCAATAGCAATATCCGACGAGCTCTCACGAGTAGTCAATAATTTAAAAGAAAAAAAATCAATCCTTTTGTCCAAGATAAATTGATAAATGGTGGTACCCATAGCTTTCTTGAATTCTTCTTCAAGCGTTCTTCGACCAATAGGAACCATTTGTGCCAGTTCTTCAATGGATATGTCAGAGGTGAAGTTTTTCTCAAGGTGTTCCACTATTTTGGCAACATGTTTATTTGAAATAATATATCTCTCTGTAGATTGCCGCTGTTCAACACGTACCGGCTTTTTAACAACGTTGAAAGGAATATTCTTTTTATTGATGATCAGCGCATGGAGTTGCTTCCCCGTAACATACCCGATATTTTCATCGTCGGTTACTATAGACGAGATAGATGGATAGGACAAGTTACAGACAAGCTCGTCGTTATCAACCCCAAGTAGAGATATTTCATTTGGAATATCGATGTTGTTTATTTTACACATCTCGGTTACCTGAAGAGCGAAATAGTCGTCGCAAGTAAAAACAGCTACCGGTTTCGGCAAAGAAATCAACCACTCGGCTAACTCCACGTGGTGTTGACTCCATTGGCTATTGCTAAGGTATTCTGATTCGAAATAATAGTAATTCCCGCCCATTTTTTCAACTTGGCGGCGATACCCTTCCGCTCTTCCCTTTGACCAAAGAAAATTCTTGTTCCCGTAAAAAGCGAAATTCTTAAACCTTTTTTTCGCGAAAAAATTGGCGGCTAATGCCCCTACTTCCATGTAATCGCCCGAGATTTTTGAAAACCATCCGGCGTCCTCTTCATAGTTCTCAAGAAACACGGGAATATTCAGTTCTTTCAAAAACTTAACCTCTGAATATTCCCATTGAGCAATTATCGCATCGATATCCCACTCCTTTATTCGCTCTACAACACCAATTTCCCCGTAAAGATCTTTATAATATTTAGGTAACCGGTAAAAGACCCAAGGGCCATTTTCATGGGCGTAATGAATCAGTCCGGACAGAAGGCGGCGACTAAATTCAGTGGTAGAGTCTATAAGAATAAGTATTTTGATCATTGCATTTGAATCAACATTACCATTTAATTAACAATTAAAGGTGCAGAATGTTCCATAATTGAGCTTTTTTTCGTTAAAAATTCGCGATAAGCCACCTTAATTTCATTAATTATCCTAAAAAAAACTAGGATTGAGCCTATCTTTGTAAGAATATGAAAAACAGGCTGCGCCAATATACGGGTAAGGCTTATAGAAAATTCTGAAATTATATCCACCTGAAGAGCAGATGAGAGTGTTTATTAAGGAACCTTTAATTATAAAAAAATGACAACTGAAATTAAACAATTCAAGAAAGAAAATCTTTCGGTTCGTGTTTTCATGGATGCTATTTCTGCCGGGAAAAGCAGTGCCGACTTTGTGTCCAAGCATTTGAATGACGCTATTCAAACTAAAGGACATGCCAATCTCATCTTGGCCACCGGTGCATCACAATTTGCCTTTATCAAGGCACTAAAAACGCTTCCTATCGATTGGGGTAAAATCACCGTGTTCCATTTGGATGAATACATAGATCTGCCCGAAACGCACCCGGCCAGTTTTCGTAAATACCTGAAAGAAAGAATCCTCGATGAAGTGAAACCCTATCAGGTTCATTACATCAATGGCGATGCCCGCGATACTGAAGGTGAAGTAACCCGGTATGAGGAGTTGTTAAAGGCGGTCACGATCGATGTAGCCTGCATAGGTATTGGGGAGAACGGGCATATTGCTTTTAATGATCCGTGGATAGCCGATTTTAACGATCCGCGATTGGTGAAAGTGGTACCGTTGGACGATGTGTCACGCCGCCAGCAGTTGGGCGAAGGTTGGTTCTCTACCCTCGAAGAGGTGCCGAAAGAGGCCATTAGCTTGACAATTCCCGCCATCACGCGTTGTAAGGTAATCAGTTGTATGGTGCCGGATGAACGAAAAGCTGACGCCGTGTATAATACGCTGAATATGGAAATATCAACTACATGCCCAGCGACGATTTTAAGGAAGCACCCTTATACCGTGCTGTTTTTGGATGAAGACTCAGCCTCTCAATTAAAATAAATGTTTTTTACCATGCGAATCAATAGGAGAAGTTTTTTAAAGTAGCGGGTGGCGCAACCGTGGCGGCCATGTTGCCGACCAAGGGGATAAGCAGGGAACTACCCGCGGAGAATCAACAACCGGGCAGCTCCTTACAAAAAATATATCTTGAAGCCTATAAAAAACATCCGCAAAAATTTAACATGTGTGGGTATGCTGCACCTAAGCTAGAAACCGTAAGGGTGGGGTTTGTAGGTGTCGGCTCAAGGGGGAGCGCTGCCGTGGAGAGGATGAGCCGTATTGCCGGAGTTGAAATTATAGCCATATGTGACGTGTTGTCTGAACATGCCGAGAAAGCAAAAGCGCGCCTTCAGTCACCGGGTCACCCGGCCATTGTTTATTCGGGGAGCGAGGATAGCTGGATGGAGATGTGCAGGAGAGAGGATATTGACCTTGTATATGTTACCACCCCCTGGGAGTTGCATGCCCCTATTGGGATCTATTCCATGAGGCAAGGCAAGCACGTGGCGTCGGAAATTCCCGCTGCAACTACAGTAGAAGATTGTTGGGGATTGGTGGAGGCTTCAGAAGAAACCAAAAAGCATTGCGTGATCCTGGAGAACTGCTGCTATGATTTTTTTGAATTGCTTACCTTGAACCTCGCGCGCAATGGTTTTTTCGGTGAAATAGTGCATGCCGAAGGGGGGTATATTCATGAAATAGGGGAGAGCTTGTTCTTCAGAGGGAAGCCCGGGCGTAGTTGGCGATTGCATGAAAACATGAGAAGGAACGGGTGTCTCTATCCCACGCATGGGTTGGGCCCCGTGGCGCAAATCATGAATATCAACCGGGGGAACCGGATGGAGTATATGGTATCGATGTCCTCCAATGACTTTTTGATGAATCAATATGCCAAAGAGTTGTCCCTGAAAGAAGATTATTTTAAACAGTTTGTAGATGCCCCATTCAGGGGGAACATGAATAATTCGATCATCAAAACGGTAAAAGGGCAGACGATCCTTATCCAACACGATATTACTACACCCCGTCCCTATTCTCGATTGCATACCATAAGCGGGACAAAAGCGATGGCGCAGAAATATCCCCTCCCCCCCCGCCTTTTTATAGCTGGGGACCAAAAAGAGTGGTTGTCCGAGGAGCAATTCAGGGAAATTGAACAGAAGTATAATCCACCCATCATCAAGAAGATGCAAGATATTGCCAAAGAGATTGGAGGACACGGGGGAATGGACTTTTTGATGGATTGGAGATTGATAGATTGTTTAAGGAACGGCCTGCCTGTTGACATGGATGTGTACGATGCCGCGTCATGGAGTGTTATCGGTCCGTTAAGTGAATGGTCGGTGGCCAATCGCTCGGCCCCGATTGATATCCCTGATTTCACCAATGGAGCCTGGGAAAAAAATCAACCTCATGATATCTCTTTACAACAGGGAGGAAATACCGATTTAAAAGTTTGAGAGATGAAAAAACAAACCATAAAAGGAAGGAGGTGAATTCTATAAATTAATTCCAAATGAATACAGATCAAACTGTATTCTTCAAAAAAATGAACTTGAGTACGATGCTTCGTACTCAGATAATTTAGACCGATGTTTGGTTGCATGGAGAACACTTGTAAATATCTAACAAGAATAAACGCTAAAAATGGGAATAACGCAAATTAGCGCGAAAAATTATTCACAACAACAAAAAACATGAAAAGAAAAACTTTATTGAATTTAAGGAAAGGGCTGACGTTCATTTTCACGTGGATCTTGTCCTTTGCCATGTATGCCCAGCAGGGTACAATATCGGGCACTGTTACTGATTCCAATGGGGAGGCCTTAATTGGGGTTTCCATACGGGTTTTGGGCACCAACACAGGTACCGTGACTGATGCGAACGGTTATTACACCCTTAAGAATGTCCCTTCAAACGCCCGATTAGAAACTTCCTATATCGGCATGGCCACTCAGGTTATTGATATCGAGGGAAGGGCAACTGTCAACATTGTCATGGAAGAGTCGTCAATGCAACTTGATGAAGTTGTAGCCATCGGTTATGGTGTTGCCAGGAAGAGTGATTTAACAGGGGCTATAACTTCTATTTCCAGGGGTGATTTTCAGGATCAGCCTTTAAAAAACGTGAGTGACCTGCTGCAAGCCCGGACCCCTGGGGTAATGGTTACGAAGACATCGGGTATGCCGGGTTCTGGTATAAAGGTTAGGATACGCGGGGGAGGATCAATAAACAAGAGCAACGAGCCGTTGTACGTTGTTGATGGCATCGTTGGCGGTAGTGGGATTCACCCGGACAATATCGAGTCAATAGAGGTTTTGAAAGATGCTTCCTCTACGGCCATTTATGGTTCTCGCGGCGCCAATGGGGTTGTGTTAATCACCACGAAAACGGGGAAAAAGGGCGTTCCCCAGGTGACATTTGAGACCTCGCTTGGTGTTGCTAACATGATGAAGGAGAGGCAGTACAAAATGCTTAGCGCTTACGATTACGCCCGTGCGCTTAATGATATAAGAGGTTCTTCATCCGTTTCACCCGCTGATTTGGAAGAGTATAAAAATGGGACCAAGGGAATTGACTGGATGGATGTTATGACGCGAACCGGTGTTAATCAAGACTACAGGTTGAGTATTCAGGGGGGGAACAGGAAAACAAATTACCTTGTATCTGCCAACGTTCTTGATATGGAGGCGATCACGGTTAAAAGTAATTATAAAAGCTACAATTTACGAGCGAGTATCGATTCGGAAGTGAAACCGTGGATGACCTTTTCCTTGAAAGTTGATGGCTCGAAATCGAAAGCCAATAACCGTGGAGTGGATTTGATGAATGCCATGAATTATTCTCCCACGATGGAAATGATGAATGAAGAGACGGGGGTATATAACAAGGATCCTTTTAACTCACTTGTTAATAATCCCTATGGTACGCTAATGCTAAACGAAAATGACACGGAAAGAGCCGGCGTTTCTACCAACGCGCAGCTGTTATTCAAGATACTCGATGGCTTAACCCTGTCTGTACAGGGAGCGTATTCTTACACACATACTCCCACTTACACCTTTAATTCTTCAAAAGTCGCTCCCGGTGCGAGAAGCAGCGTAGGCAACACTCATAGTAAAGGCGAATCCTGGCAAAACACCAATAACTTGACCTATCAAACCTCCTTTGGTAGCCATAACCTGACGACAACAGCTGTTTTAGAAATGAGTAGCGCGAAAAGTTCAGGCTTGACGGGTACCGGTGAAGTTTTAAGCAACGAGATTGTCGGGTATTGGAATATTGGGAATGCCGCGACAAGAAACGTTTCCAACAGTTACTCGGAAAACTCCATGGTTTCAGTTTTTGGTCGTGTAATGTACAATTATGATAGGCGTTACTTCGTTACGGGGACGTTAAGGGCCGATGGGTCCTCTAAATTTCAGGGACAAAATCGTTGGGGTTATTTTCCATCCGGTTCTTTAGCATGGGATATTGCTCGTGAAAATTTCATGTTGGATAACGGGATTTTTGATCAATTGAAGTTGAGGACAAGTTACGGTATTACCGGTAATCAGGACATCGCGCCTTTCAGCACGCTGGGAATGCTAACCGCTGCCTCTTATTCCTGGGGTAGGCCGACCTTACTGCCAGGTTACTGGGGGAACACCTTTGCAACACCCGACGTGAGATGGGAGAAAGCGTATCAGTATGATTTCGGGTTGGACGCGAGTTTTTTCGCGAGTAAGTTGAGCGTGACCATGGACTGGTTCAAGAAAAAAACCAGGGACTTGCTCTTTCGAAAAAAAGTACCTGATTACAATGGTGGCGGTAATTATTGGGTAAATGAGGGCGCGGTTGATAATACCGGTTTCGAATTTTCGATATCAGCCTATCCTTTAAGCAAAAACAGTGAATTTCAATGGGAAACGAACTTTAATGGCACGTTCCTCAAAAATGAGATCGTGAACCTCGCGGGCCAGGATTATATCATCGAAGATGAGGGTAATACGACCTTTGGGAGTTCATTAATCATGAAACCGGGTTACCCCAGGGGGTCATTCTACCTCTACAAATGGGCTGGATTTGATGATGAAGGTGCCAATCTATACGAGAAACTTGATGGGACCCTTACCAATCACCCCACGTCGGATGATCGTTTTATCATGGGACAGTCAGAACCCAAATTGACTTTAGGATGGAATAACAGTTTTAGCTATAAAAATTGGAGCGCTAACGTTCTACTGTACGCTGCTACGGGCTTTGAAAGGTTTAACATGACCTATTACGGTATCTCAAACATCATGGCGACTTACCGTTTCATCACCCTCGAAGATGCCTACTTTAAAAACTGGGATTTCGTCACCGATAAATCGGAGGCGAAATTCGCTAGTTTTAAGAACAAGAATAACATTAGTTATGGGAATGCTAGCAATTGGCTGGAAAATGCGTCGTTTCTCAAGTTGAAGAACATAACCATCTCGTACAACATTCCCAAGGAGACGGCTAAAATTGCCGACATACAGTTATCTTTAAGCGGGGAAAACGTGTTCATATTGTCTGGATACACGGGGATGGACCCCGAGGTTACAGTATCAACTGACGGGGGCAAAGACCAGGGAGCTTACCCGATCCCCAGGACGTTTACATTCGGGGCGAGGATTACATTTTAGAAATCAACAAATATAATATAATGAAAATGAAAACAACATATAAATTTTTTATCGGGATATTGCTTATCGCTTTGGTAATACCGGGCGTGACATCTTGTTCTGATTTTTTAGAAGAGGATCCTAAAGGCCAACTGGCAACCAAGAACTTCTTCACGAACAAGAACGATTTGGAAGCTGCTTGGAACGCTCTTTATTCGGTTGTTTGTTATAGCCATCGTACTAACGGACATTACGTTCAAAACGGCACGGCGGGTGATGATGTTTCAACCCACCCTGCTAGTAACAAACAAGCGTTGAGGGAGCATGATCAGTACGCTGTTTACTCTAACAATCCCTGGATGTACAGGATGTGGCAAAGGCGCTACCAGGTCATTAAGGCGGCTAATTTTGTGATCAACAACGCGGCGAGAACACCTGGTGTCTCGGAAGCCGCTATTAAGGAGTTAGTCGCTAACGCACACTATTGGAGGGCTTTTGAGTATTTCACGATAGTAATGACCTGGGGCAAAGCACCCATCATGCTTGAGGAAGAGGTAAACTATGAAGCCGAGTTAGCCTCGGAACAGCAAATATATGATTTAATCGTATCTGACCTTAAGATAGCCGAGGCGGGTGTACCGATAAACTATACAAAAGAACCTTATACTATAAATGGAGTAAATATCGCCGTGAGCCAAGCTGCTGTAAAAGCGAGCCTATCATACGTGTATATGTGTATGGCAGGATGGCCTTTAAATAAAGGGACTGAATATTACAAGCTAGCCGCCGCTAAAGCTAAAGAGGTAATAGACGGGGTGGATAACGGGACGTATAATTATGCCCTTTTAGATGATTATCATAAAGTATATTCAAAGGAGTGGCATCGAAAGAATCCCGAGTTGTTATTGGGCATATACTTTAATTTAGATTCCAAGGATATTTTCTCTCCTACTCCCGCGGATTACTTGCTAGATCAAAAACAAGGGGGATGGGGAGATACGAATGGTGAAATTAAATTTTGGGTTAATTTTCCCGACGGCCCGCGTAAAGACGCGACCTATTTCCCGAAGATCATGTTGCAAGATGGTGTGTTGCGCGACTGGTGGTACGATACGGATCCTCCTTCCAGGCCTGTTGTTGCTCCTCCATTCATGAAGACTGTCGAGGGGGTGAAACAAGGAGACGAGTTTGATTATACCAACCCCACGACTTTACCTTCCGCGGGAGAAAAAACGCAACAGACTATTCGACTTTCTCAGGTTTATTGCTGGTATGCTGAAGCAACAGGGCGTTCAGGGCAGGTAAACGCACAGGCGGTAAACGTTTTGAACAAGGTGCGCAATAGGGCTGACGGGAAGGAGACCAATTTATATTCGACAAGCATGACTCCCGAAGAACTTGCCGAGGCAGCTTACGATGAGCATGGCTGGGAAATGGCGGGGTATTACTGGAGTGGCTTCGCATTTCGTGCTCGAGACATGTTCAGGATGTACAGGTACAAGGATCATTTCGAGTTCAGGAAACGGAATCCGATGATTGAAGTTGCCCCTGGTATTTTTAGAAATGAAGCGGTTCCTGTTGAAGGTGAATGGAATGATAGTAGGATGTACTGTGCCTACCCTAGTGGTGACGCTATATTGAATCCAAACTTGAAGAACTAAAACAGAAAGGTTCCATGACGCGAGGGAGGTGAACTTTTAAAGTCATGGAACCTTTTTCAAATCAAGTTCCTGAATTTAAAACCCGGGAAGACGAATAAGAAGCAAAAGAATAAGCTTTGTTTTTTACTCAACTACTTCTCTTGAATATAACAAACGTTTTTCGAACAATGTAATTTTCAGGATTGTTCAAGGTGAATCCATTCACAAGTAAATATACGGCATATCTTTCAGAGCATTGAATTGTATTAGTATACTTGCCGGGGAATTACGTTCATTATAAGGGTTTAATGCCCCCGGCGTGAACCCTTTGGATTGTGATTTGTTGAATAAGGACGGGAAGGAGGCCCTTTCGGATTACAAGGTGCAAATGTGCCAGTTCCATCAAGTACAGATCGTTAAGCGGTACCTGATCCGGTCCCCGGAACTTGAAGCATCTATAACCAATATGTTTTGCCATACAGATAAAGAGAGTTTTATAGGGTTAATTGAAGATCCACAAGCCTTATATGATTGTTGTTGGGTATGGTACTATGAAGAAAAATGATCTAACAAGCTTCGTTGTCAGGGCTAAAATCGATAGATTTGAAGAAACACTAAATACAAATAAATGATGCTGAATTTGATTACTTGTAACAACGAGATTAGTAATAGATCAAAATGGGTTTTTAAAGCTCGACTAATTCAAAATCGACAAAAAATGAGAATAATTTCGATAATCGTCGTTGCCGTGCTTTTAAAAAACCTTGGGATTATCTCGAATTTTCATTTACAAGCACAACAGATCAGTGGAGATGATAAAGTTGTCAAATTTGATGATACTCGAAAGGTAAATTGGGACAATGAGTTCGAACTGGTGCAAATTAAATCGAGTGAGGATCAAAACGTTCAAAAGGCATATTTCTATAAATCAAAATCGAAGGAAAAAATGCCCTTACTAGTAAGTTTACACTCTTGGAGTGGAGATTATGCCCAGCAAGATAGCCTAGCCGAGTTTTGCAGAATAAACGATATAAACTATATTCATCCTGACTTTCGGGGGCCCAACAACACCCCTCAATCCTGTGGGAGCAGTTTCGTTGTGTCTGATATCAATGATGCAATTGATTTTGTAATTGAAAATGCAAATGTAGATACTGACAAAATCTCTGTAATCGGTTCCAGCGGAGGTGGATATGCCACATTGTGCTGTTTTATGAACCTGGAACGAAAAATTCATAAATTCTCGGCATGGGTGCCCATCACTGACTTGATAGCCTGGTACCATGAAAGCACGATACGAAAGAACAAATACGCGAAAGATATTTTGGATTGCATCGGCAAAAGTGAAAAAGGAGATTTAGATGAGGAGGAAGCCAAAAAGAGGTCTCCAATTTTCTTACCAACACCTTTATCAAGGGTCCCACAAACTAAACTATTCATTTATACCGGAATATACGATGGAATACAAGGTAGTGTCCCCATTACCCATTCAATTAATTTTTACAATAAACTTTTAAGAGATCTTTCTGAAAAAAATTTTTCCAAGTATGTTTCGGATAGTGAAAAACTGGAATTGCTGGAGTTCAGAAAACCCATCGGAGAATTTGGTTATATTGCAAATCGAAGAGTTTGTTTACAAAAAGAAACAAAAAACATAAAACTGACCATTTTTGAAGGAGGACATGAAATGCTCACTGAATATGCTTTTCATGAAATTTTAAATGATTAAATGATGTTCTGGCGAAGTATGCTACTTGGTTTTCACAAGTAAAACAACTTACTGGTTTACATGAAAAAGCAGTACATTCATTTTGTAAAGTTGCTGAATTTCAGCAATTTGGTGTAAATCAAAAATAAAAAACATGCTACGACACAGGGATACAACTGGTTTAACAGGAATGGTGGTAACCGGTGAATTCCCCTCTATATGCGTGGCTTCCCTATCAGTAAACGGTAATTGTTCTTAAATACTACAAGAAATAATGACAAAAAGAAGAGAATTTATTAAAAATGCAGCGGTAGGATTAGCCGCTACAACAACTGGTGGCGTAGGATTTGTGACAAAATCTTGTAAACCTGCCCCGAAAGTGGGAGATCAGAATCTGTTGAAAAAGAATTGGCAGGAAGACCCCGAATGGAATAAACTGAAATACGGAGATTGGGGAGGACCGGGAGTATCTCCAAAAGCTGGGCCAATGGATGATATTTTATTGAAAGATCATGCACCGAGATCGTCAATAATTACCCAAGAGACTTTTGTGGAAAAGGCCAAATATCCAAGTATCGATTGTCATGTGCATGTTGTAGCTCAAACTCCGCAAGAGATCGATCAATGGGTAAGGACCATGGACGAAGTGGGAATTGAAACATCCGTTATATCAACCGCTGCGATTGGAGATGAGTTTAAGAAACTTGTCGGATTATTTATCAAGGCTCATCCCGGACGTTTTCAATTATGCTGCGGAATGGATTTGACGGATATTGAGAACGGCAATTTTTCAAAGCGTCTTGTGGATGAATTGGAAAGGTGTCATGAAATGGGGGCACGCGGTGTTGGCGAAATACTCGATAAGGGTTTCGGTTTCACCAGGGAGATGAATCTTCCTAAGAACAAAAGATTACATCCTGATGATGAAAGATTAGACGCGTTTTGGGAAAAATGTGGCGAGCTAAAAATGCCAATAAGTCTTCACGTGGCAGATCATCCTTCCTGTTGGACCCCTTTGGATGTGTTCCAGGAAAGAACACCCGATTATCAGCATTTTAATCTATATGATACGGATGCCCTTTCATTCGGTGAATTAATTGAAAGAAGGAACAAAACGCTTGAAAAACATCCCAAAACGATGTTTGTGGCTTGTCATTTAGGAAATCAGGGACACGATTTAGCTACCCTTTCAGCAACTATGGATAAGTATTCCAATCTTTATCTTGATACTTCCGCCAGAGACTATGAATTAGGTAGAACACCCCGCTCCTCGGCTAAGTTTCTCAATAAATACAAGGATAGGATTGTATTTGGCACCGATATGGGAAGAGAAAAAAGTATGTACCGGATCCATTGGCGATTATTTGAAACAGCCGATGATTATATTCCCGGCCGTGTGGGTTGGAGATATTATGGATTGGAACTACCCGAATCCACGTTAAAAGCTCTATATCGGGAAACGGCAAAAAAAATATTCAATATATGAAACGAGCATGTAAATTATTTACACCCATGACGAACTATTCCATTAAGCCAAATGAGCATTGGACAAGTTCACTTGGACAAGGCCATGGCGAGGAATAGTCTAACTTTAGTGAATGATTAAAGCGAGTTCTATACACCGAAATGTAAAAAATAAACTAATCGTATGAAACCGACATGATTAAAATAATCATTAAACACCCTTGAAAATGATTATTTTAAACATCAAAGGTTCCATACACCAAAATGTAAAAGAATAAAATAATCGTATGAAACCGACATGATTAAAATAATCATTAAACACCCTTGAAAATGATTATTTTAAACATCAAAGGTTCCATACACCAAAATGTAAAAGAATAAAATAATCGTATGAAAATAAGTAGGAAAAGATTTTTACAAGTTGCTGGTTTGGCCACCTTAGGCACGTTCACTAAAACCAGTTTTGTCAGTGCGAGTTCTCCATTTTATAATGGACATGTCCAAACGTTCAACATGCATGGATATGCAGCACCCAAATTAGATAAGGTCAGGGTTGGGTTTGTTGGCGTTGGGGAGAGGGGTTCCGGTACTGTAATCCGTTTGGCAAGCATTGAAGGGGTTGAAGTTAGGGCATTGTGTGATCTATTGCCTGAAAGAGTAAATTCCTCGTTGGAGTTTTTAAGAAAAGAATTTCCCGGGCATAACCCAATCACCTACTCCGGGAGTAGCGATGCATGGAAGAAATTATGTGAACAAGAGGATATCGACCTTATATACATTGCAACTCCCTGGAAATTACACGCGCGAATTGCTATCTACGCCATGGAACATGGAAAGCACGTCTATACCGAACTACCGGTTGGAACTACGGTTGAAGAATGCTGGGATGTTGTTGCAACATCCGAGAAAACACGAAAACACTGCTACATGGGTTGCGGGTCCGCACACGACGGCATTTCCGCGGTTGTATTGAATATGGCCAGACAGGGGCTTTTCGGTGATCTTATTCATGGTGAAGGACACTATATACACGACAGGGTCTCTGACAACAAGGTCAGGTGGGAAAGAGACAAAAATAACAACGGTTGGTTTGGGTATCGCCCCTGGCGTTTGCAGGAAAATGTAAACAGAAATGGGAATCTTTATCCAGCCCATGGATTAGGTCCTGTATCTCAAATAATGGATATTAATTATGGCGACAAAATGGACTACCTTGTATCAATTTCCAGCGGTGATTTTACAATGACAAACAAGATGCAAGAGATGTCTGAAATCGACAGTTATTATGAACCGTACAAGGGATTAAAATTCAGAGGAAATATTAATACAACAATAATTCGTACCCATAGGGGCAGGACTATCATGCTCCAGCATGATATCAGTACACCGCGTCCGCAGCACAGATTTGATCTAATCTCTGGAAACAAAGGAATTTATAGGGCCAGGCCAGATAGAATAGCCATAAATAGTGAACAGTGGTTGCCGGAGCGGGAATTTAATGCTTTGGTGGAGAAGTATACTCCGGAAATGTTAAAACGGTTTGAGGAAAAGCGTAAACAGGCAGGACAGGGACATGGGAGTAGAAGCTATGAGCGGGTAGCTGTCAGTGACTGGCGTCTGATAGATTGCCTAAGAAATGGACTGCCTCTTGAAATGGACGTCTACGATGCAGCATTATGGAGTGTTATTACGCCTTTAAGTGAATGGTCGGTGGCTAATCAAGGAGCAACCATTCAAGTTCCCGATTTCACTAACGGTGCTTGGAAAACAAATAAACGGGGAATGGATGTAAGCCTACAGTATGGGGGTACGACCAATTTAGTTTGACACAAGCTCATTTTCAAATAAACAACAGATAATGGAATAATTATCCACAGAAAAATATGTGGCAGATATCTAAAAAAACAATTACATGAACGAACCCAAGAAAAAGTGTAACAGCTCTAACTGCTCCAGAAGAGATTTCCTGGGTATCTCTACTGCCGGGGTTTTAGGCATGGTGACAGAAAGTGCTCTGGGGATCAACGCATCAGTCGATAAATCCGTTTTTCCGGATTACCAGGCAGTGGAAAAGATCGCTAATGAACAGGTAAATCTTATAGGCTCCTATGGGCGATGGGCTTCGGAAAAAATGAGAGAATCTTTGCCCGCTTATTCTTTTAGGAGAAAAGAGTGGAACCATATCGAGACATGGCGGATAGCAGCTAAAAACAGGGTGTTGGAAAGTATTGCTTCGCCGGATTTGGGTGAAATACCTGAGGTAAAAGTAAACAAACAATATATCTACGACGGTTTGCAGGTTGAAGAAATCACCTGGCAACTACCTTACGGTATGCCGACCGAAGCGGTTGTTCTTAAACCGGCTGATTCGAAGGGAGCCTTACCGGGGATATTGGCTTTCCATCATCACGGTGCCGATAAATATTTTGGAAAACGCAAAATAATAAAAACCAGCAATTCACTACACCCGCACAATGTTGATTCGCAACGGCAATACTATGACGGTATTGCATGGGCAAACGAAATAGCTAAAAGAGGCTACGTGGTTCTCGTGCATGATGCCTTCCCTTTTGAAAGCAGGCGAGTTCTCTTAAAGGAGGTCCCTGAATTTCTTAGGGGCGATTTAACCGATAATGAATCCGAGAAATTAGAGAACGTAAATAAATACAATCGATGGGCATCTGAACATGAAGACATCATGGCTAAATCACTATTCTGTGCCGGCACCTCCTGGCCGGGTGTTTGGGTAGCTGAAGATTTGGTGGCACTTGATATTTTATGCGCCCGGGATGATGTTGACGCGGGTAAAGTGGGTTGCGGCGGCTTGTCGGGTGGGGGAATGCGGACTGTTTTTATCGCGGGTTTGGACCCAAGGGTAAAATGCGCTGTTTGTGTCGGGCTGATGACTACCTGGGAAGATTTCATGTTAAATAAGTCGCATACTCACACTTGGATGACCTATGCCCCGGTTTTGCCTAAATATTTGGATTTTCCCGAGATCCTCGGCTTAAGGGTACCCCTGCCGACATTAGTTTTGAACGCGAATGAAGATGAATTGTTTACCCTTCCCGGCATGAGGCGTGCTGACGAGATTCTCAAGGCGGTGTATGAAAAAGCGGATGCTTCGGAAAGGTATAAGGCATCCTTTTACCCGGGTGGACATAAATTTGGAAAAGAGATGCAAAAAGAGGCCTTTGCCTGGTTTGATAAATGGCTTAAATAATGGCAAAAAAAATGTCCAAAAAATTTACAAAAAAAATAACCGTCGCCTTGGCTGCAGTTGGGCCTGGTCTTTTTCTCATAGGGTACAATATTGGTACAGGGAGTATAACCACAATGGCCAAAACGGGTGCGGAGCACGGGATGAGCCTTTTTTGGGCGCTGGTTCTATCTTGTGTCTTCACCTATATCTTGATGGTGGCTTACGGGAAAACTACCATCGTTACCGGTAAAACTGCGCTGAACAATATCAAAACCGAATTTAAGAACGGATGGATCTTAGCCATTTACATATTGATCGCCTTGATCGTAGGTGAATTGCTTGCTCTCGTTGGAATAATGGGAATTGTTGCCGAGTTAACCCAGGAGGCAATTAGGCTGCTCACGGGTGGAATTACTGTTAACACCCTTTGGATCATCTTGTTTTACGCGGTACTGTTAATACTCCTCCTTTGGTACGGGAACTATCAAGCATTCGAAAAGGTACTTACTTTCTTTGTTATTCTTATGGGAGTTTCATTTATCGTGGTTTTTTTCATGATGAAACCAGACTTAGGCGCTATAGCCAAAGGGTTGGTACCCGGAATTCCGGATATGCCGGGTGCCTATGGATTGGTTGCTGCTATTGCCGGTACTACTTGCTCGGCGGCGGTTTTTGTTATGCGAAGCACGGTGGTAGCGGAAAAAGGGTGGGAAATAGGTGATTTGAAAACCGAGAAAAAAGACTCGTTTGTTTCGGCTGGAATGATGCTTTTGTTAAGCGGTATTATTATGGCAGTAGCGGCTGGAACGCTGCACGTAATGGGACTAAAACTCGAAAACACCGTGGAGTTGATTCACTTGTTTGAGCCCATTGGCGGGAAACTGGCGGCATTCATTTTGATCCTGGGAATTGTAGGAGCCGGATTGTCGACCATATTTCCAATCGTGTTGATTGCCCCGTGGTTGATAGCGGATTATACCGGAAAACCGAGGAACATTCGTTCCACCCAATCGAGAATTCTTATTTTTATAGGAATGGCGTTCGCTTTTGGTAGTGTTATTCTGGAGCAACGACCTCCGGCACTGATGGTTTTCTCGCAAGCATTTCAGGCTTGTATTCTCCCCGCTGTGGCCATTCCTATTTATTTCTTGATGAATAGAACCAGCTTGATGAAACAACATAAAGCTAAACTGGGTGAAAACTTGGGAGTTATTGCCGCGATCGTGTTTTCCTTGATAACGACCTATTATGCCATTATAGAATTCTTTTGATTGAGCAAAAAACTTACAACGGGGTATTGGCATTATCGTTAAACAGCAACACGATAAAACAATTGTAATGTACCTGCACCCGAAAGGGTACGTTGAATGTAAAGGGAAATCGAATGTAAAGGGAAATACCTGTTCTATAAATCATTAATTTAGCGTAAAAATGAAAAAATTGATCCTTATCTGTTTTTCACTTATCGTGTATGGGGCTCATTCTTATACAATAGGTGTATGTTCAAAAGATTTGCAGTCCACTTGGGTTGAACCATCCGATACGCTTCCGTTGGTTCTCGCTACGAATCAAACTAACCTGGTAGAGGCTCGACTTGATAACGAGGCCTTTATAAAGTTCGCGTCGCACCCTTTACCGGATAATTTAGCGGATTGGAATGTTTACAAGGCAAATCTAAGAAAAGAAATTGCACGTAAAGCCGGCGTTTACGTTAACCATCAGCTTCCCATCGATTGTAGGGAAACCAAAAGCATAAAAATGTCCGGTTATACCATTAAGAATATTTATTTCCAAACCCGTCCGGATATTTACGCGACCGCGAATCTATATATTCCGGAAGGTGAAGGCCCTTTCCCGGGAGTAATAGTTATGTGTGGCCATTCGACAAACGGGAGATTATACGATGCTTACCAATCCGTGGCTCATTCGTTAGCCCTTAACGGTTACGTTGCTTTAGCCATTGACCCGTGGGGAGCGGGGGAGAGGACCACCGTACACGGTAATTTCGAATATCATGGGGCGAATCTCGGGGCTTCTCTAATGAACATAGGCGAATCATTGATGGGAACACAGATATCCGACAATATGCGCGGAGTCGATTTACTCTGCTCTTTACCCTATGTCGATCCCGACAAAATTGGCGCGACCGGTGCAAGCGGAGGGGGTAACCAAACCATGTGGGTCGCGGCCATGGATGAAAGAATAAAAGCTGCTGTCCCGGTAGTCAGTGTCGGTACCTTTGAGTCTTACGTTATGAACTCGAATTGCATCTGTGAGATGTTGATTGACGGGTTAACGTTTACAGAAGAAGCTGCTGTTCTAGCGCTGGCAACGGCTATTATGCCGTGCAACCATGACCAGGACTCAAATTCGGCCTTTTTCCCGGTGGAGATGCTCAGAAGTGTCAATAACGCGAAACCGATTTTCAAGTTAACCGGTAGGGAAAACGATATTACTTATTGTATCTTTGATTTGACTCATGGGTACCAGGCTGAAGACCGAAGGGCAATGCTTGGGTGGTTTGATATGAAACTAAAAAATAAAGGATCCGGTGACGCTAAGGATGAGAAACCTTTCGAACTTGTACCCGCGGAAAATCTGATGACATTTCAAAACGGGAAAAGGGATGAAAAAGTTACGAGTACCGCCGAATACTGTAAAATAAGGGGAAATCAACTGAGGAGCACCTACCTGCAAACTAAAACGATTGACAAAGTTCAAAAAAGGAAGGAGTTAAGCGATATATTGAGGATTAATGATAAATCGGGGTTGAAAAAGGTACACACCTACGGTATCTCCGGCGGGTGGGAAAAGGTTGCTTTAGAGACATCCGATCAAAAATTAATCCCGGTTTTGGTTACAAGGCCCAAATCAGCTAACCCCGAATATGTTATCGTATTAAATCCTAAGGGTAAGAATGAGACATTACATCAGGTTGCCGAGCTAAAGAACGAGGGAAAAGGTGTCGCGGTAGTAGATCTGACCGGTATGGGTGAATTATCGTTGAACGAGATTCACGATCGAACCGCCTATCATCACACGCTGGCAAGATCGGAGATCTGGTTGGGAAAAACAATTCTCGGTGAATGGGTAAAAGAGTTAAACTTGCTTGTAGAGTTTTTGAAAAAGGATTTTCAAGCAAAGGTTATTACTATTGACGGGGCTAAAGAAACGGGATTGGCGGGTTTATTCCTTAGCGCCACGGGAGGAAACTTCGAAAATCTCATCTTGAGGGAGGTACCGATCAGTTACTTGTTCGACAACCGCGATTCCATTGATTTTTTCAGCATGGCCATTCATCTCCCGGGGTTCCTCAATTGGGGAGATATTTCTCTGGTAACAGCATTGAGCGGCAAAAAGATTACATTCGTCAATCCCGTGACCATGTCCGGTCGAAGAATTGAGGGATCGGATTTGGAGGAATATAAGAATGAATTTGAACAAATTTGCCGTATCTGCGGGCAAACGAATAACGTGCATTTTCAATAAGCATTGTTCTGAATTAGTCTAGCTTTTAAAAGCTATTTCTAATTTATTTTCAATATCAAGGTAGACGAGAGAATTGTTTTTCGCGAATGTTTTACTTGTAGATTGTCCATTCTTTTCTCGAAATGAAACAGGACATCATGATTGATTTTTCCAAAATCCCCTCTCCATGCTTCGTAATGGAGGAGGCGAGGCTTCGCGAGAACCTCCAGCTAATCCGATCGGTAAAAGAGCGGGCGGGGGTGGAGATTATACTGGCCTTTAAGGCGTTTGCCCTATGGAAGTCGTTCCCGATTATCAAGGAGTACGTGGGGGGTTCAACGGCCAGTTCCGTGGCGGAGGCCCGGCTTACTTACGAGGAGATGGGGAGCCTTGCGCATACCTACGCACCAGCCTACACTGATTACGATTTCCCGCTTTTCCTGAAGTACAGCAGCCATATCACCTTTAATTCCCTGTCGCAATTCGAGCGTTTCTACCCTCAGGTCAAAGCGTTTGATAGAGCGATCGAGTGCGGGGTGAGGATCAATCCCGAATTCTCGGTGGTGGAGACCGACCTTTACAATCCCAGTACACCCGGGTCGAGGTTAGGGGTTACCGCTAAAAGATTAGGGGAGCGCCTTCCCGAGGGGATTACGGGGCTACACATGCACAACCTCTGCGAGAACAACTCTCACGACCTGGAGAAAACGTTGGCGGTGGTGGAGGAGAAGTTCGGCCACCTGTTTGGTCAGATCCGGTGGTTTAATCTCGGGGGAGGGCATCTGATGACACACCAGGAGTACGACGTGGATCACCTTGTAAGCGTGTTGACGATCCTGAAACAGCGATACCCGCACTTGGAGGTGATACTGGAGCCGGGCAGCGCCTTCGCTTGGGAGACGGGTGTGCTGGTATCGACCGTGGCCGATATCGTGGAGAACGGTGGGGTAAGGACCGCGATACTCAACGTGTCATTTGCCTGCCATATGCCGGACTGCTTGGAGATGCCTTACAAGCCGCGCATACGGGGTGCGTACCATGAACCGGTCCTGGGGAAACCCACTTACAGGATGGGAGGGAACAGTTGCCTAAGTGGCGACTTCATGGGCGACTGGTCATTCGATAAGCCGTTGAAGGTGGGTGATCGGATCGTGTTCGAGGATATGATGCACTACACCACCGTGAAGACCACCATGTTCAACGGGGTCTCGCACCCCTCTATCGGCTTATGGACTAATGATGGTCGGTTTGAGCTCTACCGCGAGTTCGGGTATGAAGATTACAAACATCGGATGAGTTGATGGCCTCCCGCTTTTTAAAACTATTTCATTGCTTGTTACGTTAAACGTTAAGTATGTTGAATGGATATTATGGGGGTCAGTTAACATTCAAAGAACATGAAAGTAGGTCTCTTTTCCGGATCGTTTAACCCCATTCACGTGGGGCACCTTATCGTGGCTAACTACATGCTGGAGTTCACCTCCCTCGACGAGGTGTGGTTCGTGGTCACACCACACAGTCCGTTAAAGCGACAGGAGGAGATGTTGGATGACCAGCTGAGGCTAGATATGGTGCGTTTTGCGCTAAAGGACTATGAAGGGCTGCATGCTTCTGATATCGAGTTTCGTCTGTCGCGTCCTTCCTTTACGGTGGAAACGCTCGCTGCTTTAGGCAAGGAGTACCCGGGGAAAGAGTTTTGCCTAATTATCGGGGGAGACAACTGGGTTATTTTCGACCAGTGGTACGAGCATGAATGCATTCTTCAAAAACACGGTATCTTAATTTACCCCCGTAAAGGCGAAGAGGTGAATGTCCCAACCAAGTATAGGAATAGCGTGCGGGTGGTGGAAGCACCCTTGGTGGAAATTTCCTCCACTTTTATCCGTGAGAGCCTGAAACAGGGGAAGAACATGCGGGCGTTTCTGCCCCCGGGGGTGTATGATTTTATCCTTGAGCGGGGGCTCTATCACTCTTCTCCTCTTCGTACCGCATCGCATCGAGGATGATGGGAAGGATGGCAGTATCCACCCCGGCTTCTTGCAGCTCCTTCTCGTCGTCGTACAGCATAGTTTGAAACGTCTCCATGTCGCCCGCTTTTTGCATCGATTGCATGTAGAGCTCCACCCCTCGTTTCATGTTACCAACGCACACCTCCACATGCCCGGTGTTTAGGTAATCATGGGCAGAGGGGTTTTTCTCCAATACGCGGGCGTAGTAGTCCCGCGCCACATCGTATTTTCGGGAGAGGAACGCGCACCAGGCGATTGGCCGCCACGCGCGGGAGGCGGCATTCCCCAGCAACTCCACTTTAAAGTAGTAGTTTAGCGCTTCATCGTACTGCTTTAACTCCAGGTAACAATGACCGATGTTGAGTTGGATTGCCATATCGTCGGGTCTAAACTGTTCCAGCCTACGATAATACTCCAGCGATGTGATTGACTTCTTCAACACCCGGTAGCAGTACGCTATCCGGTTGAGTACCCAGGTGTTGTTCTCCTCTACCAGATCGGCGTGTAGGTACGCTTCCAATGCTCCTTCTATATCGCCCAGCATCTGCTTCGAGTATCCGATCCTCTGCCACGTTTCGCTTTGGTCTCCCCGTTCCGTGGACAATAGGGTGTACGCCTCGATCGCCTCCTTGAAGTTGTTCTTCTCGAAATAGTGGAGGGCGATCTGTTCCAGGTGGTTGGACTGCCTTACAATCGGGTAAAAGGGAATCACCTGGTGGTAGTCGAGCGGGAGCTCGAAGATATCGTTGAATTCCGCCCGCCGAGGGTGTAGCTTGAAGAAACGATACAGGTTTTGGATCTGCTGCTTGATAAGGGTCTCTTCCTTTTGGTGGGGGTTGATTACTTGCTCCTCCTCCTGCATCTTCTTGATCTCCGCCCCCTCGGCACCCAACTGCCCTATCATTATCTTCCGGTAACGTTCCGGCATCATCAGGATGCTCAGGCAAAACGAGTACTTGTCCGAATCGCAAATGAGCGCCGACTCCAGCATGATGTCGATCATGGTGTTGCCTCGAGACTGATCGCTGAAGAGTGACTCCAGGGAGCTGTGCCTCGGGTCGAACGGGAGGTGCCAATTGCTCATCTCCAGGAAGAAGGGGTGCGATTTCAGGTTCGAGAAGGTAGAGTGGAACACGTCGGCTCCTTCCATCTGTAGCTCGCTGAGCTCTTGCAATTTGTCGCTCAACCCGCTCTCGTCGATGATCTTCTGCCACTCCGGGTTCTTCTCCTCGAATCCCGTTGCCCCCATCCATTCGTCAAGTTCTATTTTTTTGCCGATCATAGGGCTTAACTTTATCATTTCGGGGAGAATCTCCTCCTTGAGCCTCTTCGCGATCTTCTCGGTTTCGTGGGCTTGGATATAACCGGTGATGCCGGTTATGAAGCGGCGGTTAAACGTTGGATCGTCAGACAGGAGTTTGAGCCGGTCGATGCATTCGGGGTAAAGGGACCAGAGCGAGCGGTAGGTTTGGAAGATGGGAATCAAGCCGATGATGGCCCTCGAAAACAGCTCCGGTTCAGGGCGGCGACACGTGTCGAGGAGCAGGTTGATCTTTCCCGCGTCGAACCGATGCAAGATGTTTAAGGTCAGTGCAGTTAGGAACATACCCTTGGCCTGTACCGGTACCAGCTGGTTCTCCATAAACCGATTCATGGAGTCAATCAAGCCGTTCGTACTCTTGGTAGATGAAGAGGTGTACATAGTGTAAAACATTTCCAGTACCGTGTTTTCGTACGAGATTTGGTTCTGGTTAAGGCGCTCTTCTTTCTCTTTGCCCTCTTCCAACAGGCCAATGAACGAAAAAGTATCGGCCTGTTTCGCGAAAATCTCGGTGTACTCATCCAGCGTGGTGGCCGTGCGGCGATTCATCTTTCTCGTCTGTTCGTAAAAAAAGGAGGGGCAGTTTCGGGTGAGTAACTGGCTGGCTGTTTCGTCGGCGAGGGTATAAATATCACGGGTAATTTTGTGGTAAATGGCTTGTTGCTCGGGGTCTTGCTGCCCTTCCACGAAGTAGTGCAACATGTATTGATAGTGGGTTCGCAGCTCTGATAGCCTTTCCGTGTACATCCAGCTGGCCTCTATGGAGACCAGCTCGTCGAGTCGGTCGATGGCTTTTTTCAGCTCTTTTTTCCATAGGTGAGTGCGAATGGCAGCTACCCGTTTTCTTATACTTGTTGGATTCGTCATGCTGTTTAGAGTATATTGTCCTTGAGGATGAGCACGGATGGGAGCGCATCGATCCAAGGCAGTCCCGCTGTCAGCAACTTGGCCCAACCGCTGGCACCTATGATCACGAGGTCTTGGCGTTGAATGAAAGCCCGGTCTATTTTTTGGTCGCCATCCCACTGCATCACTTTCCCCTCGATTTTCTTACCGATTTGCTGGTAGAATTTTTGTATCTTCGAGTCGGATGCAAGGATGCCGATCGCATCCCATACCATCAACTCGATGGGCTCTTTCTCGGCGAATCGGAAGAGAACGTAAGGCAGCACCTGAACATCAGCAGGGCACAGGATGGGAACGAAAATTTTGCTCAAGCTGCCCAAGCCCTGATCCAGGAGGAGACCACTTGCCACGGGATTACGGTTCATGAACGAGCTGATGTTGCTCAGGGTATGGGCCTCGGAAGGTTGGAATTGGTTCAAGGTGTGGTGTTCAGAGCGGGTGGGGTCACTTTTCAACCGGAAATATTTCTGGCATAAGCTGGAATTCAACCGGTGGCAACTTATCCCGAGCAGCACCATGTTGCACTCCTGCTCCTTTGACAGATTCAGGATTTCGGATAACCAGTCGTCGGAGCACCTCACGAAGGCGCGGATAGTGACCCGACTCTTCTCCCTACGTTCGATGATGCTCGTGAAGAGTCTGTTCTGGTAAACGTCGCTCGCCATGGTTCCCGACTCTTCATCTCGTTGATCGAGTTCCCGTGGCCTAAGCAGTTGCAGGAACGTGATGGACGATTTATCGATACGAGAAAGCGTGAAATGCGCGGCGAGGATGCCGAGCCTCTTTCCGGTTTCCATTTCCGAGAAACAGACTAAGGCGTGAAGGGGACGTTTAAAGTCGGCATCGCTCTCCACCTTGCTTACCAATTTATCTACTGCATCCATGGGTTTTTGTTTTTCTATAAACAAAGATAATGATATTTTCTTTCAAAAAAACATCCGTGCGACTCTTTGGTTACCGCTATTTTTTATACCTTTGCACTGCACAGGTCGTGAAACGAACATTTGTAGATAGTTAAAAATGAAAATAAACCGTTTTTTCTTCCCACTCCTTTTCTTTTTGCTGATTTTCTCTTGCTCTCAAAGCGGGAGGGATGGACGAGTGAAAACCGGGGGAGATAAAGCGAAGGGCGAGTTGACTACATGTACGAAAGATGCGCCCGATGCCGCCCTCGATGTCGACGAGGAGGAGTTTGACCTCTTCCTTCAGAAATTCAGCGAGCAGAGGTCGTTCCAGTTGAACCGCGTTAAATTCCCGATCAACGTGACCGTTCCCAACGCGGATCACGAGGGGATGGCACCGATAGAGGAGACCATCGGTAGGTACGAGTGGGAGATGCTCGACTTTACCTACGACAGCACTTTCCTGACCCGCCCCTACGACCAGTATTACCAGGTGGTTCGTTTTAGGAACGATACGGCCGTGGTGCAGATACGAGGTATAGACAACGGCATTTACGCCGATTATTACTTCGAGCTCATCGAAAAGCAGTGGTACTTGGTATCTCTTTACGAAGCCTCGTTCTAACTTTTTAACATCTCGTCGCCAAAGCTAAGGGGGAGCAGTTGCTTAACACTATCCACTACGTAGACTCCCTGTTCACCGTACATGAGCACCCGCATGGGCGATTGGAAGCGGTTTTCGCTTTCTAACAGTACCTGCCTACAAGCTCCGCAAGGGGTGATGGCGTTGCTCGTGAACGTGCCATTGTTCCATGCCGCCACGGCGATAGCCGTGATTTTCTGATCGGGGTAGGCTGCATGTGCGAAGAAGACAGTTGTCCGCTCGGCACAGAGGCCGGACGGGTAGGCTGCGTTCTCCTGGTTATTACCAGCGATGATTTCACCGTTTCCCAACAAGACGGCTGCACCTACACGGAAGTTGGAGTAGGGCGCGTACGAGCCCAGTGTAGCCTGTTTAGCCCGGTCGATGAGTTTTTTTTCAACCTCGGAGCACTCCTCTAACGGATAAACAGCTATCTTTGTGTTTAAATTGATTTCTTTCATACGATCATGAGTAAGTTGTTTCGCGAATATACATATATTATCCCGCTCTTTTTGGTTTTATCATTGTTGTTTTTTATGACCCCATTGGTGGGGCAGACCCGCGTCAAGGTCTACGAGGAGTATGCTGAACGGTATGGTGACTTGGCAAGGGAACATATGGATAGGTACCGCGTTCCCGCATCGATCAAACTGGCGCAGGCCATTTTGGAGTCAGGGGGTGGGTTGAGTGAGTTGGCGCGAAAGTCGAACAACCACTTTGGGATCAAATGCCATCGGGAGTGGAACGGTCCTAAGGTGTATGCGGTTGACGATAGCCCAAACGACTGTTTTCGCAAGTACGCACGCGTTGAAGATTCGTATCGCGATCATTCCGAGTTCCTGGTGAACGGGGTACGGTATCGTTCTCTCTTTAACCTTTCGATCACCGACTATAAGGGGTGGGCGAGGGGGTTGCAGAAGTCGGGCTACGCGACCGACTGGGCTTATGCCAACAAGCTGATAAAACTTATCGAGGATTATGAGCTTTATCGGTACGATGACCCGAAGTACCGCGGAGGGGTGAACAGAAAGCAACGAAGAGCGATGCGGGAGCAAGAGTTGTCGAGGGTCTCTTGGACGCACCAGCCCTACATCACCCATGGACTGGTGTACGTGATCGCTGTGGGGGGGGACTCCTTCCTCAGCATCGCCAACGAGTTCGGGTTCAGAGAGAAGGATCTGTTGAAGTTTAACGAGGTGCCCGAAGATTTCCCGTTGAGTGAGGGGGACATCGTCTACTTCCAGAAGAAGAAGGCGCGGGCCGATCAACCCTACCTCGAACATACGGTACAGGTGGGGGAATCGATGCATAGCATCTCGCAACAGTACGGTATTCGCCTGCGAAACTTGTATAGGCTGAACAAGAAAAGCTACGATTATATCCCGGAGGAGGGCGACGTGTTGAAACTGAGGTGATTGTGGTTGACGAATGAATAGTTAATAACGAACGATTGATAACGAACAATTATAGAAATATGCGATACAATACACAGAAAGAGAAACTGATCCTGCCCGAATACGGGCGCAACATTCAAAGCATGGTGGATCACTGCATGAGCATTGAGGACCGCGAGGAGCGCACCAAATGCGCGTACACGGTAATCGACATCATGGGGAACATGTTCCCACACCTTAGGGATGTCAATAATTTTAAACACATCCTGTGGGATCACTTGGCCATCATGTCTGATTTCCAATTGGATATCGATTACCCGTACGAAGTGATCACCAAGGAAGATCTCTACTCTGCACCCGAGAAGGTGGAGTACAGCCGTCCCACTATGAAGTACCGCCATTACGGGAAGATCTTGGAACGGATGATCAGGGTCGCTGCCGATATGGAAGATGGCGACAAGAGGAAGTACTTGGTGAGGCTGCTGCTTATACAGATGAAAAAATCCCACGCGCAGTGGAACAAGGAGGTGGACGATGCGAAAATCTTTCACGACCTGTATGAATTATCGAGGGGAAAGATAAAAGTGGCCGATGAGCAGTACACGATTCCCGAGGTAAAGATCACGCCCACGCGTGGTAGGTTAAAAAACATTCGTTACCAGAGGAGGAGGTAACCGAATGATCCACGAGAAGGATATCGTTCCGGTAGGGCGTACGCGGAAACCGTACGGTATAAGGGGAGAGATCGTACTTTTCTTCCATAAGCCGGAGTACGCCGATCTGGACGTGGATTACTATTTCCTTGAAATGGACGGGATACCGGTTCCCTTTTTCGTGCAGGAGTTTACCGGGGTGACCGACACCACGGTCCGCGTTAAGTTCATGGATGTGGAGGACGAGAAAAGTGCCTCTCGCTTGGTAAACAAGCGGGTATTGCTATTACGAGAGACAGTCAAGACATTGTTGGGACAGGAGGAGGGTGGTTGGGGCTACTTTATCGGGTTCGAGCTGGAGGATCAGCACGGTGTGCGGCTGGGCACGATCCGAGAGGTGGACAATGCAACCATCAACGTGCTGTTCGTGGTAGCCCTCGATGACAACGAGCGGCTCATCCCGGCCACCGAAGATTTTATCCTCTCCATCGACGAGAAAAGGGGGATGATCAAGATGAACCTTCCGGAAGGTTTGCTGGACGGGTGAAGCGAAACAGGTTATGAAGGCTAGAAAACGGAATATTGCTATTTTAGGTTCTACCGGCTCCATCGGTACGCAGGCGCTGGACGTGATCGCGCGTTACCCCGAACGGTTCGAGGCCTACGCCTTGATCGCGAACAACAGCGTGGAGCTGCTTATCGAGCAAGCGCGTAGGTTTCAACCTGAGATCGTGGTAACCGCCAACGAGTTGAAGTACGAGCAATTGAAAGAGGCCTTAAGCGACTTGCCCATCAAGGTGTGGTGCGGGAGCGACGGGGTGGAATCGGCGATTCAATCCGCGGAGGTAAATATGGTGCTCGTTGCGACGGTCGGTTTTTCAGGGTTAATCCCCACCATTCAGGCGATTACCGCCGGAAAGGCCATCGCCTTGGCGAATAAAGAGACGTTGGTCGTGGCAGGCGAGTTGATTACCTCGCTGGCCCTAAAGCATAAGACCCCCTTGTTGCCGGTCGATTCCGAGCATTCGGCCATCTTTCAATGTTTGAATGGGGAGGGGGATAACGAGGTTGAGAGAATTTGGCTCACAGCGTCGGGCGGTCCTTTTCGCACCTATACCAAGGAGCAGTTACGGCATGTAACCAAGGAGCAAGCGCTGGCGCATCCTAACTGGAACATGGGGCAGAAGGTGACCATCGACTCCTCTACGCTCATCAACAAGGGCTTCGAGGTGATCGAGGCGAAATGGTTATTCGGTATTGATCCGTCGCGGATAGAGGTGTTGATTCACCCGCAGTCCATTGTCCACTCGATGGTACAGTTCAAGGACACTTCCGTGATGGCGCAACTGGGGCAACCCGATATGCGAGTTCCTATACAGTATGCCTTCTCATATCCCGAACGGCTTGCGTTGCCTATTGATCCGATTGACTTTTCCAAGTTATCGAGCTTGACGTTCGAGCAGCCCGACACGGACCGTTTCCCCAACTTGGTTTACGCGTACGAGGCGATCCAGGTGGGGGGCAATATACCCTGCGTGCTGAATGCGGCCAACGAGGTTGCGGTCGAACTCTTCTTGCAGGAGCGTATTGGGTTCACGCGGATGAGCCAGCTGATCGAGAAAACTCTGCAAAAAGCATCGTTTGTTCCCACGCCATCGCTGAGCGATTACGTGGAGAGCGATGCGGAAGCAAGGAGAATCGCGTTTGAATACGCGCGTTGAACAACGCGTACATTTTTTGATTAGATGGAAACATTTTTAATGAAGGCGCTGCAGTTGATACTGAGCCTTTCGATTTTGGTACTGGTCCACGAGTTTGGCCATTTTATCTTTGCCCGGATGTTCAAGATTCGGGTCGAGAAGTTTTACCTTTTCTTTGACCCGTGGTTCGCGCTGTTCAGGTATAAGCCTAAAAACAGCCACACTGAATACGGGATAGGGTGGCTACCCCTGGGGGGGTACGTCAAAATAGCCGGTATGATTGACGAGTCGATGGACAAGGAGCAGATGGCGCAACCACCCCAACCGTGGGAGTTCCGCTCGAAGCCGGCATGGCAACGGCTGCTGGTGATGGTGGCGGGGGTACTCTTTAATCTGCTGCTGGCATTCGTTATCTACGCCATGGTGCTGTTCACGTGGGATGATACCTACCTCCCCCTGCGTAACGTGACGCAAGGGATGGAGTTCAGCAACGCCGCGCGACAGGCTGGCTTCCGCGATGGCGACATCTTGCTGAAAGCGGACGACAAGACGTTGGAGCGGTTCGGTGTACGGACCTTGCTGGACGTGGCCGACGCCGATGAGGTGACCGTGCTGAGAGGGGGTAAAGAGGTGGTGTTGACCATGCAAGAGGGGTTGATGCAGCGGTTGCTGGTCGATAAGGAGGGGTTCGCCGCTTACCGTATCCCCGCCATGGTACAGGAGACTATGGAAGGGAGCGCGGCCGAACGGGCCGGCTTGACGCGGGGTGATAGCATCGTTGCCGTCAATGGCGAAGTCGTCCTGGTGTTTGGTGACCTCCGTGCGCACCTCGATGTCCACCGCGGTGAGGAGGTTCAGTTGGACTATTACCGTTCGGGAGTACTGCACAGTACCACTGCACGTGTCGATTCTGCCGGCACGTTGGGATTCTACGCGATGGGCGCGGCGCAGGTTTACCCGATGGTAACGCTTTCGTACGGCTTTTTCGAGTCGTTTCCCGCCGGTATCAAGATGGGTGTGCAAACGTTGAGGGACTACGTGGCGCAATTCAAGTACGTCTTCACCAAGGAGGGTGCCTCTTCGCTGGGGGGATTTGGTGCCATCGGTAGCCTTTTCCCCGCGCAGTGGGACTGGCAGGCGTTTTGGTTAATGACCGCCTTCTTGTCGGTCATACTGGCATTCATGAATATTCTGCCTATCCCGGCACTCGACGGGGGGCACGTTTTGTTCCTTATCTACGAGGTGATCGTGAGGAGGAAACCCAACGAGAAGTTCATGGAGTACGCACAGGTGGCTGGGATGCTTTTTTTACTGGGACTGGTGTTGTACGCCAACGGAATGGATATCGTGAGGGCGATATTTAATTAGGAATGATAAAAATCGTATGAAACCGACATGTTTGAAATAATCATTAATCATTATTGGAAATGATTATTTTAAACATCAAAGGTTCATTAAAATTAGACTATTTCTCGCCACGGCACAGTCCAAGTAAACTTGTCCTATGCTCGTTTGGCTTAACGAAATAGTTCCATACACCGAAAAGTAAAGATAAGAAAATCGTATGAAAGTTTCGGAATTAGTGAACGCGACGCCAAAGACGGCGTTTTCGTTTGAGCTGTTACCCCCGCTTAAGGGCAATAGCATTCAGCAGGTGTTTAACGCGATTGATCGGCTGAAGGAGTTCGAGCCCAAGTACATCAATATTACCACGCATCACAGCGAGAACGTGTACCAGGAAGACGAAACGGGGGTCTACCGTAAGGTGAACGTGAGGAGACGTCCCGGCACGGTGGCCATTGCGGCCACCATCCAGTACCGTTACGGGATACAGGCCATACCGCATATCATATCCAGGGGTTTCTCCAAGGAGGAGACCGAGTATGCGCTAATCGACCTGTCGTTCTTGGGGCTGACCGACCTACTGCTGTTGCGGGGTGATACCAAGAAGCTGGATGCGGAGCAGCGGGCCATGGATAGCCATATGTACGCCACGGGGTTGCAAGAACAGGTGAACAACTTTAATAAGGGAATCGGGTACGACGGTGCTCCCTTTACCGCACCCGAAGAGCCTTTCTCTTACGGGATGGCTTGTTACCCGGAGAAGCACGAGGAGTCGCCCAATATGGAGTCGGAGATTCATTATACGAAGATGAAGGTGGATAACGGGGCCGACTACCTGGTTACCCAGATGTTTTTTGATAACAGTAAGTATTTCGAGTTCGCGGAGCGATGCAGGGAAGCGGGCATTACGGTTCCGATCATACCCGGCATTAAACCTATTCACCTGAGAAACCAGCTGACCGTTTTACCCCGGGTGTTTCGAACCGACATCCCAGAGGAGCTGGCATCTGAGCTTCGTGCATGCAAGGACGACGAGGCGGCCAAAGAGGTAGGTGTGGAGTGGTGCATCAAACAGTGCCGGGAGTTGGTGCAGAGCGGTGTGCCAAGCATCCACTTTTACGCGCTGATGGCCACGGAGAGTGTTTACCGGGTCGCGAAAGAGATTTACTAAACGGGTATGGTACGGGTAACAAAAAGAGAAACGGTAATACCACGGATAATGGCAAAGGGGAGCACAAACGACAAAGGTCAAGGGAGATGGTACGGGAAACGGTAATATAATGATAATGATAGAGGATGTATTTCCGCGATATCATAGGGCATTATGAGGTCAAGCGGCACCTGATTCACTCGGTGGAGCAGGGTCTCGTTCCGCATGCGCGTATTTTCCATGGCCCCGAAGGGGTGGGGAAGCTACCCCTCGCCATCGCGTATGCCCGCTATCTTAATTGTGACCAACGTGGTTCAGATGATGCTTGTGGCAGGTGCCCCTCTTGCCAGAAGTTCGATAAGCTGGCGCACCCCGACCTCCATTTCGTCTTCCCGGTAGTTAAGTCGAAGGTGAGCGACGATTACCTGCCCGAGTGGCGCGAGATGCTAGCTGGTAGGCCTTATTTTAACCTGAATCAATGGTTGCAATTCATTGACGCGCAGAACGCGCAGGGGTTAATCTACGAGAAAGAGAGCGGCGAAATTATCCGCAAGTTGAACCTCAAGGTGTACGAGGCACCCTACAAAGTGATGATCGTCTGGTTACCCGAGAAAATGCACCTCGCCTGTTCGAACAAGTTGTTGAAGATGATCGAGGAGCCGCCGCCCAATACAGTCTTCCTACTCATCACGGAGGATGCCGAAAACGTGTTGCAGACCATTTGGTCGCGTTGCCAGCCCCTTCACGTGGGTGGCATTGACCGGGGGGATATGGTGGAGGCGCTGCAGCGGACTTACGCGATGGATGAAGAACGGGCAGAGACGGTAGCCCATATCGCACGGGGCAGTTACCTGAGGGCGGTAGAGCTAATCGAGGCGTCAGACGAGAACAGCTACTTCTTTGGTCTGTTCAAGGAGATGACGCGGGCTTCGTTCTCGCGCGATGTTAAGAAAATAAAGGGGGTAGCAAACGAGATCGCGGGCATTGGCCGGGAGATGCAAAAGAGTTTCCTCCTCAACTCGTTGCGCCTCTTCAGGGAGTATTTCATCAGCAACCTCAACGAGGCTCAGATGGTCTTCCTCAATGAGGAGGAGCATCAGTTTGGAGAGCGTTTCGCCCCTTTTGTCAACGTGAAGAACATCCAAGGGTTTTATGATGAGTTTTCGTTGGCGTACCGGCAAATAGAGCAAAACGGGAACGCGAAGATCATCTTTCTCGATCTTTGTTTGCAGGTTACCCTACTTTTAAGGAAATAATTTTGTAACTTGCGTATCCTAACGGTTTACTTAATTTCAAAAAGTCTCGCCCACCGCTTCCGGGGGGGTGAATTGATATATGGACAAAGAACAATTGGTAGATAAAATGGCGGCTACCGTGCCCTTAAAAGCGGTAACCGTGAGAAATGAGAAGAGCTGTTGCGGATGTATGCCGCACACGAACAAGCTTCACACGTACGACTGGCTTCATGACTCGCCCGAGTTTCAGAAGCTAAGCAACATGGTGGAGGTACAATTTAAAAATACCCGGAAAGGGTATTACGTGAACAGCAACAACCTGGAGTTGGAACAGGGCGACCTGGTTGCCGTGGAGGCGACGCCCGGGCATGACGTCGGAACGGTCACACTCACTGGCAAGCTGGTGGAGTACCAGATGAAGAAGAACCATTTCCGTCCCGACCCTAACGGCGGGGTGAAACGGGTTTATCGGGTAGCTCGTCCCGCGGATATCGAGAAGTACGAACAGGCTAAGGCCAGGGAGCAATCGACCATGATCCGGTCGAGACAGATCGCCGAGGAGCTAGGCCTTCAAATGAAGATTGGCGACGTGGAGTACCAGGGGGATGGAAACAAGGCGATCTTCTATTATATAGCTGACGAGCGGGTGGATTTCCGGCAGCTGATCAAGGTGCTGGCGAGCGAGTTCCGCGTGAAGATAGAGATGAAGCAGATTGGCGCACGGCAGGAGGCCGGCCGTATTGGCGGTATTGGTCCCTGTGGGGGGCAGTTGTGCTGTAGTAGCTGGATGTCGAGTTTCGTTTCGGTATCCACGTCGGCGGCCCGCGTTCAGGATATAGCGATAAACCCACAAAAATTAGCTGGTCAGTGTGGTAAGCTGAAGTGTTGCATGAACTACGAGGTGGACCTGTATATCGAGGCGCAGCGTGACTTCCCTTCGCGTGAAATCGTGCTGGAGACGAGAGATGCCGACTATTATCATTTTAAGGCTGATGTCCTCGCTGGGAAGATCACCTATTCCACCGATAAGAATAATGGAGCTAACTTAGTGACGATCCCTAAAGTGCGTGCGTTCGAGGTCATCTCGATGAACAAGCAAGGGAGGAAACCGCTTACCCTTGCTGCGCATCATGGGGGAGGAACGAGGAACAAGGATGACTTTAACGGCAAGGATCTGCTGGAAGAGGAGAGCATCACCCGTTTCGATACTCAGATTGGTAGCCAGCCGAAACGAAGAAGGAAATCGCGTAAACGACGCTCAAACGCTTCTGAGCGAGCGGGGAGACGTGCGAATGCGTCCATGCGAACGGAGGCAAGTTCAAGTGGTGCACAGTCAACGGGATCAAGCTCAAATGCCTCGCCACAAACGGGGAAAAAGGGACAACGCAAAAACAGGTCATCCAAAAAAAGGAGGTCGCCGGGTGAAAGTAGGTCTTCGGGAGAGCGAAAACCCTCGGGAGGACGAAACTCTTCGGGTGAGAGGAAGTCCGCGAAGGGTGAAAGGAGATCCCCGGGTGATCATGAAACGTCCCGAAAAAAGTCTGCGAGGTCTGCAGTGGATGAAAAGAAATCCCCGGGTCGCGATGATTAGGCGGGTTTCGTTCGCATGCTTAACGCTACTGCTGTTCGTGTTGGCGTCGTGCTCTAAAGGGGAGGAGTACTACCGGTTTCATCATATTCAGCATGGGAAATGGTACCGTGATTCATCGCTTTTGTTCACCGTTGATTCTGCGGCGTTTCAACTTGGCATACCCTATAACCTTTCTATTGAGCTCTCCTTCAATAACGCCTATCCCTATCAAGATTTCTGGTTACGCGTGGAGCATAATTTGACCGCTGACCCCGCATTCCATGTTGATACCTTGCACGTAAGGGTGACCGATGAGCTCGACAGGTGGATAGGTAGCGGGGTAGGTGGGTTGCACCAGTTGTCGATTGCCTACCCCCATGTTGTGCGTCCAACCTTCCGTGACTCCACGACGGGCTACCGTGTGACGGTAGCTCATTACATGGATGATAACCCTTTGAAAGGGGTGGAAAAGGTAGGGCTAAAGCTGGTCCGGCAATAGTTATCGTGGATTGAAATGTATGGCTACTGGTGAGAAATTCGGTTTGAAACTTGTTTTCATTCCAAAACAAGGGCTATCTTTGTAAAACAAAATGTCTGAAAGAAAAAACACTCCATAGAAATGACAAAAATTAAGGGTTACGTCGAGGTAAATACCAGTCGCTGCAAGGGGTGCGACCTATGCGTGGTCGCCTGTCCCACGGGCGCACTGGAGTTAGAACCGCGAGAGGTGAATGACCGTGGGTATCATTACGTCTACTTGAAGCACCCTGACGAGTGCATCGGTTGTGCGAATTGCGGTTACGTCTGTCCCGATGGTTGTTTAACCATCTACCGGATGAAAGTGGGATAACCCTCCTGAGTTATAAAAATAAAACAAGCAGAAAAATAAGCATAATGGCAGAAGGAATATCTTTGATGAAAGGGAACGATGCCATCGCCCACGCGGCTATCCGCTACGGGGTGGATGGTTACTTTGGGTACCCCATTACCCCGCAATCGGAAGTGATCGAGGTCTTGATGGAGGCTGCCCCGTGGAAAACCACGGGCATGGTGGTCCTGCAGGCCGAGAGCGAGGTGTCCGCTATCAACATGGTGTACGGCGGGGCGGCTTGCGGGAAGTACGTGATGACTAGCTCGTCGAGCCCGGGCATCAGCCTGAAGCAGGAGGGAATCTCTTACATGGCAGGTGCGGAACTGCCCTGCCTTATCGTGAACGTGCAACGGGGTGGTCCCGGGTTGGGCACTATCCAGCCATCGCAGGCCGATTACTTCCAGACGGTGAAGGGTGGGGGTCACGGTGATTACAAGCTGATCACGCTGGCTCCCAACTCCGTGCAGGAGATGGCCGACTTCGTTGCGCTCGGCTTCGACTTAGCGTTCAAGTACCGCAACCCGGCCATGATCCTCACCGATGGGGTTATCGGTCAGATGATGGAGAAGGTGAAACTGCCCGAGTTTCATCGCCGCAGAACGGAGGAGGAGATCCGGGAGCAATGCCCCTGGGCCACCCTCGGGAAAATGGCCGATCGGGGACCCAATATCATCACCTCGCTGGAGCTTGGCTCCGCGGAGATGGAGGAGAACAATAAACGTTTCCAGGCGAAATACCGCGTTATCGAGGAGAAAGAGGTGCGATACGAGGAGATCCAGTGCGATGACGCCGACTACTTGTTGGTAGCCTTTGGTTCGGCGGCGCGTATCTGCCTGAAAACCATACAGCTGGCACGGGAAGAGGGGATTAAGGTGGGGATGGTACGTCCCATCACCTTGTGGCCCTTCCCAACGAAAGTGTTGCATGGCTATGCCGATAAGGTGACGGGGATGCTCACCGTGGAGCTCAACGCGGGGCAGATGGTGGAGGATGTGCGCCTGGCGGTTAACGGGAAGGTTCCCGTGGAACATTACGGTCGACTGGGGGGTATTGTTCCCACCCCGGACGAAGTGCTGGAGGCGTTGAAAAAGCAAATGGATATAAAATAGATGAACATGGATGTAACTACTATAGCGATTCCCGAGAACTTGGTGTATGCCAAGCCGGAACTGATGAACGACACCCATATGCACTACTGCCCGGGATGCTCGCACGGGGTGGTACATAAGGTTATTGCCGAGGTAATCGAGAATCTGGGACTGCAAGAGAAAACCATCGGCATCGCTCCCGTGGGGTGCGGAGTGTTCGCGTACAAGTACCTCGATATCGACTGGCAGGAGGCCGCACACGGCCGTGCACCGGCCTTGGCGACCGCCGTGAAACGGTTGCTCCCTGACAAAATGGTGTTTACCTACCAGGGGGATGGCGACTTGGCGGCTATCGGCACGGCAGAGACCATTCACGCGGCCAACAGGGGCGAGAACATCGTCATCATCTTTATCAATAACGGTATCTACGGGATGACGGGTGGGCAGATGGCGCCAACCACCCTGGAGGGGATGAAGACATCTACGAGCCCCGAGGGGCGTAACGTGGAGACCATGGGGAATCCCCTTAAGATATTGGACTTGATGGCCCTGCTTGATGGCGTTTGCCTCGCGACTCGTGTAAGCGTCCACACGGCAGCGGCGGTGAAGAAGACGAGTCGCATGATCAAGCTCGCTTTTGAAAATGCGATGGCCGGGAAGGGTACTTCCATCGTGGAGGTGGTATCGACCTGCAACGCTGGGTGGAAGATGACGCCGGCTCAGGCGAACGATTGGTTGGTGGAGAACATGTTCCCGGTCTACCCGATTGGCGACTTGAAGAATGTCTAACCCATTGCATTAAAAAAGTTAAGCATGTTACAAGAGATAGTGATTTCAGGATTCGGGGGACAAGGGGTGTTGTCTATGGGGAAAATCCTTGCCTATTCGGGCATCAAGGAAGATAAGGAGGTTTCGTGGTTTCCCGCTTACGGGCCGGAGCAGCGAGGCGGTACCGCGAACGTTACGGTGATTATTTCCGATGAGCCCATCAGCTCCCCCGTGCTCAATCAATACGATATTGCCATCGTCCTTAACCAACCCTCGTTGGATAAGTTCGAAGAGCGGGTGAAGCCGGGGGGCATCCTTATTTTTGACGACTATGGCATCCGCAGGAAAGTGCAGCGTGAAGACATTAACGTTTACCGCGTGAATGCCATGGACGAGTCGACGAAGATGAATAATACCCGGGTGTTCAACATGATCGTGCTGGGGGGGCTGCTCAAGATCGCGCCCATGGTCTCCCTGGAGAACGTGATGAAAGGGTTGAAGGAGTCGCTTCCCGAGCGGCATCACGACTTATTACCCATGAACGAGAAGGCCATCTTACGAGGTATGGAGATTATTGAACTGGAGCAAAAAGCGAAAGTCATCCCGGCGTAATTGCAAGTGCAATCGTTCATGCGACGGGGTTTAATATGGATATGTGACACGGGGACGGTCTGGATGTTACCAGATCGTTTCCGTTATTTTTTACCGAGAGGCCACCAGCTCCATTTCTTACTCTTTTGGGTTTCCGTTGCCCGTGTCTTATCGTCACGTTCACGTTGGGCCTGTTGATCTCTGGAGTCCTTGGGCTTATTGGGGGCTTTGGAGCTGTCATGTTCCCTGGAGCGTTTGTCTCTTTTTGGCCCTTTGGGTTGTTCCTGTATGGGGCGTTCCTGCCCTGTTTGTTCCTTCCTTGGTCGTTCTTGTCTAGAACGTTCCTGTATTTGTGGTTCCTGTTTGGGGCGTTGCCTTTTTTGCCGTTTACCCTGTCCAGCCCGTTCCCCTTTTTCAGCTCTCTCTCTTGTACCGCTTTTCGAGAAGTCGCTTCTTACCGTCCTTTCTATAGATCGACTCCTCTCTTTCTTCCTTGCACTTTTCGATCGGATGGCGGCACCCCTTCTTCTCTTGTTACGTACCGGATTGTATTCTGGCGCTTCGCCTAGTTCCGCGGGTAACGGTATCTGGTATATCTTTTTGTCGAGGAATTTCTCGATTAATGAGAAGCGGTATTGTTCATCGGGTGAAACAAAGGTGATGGCCATTCCCGAGTCGCCGGCGCGCGCCGTGCGGCCAATTCGGTGGACGTAATCCTCCGCGTCGTAGGGAACGTCAAAGTTGATCACCAACGAGATGTCGTCAATATCAATTCCCCGGGCCACGATATCGGTTGCCACGAGGATATTCACCCGTTCGTTCCGGAACTCGTGCATCAC
Source organism: Fermentimonas sp. (assembly GCA_050951125.1). Lineage (GTDB taxonomy): Bacteria > Bacteroidota > Bacteroidia > Bacteroidales > Dysgonomonadaceae > Proteiniphilum. The sequence goes on along the minus strand of JBMNIR010000001.1, from coordinate 5,958 downwards.
GTGTTCCCGTTGCGATTGGTCGAGGTCCGAGTGCATCTCATCAGCGTTAAGTCCCATTCTCCGGAGGACCTTGGCGATCTCCTTCACCTTCATTTTCGACCCCGAGAAGAGCAGCACCTTGTTGGGTTTTTTCTCCTTGAAGAGTTGCTTGAGAATCCCCACTTTTTGCGTTTCGTAGCATATGTAAGCCGATTGCAGGATCGTTTCCGGTGGGCGCGCGATCGCGATGGTGATCTCTTTCGGGTCGCGGAGGATGGTTTTGGCCAACTGCTGGATCTTGGGCGGCATGGTGGCCGAGAACATGATGGTTTGCCGCTCCTTCGGTAGCAGATTCTCTATCTTCATGATGTCGTCGTAGAACCCCATGTCGAGCATGCGGTCCGCCTCATCGAGGATGAAGTACTTGACGCCCGAAAAATCGATGTTGTACAGGTTGATGTGCGAGAGCAGCCTTCCCGGAGTGGCGATCACCACGTCGGCGCCGCTCAATAACCCCCGTTTTTGAACGTCCCAAGCCTCGGCGTCGTTCCCGCCATACACCGCTACAGAGGAGAAGGGAGTGAAGTAGGAGAATCCCTCCATCATTTGATCGATCTGCTGAGCCAGTTCCCGCGTGGGGGCCATGATGATCGCGTTAACCTTGTTTACATCATGGTTGTCGTTCTTGAGGTTGTCCAAAAGCGGTAGCAAGAAGGCCGCGGTCTTTCCCGTACCGGTTTGGGCACAAGCGATCACATCTTTTTTGTCAAGGATTACGGGAATGGCTTGTTCTTGTACAGGCGTGGCCTCTTTGAAGTTCATGGCCCGCAAGCCATCGAGTATAGAATCACAAAGGGGGAGTTCGGTAAATAGCATCTGTAGTTGACTTTTTGTATAAAGCGATAAGGTACAAAGATACGATGAAAAAATGACTTTTCTGTGAGGCGGGTGGGAGATTGTTTTTTCTTTCAAAAAATAGTTTTACCTTTGCACTCGCCTTTGCGGCACTTTGGAGAGATGGCAGAGTGGTCGATTGCGGCGGTCTTGAAAACCGTTGAGGTGAGAGCCTCCGGGGGTTCGAATCCCTCTCTCTCCGCAGAAAACATTTTGAAGTGCTCTGAAAAGAGCTTTTAACAATGCAAACAAATACGGATAAGTGTCGTAATTCTAAGGAGTTACGACACTTATTCTTTTAATACCACTAATTGCTTAGAGTAGCATTAGGACATTGAAGTTATCTCAAAATACTCTTAATTGGCTACAATATGGCTACAAAAAAAGTTACAAAAAAACAATTGTAGCCAAGAGTACTTTCAGAGCTCGTATAGATGACTATCAAATTACTGTTTTTCAAATAATTATGTCGAACTTTGCATCGGCAAGTTTTAGAAAAAAGTAAAAAAACAATGATGTTTTTTATAGCCTCATGGCTACAATAAATTATTTTCTTTTTTACTCAAAAACTTCCAAGGCAATTAAAAAACAGTAGAAATGAAAACAATTTTTCGAACAGTCTTCTATTTAAGGAGCAACTACACAAACAAAGAAGGGTTATCGCCCGTAATGATTCGTATTTATCTAAACAATCAACGACTATCTATCGGCTCATCAGGAGTTGCCATTAATCCAAAATCATGGGATAATGAAAAAAATCGTTTGAAAGGTCGCTCAACAGAAATCCTACAAGCAAACCTTCAATTAGATAATATCCAAGCAGGATTACAAGCTATTTTTCGCCGTTTAGAGTTATCCGAAGATCTCAGTCTTGAATTAATTAAGTCAGAGTTTTTGGGCAAAAAAGAGCAACTTGACACTATTTTATCGTTGTTTGAAAAACATAACAACGACATACGAAATCAAGTAGGTATTAGTAAATCAGTAGCCACCCTGCAAAAATATGAAAACTGTAAACGCCACTTTTCTAATTTTATTAAATCGAAATACGGTCGTACAGATTTAAAACTATCCGAAGTAACACCTATCGTTATTCACGATTTTAGGATTTATTTATTGACAACTAAGAAATGTATGCCTAATACAACTACAAAAATCCTAAAATTTTTCAAAACAATTATCTTATTTGGGCGTAAAAACGGCTTCTTAACACATGATCCTTTTCGTGAAATTCGCTTTCATTTAGAGCCCGTGGACCGTGGTTTTCTGACAGATAATGAAATCAAGACAATAATGCAAAAAGAAATGGTTACACCTCGCTTAGAGTTGGTTCGTGACATGTTCATTTTCTCTTGCTTTACAGGACTTGCATATATAGATGTAGCAAACCTCACAGAAGACAATATAGTTGAATTGGACGGTAAACAATGGATTATGACTAAACGCCAAAAAACTAAAATCGCCACTAACATTATCTTGCTTGATATTCCTAAAATGATCATAGAAAAATATGCTTCTGTTAGAAAAGACGGAAAGCTTTTACCCATACTTTCTAATCAGAAAATGAATGCCTATTTAAAAGAGATTGCAGATATATGTCAGATTAATAAGAATTTAACCTATCATGTGGCACGTCATACATTTGCTACAATGAGCATAAGTAAAGGCGTCCCTATTGAAACAGTTTCTAAAATGCTTGGACACAGCAAAATACAGACAACTCAAATTTATGCAAGAATAACGAACAAAAAGTTAGAAGCAGATATGTTGGCTTTATCTTCCAAATTAGATAAATTTACTGATTCAATGAATATTAACCCTTAAAACATCCAAATTATGAAAACAACAAAAAAAGAATTGTCGTATTACCGACTAAGATTAGAAGCTTATTTGAAAGATTATCATCCGCACCGATTATCGGATGAAAGGTTTATCACAGCTCGTTCAGATGCTTCGGCAAAGGCTTATGAAGAAAGTTTTCTATCGGGTGCATCGCCCGATGAAGCTAATGCAACAGCCTTGGAAGTGCTGTTTGAAGGATTGCATTTTTCTGAATACTTTTTTATCGAACAAATTCTCGACAACGAATTTTCCGATGAAGTTCCTGCTGAACTTACTCAGAAATTAAGCTTATTACTATTAAAAAATGATACAGTAAAAGCAACTATTGCTAAATACAGCCTCGACGACAAATTAGATGAAAAGCCGGAATACAGCCTGCTTTACACCGAACTTACAGGTGTGATACAACTCGTTATCGAAAACAACAGTCTTCTGAAAAGCCTGAAAGCATAACCTTAGTTTTTTTACTTCATAAAAGGGATAGTTTCTACCAAGAAATTATCCCTTTTTCGTTTTCTCACTTTCCGGTTATAATCTGACTTCATTTTTGTTCTTCCCGATTTTTTCCAAAAGGACGAGTATTGTTTCGTTCGGCGGGCAAAGGTAAAACGTGTTTCGTCAAATGCAAGGTCAAGCCCTTTGGATTTGGCTAAAAAATCTTCCTCTTTCCACTTTGTGGCGAGCGTATTTTTTGCCAAAACCTTGCTTTTTGCCGAAGCCACTACCTTTTTAAGCCCTCGAAACGAAACAGGCATACTCCGACCTTTGGACGCAAAAAAAAATGTCAGAAGTTATGAAACAGTCAGAAATATATACAGAAAAGGACTTTGGGAAACGAAGCGACACCTCCTCCCATTACCGCATAAACTGTGGTAAAAACCCTGTCCCTGTGGGCGAAATAGTGAAACATTGTGTGGAACAACTTAAAAAGAAAAGCTATGAGTACCAATAATTTTGCTTTTGAAAATCGCTGTATAGTGGTGGAAGACGATGATTTTACATTTGAGAATGTGCCTAAACATCTTGAATACGTGCAAGGAAGTAACCGGAACTATCCGAGTTACTATTTGGATAAGTATAGACACCGCTTTCATACGCTTGATATTGTGATAACGGCAGCTTATTATTCGGGTGCTTGTATTGATTATACACCCAATGACAAGTATTTAGACTGCATTTACGAGTGCAGGAATTATGTTTCAAACCGTGACGCAGATGATATATTCGATGATATTTATGCCGACTTCAAAGCCTATAAGCCGAAAAAACGTGAATTGCGTAAACTTGTGAGAGATGCTTACAACGCCAAATTGGGAAATTATAAGCCTTTTGATACACTTTTCGAGTTTCTGTTTGCCTTAGAAAAAGTTGAAGCCGATAAAATTCTCGATAAAATACGTGATGATTACGGTTACACGGAAGTCCGTAAAATTGCCAATTTCTGTAATGGCGAAGCCTTGTACGAGCCTATTAAAGAACATCAAGCCGTATGAAAATTATCCGATTATCACACCGAATTGTTATCACGCAAGCACGTAACTTTCGTGAATACAGAATATTACAATCCAAGAACTACAAAGGTAATTCTTTCTCGAAGTTCCTACGAATGTGGATGGATTGGCAAGAAATCAAAGACGTATTAACATCTAATCAATAACTCAATGAAATCAACCCCTTTACGGCTGATAGTAGCTTTATTTCTGATAATCGGAACGGTTTACGCTGTTTCGGTTATCGCTACTTCGGAAACGTTAATGCTTGTAATGATTTTAACGGCATCTACGCTACTGAAATTCATCATCCGAGAAACGCTTTACATCTTGTTAACCGTACTGAAATTGACAGTTATTATTGCCGTAATAGGATTGATATTATCATACATATTATAACAATCAAATAACATTCAAACAAACAGAATATGAAACCGACCAATTTAATAACGATGCGTGAAAACCTTACCAAGTTGGACGCCAAAGAGATTTACTATTTCCGTTGGACTTCGGGCAGTCTTTACACGGTAATGGCATCAGACGGAAAGAGATACGGACAAATAATCACTATCGGGTACGTTAAGGAGACCAAGATATTGAACGAATTGGGACTGCCTATATACAACCATTGTCCCATTAATTAAATCATTTACAAACAGTTAAAAACAGAATGAGATATGAAAAAAGCATTTAACATTACAGATTATATTTTGGTAAAAGCCGATACAGACAGCGATTGGGACAACTGCCACTTCGCTATCATCCATTGCACAAAAGAGTGGCGAGAAACGATGATACAACGACTTAAAGCCGTTCAGTCAGTTGAAAATGAACCCGGATTTATATCGCTAAACTATTACGATACATCGGTTGATTTTTATTGTGCAGACGAAAACACCCAAAGCGAAATAGACCAAATATTGGGCGGAAAAGATTGGGCGTTTGTTGAATTGGATGAAAACGAACAAGAAACATTCCTTACACCCGAAAGCTGTTTGAACAACTACAAAATGTCGTTTTATCAGCACGGAACGGCTATTTACTCTGCACACGGAAAGCATTCCGGCGATGTGTTTTTCACTTCTGATTTTTCAATCAAAAGTGTTTTGAACTATCATCAATCTACTATCGCAATCAAACGGCTATTTTAAGACTACCATTAAAACATTCAGAAAAATGAAAACAACAGAACATTTCAAAAACACCATAGAGACCTATCTGAGAGATAGAGCCGAAACGGACAAGCTGTTTGCCGTATCTTTTTGCAATCCCGACAAGAATATCAACGATTGTTGTACCTACATTCTTAATTGGGTAAAACAGAGCGGATGCAATGGTTTTGCCGATGAAGAAATTTACTCGTTGGCAGTGCATTATTATGACGAAAAAGATATTGAAATCGGCAATCCAATCAACTGTCAAGTGGTCGTAAATCACACTGTTGAATTGACTGCCGAAGAAAAGGAACAAGCACGTCAAAACGCAATCAAACGAGTTGAAAATGAAGTTTACAATCGTTTGACTATAAGCTAGGAAACGTCAGAATGTACAAGCTCAACCGTGCGTTCAAAAAAGCCTTTTTGACCTATGAAACCTAAAACAAAACTTCAAAAGCAAGTCGCCGAACAAAGTAAGCGACTTGCACCAATTACCCAAAGACAGAAAGATTGGGCATTTCAAAACTGTTTTGACCTGCAAGCCCGACGACTGAAAAGCGGCAAGCTAACCTGTTTGGAATGCGGACACTCGTGGA